>JAIRJW010000072.1 GCA_031260455.1 Fluviicola sp.
CACCTGTTTCAATTCCATGCCAGGGATGCGAGGTAAACCGCTTACTCATGGCATCGATTACTGCTTTCATTTCTGCTTTCATAAGGCGCAAATATACAAACACTTTTGGCTGGATAAACAGCTGCGTAAGCATAAGAAAGCAATAGATTACCGGATAAACCTTTGGAGAGTGGGAAAACTATCCGTTTATTATTCCCATCTTCAAATTTCAATTAAATGGTTATTTTCGCTGACCAATAGTAGCAAATGGCAAAGATTTTAATCATTGATGACGAGCGGGCTATTCGCCGGGCTTTACGTGAAATTTTGGAGTTTGAAGATTTTCAGGTAGATGAAGCCGAAAATGGGGCAGAGGGCCTTGAAAAGGCTAAAAACACTTTGTATGATATTATTTTCTGCGATATCAAAATGCCTCAGATGGATGGAATGGAGGTGTTGGATGCACTGGTTTCTCAAAAGATTGATTCCCCGGTTATTATGATCTCCGGTCATGGAAATATTGAAACAGCTGTGGAAGCGATCAAAAAAGGCGCGTTCGATTTCATTGAAAAACCCCTGGATCTGAACCGGATTCTGGTGACAATCAGGAATGCGAAAGATCGCGTAGTGTTGGTGGAAGAAACCAAGCAACTGAAGACAGCAGTGCGTAAGTTCAAGGGATCTTCCATTATCGGAGAAACGGAAGGAATCATCAAGATCAAGGAAATGATTGAGAAAGTGGCACCTTCTGATGCGCGTGTTTTGATTACGGGAGCAAACGGATCAGGAAAGGAATTGGTGGCGCGTTCACTTCACGACCTGTCGAATCGTAGAAAAATGCCTTTTGTGGAAGTAAACTGCGCGGCTATTCCGGGAGAGCTAATCGAGAGTGAATTATTCGGTCATGAAAAAGGAGCCTTTACTTCTGCGGTGAAGGATAAGAAAGGAAAATTCGAACTTGCTTCCGGAGGAACTTTGTTTCTTGATGAAATTGGTGATATGAGTGCTTCCGCTCAGGCAAAAGTACTGAGAGCGCTGCAGGAGAATGTCATTCAGCGGGTAGGAAGCGAGCGTGATATTAAAATCGATGCACGCGTAATTGCCGCTACGAACAAAGATCTGAGAAAGGAAATTGCCGAAGGAAGATTTCGGGAAGATTTATACCACCGTTTGGCTGTGATTCTGATTCATGTCCCTTCCCTGAATGAGAGACGGGAAGATATTCCGATGCTGGCAGAGCATTTTCTGGCGCTGGTGTGCAATGAACATGGTGTGCTGAAAAAAGAATTTACGGATGATGCTTTATTGGAGTTACAACAAACCGACTGGACAGGGAATATTCGGGAGTTGCGGAATATTGTGGAGCGCCTGGTGATTTTATGCAGTGCGAAGATTACAAGTGAAGATGTCAGAATGTTTGCAAACCCGAAAAAATGACGTATCCAAAACGGGAATTTGAGGACTCCCGTTTTATTTTTAGTGATGTTTGATTATTTATTCATTTGTTGTGCACCTATTTTCATCAGGGCATAAGTGAATTCACAACCTTTTTTCGCTTTTAATTTATTCAGAATCTTTTCAATAACAGTACCTGGCGATTCGGTAGTATATACTTTATCATATTTTTTCTCCAGATCTCTGGAACATGTTTCCATGTTTTTACCAAGATCGATCATTGCCTGAGCATCTGCCATACCGTTTTTCAAATCTTTCATCATCACTTCTGTCATGACAGCCTGCATATCTGTTCCATCTTTTTCGGATTTGATGATAGCGGCTTTCATTTCATCAGAAATACCTTTGGAAGATTGGTTGACACAATCGCACATATCCTGCGCCATTGTATCATAATCTGCGTCATTCGCTGTGTTTGTGTTACATGATGTAACAAGCAATACACCTGAAACAAACAGTAGCAGGATTAATTTTTTCATACTTTATTCTTAAAGGATACCCCGGGATTTGCCCCGGGGTAATTTATTTAACCGCAAAACTTGCCCCAACTTTTCACTGGAAGACGGTGGGGATTAAAAGCTTTGAATGATTTCTTTTTCAGGCAGACATCACCAGTATTTTCACACACGGTGAGGAATCAGAACGGTAAATCGTCATCGTCACTCGGAGCCGTAGAAGCGCTTGATGCAGAAGCGACCGGATCGAGATTCATGGCAGTTGGTCCTCCTGCCGGAATTCCTCCACTCATAGAAGATGCTGCTCCCACGCGTTCAATTCTCCATGCTTCCAGTGTGTTGAAGTATCTCACTTCTCCCTGTGGATTTGTCCACTCGCGTCCCCTTAAGTTAAATGATACTTCAATCTGATCCTGCAGGTTGAATCCATCGATCAGACTGCATTTGTCTTGTGTCAGCTGAAACAGGATATCCTGTGGATACATACTTGCGTTATCAGTTAAAACAAATTCTCTTTTTGAGAATTTCTCTGATACTTGAACGGTATCATTTTTTACCTTTAAGATTCCGGATATTTTAAACATATTTCTACGGGTTATTTATAAATTTTTTAATCATTAAAAGAAAGCAGGGTCATCCATGCTCCTTCAATATCGTGTTGATAAATCAATTCTTTTGCACGCTGGTGCAGAGCCAGTTCTAATTTTGCGGGCCTATCTTCTAAAGATAAGAATAAATCACTTAATTCCAATAGTTTATACTCGTTGACATCAGTTTCATCCGGCAATTCGGTTACACCGGCTAATTGTGCCAGGTCGTTTTTGCTCAGAACAACACTTTGGCGGATATCATCCGGAAGCTGGTCAAAACCAATCCCGATAGTCGTTACCGGCTTGGTAATCTCGAACATGGAAGCTTCGTTAGCATGGCAATACCAGTTACCACCCATTCGCGCTACCAGATTGATCTTTTTCTGATCAATCGTTCCGTCTTCCGCCAGGATTTCTTCGTGGATGTGGATTTTCGTTACCTCACAGATCACGAGATTTCCGGCTCCGCCCTGATCTCCCAGTTCTTTTACTTCCAGTACTTTACATTCGAACTGAACAGGAGCTTCCAGCACGCGCATTGGTTTAATGGTGTCGGAGGCAACAGGAGTGAGGCCTGCTTTTACGAATTCGTCTACATCCGGTGCGAAAGGAGAGCTGCTCAGACTCATCTGGTGCAGGATGTCGTAGTTCACGATGTTGATAACTACTTCCGGAACTTTCTTGATATTGTTGTAGGTATCTTTGGTCGTATTAGTTCTTCCGTTGCGTGAAGGAGAGAAAATCAAAACTGGTGGAGCTGCCGAAAATACGTTGAAAAAGCTGAATGGAGATAAATTGTTTCCTCCGTTTTCATCAATGGTGGAAGCAAAAGCGATCGGTCTCGGACCAATTGCCCCCAGCAAATACCCATGTAATTTCGGAATCGGAAGTTCTTTCGGATCGAGCGTTAACATCTGTTGAATTTTTACAAAAGTACCAAATTCAAAAAAGTATTTTGAAATCGGCGAATAGAATTAATTAACAAAAATTCGGAAGCTGTCAGTTCCAGTCAGCGAACGATTTCTCTGAGGATTTTTGATCAAAAAAATAATTTAATCGGTCGGACCTCTTTTTTGGAGAAATACATACAGATTCGGATTCACCTCAAGCGAATAATCATGCCCGATCCGGTAAGAATTCCATTTCGTTGAGCAGGAAAGAGGCTGGTTTCCGTTCATGATGGGCATATCGAAATCTTTGATGCAATTAATCCAACGGAACATCACTTTATTCTTCTTGTATTTCAGTTGCAAAGTTGGTGGATTTTTACACCTCAGGTACTGGTCGAAGATTTTTGAAAGATCCATTCCCAGTTCAGCCGACATGAATTGTTCTATTTCCTGAGTACTAACGGTTTGGTGGCAGAATACCATATTCATTTTCCGCAGCATCATCCGGAAGAGAGAATCGCTGGCATAAATCGTACGGATGGTGTGAAGCATGTTTGCTCCCTTGTAATACATATCGCCACTTCCTTCCTGTTGCACACCATAAGGTCCGATGATCGGTTTGTCGTTCATGATGTTTTTTCGCAGTCCGCGACAATACCTGTTTCCGGCCTCAGTTCCAAACCAGTAATCAGTGAAAAGTGTTTCGCTGTAACAGGTAAATCCTTCGTGAATCCACATATCTGCCACATCTTTGGAGGTGATGCTGTTTCCGAACCACTCATGCCCGCTTTCATGTACAATGATGAAATCCCATTTCAGACCTTCTCCCGTGCCGCTCAGATCTCGTCCCATATAGCCTTTGAGGTAATTGTTTCCGTAAGCTATGGCACTTTGGTGTTCCATTCCGAGATGGGGTGCTTCGACCAGTTTGTAACCATCTTCGTAAAACGGGTACGGGCCAAACCAGTGCTCCAGCGCTTCCAATGTTTTTGGTGCATCCTGGAAGTGTTTTTTTGCTTTTTCTTCATTTCCACGCAGTACCCAGTAGTCGGTTTCGAGGTTTCCTTTTTCCCCGGAATAATGATCGTGGATATTGACATAATCACCGATATAAGGAATCATGCAGTAATTGTTGATCGGGTTTTTGACATTCCAGGAGAAAGTAGCCTGCCCGTTTTTTATAACTTCTTTTCCGAGAAACAAACCATTGCTTACGCAAACTAGGTCTTCCGGACAGGTATAATGCATGGTCACGCCGTTATCTGGTTCGTCATACTGGGAATCTTTGCACGGAAACCAGACGCTGGCTCCCAGTCCCTGGCAAGCAATGGTTACCCATGGTTTTCCGTTTTTATCTTTGGTCCAGATGATTCCACCGTCCCAGGGAGCGTTTTTGGCAATCCGGGGTTTCCCGTGGAAAAAAACAGTCAGTCTGGAAGTGTTAATGGATTCGAACCCGGCATCTTCGCAGGTGATGATATATGCATTTCCATCACGGATTATCCTGTTTTCCGGAATTTTGTAATTGTAAAGAAAAACGCTGTCAAGAATCATCGGTTCCTGTAAATCAATCTGTAGTTTACGGACAACATCAGCCCCCTGTACGGAAGGAGCGGTATAGGTGATGATGTTTTTTCCTGTGATTTCCTGTTTATTTATGTCGAAAGTAACACTTAAGTCATAATGCTGTAAATCCCACCAGTTCCGCCCATTCCCGTAGCCCCCACGGAGAGAATCTGCGTGAGAGAATTGTCCGTAGGACGAAAAAGTGGCAACAGCCAGGAAAAAGACAAGCAATGATCTCATGAAAAAAATTTTTTCGAAGTTAATGTTTCCTTACCTTATTACGATTGAATTCATGTTACTTCCTTCTGCCTGGCAATTTGTATTTTTATTTTTCAGCCAGGCGAAAAAGTACGATGTCTTCTATCAGTTTAAACGGGAGTTCTTCGTTGAGTGGGAACTGAACGGAACCTTTTCCCTGTTTGTATTCCGATAATTCCTTTGTAAAAGCTTCATGCCCTGTGGGAGTTGCATAAAACCCAATGTGGGATTTGTAGCCAGCAAAGTAAACCAATGGTTTTCCGTGGACTTTGTAGGCAGGCATGCCATAGGAAATCAATTCGACCGCTTCCGGAGCCGTTTTCCGGATGAGGTTTCTGATCTGCTCTAGTTTTTCCCGGGTTTCTTTCTCAAACTCCCGGATGTATTCGTCTACGTTGGTGAACGTTTTCATTTTTTTAGATATCAAAATGATTAGACTTCAGGATATCGGGATGCTGTCAGTTTAGTCTTGATGTCTTAATATTCCTGAAATCTGATTTCAGATAAATATAACTCAATTAAGCTTTGAAAGAAAGCTTTCTTCCAGGAGTTGTTCTTTTTCCATGATTTCTTTTTCTGCTAAGCTGCAAAATGAATTGTGAATACTTTTACATTAGGCATTCGTAATTGAAAATTAATATTGACCTAACGTCAAAGTAGTGGAATAAGGGGAATTTCACAGCAAAAAATGGATCTTTTTATCAGCGTTTTTGCAGCCTTGTTCTCTGTCTTAAATCCTTTGGGTACTGTTCCCGTTTTTGTTGGACTGACAAAAGATGATTCCAGGCACAACCGTAACAAAACATCACTCCGGACCGCTATTAATGTATGTGTTATTCTATTGATTTCTTTTTTTGCTGGCAGTTATGTACTGAACTTTTTCGGAATTTCGATCAATTCATTGCGTCTGGCTGGAGGATTGATCATTGTGACTTCCGGATTTGCACTCCTGACAGGTACTTTTACTAAGCACAAGGGAATGAAAAAGGCAAGTGTACAGGCAGATCTGGAAACCAGGTCCGAAGTTTCACTTACTCCGCTGGCTATTCCGATGCTGGCAGGTCCGGGATCGATTTCTTTATTGATTGCTTATAACCAGTCGTTTACAAATAAATACCAGCAGATTTCATCTGTTTGTGCAATCGTAGCAGTTTGCCTGACTATTTACCTGATTCTAATAACCTCCCATTACATTGTGAAAGCCCTGGGGGCATCGGGAATCAATGCCATTTCGAGAATAATAGGGTTTATTGTCATTGCAATCGGGGTGGAATATATCTCCACAGCAG
>JAIRJW010000018.1 GCA_031260455.1 Fluviicola sp.
GCCCAACCTGTGGTTTGGAGAATCAGATCGGAAGCTTTATTGCCCCGGTAACAAACGGCAAGGATCGCAGCAATGCCATTTACATGCCGGACATGGCAGAATTGGAGTTTCAGGCAGGGCTAAACCAGTCTGACGGAGTAAGTGCAACCGTTGAAAAGGATGTGGCGGTATTTCCGAATCCCACAGCCGATTTCATCCGGATTACGGCAAAAGAAGAAATCCGGCAAATTCGCGTATTGGATCAGGCTGGAGCGGAAGTGAAGCGGTTTGCACCTTCGGATAATTTATACGATATTCGTGAACTGGCTTCAGGCCTCTATACCCTAATTTTAACATTCAATGATGATGAAACAAAGTATATTCAAGTTATTAAGTTGTAGTTTGATCCTGCTATTCGCCCTTTCCTGCAAGAAGAAAAAAGCATTGGCAGGAGATTTGTTCAATGGTTTTCCACCCGGGAAATTTGATGTTATATGGATATTTGATCAGAATGGGATTAAAGATACCTTATCAGGTGAATTTTCAGGACCCTATCCGTCAGCAGCAATAAATTATATTTTTATTCGCCGACCAGCTCTTGGTGAAAATCGGTTTGGTTTTAGTTTGAACACGAGGTCAGGAGGAAAAATTGACAATGTTACGTATTATTGGTATCCTTATTCAATTGATGCTAAAATCGTGAATTCCCAGGTAGATAAAAACAACCTGTTTATTTCGTATAATTCCGGGGACACACTAACCGGAACAATCAATTTAACCCGCAAACAATAACTTATGAAAGGAAGAACAATTTTATTTTTTCTTGGTTTTTTCCTGATGCTGTCGGCATGTAAAAAGGAAATCGGAAAAAAGGAATACATCCTGACTTTCAGATTTGAAAGTGGGGGTGAGATCAGTTTGACAGGTAAAATCTATGAAAAGAACAAGAAAAACAAAAAATACCAGGGTCAAATAGATGGGGGAGTCCCTATGGTGGAAATTGAAAAGGTAGGGTTGTATATGGAGTTTTACAGTTATAAGGCAAACAATACAACAATAGCAAACAATACAATGGTAGCAATCAAAAGTCCTGATAAAAAATTAATAATTAATGCTGCTAAATGGAAGTTTTGGAATGAGTTTCCTCCAATATCCCCAAACAATCAATCGGGGCAGTTTATTGGTGACATGTACCTTGAAGGTTCCTACACTCAAAGAGGAAGAGCTTATATTGTTGAAGACGGTGACTTTGAATTTTATTGGCAGAATGCAGAAGATTTCGACATGAACGATACGATCCTGAAAGGCAAATGGACTTTGAAACGTAAATAACACGACAGGTGGAATTACCAACCAAGGTAGTTCCGCCTTTATCTTTTTTAACTACTACACAAATCCCGAACAATGAAACAAAGCATATTCAAGTTATTAAGTTGTAGTTTGATCCTGCTATTTGCCCTCTCCTGCAAGAAGAAAAAGGGATGGGCAGGAGGATTTTTTGATGGTTTTCCCCCCGGGAAATTTGATGCTGTATGGATATTCGATCAGAATGGGACAAAAGACACCTTATCCGGTGAATTTTCAGGGCCATATCCAATAGGAACAGGTTATAATTTTATTCACCAACTAGTTCCTAATGAGCTTATTGGATTTTCTTTGAACTCAAGGTCAGGAGGAAGAATTGATAATGTAACGTATTATTGGTATCCTCATCTGATCAATGCTAAAATCGTGAATTCTCAGGTAAATAAAAACAATATGTTTATTTCGTACAATTCCGGGGACACACTAACCGGAACAATCAATTTAACCCGTAAACAATAGTTTATGAAAGGAAGAACAATTTTATTTTTCCGCAAAAACAAAATTCAAGAAGCTGAAACACAGAATGAAACGGAATAAATATTATTTCAATTTTCGGGAGCCGATATAGTTGTAGTCCGGGTTATCGGAGTCCAGGATAATCATCTCCAGGATCGTGAAGTGAAGGATGTTGCTTCCCGGGTTTTCTGCTGTTGCTCCACCGGGAACCGGCTCTTTAGTAATCGTAGTACAAATGGCTTTGATCTGCGCATAAGCCTTTCTGTTTCCATTGTAATCAGAAGTAGTGACATTGAGAAAGAAATCGGCGTTATCCTTTGTGGACCGGATGGAAGTGAAACTTTTGTAATTATCAAACAATAGCTTGCTGTCTGTAGTTACTTTCAATGCCTTCGAGCCATATATCAGCGGATCGTCCACTACCTGGAACTCTCCCTTATCAAAGGAAAATTTGCTTAAATAGACCGGAAGTGCGATCAGGAAAGTATCTTTTATCCGAGTAATTTTTCGCGCAGCATCCAGCTTCTGAATCCACTCTTTCTTCTCTTTTTCAAAAAGTGCGGGATTCTGGTTATATGCCCTTCCCTTTTCCGGGTCAATCAGTTTACAATATTTCAATGCATAATCTGCAGAAATTCCTTTTGCCTGTTCCAGGTTCAGCAAAAATACGGTTCGCTCATCCAAAATCTCAATTCCCGCATTTTTAATCGGGTTGGGAAATACAATCACTTCTTTTACCTGCAGCGCTTTGTCGACCGGCATAAACAAAGTCCGGTTATCAGGTCCCTGTAACTCGAAAACTACTGCATTCTTGAATTCGAAAGTGCAATGCTCCTTAAACGACAAAATATTCCTGATCACACACGGTGTTCCGGCAATAACTGAATCCAGCTCCCGGTATCCGCATACGTTCTTTTTGTCTTTCACAAATATCGCAGCATATTTTTTCGCTGAACTGAATACATTTTTAGCCATATCTCCAACCAGGATGGTATCACCTTTCGAATAAATCCGTTGGGAAACAGGAGATTGATATTTCTTCAACTTTTCAACATCCTGGGCAAATAAGGTGTGAACCATTCCTGCAAGGAGAAAAATCAAGAAGAAAAAACGGCGCATTATTTTCTGTTTTTGTTTCGGAAATGCTATAAAATGTTGTGCCAAAGATATGGATTTAAATCCAGTTCGCCCGCCCAAGTTACGAGTGCGCTTTCTTTTTCAGCTTTTTAAGGGTATAAATGTAACCGATGCAGTACATATTCAAGTCAACTTTTTTGACTCGCTGAATATCAAACTGGTTTTGATAAGCCACCGTAAAAGACTGGTGTTTAGTCAATTTATACTCCGCATCCACAATAACACAAGCTTTATCCAGTTTTCCGTTGTAGCGGTAATTGAATAGATTCCACACCTCGAAAGAAGTCCCGAACTCCCATTTTTTCTTAGGCTGCCACGACACTTCAATTCGGTTTCTCCAGAAAAAATAAGGTGCTTTTGACAATTCCCGGCTGAACGCATAGGTTTTCACTTCCCGGAAAGCGGCCGTGCGGTAAGCAATTTTAAAATCCTTGAAGATTTCTTTCCGTACCTTCGCCCCCACTTCCAACCGATACAGGTTATATCCCTGATCCATAACCAAACGCCCGGTAAAATCGGCGATCAGCCATTTTTTGAATTGGTGCTGTCCGGACAAATAAAAGAAATTCCCCGGAGCCGAGCCATCGAAATAAATCCGGGAGATGTATTGCGTGCTGAACTCTGTTTTCTTATTCAGAGGCAGAACCAGTTTCCCTCTCAGCCAGATTTGATTATGATACCGGTAGATATTCTGATTATCAGACAAATCCACATCCTGTCCAAAGGAAATACACGGAAAAACCAGTAAAAAAAGTAGTAGTCCCCTCATAAATCTCTTTCAATTTGCTCAAAGGTATTGTTTTATGCGATTCGGGCTTACATATTCTGTTAACATTAACAGTTAGAAAGGTTATTTATCTCTTAATCACGACTTTTTACTTCATCAAATTCGGAATAAAACAAAATTAATATTTACATAAAATCCCAGCGTTCTTTTTACATTGCCGGGGTCTTTACCAGATTCATTTTCAAATACCATACAATAAGTAGAAATCATTAAAGCCTTTGCACGCTTCGTACTTCCCGGTTATAAATATAGTGCTTGGCGCCTGTTGACAGCTTTCACCCTGATATAGAGCTTTTCACCAATTTCTTCAGCAGTATACTATTCACAATTCAGCATTTATCGATCGCAACGGGAGGTACACCGTAGCATGAAATCCCGGTTTTTTCAGATCCAGCAGGATATCTCCCTCTAAAGATAGCAGCCTGTTCCGGATATTTTTTAAACCGATTCCCTTACCAATATATTCGGAAGAAAATCCTCTACCGTTATCACTGTAATGTACTTTCACTTCTTTCTCAGAACCGGTAATGGTCAGCTTCAGTTCCGTTGCTTCCGCATGTTTGATGGTATTATTTATCAGCTCCATACAAACCCGGTACAAAGTCAGATCAATCAATTCATCCTTCAAAAAAACATTAATTCCGTCTTCCGCAAAAAATGCACTTTTGATTTTCCCGGTATTGTTTAATTGTTCGCAAACCGCATCCATGGTTTGAATGACTCCAAAAAGTTCCAGCTGCGGAGGCATTAATTCGTGACTGATCCGGCGCATATTTTCAATCGAACTTTCCATCAGTTGGCGCACATTCTGCAGGTCTGTAAACAACTGCTCATTCAGTTCACCGTATTTACGTTCAGCCTGAAGCAAATGCATGCGGGCAATGGACAAGACTACTCCGAGATCGTCATGCATATCCTGCGCAATTCGCTTGCGTTCCTGCTCCTGAACCAGGATTCCCGAACGCAGCAGTTCCATTTGGTATTGATTTTTCAATGCTTCCTGTTTCAACTGCTCGCTGTACAGGTTTTTACGAAACTGCCGGGTCATCAAAACCACTCCTGTGGCGATCAGAAAAACGACTCCCACAAACGGGATCAGGGTTTCAATGAATGTTATGTGCTGCTCCGTTTCCATAACGCTCTCCAGAAGAAGTAGTACATAATTACGGAAAAAATTCCATGTATTATCCAGGTATATCTGCTCAATTCAGGATTTACTACCTGAATGATATATTTACCGAAATACGTCAGGAGAAGTGACGGTGCGTAATAAATAAAAACTCCTGAATTCATCAGCTCGACTGGGCGCAGGTAATTTTTCAGATGTTCGGTCATCCGTTTATCCATCAGGAAAACATAGGTTGACAAGGACAGGATGATTAGAATGATACTTTCCAGTGTCATTGCGTTGGAGTTAAATGTATTCCAGGGGTCAAAAAATAAGGTGTTTACCACAGAAAAGATGCAAAAACCGATTATTAATGCTTCAAACACCCATGAGCGGACATAGCCGGTCAGAATGCTTTTATACATAAAAACCAATAAAACAAAGCGTAAAGGAACCAGAACGTGCAATATTGGCAGATTATTGACGTGGAAAAACCAAAGCAGCAACGAAGCTGCCTGCAAAACTCCTGTCAGAATCAAATACCAGGAAAGGGGTTTTAATTCCCGTCTTAACCTCTTCCGTATCCATAATACGTAGAACGAAATGGCTAATAGCGGAAGATGAAACAATACTAAAATGAATTTTGTATTTATCAAGGTTTAACAAAAGTGTATAACGGACTGGTAACATCACATGTATTCGGGCAAGGTGCAATCAAATCCAGAACATAACTGTTGGATTGTGCTCTAACTGCATGAGCGCTGTCCGGATTATAAAACAGATCTGTATCAGCTGCAACCGGTGTCAGATACAACCGGAACTTTCCGTTAGCATCCAGACCAAGGTAAGCACGGCAGAATTGGTATTTGGGTACAGGAGCTACAGAAGAATCTATCCCCATTACTTCGAGCATATCCATGGCAGAAATTTTGTAAGCTCTCAGATAATCGTGCTTTTCACTGAAACGCTTCAAATCATCAATTGCCACATTAATAGAAACTTCATTCGCTGTTCTACTCATATAGTGACTATGAAGCGTTTCTTCCGCCATTCCATCTCCGGGATCATTTTTCGTTTCTTGTTTGACAGTATTTTTAGATTTAGAGGCAAAAGATGTTGCAACAAAGATTATCAATGCTGCATTCAGAACCAGTGAGCTAATCAAAATTGTTTTTTTCATAATTACAAAGCGTTTATTCAGAACAATATAAGTTTCATCAATTTCTACCCTAGAAATCCGGTTCAAATCTAGGTAAAACTTCCACTTCCCTCACCGGATTTTTCCGAAAAAACGGGTTATAAATATCTGCAGAAAGAAATCGAAGCGGATAAAACAGACCATTGCTGCAAACAAGATCCAATTACCCCAATGACGTTCTCAATTAAAATTCACCGGTTTGTCATTGGGTTCCGAATCCCGGCTTCCCTCAAACCTGAAGATTTACGGGGAATTTTTTCATGTTTTTAGTGCAGGAATACTTATCTTGTTCCTACCAAAGACGGGTTTTATGGCAACAAAAAACAAATCATACACGGAAATCTGGCTGAAAGATCCCAGGGACAGCAATTATCCTGCGGCAAGGGATTACCTGGACCTACTGTTTTCAGGGGAAAAACCGGTAAAAATCGTTCAGCGGTTGAAAAAGTGTGACACTATTTTGAAAAAGGCCAAGGATATTTTACGTGCAAGCGAATTGCCGTTGTTACCCCCCGACAATATTCACGTGAAGGATAACATTGAAAAGGTCAATTCCGGAATCAAGTTATCTCCAGTGCTTCTGGTACGGTCGCACAAACTGATCATTGCCGACGGTTATCATCGGGTGTGCTCAATTTATTACCTGTCGGAGGACCTGGACATTCCCTGCCGGATCACATATATGTAGATCAGCCGGATAGAATACGAAATTGCTCTGCGTTTTTTACTGACGGATCTCTGGGGAGGGATCGCCAGGATTGAAAGAGAATACCGGAGCAAACCGGCTGGTTTCCGGACAAATGGCCCGGAAGTCCGCATATCGATATCGCTCTGAACAGCGGCGGAACTATTCAGAATGCTCCTGATGTCCCGTTATTTCAACATGTTTACATGGCCTTCAAACTTACGGGTTTTCTTATCTCCACCACCACGGGCAACAATTGTCCAGGTATAAATACCTTCTTTTACTGTTTCTCCGTGATAGGTTCCATCCCATCCTACAGCTACGTCATGAGATTCAAACAAGACCTCTCCCCAGCGATCATAAATCATAAAAGTATAATCATCCAATGTCATTCCGACAGGCATTACTGGCTTAAAGATATTGTTGAATTCATCTCCGTCAGGGGTAAAAGTATTCGGCACCCAAACCAGGAATTCTTCAATAAATGTAATCGGTTGACAGATTTGATTCTGACAGCCTTCCGGAGAAGTTACTGTTAAGCAAACCTGATAGCTTCCCGGTTCAATATTCCCGTAATTCACTACCGGATTTTCCAGTGTGGAGATTCCAAACGTTCCGAAATCCCAGTTGTAAGTAGCTGCATTCACTGAATGATCATAGAATGTAACTATAGAGTTTACTGTAGAAGGCGGAACCGGGATCCAGCTAAAGTTCGCGACCGGATCCGGAATTACGCATACTACATTTTGTAAGGTGGTATCCGTAAGACATCCATCGTTGGTGGTAATTTCAACGGATACATCATAGCATCCTGCTTGAGTGAACACATGCGCGACTGAAGTACCGCTTCCGACTGAACCGTCTCCGAAGTTCCAGTTTGCACTTGCAATGGATCCCGCAGCAACAGCAGGAAAATTAAAATTTGCCGACAAAGGAGAACAACCAGATGCCGGGTTAACCAAAAACTCAGGACTCGGTAGCGGGTATATTTGCACAGTTACCGGAATCGTGTCATATCGGTAACACTGATCGTTTGCCACCATCAATACTGTTTCAGAAGTCCCCGGAGTATAACTGTAAGATATTCCCACAGCCAATGTATCATGACTCGTTGGAGTCAGCCATTGATATGCGTACCCAGGTAATCCGTCAACACCTGATCCCGTCATCGTAACCGGGAATCCCGGGCAAGCCGTTACCGGAGTTGTTACTGAAGCAACAAACGGAGGTCTTACAGTCACGTTGGCACTTTGAGTACCGGAAACACATCCGTTCTGGTCATAAACTGTACAGGTAAACGTTGCCTGAGTTATCAGGTTTACATTCAGATATTGTGTTGTATCTCCTGTATTCCAAACAAACAGGTAAGGTGCTGTGCCACCAGTTGCATTAGCAGACAACGTTCCATAACCGTCATAACAGATCAGCAAGTTGTTTTCTGGAATTGCGCCCTGAACCAATGGTTGAGGCTGACCGACTGTAACTGTACCGGATTGAGTACATCCAGCCGCATCCTGAACCTGAACAGCGTAGATATTGGTACAAAGTCCGGAGAAAGTACTGGACGGCTGGAATGTCACACCATTATCAATACTGAACCCTGTCGCCAGTGCAGAGTTAATTGAAATGGTGCCGTTGCAATCACCGTTACATAATACATCCGTAGCACTTGTGCTGGTAATAACCAGCAAAGGTGGTTCTGTAATACTGAAAGACTGAGTTACCAAACAAGCGTTGGCATCTTCTACTGTCAACGTGTACGAAGCCGCACACAATCCATTTGTTGTATTGGATCCGGCAGCACCGTTCGACCAGGTGTAATTGTAAGGAAGTGTGCCTCCTGTCACGGTTGCTATAGCATCACCATCACAGAAATCATGGCAACTGGCATTATTGACCGCAATGTTTGGAATTGTCAGTTGTGCCGGTTCTGTTATGTTTACAGTTGTATCCACCAGACATCCGTTAGCATCTCTCACAACAGTATTGTATGAGCCCGCGCTCAGGAACTGCACCGTCGTCTGATTCGAGAAAGATGCTCCGTTATTGAAACTGTATTGATAAGGCATCGTTCCCCCTGAAGCACTGAAAGTGATTTGACCGGTATTGTTATTAAAACAAGTCAGCGAGGTTGTCGTAACGGTTGAAGTTAATGGTGCTGGCTCTGTCACTACAATTGGCTCAGTATCCGTGCATCCGTTCTGATCTGTAATCGTCAACGTGTAGTTTCCTGCACAGATATTTGCAATCAATGATGCTGCCTGAGGAGTTCCGATTGAATATGAAATTGCACCGGTTCCACCTGAAACCGTTACCTGCACTTGGCCGTCACATACTGCATTACAGCTAACGTTCTGAACTGCCGCCCCGATAATCACCGGTGAAGCCTGGTTTGAAATGGAAACGGTTGTATTCGCTTCACAGTTATTCACATCCTGAATATAGACAGTGTAAACTCCGGCACTTAATCCCGCGTAAGCAGATACAGGAGCGTATGTTGTTCCATTATCAATACTGTAATTATATGCTCCTGTTCCTCCTGTACCTGTAATCGCAATCTGACCATTGGAAGCAGCACAGGTTTCGTCCGCAGGGGTTACAGCCAAAGTGAGAGCCGTTGGCTGCCCTATCGCCTGAACAGCTGTAATGAAGCAGCCCTTATTGTCTTTCACCTCAAGATTTATACTTCCCGCACAAAGCCCTGTCAAAACAGATGAAACATAGTAATTCAACCCATTATCCGGACTATACAGGTACGGAGCTGTTCCACCGCTTGCATTCACTGCGATCTGTCCGTCACATGCACCATTACATAATGCATTGGCAGGAGTATAAGTTGCTGCCAGCTGGGCAGGCTGATTCACGATCGCTGTTCCTGTAACCCCACACCCCATAGCGTCTTGCGTAACGATATTATAGGTTCCGGCTGCCAAATTGAAGAATGACTCTACCGGAGAGAATGTTATTCCATTGTCAATACTGTACTGGTAGGTTCCGGTACCTCCGGCTGCCCCAATCTGGATAGCTCCGGTATTGTTGTTAAAACAGGTTAAGTCGAAAATAGTTGCATCCATCACGAGTGGCGAAGCTTGTGTTAATGTAGCCGATCCGGTGACAAGACAACCATTATCGTCCATTACAGCCAAATCATAAGTTCCGGCTGTCAGCCCTGTAAAATTCGTCCCGGCCTGGAAATTATTTCCGCCGTCAATACTGTATTGGTGTGCACCCGTACCACCGGAAACATTGATAAAATCAATTTCTCCTGTATTGCCCGCATTACAACTGATATTTGTTAAATCCGTGTCAAACTGGATTTCTGTCGGTTCTGCCACAGTAAACGGGATCGTGAACACACAGAATCCGCCATCATAAATTGTCACAATGTGAGAACCGAATGGCAGACCCGGAAAGAAACCGCTTGACTGAGTAACTCCCGAATTATCCAATTCATAAGTAATCGGTTGTGCACCACTCACATTCTGAACTTCAATGGTTCCATCAGCAACACCATGACAGTTTGCATCAGTCTGGTAAATGGTAATCCCATCCATTTCAACATCATTAATCCCAAAGAAAACAGACTCAGAACAACCCAGCTGATCCACAGCAGTGATTTCGTAAGCCCCTGAAAACAGGCTTGTCCAGGTTCCAGAGTTCTGAAATGGACCGCTATTCATCGAATACTGAAACGGTCCATTTGTTCCGTTAGCAGCAACTGTAATTGATCCGTTGTTGAATCCACAGTTGGAGGAAGTAACCCCTATCGTGTCAATACCGAATCCCGGAGGATCAACCAGCGTCTGAACAGATGAGAACTGACATCCGTGTGCATCCTTAACCAGGATTGTATTGTTACCACCGCATCCGCCTGTAATGGTTGTACCTGATTGTAATACGCCTCCATTCAGGGAATATTGATAAGCTGGTGTGCCTCCGGAAGCTGTAACCGTAATTGTTCCGTCACAGGATCCGTTACAAACAGGATTTGTTTTTACAAAGGTTGCACTTACCGGAGTTGGTTGTGTAATGGTCACATCAGAATTGGTCAAACAACCATTAGCATCTTTGACAACCACATGGACCACTCCCGCACACAACCCGGTCATCGGATTCGCCGGTGTATATGTAATACCAGTATTAGAAGAAAATTGATAAGGGGCCGTACCTCCGGAAGCATTTACCTGGATTTGTCCATCGCAAACCGCGTTACAAGAAGCAGCTGTTGGCGTGGACGTGAATGTCAATTGCGCAGGTGAAGTAATTGTAAAAGGGATTGTAGATGTACATCCGTTCACATCACTTGCTGTTACTGTATAAGAACCTGCCGTTAAATTGGTAAATGTATTAGAAGCCTGCGCCGGACCTCCGGTTGAATAAGTAAATGGAGAAGATCCTCCTGCAACTCCGATAATAACAGATCCGTTCACCCCACCGAAACAGCTCACATTTGTCTGACTCTGGATAGATGCAACCGGAGCATTTATAGCTGTGATGGTAATGGAAAGTGCTTTTGTACATCCTTTGGAGTCCGTTACGACGACCGTATGGATTCCTGCTGTCAATCCGTTGAAAGTAGCACTTGCCTGGCTTGCTCCTCCATCAATCGTATAAGTATAAGCCGCCGTTCCACCTGAAGGGGTAACTGTTACCGAACCATTATTGACACCGCAAGTTGCCGGTGTGATAGCCCCCTGAGTTAAATTCAAAACTGCAGGTTGTGTGATATTCTGGTTCAAAACAACCGTGCAGTTATTCTCATCCCTGATTGTTACGGCATAAGTTCCGTTACAAAGACCTGCAAAGGAATTCGATGTCTGGAACGCTCCGCCATTGATACTATATTGATAAGGAACGGTTCCACCTGAAGCTGCAACCGTAATAGTTCCGTTGCACCCACCATTACAGCTTACATTAACCGGAGAAAGTGTACCAGTCAATGCTGTCGGTTGTGTAATGGTCACATTTGCTGTAGCCACACAACCCGAGTTATCTGTAAACGTTACGGTATATGTTCCCGCTCCCAGTCCTGAAGCAGTTTGCGAAGTTTGTCCGCCTGTCCAGGAATAAGTATAAGGTGATAATCCGACTGGCGTTGCTGTGGCGGATCCGGTTGTTGCACCGTTACAAAGTATGTTTGAACCTGAGGCAGTAACACTGCAACACACCGGGCCAGCTCCGATGGTGAAAGTACCACTCGCTGTACAACCATTGGCTCCAGTTACTGTATATGTATAATTTCCATCCGGTAAATTACTGAAGTTTGCCGTAGCTCCTGCAGTATTGGCCTCAACAACGGAGCCCGTCGCAGGCCCTGAAATGTTGACGGTATATGGTCCTGCTCCTACCGGGTCATCAATAATAACCGAGCCGTTATTGTAATTCGCACAGGATTCTGCAGTTGGTGTTACGGTAGGTGCAGTCAGGTTCGAAAAGCTGACCTGAACCTGATCGTTTGCAGTTACGGTTGTTCCGTCGCATCTGTTATAAGTAATCACCGAAGTATAAGTCGTTGTACCGGAAGGGCAAACATTGATCGTATTTCCCGTTCCGATTTGAGTTGCTCCCTGGAACCATGCTACAGAGTAGTTTGCAGCACCGTTTGGTGTAAAACGCCATGCTTCAGGTGTGGAAACTGTCCAGGTAGGAGATGTATTTCTTCCCGGGGCAGCAATTCCTACAGTACCTGCCGGATTTTGGATCCCGATAATGGCGTTACCGCTGTTCCATCCTGTACATAAAGGTTTGCTTTGAACATATACATCAATCACGTTGGTTGTTTCGTACAAGACCATCATACAGGTAGATCTCACCGTCGGACAATACGCATTGTTAAATTGGCGCATATCGTTATATGCAACGACAAAAATGCGGCAAGGAGCCGTTCCTAATAAATACCATTTTACGATTCCAGTCGGGGTTCCGATAGTCGGGTCCATATCGTGATAAACTCCGAAAACATTTCCTGCTGGTATTAAGGCGGTGGAAGGGCAGCTCGCAGAAAAACTCCACGGATGAAATCCTCCGGCGGAAGTACCGAACATAATTGCTCCATTTGAGCCGACTCTGCATGAAGTGTACATTTGCCCGTAAAAGCAAAAATTAAACGGCAAATTAACTTGCGCGCTCCACACATCATCCGTACCTACGGAAATAGCCGTGCCACCAGCATCATTATAGGCAATCGGAGGAGTGTGCGGAATAGAGCTTACGGTATAAGTATTTGTTGCTCCTGTATGAAAAGGTGTCGCAGTTAAATTCGTACATGGAGCAGAACAAGGCAAAACCTGATCTGCACCAGCATCAATACTTGGACAACCGGGAAACTGAGCCAACGATACTGTCGAAAAACCCAAAATGGACACAAACAACAACATGTTGCAGAATACCCTGAAAGCAGCAGTTTTTTTCATAGTCATAGAGTTTTAATTCAATATTATTGACTTGTTTTTTTAAGAGTTACCTAAATTCTGTAATTCAAAATCCAAACCTTTTGTTTCTTCTTTACTTTATATTCTTTATATGTTGCAGTGGCAAGTTCCTGATCCAGAGAATACAGGATTACAACATAGAAATAATTATTTGCCTTATTAATCATCAGGTAAGTATCCGGATATTCTCCCTTACATCTGGAGAGTGCATGTTCCGCATTTTGTTTACTGGAGAACACTCCGGTAATGACATAATAGCCATCCGGAGAATCACTCTTATCCAGATTCATAAAATAAGATCCTTTGGCAATCGGAATAACTTCCTGCGGTTTGCCTTTAGGTTTAACCGTATCTGTTTTCGTAACCTTTGACAGATTCGTCAGCGAGTCCCTTTCTCTTTGCAAACGTTCCTTCTGAGCCTGATCTTCCATTATTTCTTTCAGCCTGGACTCCAGCTCGTCTTTCAGTTTCTGAACAGAATCGCGCTGCTTAACAGCCGATTCATCAATAATTATCACCGGATTCTCTACGACCTGGATTTCCTTTTCGCGTTTTCCATTAAATGAAAAACCTAAGAAAATTTCATGGTTTGTGCCCGTACTGTAGGCTTTCATTGAACCTGTCAGCAACTCATAACTATAGCCGATCCGCAGGAAATCCCATACGCGGATCCCGGCATTGAACTGGACGGCATAGTCGGATTTATAGGTTGCCGAAGCCCAAAGCATGTTGTTGTAAATGGTCATCAGGGTTACATCATACTGAAACGGAACATTCGGCATGTAACGCATAATGGCATTTGGCCGGATAATTACTTTGTCTCCTGCATGAAAATCGTATTCCAGTGACATCATGTAATGTCTTTCCAACTGATAGTAGCCCCTGCTTCTTTCTTTGGCGTATTTGACCTTCGCACCAATGATTTGTGGAACGGAAACACCTATTTTCAGGTTTTTCCAGTTATACACCAACCCCACGTTCATATCAAAAACAGGTGCTGTAGGACGCAGACCGGTCAGATATGGATCGCTGATATCCTGGGCGTTGATTTGATTGTAGTCGATCCGGTTATCAAGCACACCGGCAGAAACTCCGAAACGAATGTTGTGATTGTCATTGATTTTCAACCTGTAGCTATAGTTCAGGCTCGACATCAATTGCTGTTGGATTCCCTGATTCTGATACGCAACAATCAGCCCCAATCCCATATTTCCCTTTGAAACCGGACCTTCAACTGTCAGATAATTATTGATTGCCGTTGATCCGAAAGACGAATACCGCTGGTTTCTGACAAAGCTTGCGTTAATGTAGTCACTTGCTCCCGTAAAAGCAGGATTGTAAACAAACGGGTTTATCAGGTAATGATTATAAAAAGGAACCTGCTGTCCCAATAAATTCACTCCGCACAAACAAACAATAAAAAATAGTAACCATTTATTCATTCCCCAATAGTGTAAGTGTTCCTTTATATTCTTCTTCAGTGCCCCCTTTCAGAACCACATAATAGTAAGTTCCGTTAGGCAATCTTGCTCCTTTGTAATCTCCCTTCCATTCGTTCTTGTAATCGCTGTTTTCATACAGCAATTTCCCGTACTGATTAAAGATTTTCACTTCAGTCATCGGGAAGAACTCCACTCCGGTAATATTCCAGGTATCATTGATATTGTCATTATTTGCCGTGATGATATTGCGAATATTGAACTCAACCAGATCCAGAACTTCAATCAATACGGAATCACTTCCGATACATCCCTGAGTATTGATCACATAATAAACATATTCTGTCGAAACTGCTGGTGTTGCAACCGGATTGCTGACCGTTGAATCGGAAAGTGTCGCGCCTGGTATCCAGATTCCCGTTACCCCGCCCGATCCGTTTAGCGTAACAGATTCTCCCTGATAGATAGTTGTATCGTTTCCTGCATTGGCTATCGGAGTTGGCAACATGGTAATCATTACCACATTGGAAGTATCCGGCAGACAAACTCCGTTTAAAGCAAGTACCTGGAACCAGACATTGCCATTTATCGGGAAAGTCATGTAATTGGTCATATCTGAACCTGGAATAGTTTGCCACGTCGCTCCATTGTCGGAAGAATATTGCCAGAAAAGCGAATCCGCAACCGATCCGGTCAGGTGCAGTTCTTTTGAAGTTCCTTCACAAACACTCACATTCTGATTCAAAACACCAGCCTGTGGTACCGAATCGATTTGGATAACTGCTGTATCCGAATAATAATCCGGACAGAAAATTCCCTCCATGGAAACCCGGTATAAAGTTGTTTCAGTCTGTGCACTATAATCGTAGAAAGTCGTTGTATTGGAAACCGGATTCCAGGAGTTTCCATCGTCTGTGGAAGATTCCCAGCTCAAAACCGGGGTTCCCGCTCCTGCCAGATTCAGGATTCCCGTAACAGCATTGGCACAAAGTGTATCCGAAGCTCCCAGTGAAGGAGGAACAGGAAGTCCCTGAACATAAATAATTGCGGTATCCGAAACCACGTCTGGACATTGCCCGCCTTTCGTGATCATACGGTAGAGAGTCGTCTGCGTCAGGTTGACGTAATCCTGTGCACCGGTCGTATTTGAAATCGCATTCCAACTTGCTCCATTATCCGCAGAAGATTCCCAGCCAAGCACACTTCCGAAGGTCCCTGTTGCAGAAACCACTCCCGATGCACTCGTAATACACAGGGAATCGCTCCCGGTAAGCACTGGTTGAGGATAGACCGGATCAACATAAATCAAAGCCGTATCGGAATAAAGGTCAGAACAAACACCCCCATCTACCAAAACCCGGTATAAGGTTGATGTTGTCAAAGAAACATAATTGTAAATCGTTGTCGTATTGGTAACCGTAGTCCAGGTTCCTCCGTTATTCGCCGAATATTCCCATTGAACGGGAACAGATGTATTTCCTGTCAGGTTGAGTGCTCCCGAAGCCTCATTCTCACAAAGGGAGTCCCCTCCTGTGATTGTTCCTGCAACCGGAAGAGCCTGAGTAGTAATAGTGGCGTAACCGGAAGTCGCATCGGGACAAAATCCACCGTCTATCTGAACATGATAACGAGTATCCTGGGAGACGTTACTATATGCATAAGAAGGAGCAGTATTAGCAATCGGTATCCAAGTTGTTCCTCCATCCGCAGAAGATTCCCAGGAAGTAATGGCTCCGTATAACCATCCTGATAAGGAAAGTATTCCCGCATTTGCTCCCTGGCAAACGGTAATATTGGATGTGACCGTACCCGGAACAATCTGGCAGTCATTCTGAACAGTCCATTGAACAGTATCATTGAGATGATCTAAATCTCCGGGTCTGCTCACCCATACTTTTACAATATGTGCACCACATACTGATAAGTTTGCTTTCACAGAGAAACTGAAATTCCAGGAAGCACCCGGTGTCAGATTAGAAGATAAGGGCTGATCTGTCAGACTTCCCCCATCGACTGTATAGCTTACCGTGATCGTATTGGAAGGCATTACTACAGCTGAGTTATTGTTCACCAAAACGTTGACTGTCTCTGCGTTAGACAAGCCACATCCTGAAACTGGTGAGAAGTAGTTCTGCAACCAAACGTCCTGCGCCCTTGTCATGAATGTGAATGCGGTAATGATCAACAAAAACAGATATCGGCTAACCATAGAGTATTAAAATATTAATAAGCTTTTATGCATACATAGTATTATTCTAAATCTAAATTAACAGTTTTTTAGAACTATTCCAAATGAACATTTCCTACATTTACGGTTAAGAGTACGTTTCAGTTTCATTAAAGCAGATATAATGCAATAAATTACTATTCGGACCACAAGATTAGTTTCAAAACCAAACAGATATATGAAAGATTTAACAAAGCAATTTATAGTATTAATTTTTTCAACATTTTTCAATATTGCCCTTTCTCAAAAAATGGAATTGGCTCCAAAATCCTTTTCCGACTCCATTCAGCAGGCAGGAATTCAGCTCCTGGATGTGCGAACTTCCGGTGAATATGAGCAGGGGCACCTTGCCGGGGCTTTGCAGGCCGACTGGAACAACTTGGGCCAATTCAAAGAGCGGATTGCTTCTCTGGACAAGCAAAAACCTGTGTATATATACTGCCTGGCTGGATCCAGGAGCGCAGCAGCCCAAAAATGGATGCTTCAGGAAGGCTTCAGGAAAGTTGTTAACCTACAGGGAGGAATCAATGCCTGGAATCTGGAAAACCTTCCGGTGGAAAGTGCCAAAAAAGTTCCTCAGATCAGCTTGAATGATTTTTTAAACTCGGTTCCGAAAGATCAAACTGTACTGGTAGATTTTGGTGCAGAATGGTGTCCGCCGTGTAAAAAAATGATTCCGACTGTAAAAGAACTGGAGACAGAAGGTTATATGATTTTGAAAATTGATGCCGGTTCGCAAACTCAGTTAACGAAGGAATTGAATATCGAAAAGCTGCCAACGTTTATCGTATTCAAAAACGGGGTTGAAGGCAACCGATTGACAGGTTTTTCTACAAAAGAAGATTTAAAGAAATTGTTGGAGTAAATCTTTTACTTTCCTAACAAAGTGATAACCTCTTCCCGATCCTTCCAGATTTCTTCCAAAGTCATTCCTACGGCAGGATTCCGGTTCAGCCAGCGTTTCAGGTAATCCTGATGAATAACTATTTTCCAGTCGCACACCTGACCCGGGTCTATGCGTTGCTCCCGTACCAGCTTCGGAATAATGCGCTTCAATGTCTCCGAAGTATCCGTAAAATCAAA
Organism: Fluviicola sp.; assembly: GCA_031260455.1. GTDB lineage: Bacteria > Bacteroidota > Bacteroidia > Flavobacteriales_D > Crocinitomicaceae > Fluviicola. Next base: position 17,896 of record JAIRJW010000018.1, read on the forward strand.
ACGCTCACCCTTGTATCGAAGATAGCAATGACATTCGGGCAATGAAGCATACGGTTTATTCTCAAAGAAAGGCACCAGTTTCGTATGGGTTTCTCCGCTCATCAGGAAAATTCCAGCAATCAGTTCCACTTCAGGACGACCATTTTCCAGGGCTAATTCAGCCAGTAAAGCATGTTTTGAAGAGCTGGTTCCTCTTCTTTCCGAGAGTACCAGGCTAAAATCTTCCCGGTTTGCATTTCTGCCATAAGGAAGCTGAGCAATGTAATTACAGGCTTCAACAAATGAATGGACTCCCTGATCGCGAAAAGCAACGGAGTATAATTCGCTGGATGAAAGTTCAAAGTTTTTCATAATTAAATTATGAATGATATAATTAGCAATTATTCAAGAGTATTTTCCTGATAATTAATTCATTGATAATTCATCAATTACATTCCTGGCATTCCGCCACGCATTCCTTTCATTTGCTTCATCATGCTCATCATGTTTTTCGGATTACTCATCATTTTCATCATCTTCTTCGTATCCTCAAACTGTTTGAGCAATTTGTTCACTTCCTGAATATTTGTTCCCGAACCTTTAGCAAGCCGGTTTTTGCGCTGTCCGTTGATCAGGGAAGGGTTTGAACGTTCTTTCGGTGTCATGGAATGGATGATCGCTTCAATGTGCTTGAATGCATCATCCTGGATATCCACATCTTTTACAGCTTTCCCCATTCCCGGGATCATTCCCATCAAATCCTTGACATTCCCCATCTTTTTGATCTGTTGGATCTGTCCTAAAAAATCATTGAAATCAAACTGGTCTTTCTGGATTTTGCGCTGAAGTTTCCGGGCTTCTTCCTCGTTAAATTGTTCCTGGGCACGTTCCACTAAGGAAACCACATCACCCATTCCCAAAATACGATCGGCCATTCGTTTCGGATAAAACACATCCAGGGCATCCATCTTCTCCCCTGTCCCGACAAATTTGATCGGTTTATCAACAACGGTCTTTATCGATAAAGCAGCTCCACCTCGGGTATCACCATCGAGCTTGGTCAGGACAACCCCGTCAAAATTAATCCGGTCATTGAACGCTTTTGCCGTATTTACCGCATCCTGCCCAGTCATGGAATCCACCACAAATAAAGTTTCAGTCGGGTTCAGAGCCTTTTTCACGCGCTCGATCTCATCCATCATCGCTTCATCTACCGCCAGACGACCGGCAGTATCGACAATCACAACGTTAAAGCCTTTGCTTTTAGCATAGTTTACCGCTTCGGTAGCGATTTTAACCGGATCTTTTTCTTCTTTATCGGAGAAAACCTCTATTCCCAATTGCTCGCCAAGTACGTGCAACTGGTCGATTGCTGCCGGACGATACACGTCACAGGCAACCAGCAAAGGCTTTTTGTTTTTCTTCGTTTTTAAATAATTCGCCAGCTTCCCTGAGAAAGTTGTTTTTCCCGATCCCTGAAGTCCCGACATCAAAACGATCCCCGGATTTCCCTGAATCTGGATTTCGCTCTCATTTCCTCCCATCAGTTCTGCCAGCTCTTCGTGGCAAATCTTCACCATCAACTGGCTTGGAGAAATAGCAGTCAATACGTTCTGCCCCATTGCTTTGTCCTTCACCCGAACGGTAAAATCCTTAGCAGTTTTAAAATTTACGTCGGCATCCAGCAAGGCTCTCCGAACCTCTTTCAATGTCTCAGCTACGTTAATTTCAGTAATTTGTCCCTGCCCTTTTAAGACTTTAAAGGCGCGTTCAAACTTATCGGTAAGATTATCAAACATGCTATTGAGCGATTTTTTTGGATTACAAAGATAGTCAGTTATTAGGGATTAGGCAATAGTTATCAGGAATTACCATTCCGAAACAAATACATAGTATTAACTCCCTCAAAAGTTAACTGAATGGAGCTGAAATTAAAGGCGGATTGAAAAACTAAAAGGTAAAATTCAAAAAGACCGGAACTTTTTAGGCCGGTAATAAATTTTTGAATTAAAATTTAACTAACGCGCTATACCCCACCAATCCCAAAGATTGTGTCATTATGCCACCAATAAAAGTCGAGTCGTTTATAAACGAAAGTGAACCAGCCAGGCGATAACTGTTTATGCTCTGCGGATGATTCTTCCTGTTCATATATGTCAATCGCTTCTTATTGCTTCCGTCTGCGTTCATAATCCACCAATCTGAGCCTTGCAGTTGCCCGGGGAAAATATCGCAATCCTTTCCGGTCATATAGACAATTTGTTGTCCTCCAGGAGTGTAAGTTGGTGCCTGCGAAAAACTTTCATCTGTCAGCTTGCTCGTACTACCACTCGCCAGGCTGATCCGGTAGATCGGAGTCGCAACGAGGTTATGAGATTCAAATGTGCTGTAAACCAGGATATCTGTTTTATCCGGGCTGATACTTTCAACTTCTCCTCCAGCCACTTCTCCATTCGGCTGATATGTACGAATATTCGAAAACGCAGGCTGCGGACTCCAGGAAACATCTGCCACTTTAAAAACATAAGCTCCCGCAGCCAGGTTCAAATCAAACAATACCGGTGCCTGGATGCGTTCCGTCCATGCAAACAGGGTCCCGTCGTGCGAAATAGCTCCGTGGATAATTCCATGATTATAATCATTCGGAAAATTGGTCATCTGCCAGGCCTGACTTCCATCGCGTTTAATAATCCATAAATCAGTATAAGCTCCGTAACCCGGAATAGCATCTTGCGGAGTCCGGGTATGGCCACTTTCCGGAACATAATCTGTTTTTTCCACATAACAATAAAGGTATTGCCCGGTCGGATCCCATTCTTCTGCCCACTGGTGCCGGTTTGACGCCCAGCCCGGATATGTCAGCTGTATCTCCCCCGTTCCGTCAAAGCCGGAAATGTAAATTTTATACGTTCCGTCCGCATCCGGCTTGTTGTAGGCCACGCTGTTGGTTGCCTGATTGTAGATAACACCCATTGCATCTTTCTTGTACACTTCCATAGAAGCATAGCTTGATCCATCGCTATTCGGATCAACCGGTTTCTTTTTACACGAACCGATTGCGATAGCCATCATCAAAACAGCAGAAAAAACAACAGCAGTTTTCATAATTTTCATTTAGAATCAAACGAATATATTCAATAATTATAATTCACGAATTGAAAAGACCTTATATTAAAATACAAATTTCAAATCCTCTGTTTTGCGTCTATTGGACTTAAGTCTTCTTTTCAAGAAACCTATTGAACTTTCTTCAATGCCAGCTTCGAATTTTTCCTGCTGTACAAGAAGTAAATCACCAGTCCGATTACCAGCCAGACCATAAATGCAATCCAGTTTTTCAGCTCGATCTGGCTCATCATATACAAACAGGAAAGCAAACCGAGAAGCGGAATCAGCGACAGGTTTTTGCGGATTGTGACAACGGTGATGAAAAACGTAAACAAAATAAAAATCCAGGTCGGAATTTTATGTGCAAAATGCTTAAATCCTGCATGATACAATCGCTTTCCGGATATTCCAATCGGTTTCAAGGCCGCTTCGATGGAAATTTTCGGTCCCTGGCCATAGTAACTTTCCAGGTCCGAATTCACCAGTTTGAATCCTTTTTCATCGTAGCCCTCCAGGAAATGCATCAGCTTTTTCTTTGTCGCGGGATCCAGCTGTGAAACCAGCGAATCTTTCGAATCACTCTTGATTCCCTTCAGAGAAGCTGGCAGATCAATCTTTGGAGCCTGTTCAAAATAAGCCAGTAAATCAGAACCAACATGTGCCAGACCTTTTGCATCCAGCGCAGAGACACCTGCCCGAAGCTGAGCTGCTTCCTGTTCATTCAGATCAATAATCAGGTCTTTCGTTTCTTTCAGTTCCGGATGGTTCGACAAAAAACCCTTCAGTTCACCTTTAAACTGTGTGAAACCGAGCACCACAGTACCGGTCACCAGGATCGGAAGAATGTATTTTCCATTGATATACGGAGTTCTGAACTTCCCTCTCGGAATATCAGTTCTGTGCTGCAAAATAAGAACACCACCGCAAACCAGTACAAAAGCAAACAAAGTTCCGATACTACACAAATCCGTTACCATCGTCAGGTTCATAAACAAGGCTGGCACAGCTACTACGAATCCGACTACAACTGTTGCAAACGAAGGAGTTCTGTACTTCGGGTGCACTTTGGAAAATTTTTTTGGAAGCAAGCCGTCGCGGCTCATCGACATCCAGATACGCGGCTGCCCCATCTGGAAAACCAGTAAAACCGAAGCCATGGCAATAACCGCTGAAACGGCAATAATTCCCGACATCCACTTCAGGTTGATTTCCCGGAAAACAAAAGCCAGCGGATCACCTACTGCAAGCACTTTGTAATTCACCAGCCCTGTCAGGATCAATGAAATAATGACATACAAAACCGTACAAATAATAATCGCCCACATCATTCCACGAGGCAGATCGCGCTGCGGGTTCTCACATTCTTCCGCTGTAGTTGAAATGGCATCAAATCCGATATAGGCAAAGAAAACTGCGGAAACACCTTTGAGAATTCCGGAAATTCCATTCGGGGCGAAAGGGCTCCAGTTTTCCGTATCCACATAGAAAATTCCCACTGCAATGACCAGCAGGATAATTGCCAGTTTGATGACAACCATCAGGTTACTGGCATTCCGGCTTTCTTTCATTCCACGGTAAACCAGCCAGGTAATCAGGACAATAATAAACAAGGCCGGAAGGTCGAAAATGAGGTGCAATCCGAATATGGATGGTGAAGTATTCCAGGCTGTATATGCCTCCTGCAGAGTTTTATCCAGGTTTTCAAATGTTTTTCCTCCCTGTATCAAAGCTGCCGCCTCGTTGTATCCGTTATGAGCCGTCAGGTAATCCATCCGGATCCACTGTGGAAGATGAATCCCGATTCCATCGAGCATTCCGGTGAAATAATCACTCCAGCTGATGGCAACGGTGATGTTTCCGATAGCATATTCCATGATAAGCGCCCAACCGATTATCCACGCGATAATTTCTCCGAAGGCAACATAAGAATACGTGTATGCAGAACCGGCAACCGGTACCATCGAAGCGAACTCCGCATAAGCAAAAGCTGCAAATCCGCAGGCAATTGCAGTGAAAATAAACAGAAAAATAACCGCTGGTCCGCCGTTTGAACTCGCTTCACCGATAGTAGAAAAAATTCCCGCACCGATAATCGCTGCGATGCCAAAAGCCGCCAGATCTCTTACTCTCAAATGCTTCCCCAATGTGGCGTGTCCGTCAGCTTCTTCCTGTTGAGCTGCTTTCAGGATATCCTGGACTGTTTTTTTTCTAAAGAGGGAATGTTGTTTCATAGCATATTGCAAGGAAAGCAAAAGTAAGAAAAAGCGTCAGCTTTTGAAGACTGAGTTGCAACAAACGTTAGAGCGGCAGCAACGAGGGATAAACGTCAGCTTTTGAAGACTGAGTTGCAACAAACGTCAGAGCGGCAGCAACGAGGGATAAACGTCAGCTTTTGAAGACTGAGTTGCAACAAACGTCAGAGCGGCAGCAACGAGGGATAAACGTCAGCTTTTGAAGACTGAGTTGAAAC
>JAIRJW010000003.1 GCA_031260455.1 Fluviicola sp.
AATCCCTGAATCCCTTCAAAATAACTCAACCCCCTCGTTTGCGGGTTGCAAAGATAAACATCTTTTTTATCTTATCAAGACTTTTTGCAAAAACTTTTTACATCCATCCCAATCCCTAAACGCAATACCCCCAAAAAGAAATACTTAACACCCTAAAAAAAAATAATTATCCCAAATCTCCCCCCCTAAAAGGCGTGTTATCTCTATCCAGGATAACCCCCTTGATCTATTTGGATTGATTGATTCATCTATAAAATATTTAATATCTGATGATTTGGTCTTCATTATCCTTTAGTCAATAAAGATTCCAATAAATGAATCCCTGAATCGTCATTTGATATCGTCCCTGTAGTTCCTTCCAGGATATTTCGGGTCGCCAAATCCCGCCCGATTTGCCCTATCATCAAAGATTTTTTTCCTTCAACCAGCAATTCCACAGCTTTAACTCCCATTCTTGTAGCCAAAATCCGATCGAAAGCAGATGGACTTCCCCCTCTCTGAATATGTCCTAATACAGAGTATCGCAAGTCATATTCTTCCAGGTGCGGCTTGACTTTTGCCATGATTTCCTGCGCACCACCCTCATCATCTCCTTCTGCTACTATAATAATAGAGCTGCGAATTCCTTTATTCTGATCTTTGATCTCTTTTGCGAGCAATGGGATATCAGTAATTGTTTCCGGGATCAAAACGGATTCCGCCCCGCTGGCAATAGCACTATTCAATGCAATGTAACCGGAAGCACGCCCCATCACTTCTACGAAAAACACCCGATGATGGCTTGAAGCCGTATCCCGGATCTTATCTACCGCTTCTACTACCGTATTCAGGCAGGTATCATAACCAATGGTAAAATCTGTTCCATAAATGTCGTTGTCAATGGTTCCTGGAAGCCCGATCACTGGCACATCAAATTCAGTTGTCAAATCCATTCCTCCGGCAAAGGTTCCATCTCCACCTATTAATACCAATGCATCTATTTGGTGTGACTTTAGGTTTGAAACAGCCTTTTGTCTACCTTCCAAAGTCCTGAACGCATCGCTTCGGGCCGTTCCCAGAATGGTTCCTCCCAGATGGATGATATTATTGACATCTGTATAAGAGAGTTCTTTGATCCGGTTCTCGATCATTCCTTTATATCCGTCTTCAATTCCGAAGACCTTTAGTCCTTTTCCGATCGCTGATTTTACAACTGCCCGGATGCAGGCATTCATTCCCGGGGAATCTCCCCCCGATGTCAAAACTCCAATTCTTTTCATTTCATTCATAACTCGTGTAAATTTAAGTGCTTACTTTTAGAGCCATACCAATTTTATGGAATTATTTCATTTGATGCATCTCTATGTCATGATGCTGTTTCAACGCGGACATAAGAGGTTCAGATCATTCACGGATCTGGAGTTGATCCAATTATATAAAGAGGAAACAAACCTCTTTACAATACCCCTGCTGTATGAACGCTACGGACATCTGGTACTGGGAACATGCATCAAATATCTGAAACACTATGAAGATGCAGAGGATACAACCATGAAAATTTTTGGGGAATTAAACCAGAAAATCGAAAAGCATACTATTCAGCACTTCAAATCCTGGTTGTATCAGGTCACAAAAAACGAATGCCTGATTCATCTGCGCAAGCAAAAAACGATTCAAACACCAATTCATGAGAATTTGTTACATACAGAATCACTGGAAACAGAAGAACAAGCAGAACGGGAACTCAAATTAGCCAGACTTGAACTGGCAATTCAACATTTAAAAGAAGAGCAACGGGTTTGCATCGAATTATTCTACCTGCACGATAAAAGTTACCAGGAAATCAGTGACGAGCTGGATATTCCTTTGAGCACGGTAAAAAGCGCCATTCAAAATGGCAAGCGAAATTTAAAAATCCGGATGGAAAGTCATGAAGAATAAAGATTACATATCACGGGATGCGTTCGAAAAGCTGCTTAGCGACTATTCGGAACAACATTCAAACGAGCACCTGGATGAATTCGACCGGGATGCACTTGAGGGATGGAAAAATTCCGGGGTTTCATTTTCTCAGATGAAACAACTGGATCGCAAAATGAAATTTCAGACCAGTTCGATTGCCTTTTACATAACAGGTCTTGCTGTTCTGGTTATTGGAATACTCTCATTCCTCTTTCTGAAAAAAAATCCGGACTCCCCGATACAGCGAAAGCCTTTAATCATAAAAGTCGAACATACGGATATCCACATCCCTGAGGCAATTGACACACTGAAAGTGATTCCTCAGAAAGATCAAATTACTGTAAAAGAAGTCAAACTGTCTCAAAATGAGATCAAGAGCCTTTCTCCGGAAGTGAAAAAAGAAGAAATCACCGATATTCCTTTCCCTGAAACTGTTTTAGATCCGCTTCCTCCAGTGATTGAACAAAAACCAGTAACCGTTTCCAGGCAAAAAATGGCCAAAGAAATATATATCCAGGATCTCAAAGCTATTGATTATTCGCAATACCGAAGCAAGCCTGCTGTCCTGATCGAACAATACATCCTCTCCGGAGTACCAGCAAACCAGGAAGATGAAGAAGCTTTCCCGCAAGAAGATACTCAACTGCAACTGGTTAACATTCCATATATGGATTACCTGGAAAAATCATTGAAATACACCAATTACGGAAAGTGGAAACAAGCACTTTCACGTTTCAGCGAAATTCTCAAAACTTACCCGGATGATGTCAACGCACGATTCTATTCCGGTTGGTGCTACTATAATTTAGGTCAGTATAACGACGCATGCCTGAATTTCTCCGCATGCCTGCAACTGGAATTCTCCAATTTCAACGAAGAAGCTGAATGGTATCTGGCGCAAAGCCGACTGGCAAACGGGGAAAAATCACTGGCAAAAGAATTGTTCCTGAAGATTAAGAATCAAAAAGGATTTTATTCCAAACAAGCTGAAAAGGTTTTGAAGAGCTGGAAGTAGAACAATATTCATAAGAAATCCCCGATGTGTCGACGACTACACTCAATGACCAGGGATCTTTTTATTTCGCTAATCTTCTCAGCAACGGATTCGGACGATACCTGTCTTCTCCGTACTCGGCAAACAGGTGCTCCAATCTTGCAAGAACCGTTTTCAAGCCGATTTCTTCCGACCAGACCAACAGTCCTTTCGGATAATTTACTCCTTTGGTCATGGCAATATCGATATCTTCCCGACTTGCAATGTTTAAGAACAAAGCGTCGTAAGCTTCATTGATCAGCATCGCCAAAACACGGTCCACAATTTCCCGTCCCAGTTTCTCGTCCTTTTTCGGAGCTGGCAATTCCGCTCCATCCGAATAATCGTAAAATCCTCTTCCTGTTTTTCTACCCAGGAAGCCCGCTTCCATGTGTCGTTTTTGTGTAAAAGACGGTTTGAACCTCGGGTCATAGTAAAATGCACTGAAAACAGTTTCGGTTACCGTATAGTTGATGTCATTTCCGATGTAATCCATCAAGGTAAAAGGCCCCATACGAAATCCTCCCAACTCGGTCAAAGCCCAGTCGATCGTTGCAAAATCAGCAATTCCTTCTTCATAAATCCGCAAAGCTTCTCCGTAAAAAGGTCGTGCCACACGATTCACAATAAACCCTGGTGTGTCTTTACAAACCACTGTCAATTTTTTCCAGGAATCAATGATGGATTTCGCTTTTGATAACGTTTCTTCACTTGTCTGGACTGCCGGAATAATTTCCACCAAAGGCATCAGTGGTGCAGGATTAAAAAAATGAATGCCGATCACGCGCGACGAAAATTTCAATACTGCCCCGATCGAAGCGATAGACAAAGAGGACGTATTCGAAGCAATGATACAATCCATGCTCACTATTTCTTCAATTTCTTTAAAAACCGCATGCTTCGCTTCCAGTTTCTCCACAATTGCTTCAATTACCAGATCCGCTTCTCTGAAATCTTCCAACCGAGTTGAAAAACACATTCGGTTCAGAATATCATTTTTTCCGGATTCATGCAGGTTTCCTTTTTCAACCAAACGATCAAGTATTTTCACCAAAGCAACCTTCGCTTTATCCAATTGCGCCTGGTTCACATCCACTAAAACAACTTCATGTCCCGACTGCGCCGTAACCTGAGCAATTCCTGCTCCCATCGTTCCCGCGCCTAAAACTCCTATTTTACTTTTCATTAATTGTGCATAAAAGAATTATCAGTTATCGAGGGAGTTCCCTCTGATTCAACTGACAATTGATCATTTGTTCAACCTATTTTCCCTTAAAAACCGGAGCCCGTTTCTCCAAAAATGCGGTAACTCCCTCCCGGAAATCTTCCGATTTCCCTGCTAAAGTCTGCAATGCTTCTTCTATGGCAAGTTGTTGTGTCAGGTCATTGGTAAAACTTGCATTCATCGCACGTTTTGTCAAACCTAAACCGTAAGTAGGCATCAAAGCCAGATTTTCAGCCAGCTTCACAAGTTCTTCTTCAAAACTTTCGTCGGAAACCGCTTTGTAAATCATGTTCATTGCTTCCGCAGCTGTTGCAGACACCTTCTCTCCCGTCATCATCAAAGCCATTGCTTTTTGCATCCCCACCAAACGGGGCAGGAAAAACGTTCCACCCGAATCCGGAATCAGACCGATTTTCGAAAATGCCTGGATGAATGAAGCGGATTCTTTTGCAATAGTGATATCACAAGCCAAAGCGATATTTGCTCCGGCTCCTGCAGCTACTCCGTTAACTCCGGCAATAACTGGTTTTTCAATGCTGCGGATACGTTTAATAATCGGGTTGTAATGATCTTTTACAATGGATTGCATTTCCGGACCATCCGGATCCGTAGCTTCAGCCAGATCCTGACCGGCACAAAATGCCTTTCCTTCTCCTTTAATTACGATAGCCCGAACAGAATCATCTTTTTCACATGCATCCAGCGCCTGTTGAAGTGACAAAGCCATCTCTTTATTGAAACTATTAAAAACCTGAGGTCTGTTTAAGGTTAGCGTGCAAACGCCATTTTTGATATCCTGAATCAGTGTCATTTTATTCTTTTTCTAAGAGCCTGTATAAATTTATCTAATTTCTTTGCTATGTGTCTTTTTGCCTGATACTTCGTTTGATTTTTTTGACAGAATTATTCCATTATGCCTGCAAAATCTGCCTCGTCCAAACCAAAAATCCACTATAACAAATTTATGATATAAAATTAAACAGGCTCTAACAAAGATAGAAAAAGCCTTATCCTGGGAAGAAGAATTTGTGAATTATTGCCGTCAATCAAACGAAATATCAAAAATTCCTTTTCATGTGTTAAAATTCAAAAAACTATTGGATAATTCACTAAATTTGTACTAACCATTATTTAGTTTGGTTATGTTGAAATCTTTTATTCTCTTATTTACATGTTGTCTGGTATTTACTTCGGGCACAGCCTTGGCTCAGTGTTCAGGATCAAATTTAGCAGCACCTTATAACAGCAACAACTCCAATAAAGGAGTCATGTTTAATCTCACTGCAGCCAATACGGTTACCATTTTATGTTTCGATGCAAATCTTCCGGTATTATCCGTTGGTGGCTATGAAATTTACTACAAAACCGGAACGTATGTTGGTTACGAAACCAATGCTGCCAGCTGGACACTCCTGGGTTCCGCTGGGGGCATTCTCAGTATCGGGTTAAACCTGGGGACAGCCCTGAACATTCCCGTGAATCTGATCATTCCCGCTGGGCAAACCTATGGCTTTTACATCACAGCCAGCAGCGCCCTTTTATCTACTGGCTTACTGACGACAAGTAACTCTGGTTACAGCACCATTGCTTCCAATGCGAACTTATCTATTCTTGGCGGGGAAGGAGTCAGCTATCCGTTTAGTAGTGTTACAGCGAACCGAAGTTTCAACGGAACGGTTCATTATTCCCTCGGAACGGTTCTCCCTGTTACTTTCACTCAGTTCAATGCTTCGACCATGAATCAATTTGCACTCCTGGAATGGGAAATGGAATCAGAAGCAAATACCAATTTCTATGAAATAGAACGGTCTGCTGACGGAGTCAACTGGGAAAAATTGATTATTACAAACGCTTCCGGCAATGAAAGCAGTACACATCTGAAATACCAGGAAGTTGATTACAATCCGCTGGACGGAATCAATTATTACCGTTTGAGTCAGACAGACAACAACGGAAATCATGTTAATCTGCAAACTGTCTCATGGAAAAAAGTACAGGATTTTAATAACAATGAACTGAACATTTTCCCAAATCCGGGCAAAGATATCGTTCGGGTATTTGCCAATCCGGCCGAGTTAAGGGAACTGCGAATATTTGATGCAATCGGGCAAAACATCTCCGAAAGCATTGAAGTCAAAGGCTGTAGCGGTTATACTGAACTAAATTTCGGTTCATCAAAACCGGGATTGTTTATTGTAAAAACCAAAACACTTTCAAAAAGAGTGATGATTGAATGATTACTTTACTGGTAGTTTTCAACCATAGATCTGACGCGTTGCACCATGTGATCTACCAAAAGCGGAGGCTCCAGAACAACCAGTTCTCCTCCGAAAGATAATAAAGTACGGATTAATTCCTCTGAAATGAAGACATTCATTTCAAAGGTACTTTTATTTTTACCTTCCTTCACTATCTTCTGAGAAGCATGGAAGGGTTGTGATTCAATATATTTAGCGGCAATATTATCAGCTTTAAAAACAACTGTTTCCGGTTTTCCATTGCTTGCAGTAATCCCGATCGCATGTTCAAAAAACTGGTTCGGGTTGAATGAAACAGGTGAGCGAAAAACTTCTTCTGACTGCTGCAGGTCGTAAATACGGTCCAATCCGTAAGTAGTGATATCTTCCTTAACCAGATCATAACACAACAAATACCACCTGTTCCGGTACTCCTTCAATAACAAGGGAAGTACTTTTCGCGCTTTTCGCTTCTGGGTCTGAAAACTTTCGTAATCAAAATAGAGAATTGTTCCCTCTTTGATGGAATTCAAAATCGGATTCAAAAATTCGCTTCCACGGGAAGAAACCGGCGTTTCAAACTCCACGAAACGTTCAATAGATTTATCATTGATATCATTCGAAATGTTCACACGATCCACGATTTTATCAATCGCAAAACCGAACTGCTTAAACATTCCTACGTCTTTAAACTGGCTGAGTGTATTTGCTGCAAAACGGATTGCCTCAATATCCGACTCGTTCAGTGGAATTTCATCCAGAGAAAAGCCGGGATCACTGTAATAATAACCTCCATATCTCTTGGAATATCTGATCGGTGCGTCATGCTCCATTTTCATGGCGAACATATCCTTTTCGATCGTCGAATCACAAATATTATCTCCGTCAACGCTCCCAAATAAAGCCTCTTCGCAAGCTTCCCGCAACATCGCTTTCGAAGGGTAAGGTTTGTATTGGTTTCTCAAAGCACGGTCAATAATCCGGAATCTCAGCTGGGCATTTTTAATGTGCGGCATAACTTAACTTTCAATCTAAGTTATCAAAAAAATCTCAATTGAACCCGGAATACCATTTGTCAATAGCAAATTGAACGAAATCTCTTCCACATTGACATTTACTATTGTAACCGGAAAAGTCTCCTATCTGGCTGATGAGTTTATTCATAATCCTGACTAGCAGTTCACTGTGTCTTTCTTCTTATCGTATCCGAAAAGTTCAAAGTATTTGATTGCTTTCACTACATTTTCCGGCACATCTTCCTCCCAGCTGGAAATCCCAGCTCTGATTTTGGACAATACATCATCGGAAAGGATTTTCAATACCTGAGAATCAAATTCAGACAAAGCTGCCAGTTTGTTATTGTCCTTTAAAAATTGGACCAGCCCATATAAATGCTTTGGAATAGCCAGTTCATCCAATGTGTACAAATCACCGGTATCTACATTAATCGCCGGGTAAACATACATTTTCACGTTGTGTCCAAAACCGATTCCGAATGCTTCCAGTAAGCCTCCCGGTAAATTATCATAGTAACGCTCGTCGAAGATCGTATGCAGGTTATAAATTCCGGCAATCACTCCCATTTTCTGACCACGTGCAATGGTTGCCAGATAATCCAGCATTTTATAATGTTTCAGGTAATTTGAAATCATTACGGTATATCCCAAAGAACTAAGCAATTCTGTCCGGTCAATGAAATCCTTATCGGAGATTTTACCATCAGCCGTCAAATCTTTCAATGTCAATTCGAAGATTACAAACAGGTTGTCTTCACGCACACCATCTTCTTTCAGGAATTGTTCCGTTCCACGGGCAATCATATCCAGGTGAACCTTCGTCACCGGTCTGAAACGTCCGCGCATCAACAAAATATTCTTTTTATACAAAGCTGCTGCAGGCTGAAGAACTGTTCCACACAGATCAAACATGGTTGCATCAGTCATCCCGCGTTTCACCAGGTTCAAAGCAAGAATCCGGTTGTCTGCCTGGCCTAAATCCGGACCTGTTACACGCAGCATATCTACTTCTACCCGATCGCGCGGAATGCGGTGAACCAGGTTTGTCAGGAATTCATCCAGGTCATCAGTAGAAAAATATGCCGCATGAATAAGATTCACACCCAGGATTCCCAAAGCTTCCTGCTGTGCTTTATGGGAATTATCGTGCATTTTTACGTGCAGGATGATATCGTTAAAACCACCGCCCAGTTTAGACTGAAAGCGCAAACCTACCCAGCCTTGTCCCTGGTTGGTTTTATGATAATTCAATGCTTCAACAGTATTGCAGAAAGCAAAAAAGCGTGCTTCCTGCAGTTTTTTCGGAAGCCGGTCACAAAGCGTGTTATACTCGGTGGTCAGCATGGTCAAAAGGCGCTCCTCACAAACATAACGGGAAGCAGCACCATACATGGCATCAGATACTTTCATATCATAAGCTGACTGTGTGTAGGCAATCGTACCCGAACTACCTCCAGCTTTAAAAAAGTTGGCAGCTACTTCCTGTCCTGCCCCGATTTCGGCAAAACAACCATAAATATCGTTCGTCAGATTAATCTTCAAGGCTTTCTCCTCAGTTGTTAATCTTCTTTCGTCTACCATTTCTTCTTCTTCCATTTCACTTCTGCAAATGTACTAACATTAGGCATAGTACACTAAGGGTTTAACGGCTTAAAGTCCGGATTAGTTATAAATTTATAATCTGTTAACGTCAGCAAAAAGGATTTCAACCGGTTACGCTGATCTTCATCCAGCTGAACGCCTCCCTGACTTGCAAATTCCATCAACGGATCAATTGTTGCGGAATGCTGAATTCCAGTAGAATAATGCTCAATCACTTCATCCAGATTTGCAAAGCGCCCGTCATGCATATACGGAGCTGATAAAGCAATATTCCGAAGGCTTGGAACTTTGAATTTGCCATTGTCATTCACATAGTGTGTGATGGCTCCTCTTCCCAGATCTGTAAAGACCGCATCAAGGCCATTATTGGAGAATTTCTGCACCTGAAGCAACACTCCGTTGTGACAATGAAAACAATCCGCACCATTCAAATCCCTGAATAAGTCATATCCTGCCCATTCCTCAGCAGTAACTGCGTTTTTAATAGCTAATTCGGCTACTGTTAACGGGATATTATTGGCGAATTTGTACATGACATCGTATTTGGAGTCTCCTGAAATCATCGTTCGCAGAAATTGTGCCAGGGCTTTTGCTACATGTACCGAATCAAAATCAACCACTCCGAAGGCTTTGTAGAACTGATTCCGGTACACTACATCTGATTTCAGGCGTATAACAGCATCTTTCCATTGCAGGTGCATTTCAACCGGGTTCGGAACGGGTTCCAGGATCTGATCTTCCAGTGTTTCGGCTCTTCCATCCCAGAAATAATTCGTTTGCCACCCCAGGTTGATCAGCGCCATCGCATTTCGGGTTCCGATTGTTCCTCCTACTCCATGTGAAAACTGGTTCGGATCGGAGAAAGAAGCATCCGGAGCATGGCAGGTTCCACAGGAAATGGTGTTATCCAGCGAGAGTTTCCTTTCATAGAACAACATTCTTCCCAACAAAACACCTTCTTCTGTCATCGGGTTATCTGCCGGAATGGGCATTTGCGGAAAATGACCTGGAATCTTCAGCGCATAAGGTGTCGGATCATATCCGACTTTCTCTTTCGTACATCCCAGAAACAGTACCAGCAAGCCTAATATACAGGTCAGGATCCGGTTCATAAAGCACTGAGCGAGGACGCAAAATTCTGGCGCACTTTTTCGGTGAGTGCAGCCTGGGCAGCACTGCTATGTGTATCCGTTTCCGTTTTCACATCAATCGGGCTTACCGGATTTTCAAAGAAATTCTTCAGGTTGAGCTTCAGCCACGCTTCGTTCAAAGTACTGCTCACTGCTGACCAATTCAGGTTCGAAACGGTTTTCGTGGTAAAATAAGTATCTGTTCCAACATGGTAAACCAGGCTCAGATCGCAATTCGTTACGGCATCTGCAATGGTATCCACTTTTGCCTCGATTTTGAAAAAGATGTATCCCGGGTTCCAATCCCAATGCATGTCATTGGCGATGGCAATATTCAAAGGATTCGTATTGGCGAACGTACTTGGGTCATTGTGATTGACTATAGCAGGAACACCAATTCCGAACTGAATGGAAGTTGGATTCGGCATCACCTGGTTGGCCTGAAAGATAAGTGTTCCGTTTTCCCGGTAGTTAAACAGTGCCACGTCTTTCAAAATCGTTCCTCCCGATTGAATATCCGAGAAATAGGCTTTCAGTTCCAGAAACTGGATTTTGTAGCCGTTACTCAGGGTATAAACAGAATCCAGATAAAGGTCTTCCGAGTCAAATACCGGTTTAAGCGACAATCTGGCTTGCTGGACCACAAGCACATCATCTGGTTCACCTGCTTTCTTTTTGGTACAGAATGAAAGTCCGAAAAATAAAAACAACACAAAAATCAAAACCCGTTTCATCTGGTAGTTTTACCAAATTTAAAACAATGCTTAGAGAATTCCTAAAAATGCACCGGAAGAACAGACTATTTTAGGTATTTTCGAAAGGTTATTGATTAAATGGTATGAATTCGGAAGTGAGCAAACCTTTTCTCATTGTAAATGCCTCAGCAGGAAGTGGTAAAACGTACAATCTGGTGCGTAACTACCTGCGGCTGTTGCTTTCCGAAGATGACAACCGGGCGGAAATCAGCCAAATCATAGCTATGACCTTCACTAATAAGGCAAGCATTGAGATGAAAACCCGGATCATGAGTGATCTGAACAAGCTGGCTCACGGAAACGAAGAAAACCGGAATTACCTGGAAGAAATTTCAAAATTCGTCGGGATAACTCCGGAAGCCGCTCAAAAACACGCCCGGACGGTTTTGCGTAAAATCCTGCATCAATACGAGGATTTCAACGTAATGACCATCGATAAATTCAATCTGAGATTAATCCGTTCGTTTTCAAAGGATCTGGACCTTCCTGAGAACTTTGAAATTTCACTGGACGATACCCTGATCCTTGAAAAGGCAATCGATGAGCTGTTAAGTAACATCGACGCACGGAATCAGACCAAATTGTACTTGCTTGCCCTGAACTTTGCCAAATCCAACCTGGAAGAAGAAAATGACTGGAATCTCAAAAAAAATCTGCTTTCCAAAGCCAAAATATTGACAAATGAAGGATATTTCCGGATCATCAGAACACTTTCCAAAACCGATTTCAACAAAGAACAACTGGATCTTTGGAAACTGCAGTTCAAAGCAGAGAAAGAGCTGCTTCAGGAAAAACTGCGTCATCTGAAACACCTGTTTCATGATACGGGAGTCGACAGCAATGCTTTTGCAGGGAAAACAAGCACTTTCAAACCAATTGCCTTCAACCTCGATTTGAATCCGGAGCCTATTTTTTTCCTGCGGGAAAGCAAACGGACAGATGCAAATTACAACAACATTCTCAAGACCATTGATAACGGCAGTGAAACTCAATTTGCACCAGCTTACCTGGATTTTTTGAATTTTGTCAGTGAAAAGGCTGCTTATTGGATCGAGCTGGACTTTAAAATCCAGCAATTTCATATACTGGCGATTCTGAAAGAACTGGCTTTGAGCATGGATGAGATACGGAACAAGGAATCCATCATTCGCGTGAGTGAGTTCAACAAACTGGTGGCGGAACTGGTTCAAAATGAGGATGCGCCTTTCATTTACGAACGGCTGGGTTCCCGTTTCAATCATTTTTTCCTGGACGAATTTCAAGATACATCGCGTTTACAGTGGCTAAACATCGTTCCTCTGGTATACAATTCCCTGGCGGGAAATTACTTCAATTTCATCGTCGGCGACCCGAAACAATCTATTTACCGTTTCAAGAATGGTGTGGCAGAACAATTTATTGCGCTTCCGGCCATTTACAATCCGGAAAATGAAGCTTCCATTGAACAGCGATCTCACTTTTTTCAGCAGATGGGAAAAGTAGAAGGTTTGGAAGACAACTGGCGTTCAGCAAGGGAAATCGTGGAATTCAATAATCGTTTTTTCCAGGAATTAATCCCTTTTCTGCCGGAAGGCGGCAAGGAATTCTATTCCCACCTGAAGCAGAATCCGAAGGGAAAAGCCGGTGGTTACATCGAAATGATTTTACTTCCTCAAAAGGAAATCAATGCCATGGAATTCACTAACAATCAACTGCTGGAATGGGTCGAACAGTGTATTTCAGACGGGTACAAACCACATGAAATTTGCGTTCTGGGGAGAAAAAAACGGGACTGTAACCAATACGCAAACTTTTTAAAATCGAAAGGATACCAGATTGTTTCATCGGATTCGCTGCTTGTCAACAGTGACAAACACGTACAACTGGCAATTTCCTACTGCAAATGGAAAGTAAACCGCTTCCATTTTCAGCATGCCATGCAGTTTGCCTATTTTTATTTTGAAACGCTGAATCCGAAAAATTCCTTTGCTCTTTACAACAGCTGTTTCAGAGAAGTAGCAGAAGAAAATTCTGCAGGAATGTATTTTTCCGAAGCATTATTTTTTGAAAACAGCCACCTGAATGCCGATTTCCTGGACGCAAGTTTTCAGAATATTTACTCACTGTTAATGGATTTCCTGAAATTACTGGAACTGGACCCGATCGAAAATACCTACCTGCAACAGCTGCTGGATATCGCTTATCAATTTGATATATCGAACGGACCGGATCTGATGGATTTCATTCAGTATTACGATAAAAACGAAACTAAATTCAGTGTTCAGCTTTCCGAAAACGAACACGCTATTCAGATCATGACAGCTCACAAGTCGAAAGGGCTGGAATTTCCGGTGGTGATCATTCCTTCTTTCCATTTTTTCACCGAAGGAAATATCCAGGATTCGTTCCTGATGGAAATCAATGAGTACATCATCGAAACCAAAATGAGCCAGTTCGAATCTACCATTCCGGAAATCAAAATCGAAGCAGAAAAAGAAGATGCTGCAAAAAAAATGGATGCCATCAACTTGTTATATGTTGCCTTCACACGTCCACAGGACCGGCTTTATGCTATCAATCTGAAAGGATATCGGAATTCTTTTTATGATAAATTCGATTCGGTTTTCCACCAACTATTCCCGGATGCTTTCAAAGACGAAAAAATGCACCTGAAACTTGGGCAAATGCCGGAGATTAAACATCATTTCAAAAATGAATCCGGCGAATACCATCCGCATTCGATTCAGAATTTCCTGTGGTTTCCTGAAATCAGTATTCAGCCAGCTAAGGAACAAACCGATGACAGCCTGACAGTTGCCCAACGGATCGGGAAGCAATTCCATTTCATCATGGAAAAATCCCAGTCGCATGAAAGTGCTTTCTCTGCATTGCAAACCGGGATCCTGAAGGGACAAATTGAGCAGGAATTTGAGAAAACACTGGCCAAACTGGTGAATGAAGCCTTTCAGAATGAAATCCTGGCGGCTTTGTTCAACAGTGGAAAGCATCTGAATGAACGGACTCTGATTTATGATTCCAAAACCAGACTTCGACCGGATAAGCTAATTGTTTCCGAAAACAGTACCCTGGTTATTGATTTTAAAACAGGGGAACGAAAGCGCAAACACGAAGAACAGGTATTGGGTTATCTGCGGGTTCTGAAGGAAATCGGGATGCCGGGAATCAAAGGATATTTGTATTATACGGAAGGACTGGGGCTGGTTGAAATTTCAATGGCTGGAGAGTTATGGGATTAGCAAAGGATCGGCAAGTATATTTATTGCAATAAATAGACAAGACATCTTTCACGTGTGAGATTTGCCCAGTGATAACAGGCTTTTCACACAATTTTATAAATTTATAAAATTATTGTTTCCTGAAATTTCAAACATCACTGCTTATCTAAAAACATCACTCCTTCAGAAACGCGAACTACCAGTGAATGATTGTCCATATCTTCTACCAGCCAGTCAACAGACTCATTCATCAGATCCGTTTTTACCTGAATGATATTCTTTTTGGTGACACGGTAAATTCCCTGAACAGTGTCTGTACCATAAATAACAAAAGGGAGATCAGATGTTTTCCTGTCTCCCCCCGTAAATTCATAAACTTCCGTATGTGACACGTAAGAACCATTGTTCAAAAAAATCTTCGTATAGTTCCATCTTCCATCCAGGCGATTCACAATGCGTTGCTTTGCACAGGAAAAAAGCAGGAATACCGAAGAAACAACAAAAACGTAACGCATCTCAGATCGTCATTATATCTCTTTCTTTCACTTCGACCAGATCATCTACCTTCTTAATGAATCCATTGGTGATGTTTTGAATTTCACTTTCTGCATCTTTGGTCATATCTTCGGAAAGCCCGTCAACCTTTAACGATTTCACCATATCCAAAGCATCTTTACGGTTATTTCTAACTCCCACTTTCGCGTGTTCACCTTCTGATTTCGCCTTTTTCACCAAATCGCGACGTCGTTCTTCCGTTAACGATGGGATCTGGATGATCAATTGCTCTCCGTTATTTTGAGGATTCAAGCCCAGGTTCGCGTTCATGATTCCTTTTGCAATTTCGTTCAGCATGTTTTTTTCCCATGCCTGAACAGTCAGTGTGCGGGCATCCATCGTCCCGATATTTGCTACCTGCTGGATTGGTGTCGGGGAACCGTAGTAATCAACCATTACTCCTGTCAACATAGAAGGTGTTGCTTTTCCTGCTCTGACTTTGAGCAGCTCGTGCTCCAAATGATCCAGTGCTTTCTGGCTGGATGACTTAAATTCATCATAAATTAGCTGTAACTCTTCAGTCATAATTGATCTAATTGAATCTTTCTCTATTAATTTCTCACAATAGTTCCTACCTGCTCACCTTCCATCAATCGCTGAAGATTTCCCGGTGTGTCCATATCAAAAACGATGATAGGCAAATCGTTTTCCATACAAAGCGTGAAAGCAGTCATATCCATTACTTTCAATCCTCTGCCGTATGCATCTTCAAACGTAATCACATCGAATTTGGTTGCTGTAGGGTCTTTTTCCGGGTCCTTCGTATAAATTCCATCCACGCGTGTTCCCTTCAGGATGACGTCTGCATTAATCTCAATTGCGCGTAAAGATGCAGCTGAATCTGTCGTAAAATAAGGATTTCCAGTTCCGGCACCAAAGATCACCACCCGCCCCTTTTCCAGATGCCTGACAGCTCTTCTTCTCACATATGGTTCTGAAATTTCCTTCATTTCGATAGCAGACTGAAGCCTGGTTTGAAGTCCGGCAGATTCCAGAGCCGCCTGAAGTGCCATGGAATTAATCATAGTTGCCAACATTCCCATATAATCACCATGAGTGCGGTCCATCCCACCTTCTTCAGCCTGAACACCCCGGAAAATATTTCCTCCCCCAATTACAATCGCTACTTCAACTCCCATTTCGTGGATTTGCTTAATCTGCCAGGCGTATTCACTAAGTCTCTGATTATCAATTCCAAACTGTTTGTCTCCCATGAGAGATTCACCACTTAATTTGAGGAGAATGCGACGGTATTTCATATTTTGAGAAAGAAGTTGCGCAAATATAGTGGGAAATCTTTGAAGTTTAGAAACCGATTTCAAAATAGTGAATAATAACTAAATTTGGATTTCAAAGATTTGTTATATGGGACTCATTACTTTCAAAACATTTGATAATTCCATCGATGCGCACATTCTGAAAATCAAGCTGGAAAGCGAAGGAATTACCTGCTTTTTGTTTGATGAAAATATTGTGTCAGTCAATCCGCTCTATTCGAACCTGGTGGGCGGGATCAAATTAAAGATCAGCGAGGAAGACCTGGTTCATGCCAAAAACATCCTGTTTGAGCTGGAGCAAACTCCATACACCACAGAAGATGATCACGTAATTGCCTGCCCGAATTGCCGCTCCACACACATCGAACCGGGCTATAAATCCATGCGGAGTGTTGGAGCTGTTCTTTCTGCCATTGCTTCGTTTCTATTTTTCATTTTCCCGCTCTACCGCAAAAATGTTTACAAGTGTAAAGACTGTGGAGCTGAATTCAATCTGAAGAAATAAACAGGTCTCTCTCATTTATTTTTCTTAGTTAGAATGCACATCGTCAGGATTTATGGAAAAAACTCAACAGGCATAAAACAAAAAATCCTGTCATTAAATGACAGGATTTCCAATTAGTTGTACTCTGATTAGCTCAAAGACAAACGTTTGAATTCAGTAACAGTCAACCCGTTCTCTGTAGAGTTTAGGAACTGCTCAACAGTCAGTTTGTTGTCGCGGATAAACTCCTGGCTCAATAGCGTATTTTCTTTGAAGAATTTAGCCAAACGACCCTGAGCGATTTTCTCAGCCATATCAGCCGGTTTTCCTTCCTGGATTGCCAATTCTTTACCAACTTCGATTTCGCGCTCGATTGTACGTGCATCAACACCGTCTTTGTCCAAAGCGATTGGATTCATTGCAGCAACCTGCATTGCAACTTGACGGCCAGCTTCAGCAACTGCTTCACCACCTTTGTTCAAAGCCACCAAAGTAGCCAACTGGTTCCCCGGGTGATTATATGCAACAACAGCATCACCTTTCAGTACGGCATATCCTGACAAATCCAGTTTCTCTCCGATTACACCAACTTGTTCCGTGATTTTCTCATCAACAGTCAGTTTATCGTCGTATTTCAATGTTTTCAACTCATCTGCAGTTGCAGGAAGGTTTTTCATTGCGATATCAACCAAAGACTGAACAAAGTTACGGTAGTTATCATTTTTCGCTACGAAGTCTGTCTCACAATTCAAAGTCAGTACAACTCCTACAGTTCCTTCAGGATTTGTCTGAGCGAAGATAACACCTTCACGTGCTTCGTTCTCACCACGTTTAGCAGCGATTTTTTGTCCTTTCTTACGCAGAATATCAACAGCAGCTTCAAAATCACCGTTTGCTTCTACCAATGCGTTTTTACAGTCCATCATACCAGCACCTGTTTGCTGGCGTAATTTGTTTACATCTGACGCAGTAATTGCCATTTTTTTAAAAGATTACAGATTTCAAGACTTAAGACTTAAGACAAAAGACTCAGTTAAATAAGTCTTTTGTCTGAGGTCTAAAAATCTTTCGTCTTTGTTATTATTCTTTTGTTTCTTCTACTTTCGTTGCAACTTCTTCTGCTACATCTTCTTTGTCTTTAGTAGCAGTTGTTTTGCGATCATCCAAACCATCTTTGATAGAAGAGCAAATTGCATCCAGGATGATTGCAATTGATTTTGTTGCATCGTCATTTGCAGGGATTGGGAAATCTACCAAACGAGGATCAGAATTCGTATCAACCATTGCAAACGTAGGAATTCCCAAACGTTTTGCTTCAGCCAATGCAATGTGCTCTTTCAGAATATCAACGATGAAGATCGCTGCAGGCTGACGAGTCATATCTGCGATTGAACCGAACGTTTTTTCCAATTTCTCACGCTGACGGGTTTTGAATAAACGCTCACGCTTATTCAATGTTTCCCAAGTACCATCCGTTTTCATTTTGTCGATAGACACCATTTTACGGATAGACTTACGCGTTGTCTGGAAATTTGTCAACATACCACCTGACCAGCGCTCGGTTACGTATGGCATGTTAATCGCTGAAATTTTATCAGTGATGATTTCTTTTGCTTGCTTTTTAGTAGCAACGAAAAGTACTTTTTTACCCGACTTAGCAATTTGCTTCATTGCCGCACATGCCTGATCAAGATGTGCAATTGTCTTATTAAGGTCAATAATGTGGATACCTTTTTTCTCGTCAAAGATATACGGCGCCATTGCCGGGTTCCATTTTCTTTTCAAGTGTCCGAAGTGAACACCTGCTTCTAATAAACTATCAAAATTTACTTTAGACATAATTTTTTGTTTTAATTGTTTACGTTCCTTAGTAATTCAGCTGTAAAGGGATTCATCGGCTGATGAACAGTGCTTTATGCTTGGATACTAAACAACTTTCCTCCGCTAGCTGACAGAAGAAAATAAAATTCGAATTAACGTTTGGAGAACTGGAATTTCTTACGTGCTTTCGGCTGACCTGGTTTCTTGCGCTCAACCATACGCGGGTCACGTGTCATTAATCCTTCTGCTTTCAACAACGTTTTGAAATCAGCAGAAACTTCTACCAATGCGCGGGAAATTCCCAGACGAATTGCTTCTGCCTGTCCGTTGATTCCTCCACCAGCTACGTTTACCTTGATGTCGTACTGACCCAAAGTATCAGTCAGGTTGAACGGCTGTTCCACTTTACCTTGCAAAATGGCTACTGGAAAGAACTCCTTGTAATCACGTTTATTAATTGTCATCTTGCCCGTACCTTTCATCAAGTATACACGAGCAACTGAAGTTTTTCTTCTTCCTAATGCGTTTACTACTTCCATATCCTTTATTTAACAGCGTTTAAGTTAATTGCTTCAGGGTTTTGAGCGTCATGTTTGTGTTTTGCACCAGCATACACTTTTACATTTCTGTACAACTGACGTCCCAAAGTATTCTTTGGCAACATCCCTTTAATTGCTTTTTCGATCACACGCTCAGGGCTGCGCTCCAACAATTCCTGCGCAGACAATGAACGCTGTCCTCCTGGATATCCAGTGTATCGAACGTACTCTTTGTTCTCCAGTTTCGTACCAGAGAACGACACTTTTGACGCGTTAATAACGATTACGTTATCTCCACAGTCAGCATGAGGCGTGAAGTTAGGCTTGTGCTTTCCACGCACCAACTTCGCTACCTTACTTGCCAAACGACCAACTGTCTGGCCTTCAGCATCTACTAACAACCACTTCTTATCAGCAGTTTCTTTGTTAGCAGAAACAGTTTTGTAACTTAAAGTATCCACTACCTTTTATTTTTTAAATAAGACAATATCCCCAATTTGGGGGTGCAAAGATAGAAACTCTATTTTTTATTAACAAGGGATTTTTAAAGAAATCTGAATATTAATCATTTAGATTACAACTTCTCATTCATTTTCAGGAAAATCGACTTCTTATAAGGATAAAAATTGAAAATTATGAAGTCACACAGATAAATCTCTTTTCTATTTTTCATCTTACATAAAAGGAAAACAAGAACAAAGGATGATTCCAACAAAAACACAAAATGAAAGGCACAAATTCCAGTCTTTATTGATAACAGAAGAAGCCTCAAAGCCTCAATTGACAAAGAAAAAAGACTGGATGAAAAACAACCTAAATAAAGAAGTGATCAAAGAACTTAGCAAAACAAACTATTTGTTTCAAACAGCATTTAACACGAGAACCTGTTCCTGATTCAGTTTAAAGGAAAATACGATCCGTTATCACCTTAACAAAATGCCCCTGTTTTCAGTTGTTTTCATTACAACAGTTTCTGTAACCGTGCTTTATCTCCATCCACCTTCCGGAAATAAAATGTCTGAAAAATCTATCCCGGGTAAATAATCAAACACAGGGAATAAAAACGAGCTTTTATTGCTGATTTACAGAGAAAAAAACAACTTTGACTCCTGGAAAACAACTGGAAAAAACGGAACCAGCAGGGAGTAAATGTAAAAACGCAATATTACGTCCAGGTTTTAAACACGTAAAAATTCTGTTTGCGATTTAAGTTAAATAAACTACCCTGGGACAAGCCTCAGGGTATTCTTTAAGAATAAAAAGTCCAATCTTTTTTCAAGATTGGACTTTCAAGCAAAAAACTTTTAATCAATCGTGATTTCTTTTTTAGGAAGACTTTTTGTAGTCTCTTTCTTAGGAACACGCAACCGAAGTATGCCATCACTATATTTTGCATCTATTTTTTCAGAGTTGATATTTTCCGGTAAGGAAAAAGAACGAGAAAATGAACTGTAAGTAAATTCTTTACGTGTGTATTTGCTCGTTTCTTCATTCTTATCTTCTTTTTTTTCAGCATTAATGGTTAGCACATTATTTTCCACATTCACTTTGAAATCCTCTTTTTTGAAGCCAGGTACAGCTAATTCAACATCAAAATCTTTGTGATTTTCTTTGATGTTCACCGCAGGCAATAATTGATGAAAATCTCTGTCAAGCCAATTTCTTCCAAAAAATTTAGCATCGCTGAAGATATCTGAAAATAAAGCTGGCATAAAATTTTCATGTTTGTTCTTATTCTTCATAATTTCCTGTTTTTATTGTTACATACATGTACTATAAAATTATCTCGTTAGCATTTTTTTATGAATGAGAATGCTCATTTTTTTCGGTGATTATTATCACGCTTTTTATGCGGCGAAATCAAATTTGTAGAAATCAATTGATAACTTAAAACTGAAGGGTCAGCTGCAGCTCTTCTTTTAGATCATCCATTATTGAAAACTTTGACAGGGAAAGTCCCAGCAAACGAATTGGTTTTTCCCATTCATTTCCTGCTACCAATCCTTCCACAGCCGGTAAAATGTCTGCAGCAGTTCTCATATCAGATTCCCTGGTATATGATCGGGTAATTTGCGAAAAGTCAGAAAATTTGATTTTCAAAGTGAGCGTCTTTCCTCCCAATTGTCGTTTTTCCAGGCGAAGCTCCAGTTCTTCTGCAATACGTTCCAATTTTTCCAATACTACCCGTTTGGAGTGCAAATCGCTTCCATAAGTATGTTCCACAGCCAATGATTTGCGTTCACGATTTGGTTTCACGGCGCTATGCTGAATTCCCCGTACAATGTTGTAGTACTGTCTTCCCAATTTCCCGAAATGCTGAACCAGAAAAGCCAGCGATTTTCCCTTGAGATCTTTCCCTGTGCGAACTCCCAGTTCTTTCATTTTGGTTGCCGTCACTTTCCCAATCCCGAAAAAGCGGTCAACCAGAAGTTTTTCCAGGAAGCTTTCAATTTCATTCGGAGGAACCGTAAGCTGCCCGTTCGGTTTGTTCACATCCGAAGCAATTTTAGCTGTAAATTTGTTAATCGAAATTCCGGCACTGGCTGTTAACCCTATTTCCTCCCAAATCCGTTGTCGAATTTCCTGTGCCAGTAAAGTAGCCGATTTCAAACCTTTTTTGTTGGAAGTCACATCCAGAAATGCCTCATCCAAAGAAAGCGGCTCTACTAAATCCGTATACTCGTAAAAAATAGCCCTGATTTGCAGCGAAATTTCCTGGTACCGGTCAAAACGCGGTCGCACAAAAATCAAATCCGGGCAAAGCCTGGCAGCCGTAGCACCCGGCATAGCAGATTTCACTCCGAATTTTCGCGCTTCATAACTTGCCGCAGCAACCACTCCTCTTTGCCGGGTTCCTCCAACCACAACTGGTTTCCCTTTAAGTTCAGGATAATCCATTTGTTCAACGGAAGCGTAAAACGCATCCATATCAATGTGAATGATCTTCCGTTCTTCTGATGGGTTTTCCATGACAACTCCTGAATGAACACAAAAGTACTTCGAATAGGAATGAAGAAAATAATAAATTTGAGAAACTGCAAATCATGAAAAACTGATTTTCCTGCCGCTCATCCCATCAACCAGTTTTTCCCTTAATAAATTTCACCTGTAGAAATAAACCATCTGATTTCACTTCCATGAAAAGACAACAACTATGACCTTTTCAATTTTTTACGTGAATATTTTACTTTTTCTTAAAGGAATTAATTGCATTGACGGTAAAATCAGAAAGCACCAGTGTTCCACTGATCGCAGCTCTGTCTGACAACAACTGATCCCAGTTTTCCGTTCCTTTCCAGAAAATTTTCTTCAGTTCTGCCATCGCTTCCGGGCTTGATTTTGCCAGTGTATGAGACAAACGATTGATCTCTTCATCCATCTCATCCTCACCGTCAAACACATTTGCATATAAACCGTTCTGCATCGCCCATTCCGCCGTTCTCCATTCTGTAGCATTGATTGCCAATTGAGACATTGCGGAAAGCCCCATTTTGCGTTCAACTGCCGGACCAACTACAAATGGCCCGATGCCGACTGCCAGCTCGGAAAGCTTTACTTCTGCGGAACGCGTTGCATAACAATAATCAACAGCAGAAGCAATTCCTACTCCGCCACCGACTGCTCTTCCCTGGATACGTCCGATAATCAGTTTCGGGCATTTTCTACAAGCATTGATTACCTGAGCGAACCCGGAGAAGAATATTTTCCCGGCGTTCAGATCCTGGATTGAGATTAATTCATCAAAACTTGCCCCGGCACAAAAAGCTTTACCTCCTGCGGATCTTAAAACAATCACTTTTACAGCAGAATCATTCCCAGACTCAGTGATGGTTTCCGCTAATTTTCGCAGAATTTTCCCCGGTAGTGAGTTACTTAAAGGATGTCCGAACTCGATAGTAGCAATTCCGAGTTCATCAACACGCATTTCTACATGCCCCTGATTAATAGCTTCTGACATAGTTCATTCAACTAGTTATCAAATTTTCTGCGTGGTCGCATCTGGCGTTCCCCGGAATTTTCTCCGGGTCGGTTTTCTCCTCCTCCAAAACGATTCCCTCCACCTGAGTGGTTTCCACCTCCGGATCTGTTTCCGCCTTCACGGTTAAAATTCGAGTTACGGTCGTTTGATCTGTAAGATCCGCCACCACCTTGTCCGCCTCCTGGCCTAGGTCCGTTATTGAACTTCTTTTGCCCTCCGAAACCACCTGTTTTGTTTCCGAACTGTTTTTTCGGCTTATCTTCCGGTTTCGGTCGATTTGCCTTCGGGGATGCAATTTTCACATCCAGCTTACGTCCATTCACTTCAAAACCATTCAATGCCTGAATTGCTTTAATGGCCTCTTCTGCACTTTCCATTTCAACGTAACCAAAACCTTTTGATTTCCTGGTCTTCGCATCAAATACAACATGTGCCAGATGAACAGTACCAAACGCTGAAAATGTTACTTGCAAATCCTCCGATGTAATCTCCCAATCGAGATTTGCGATAAAAATATTTGTCATTTACCTAACTTTAATTTGGACTTAAGTCCGACCTAATTTACCTAAAAACGCTTCAACGTTTATTATTTTATTGTTAATATACAGCTTCGGAGTGAATTTACCTTCCGAAGCTGCAAATCTTTTTGTTTTTCTTATTTCAAAGTGAAGCTGTCTGAACCAATTACTTGGCCATCACAGAAGATTTTCACTTTATAGTTTCCTTTCACTGGTTCTTCTCCGTTGAAATCGTAGAAGATTGTTACATCAACTGCTTTGTTGTTGTATTGGATATCGCGTTTTGCAGAATATACAAAGTTTCCTCCGTCTGCCGCACCTGCTGTACCACCTGATCGCCCTTGCAATGTTTTTCCATCCGGATCAATGATCTGCAGGTAAACCGTTCTGTCGCCTGCATTCGCAATCTGGTTTTCACCAATTGAGAAGCTGGATTTTGCCTGAACGCAATTACGCGCTTTCGTAGTCGGTTCTGTCGTATCATTCAATTTCATACGTAAACCTGTTGAACTGAAACCGTAAGCTGACAGCTTGGATCCTTTTTTCACCTGCTCGGCGCTTTGTTCTGCCTGATCTTTATATGTATCCCGCTCCGTTTTCGTTTCTGCCAGCTGAGTCGATGTCTCATCCAGTTCCGAAGTCAGCTTTAAGTTCATGGTATTCAACTGATCGATCTGCTTCACATAACTGATCATAATCTGACGCAGCGTTTCATTTTCACGCTTCAACTTAGCGATCAAAGAAGCAGTAACACGCCCGTTTTTCTTCGCTGTTTCCAGCTCGTTCATCAAACCCTGAATCTTGTCTTTCTGAGCATTCAAGCTATCCGATTTGGACGCATCCTTTTTCAATAATGCATCATAAGTATCCATCATGTTGGTGAAATCCGACATCAGATCATTTGTCGTTTCATTACCTAAAAACGGAGCCATCATTTTGTTCATTTCTTCAATATCGGCCTGAAGTTCTTCATTCTTTTTGGTTGCTTCTTTCAAAGCGCCGTTTTTTGAACTCCACAAATAAGTCATCGTTCCTAACAAGACAACCAACAGGACAATAGTCGCTGTTAATACTGGTGTCATGTTTCTTTTTGAGCCTAATTCTAATTCTGACATAATCTAAAATTTAATTACAAATATAAACATCGAATTGAATGAACGATAGGGAATTCATTGAGGCAAATAACGTGTTTTTAATTCTACCTATCAAGGGAATTGCACGTATTTTCCGTTAAGAAAATGTAAAAAATGAGTGTTTTCGCTGAATTTCAGTTTATTATTTTCAAAACATTCTGGGAAATTTTGAAATGCCACAGGTCTCTGAAAACGTTTAATCGCGTCCCAGCCCACGGAGGTGAAATAGGAATTCAAACTACTTGGAAAAGGGCCTCCGTGCTGTTGTGCGAAGCTGACTTCTACTCCTGTCGGAACCCCATTAAAGATGATCCGCCCGGCTCTCATCACCGCAATTGCCAATAGCTCTTCCAGGTGTTCCTGTTCTTCCGCATAGAGACTCACAGTTAGTTGCCCCTGGAGCGAAATCAGACAGGATTTCAGTTCAGATTCATCTTTGCAACGAATAATTGTCAGGTAGGAACCAAATATTTCTTCCTGAATCTTCGGATTGGACAGAAATTGCTCTCCACTTGCTTCTGCCAGAGTTGGCTGAATAAAATTCCCTTCTGACTTTCCTTTATAAATGACCTCTGCATATACTTCATGCTCTTTAATGCGTTCAAAATAACGTTGGGAAATCCCCGGATGCAGCATACACTGCAAGTCACTTTGGGCAAAATAATGAGTCATTTCCTCTTTCAGAAGTTTCAACTCTGCGCTTTCCTCCACGAATAGCAAACCAGGAGAAGTACAGAATTGCCCTGCATTCAGCAACACCGAAGCACTGATTTGCTTCGCTATTTCACTTGTTCGGTTTTTTATTGCAGCTTTGGTCAGCACAATCGGGTTGGAGCTTCCCATTTCAGCATAAAGCGAAATCGGTTCGGAACGTTCATTGATTAGTTTTTGCAAAGCCATTCCTCCACCGATACTTCCGGTAAACCCGACCGCTTTTGTGCGTAAATCCTGCACCAATTGCTGCCCCACCTTGAAATCTTCTGCCAATAAATGCGAAAAAATACCATCTGGCATGCCGTGTTCCTGCGCCGTTTCAAGAATCAATTGTGCAGAAAGCGAACTAGTGTGCGGATGCATAGCATGTGCTTTCACCAACACCGAGCAACCAGCTGCAAATGCGGAAGCAACATCTCCTCCCAAAACCGAATAAGCAAAGGGGAAATTGCTCGCTCCGAAAACAACAACCGGCCCAACCGGAACATTCATCTTCATCAGTGAAGGCTTCGGAGCCGGTTTGCGATCCGGGTTCGCAGGATCATTTTTTATTTCGAGGGCGTATCCGGTAGCAAGGGCATTTGCATAATACTCTAATTGAAAGCAGGAACGATTCAGTTCTGTTTCTGCACGATCTTCAGGCAAAGCACTTTCTGCACAAAACCAATGTATCAGCGCTTCTTTATTTGCTTGGATTTTTTCAGAGATGGCTTTGAGAAAAGCCACGCGCTTTTCAACCGGGATCCGGCGGTAAACTTCAAAAGCCCGTTTTGCTTTTTCAAGTGCTGCATCCACTTCTTCTGTTGTTGCCTGTCTGAAAACCGATTCAAACTGCTGATTGGTTTTTGGGTTGATACCAAAAAAAACATGGTCACCAAGAGCACTTTCCTGATAACCAATGTGATTCTGACCAAAAATACGATTCATGGCTTACGCCTCCTCCACAGTATACGAATAGCTTTCCATGATTTGGTTTGCAAGCAATTTCTTACAAGCCAGCTCTACTTTTTCTGCTGCTGCTTCTTTAGACGGAGCATCCACGAAAAACCGCACGTGTCTTCCAACACGCACACCTGTAATTTCAGGCAGACCGATTGTCGGCATACTGTTAGTTACTGCTTTTCCCTGAGGATCTAACAATGCCTCCAATGGCATCACATCAATTTCAGCTTTGAATTTCATGCGTTCGATTTTTTCGAAGAATGTGTTGAATAAATGATAATAACAGGTACAAAAGTACAATAATTGGAATGGACCAAACCAATAAAGTTGAAATAAGTATTCCACAACTTATCAAGAAAATATAACGGACCTCATTCCCTTTCCATTTGAAGTTTTTGAATTTCAGCGCAAACAAAGGCAATTCTGCGATCAAAAGTAAAGACATTACCACAATGACTGGAATCAGGATTACCGGCTGAACCAAGTACACAATCAAATTGTGCTCCCAACCGCTTGTTTCTCCGTATTTCGCCAATAACAAAGGAAAAGCCATGAAGAAAATAGTGTTCGCTGGAGTCGGAAGGCCGATAAACGATTCGGACTGACGTGTATCAATGTTGAATTTCGCCAGGCGAAACATGGAAAAAAACGGGATAATCAATCCCACAAAAGGTAATCCATTGATGTTTTTCCATTCATACAAAGAATTTCTCCAGATATGTAAGGACATATTCAGAGCTTCCGGACCGAAAACAGAAGGATGCAGATGTTCTGTTTTATAAGCAGTGGCAATATATTCACCATGACCAAAAAACAAACTTTCAGGATCTACAAAAGTGGTTTGACTAATCAGAATCACCAGCATCATGATTCCCGGAGCCAGACCAAACGAGATCATATCCGCCAGGGAATCCAGCTGCTTTCCCAATTCACCCTGCTGTTTGAATAAACGTGCTAAAAAACCATCGAAAAAATCCAGAACTGCCGCCAGAAAAATGAAATAGGGTGCAATATCTATTCTGCCTGCAAATGCGAGTATGATGGCAAAAACACCACACAGCATATTACTCGCAGTAAATAAATTAGGTATATTGAACATTTTCATCGGGGTAATGAATATTTTGTTGGTCTCGTACTCTGAAAAGGTGTAAATTTACACTTCGATTTTATCAATAAACCATTCAATTGCACAATTTTTTATAAAAGATGCAGTTAATAGCATTCGTGAGGAACTTAAATACGATGAGATTTTACCTAATTGTTTGCATTTTTTGTTGCACTTTTTATTCACTCGGACAAGGTTCTGCTGCTCCTAAATATTCCAATGAATTTTTAGCGATTGGCATCGGAGCAGAGGCTTTGGGTCTTTCCAATGCAGTGGTAGCGCAAACAAGTGGTGTAAACAGTGGATACTGGAATCCTGCAGGCTTAATCAGAACAAATAAATGGCTGGATATCAGCCTGATGCACTCAGAATATTTTGCCGGGATTGCAAAATACGATTACCTGGGGCTTGCGCATCAGATCGACGAGAAAAGCGCGGTCGGGCTTTCAGTTATCCGTTTCGCAGTAGACAACATTCCAAACACTACGCAATTAATTGATAACGAAGGTAAAATCGATTACGATAAAATCACTACGTTCACGGCTGCTGATTATGCCTTTTTATTTTCCTATGCCCGAAAAACCAAAGTACCAGGCCTTTCTTTGGGGGGGAATTTCAAGCTGATTCACCGGAAAGTCGGGGATTTTGCAAAATCCTGGGGCTTTGGACTGGATGTAGGTGCCACGTATGAAAAAAACGAACGCCTGAAATTTGGTGCGGTGATCCGCGACCTGACTTCCACATTCAACGCCTGGATCTTTACGCTGGATGAAACTACCAAGCAGGTTTTCACTCTCACTGGCAACGAAATTCCCAGAAACGGACTGGAATTGACCTTACCCCGCATTATCCTGGGAACATATTACAAGCAGCCACTTGGAAAAAAAGGAATCCATGTTTCCGGAGAAGTGGACCTGGATATCACAACGGACGGAAAAAGAAATACGATTTTAAAAACCAACTTGTTCAGCTTTGATCCACATTTCGGAATTGCATTCGGCTTTAAGGAATTGGTCACATTGCGCAGCGGAATCTCTAATATGCAGTATATCAAAAATTTTGATAATTCAAAGAAACTGACCATTCAACCAAATATTGGTATCGGATTACATATTAAAGCTGTATATTTAGATTATGCTTTCACAGACATCGGCGATGCTTCAACAGCATTGTATTCGCATGTTATTTCTTTACGGCTGGCGCTCAATAAGCCAAAAAATGCCGTAAAGAGTGATGACTAAGAAGGGCCTATGAAAAAACTCTGCTTAATACTACTTGTACTTTTACCTGTTGCTTTTGCGTGGAGTCAGCCTTATGGAAATGAATGGATCAGCTATTCTCAAAAGTATTACGGATTCAAGATTTCTCAGAACGGACTGTATAAAATTGACTATGCCACCCTGAATTCAAACAATATTCCCGTTTCAGGTATTAACCCGGCTGGTTTCGAGGTTTTCGGAAGGGACAGGGAAGTTCCACTTTACATGGTGGATGGTGGTGATAACTCGTTCGATCCGGGAGATTATTTCCTGTTCTATGCTTACCGCAACGATGGCTGGCTGGATTCGGTCATGTATCCACATCCCGGCAACATGGCCAATCCGGGGTTCAGCCTGATCAATGACACCATTACGTATTTCTTTTCGTGGAAAAATTCAGGCAACGGACTTCGTTTTGCTTTGCAACCGGACCAGAATTATAATAATTACACTCCAGGCTCTTTTGTCAGATCCGAGTATCGATCCAACTTTTCTCTCACCTATTGTGAAGGTCGTGTTGAAGGAGATGCTTCAGGGTCGATTTATTCCACAGGAGAAGGCTGGGGAAATTCAGAACTATCAGCCACGTCATCCAATGTCTCTTCCGATATTCCCTTGCCCACTCCATCAGTTTATACCGGTCCGGGAGCTCTTCCCGTATCCCTGGAATGCCGCATTTCTACCAATTCGAATACTGTACCTTCTGGTTCAGAAGATTCTAATCATCACTTGAGATTGAGCTTCGGATCGGGAAATTTGCTCATAAAAGACACGACATTATCCGGTTATTACCAAATTAAAACTACTTCCCTGTTCGCAGCTACAGATTTAACAAACGGAGTGAGCAATATTCATCACGGAATCATCGCAGACTTAAATATCGCGATAGATCGGCAGGTGTTTACCTATGCAGCTCTTTCCTATCCAAGGCTTCCGAACAGCAGTAACCAGTCTTTTGATCGGTTTTTTGTTCAGAACGACATCGTTAAAAGCCGGATAGATTTGAGTAATTTTTCAGGTTCGTCACCTTTGATCCTCAGCTTCGGGTCGGTTCCCAGATACGAAATCCCGACCGTTTCCAGTGGAACCATCCGGTTTATTGTCCCAAATCACCCGACAAAAAATGAGACTGAAGTATTAGTAGTGGATATGAATACGGCTATTTCCGTGAATTCAATGAAAGCAGTCAATGGTTCCGGAACGTTCACAGATTTCAGTGCCATGAACCTGGATTCTGCCTTGCTTTTTGTTTACCATCCTGCATTAGCCAGCGGAACGGACGCTTATGCCAATTACCGGACTTCTGTTTCTGGAGGCTCGCACAACGTGCTTAAAGCCAATATTGAAGAACTGTATCTGCAATTCGGTAGCGGGATCATCAAACACCCTGTTGCCATCCGCAGATTTGCGCATTTTGTATATACGAACAGCACCCAGAAACCTGAGGGGCTATTCCTGATAGGTAAAGGGCTCTCAGTTGAAGATACCAGAAACAGCACGTTCGGGCATGAACATTGCCTGGTTCCGCCACTTGGTTATCCTGCAAGCGATATTGCCATAACTGCCGGGTTGATCAGTCAGTATATATGGACTCCGCTGGTTCCAACCGGAAGAATTTCAGTGACTACCAACACAGAGCTGGAAAATTATTTATCCAAAGTCATGGAATACGAAAATTCACAGGGAAACCTGGGTTTAAATTTCGCAGAAACAAAGAATTGGCAAAAGCAACTATTACACTTTGTAGGCGGATCAAACGGATTGCAGCAGAACCTGTTTCAAAGTTACATGAACGGAATGAAATCCATTGCCGAAGACACGATCTTCGCAGGAAAAGTTACCAGTTACTATAAAACTTCCAGTAACCCGTTGGATCCAAATATTGTAAGTAGCGTCACTCAAAAGATCGAAGATGGTGTTTCCATCATGAACTTCTTTGGTCATGCTGCTGCGTCAAACAATGGATTTGAGATCAACATTGATGATCCGAGCAATTGGAACAATCATGGGAAATACCCAATTGTAATCGGGAACTCTTGCTACAATGGGAATATTTTCAGAAACGAAGGCTCTACTTCAGAAAACTTTGTCAATATTCCAAATGAAGGCGCTATCGCTTTCCTATCCACTATTTCCGTGGGATACGATTCCCCGCTGGCCATCTACTCATCCCAACTTTACAGGGAATTTTCATATAAAAGTTATGGGCAGACTTTTGCCAAACAAATTCAAAACACGGTTTATTTCATACAGCAAATTTATAGCTCCATCCCTATAAATGATGTTTACTTTGAATCGGCCTGTACTCAAATGACATTACATGGAGATCCGATGATAAAAGTCAATTACAGCAAAGGTCCGGAAATTGATATTCCTGCTTCAGGAATCAAATTATCTCCTAATAACATCAATTTATCCATCGACAGTATTGAACTAACCTTTACAATCCGGAATCTCGGAACATCTGTCAAAGATCCGGTTTACATTGAAATCAGACGGGATTTTCCGGGAAGTAGTGTCGATTCCGTTAAATCACTGTTCATTCCTCATTTGAATTACGATACGACCATTACCCGAAAATTCCCGCTCCAGGCCGCAATCAGCGCAGGGATTAACAGTTTTACAGTCACTGCAGACATTCCGAATGTTTATCCCGAAGAGTATGAGGAAATTTCCAATAACCGGGCGACTGCAAATTTTTTTCTGAATATTGACGGAATGCTTCCCGTCTGGCCATATAATTACGCGGTTATTCCGTACGATACAGTCACCGTAAAAGCCAGTACGATCAACCCGATCGCAGCAATGAATACCTATTTATTCGAACTGGACACCACAGATACCTATGACAGTCCGCAACTAAGGAAATTTTCGGTCACAGGTCTTGGTGGTGTGAAACAGGTCGCACACAATCAATGGCTCTCGGCAAATGGAAGTCCTTTTCCATTAATCTGTACGGATAGCACCGTATATTTCTGGAGAGTTTCTGTTGACACGAGTGCTCCGAACTGGTCTGAGTTTTCATTCCAGTACATTCCGAACAAATGGGGCTGGGGGCAAGATCATTTCTTCCAGTTTAAAAACAACTATTTTTCCGGGATTAATTACGATCGTAGCCTACGGAAACGGGAGTTTATCCTGGATGACTGGCACAGTATTGGGATTCAGGTCATGAAAACAACCGACCTGTATGAATCATACTTCAATGCCTGGACTATTGACCAAAACATCATGGATTATGCAACTTGTGAAAACAATCCCTATATCTATGTTGCTGTTGTCGATAATATTACCCTGAACGCATGGAAAACACATTGTCCGGGATGCGGAGACGGAACTCCTGCCAGCAGCAATAATAACCCATCGATGAATTTTGGAAACCTGAACAACCTGGGCCTTGTTGGCGGCCAGGGATGCAGAGACCGGTACGAATATTATTTTACGTTTAACGAGACGAGCCCGGCTTCCATGACCAATTTCATGAACATGATCCAGAACGGAGTTCCGGATAGTAGTTACGTCCTGATGTATTCGCCCTATACAACTTATTTCAGTTCCTGGAATCCGAGCGTATTTACCATGTTCCAGAATCTCGGATTCCCTTCGGTGAACAGCTCGCAGCCAAATGATCCTTTCGCTTTGTTCTTCCAAAAAGGAACTACTGCGATGAATCACGTGAAGTTCTGGATCGACAGCGAAGTTACGAACGACACTCCTGCGGGCGTTCCGAAAATCAAAATTGATGTCGATGTGCTGAAACCGGCTTATACCGGGGTTGAGAAAACTCCTCAGATCGGTCCGGCGTTCCGTTGGGAAACGCTCTACTGGAGAAGAGACTCACTGGAATCTCTATCCACCGACAGCGTGCGAATTTTTATTGAAAAGTACGATGTTACCAATGTACAGATTGGGGTTATCGACACGGTTTTCACTCCGAATGATTCCATTATCAACCTGCAAAATCTGGTAGATGCGAGTCTGTATCCGAGAATCCGCATCGGGATTACCAACTCGGATAAAACCAATCTGACGCCCGCACAAATAGATCGTATTCATGTTTTGTACCAACCGGTTCCCGAAGCTGCTATTGACGGAAGCAGCGGATATTATGCTTCATTACAGGGAGACACCATTCACGAAGGACAAGATTATTCATTCGCAGTAGACGTAGTAAACGTCAGCCAGTTCCCAATGGATTCACTTTTGGTCAATTACTGGATTGATAACCAGGAACATATTCAGCACATCATTCCGTATCCGAAACAGGATTCTCTCCGGGTGCACCAAACCTTGTGGGACACCATTCATTTCAGTTCGATCGGAAATCCTGGTTACAACACGCTTTGGATGGAAGTGAATCCCTATATTAGCGGGTCACAGGTTCAAACAGATCAACCCGAGCAATATCATTACAACAACATTCTGCAACTTCCTGTATTTGTTACCCAGGATGATAAAAATCCGATTCTGGACGTTACATTCAATGGTTTGCACATCCTTAACGGGGACATCGTGGATCCTGCAAGCGAAATCCTGATTACCCTGAAAGATGACAATCCGTACTGGATTATGAACGACATTTCTGATACAACACTTTTCGGAATTTACTTAACAGGACCAGATGGTGTTCAAAAACGGATTCCATTTATTGACGGAACAGGAAGCACCATTCTTCAATGGTATCCGGCAACAGCTCAAAACATGAAGTTTAAAATCGTTTATCCGAAGGAGTTCCTCCAGGACGGAGTTTATCAACTTTATGTACAAGGAAGTGACCGTTCAGGAAATATTTCCGGTGATTATGAATACAAAGTGAACTTTGAAGTAATCCGGGAATCTTCCATCACCCAGATGATGAATTACCCGAATCCTTTTTCTACCAGTACACGCTTTGTCTTCACTTTGACAGGAACTGAGGTTCCGGATGACATTATCATCCAGATCATGACTGTATCCGGGAGAGTGGTAAGAGAAATTACAGAAGACGAACTGGGACTAATCCGGATCGGAAGGAACGTGACGGAATACGCCTGGAACGGAACAGATGAATTTGGCGACCCGCTGGCAAACGGGGTTTATCTCTACCAGGTAAAAGCCCGGATTCAGGGAGAAGATATCAAGCACCGTGACTCAGGTGCCGATAAGTACTTCAAGAAGAATTTCGGAAAGATGTACTTAATGCGCTAAGACAAAAAAGCCATTAGTTCTTGACTAACAGCTTTTTCATTTATGAAGTTCTGTTTTTATTCCTCAAATTCTACTTTGAACATCATATCACTTTTTTGCTTAATGTACATTTCAACTGCAAACGAATTGTCTGTCAATCCGATTACCCGGTACAATGAGTACTGATAAACTGGTGTCCCGTCAATTTGCCTATACCCGAATAAAGCCAGGTGTTTTCTTTCTCCCGTTTCGTTATCCGTTCTGTAAGCAATTACAAAGCGTTCTTTCGAAAAACTTGCATTAGGGTCCTGATTTTCCGAAAGATCTGCGTTTTTCGGGTTATCGCTGAATAAAATGTAGGTATATTTCTCAGAAGTCATCATTCTGAACGACTCCATCGTGGATCTTTTCGGGAACTTCTGCATCCATCCCAATTCACCGTCTGCATTGATTTTCACAACAATTACATCTTCGTAGTGATTCACACAGCGTGTATTTCCTTTGGAATCCGTAGTACATGTAACGTAGAAAATCTCACCTGAAATCACGATTCCTCCGTCTGCCAGGATCTCTACACTTCTCATGGACAAGTTATTCAAGGCCAGATTATCATTTTCATCAGCCTTTTCCAGTTTCTTTTTACCTCTTTCGGAAATATGGTGGTATTTTTTGATAAAGTCTAATGAGAACTCATAAAACTTCGGGTCACTCAGGTTTCCTTTTTTATCCAGAATGGAAACAAAAGTACCGTCGATTCCATAAGATTTTGGCTTACGGTAATATCCCGTGCAAATAATATCCCCGTTTTTATTTTCTTTCATATAAACATGGTTTGCCAGGTATTCTCCCAGTTTGAATTCTACTTCGCTGATATTTCCTTCTGAATTCGCAATTAGAATCGCCAACGACTGATTATCTGCATCTTCGCGGTTCTTACGGTTTTGTTCTTCCTGGTATTTTTTGATCAGAAAATATCCGTTCCCTTGAGAATCAATAGCAAAATCCAGATTATCCATCATACTTTCCGTATACGGCATCTTGAAATCGTTACCCCATACTTTCTCCAAGTTGTGGTCAAAAACCTGCAACCCGATAATATCGCTGTTTTTGGAATCATCTTTTTCTTCAGGAATGTGCCGGTACTTGATCACGAACGTTTCTTTGTCACTTGAAACATCAATGCCGAATTTACCCTGAGCGAAATAACGGTAGTAGTATGAGCCGCTCACTTTCCTCGGAACGGATACCAGCAACTTAGGTTCACTGTCAAATCCTCCTTCACTTACACTGATGCTTCGTGCAAAAAGCTGCTCCGTCGTATTCGGTTTATCATAAATGGAGTAGAAGAAATAAAGTTTGTCCTTCAAGCTAATAATATACTCAAAGTTGAATCCTTTTTCTTCCATCAACTCTGTTTTGGAACTTTTCAAGTTCAGATTTTGTCCTGAAAAGACCTGAAAGACAAATTTGTTTTGCTTTTTTCCCTGGATCTTTACAGCAAGTACATTCTGATCATCGATCGGGAAATACATTTTAGAATATGCGTCAACAACAGGATAGGCTTCGCTTTTGGTGATTTTCACCTCTGATAATCTCTCCATTTCATCATCTTGTGCAAACAAGAAAAAACTTCCAAGTAAAAAAGAGGAGTGTTAAATTGATTATTTTCATAAGTTCTTTTATTTTTTGCATAAATGTAGCAAACGTGTTAAAAGAATCTACAGGAAAATATTGCGGTGTCATCTATCAACTTCCGGTTCCCCCGCCACTCATCCAGCTTGGAAAATACGATGTTATTCATATCCTCCATACTCAGGCGATAGAAATTATGGTAGATTTTAATCAGGCGGTCCAGTTCGAAATGACAATTTTTCTCATCTTCCAGCTCCACTACTCCATCTGTGTATAAAATCAGCGTTGTATTGGATTTCAGTGTTTCTTTACCAACCTGGATAAATGGCATTTCATCAAACATTCCCAGCCCCACACAACCGATATCCAACAGTTTTTGTTCTTTCCCATTGGTAATAATCGGCTGGTTATGGCCCGCATTAACATAAGTCAGTTCCCGGGAAACAGCATCATACACTGCAATAAAAAAGGTAATAAATTTCTCTCCTTTCGCGCTGGTCATTACTTTTTTGTTGAGCTCTTCAATCAAAAATTCCAGCGAAAACGGTTGAATCTGGTAGACCGTTGAATAAAACGTCCGGATAGTAGCCTGAAAGTTTGCCATCAGCATGGCTGCACTGATTCCTTTTCCGCTGACATCTGCGATACAAATAGCATACTTATTATTTCCCAGCGGAATGAAATCATAATAGTCTCCCCCCACTTCATGTCGCGGAATATACTTCGCCGAAATGTCCATTTGCTTGTTCGAAGGAAGATCCGAAGGGAACAGCAATTTCTGCATTTCAGATGCAACTTCCAGTTCTTTTTTCAGCCGTTCTCTTTTCAGCTCTTGCCTGGCCATCCGTTTATTTTCGATTGCCATCACTACCATGTTGGTCAACGTCTGCAAAAAACGCATATCGGCAAGCGTATCATGCTTTTTCATACCGCTTTCCTCAATTCCGGCAATCAATAGGTAAGCCAGCGGTTTATCTTTATGAAAAACGGGAACGATGATGTCAAATTCGTTCAGAATGACCGAATAACTCGATTCAATAACAGTGATATCACGGAAGCGGCAGAGTTCTTTTTCGATGGAAATATCTTTGACTTTACTTTTCAGGCCGACTTTCAAAAGCGGACTCCATTCATTTTCTTTGTTGAAAAGCAGGAAGCGATCGTAACCGAGTTGTTCGCGCAGCACAAACTCAAACAAACGAACAATCTGGTCCACACTTTGATTCGTGGCAATCGCGCGCGTTAACTCGAGTAACGAATTCAGACGAAATTCACCCGACTCAACTTGCGACTCCAGGTTTGCTATTCGTGCCTCGACTTCCATTTTCCTATTTCCCCCCGCTTTCCGAAAGACGTTTTAATACAAACAATTCTTTCATTTTCACTTTTGATTCATCACATGGACTTCCAAAATAGACTTTTCCTCCTTCCAGTGATTTTGCTATCCCGGACTGAGCCAAGATAACAGCTCCATCTCCGATTGTTACTCCAGAAGCACAACCAACCTGTCCCCACATCGTCACATTGTTACCAATATTACAACAGCCCGCAATTCCAACCTGCGAAGCAAACAAGCAATTTTTTCCCACAATAGTATCATGCCCGATCTGAACCAGGTTATCAATTTTTGTTCCTTCTCCTATTCGTGTAATGGCGCTTACTCCTGCATCGATAGTAGATCCGGCTCCGATTTCCACATTTCTTTCGATGCAGACAAAACCGCAGCTATGCATCCGGTCATATCCGGAAGGTTTTTTCTTGAAATAAAATGCATAATGCCCGATAACAGCATTCGGACCAATAATTGCATTTTCTTCGATTACAGTTCCATCTCCGATATAGGCGCCAGGGTGGATGATCACATTTTCTCCAATGATGACATCATGACCAATAAAGCAATTCGGCGAAAGATGTGCTGAATCTGCAATCTGACAGTTTTCTCCCGTCATCGTCATTTGAGGCCGGTACGGCGAAAATTTCCGTGTCAGTTTATTGTAATCATCAAACGGCTCCGGTGAAATAATCAGTGCTTTACCTTTCGGAACAGCAACTTCCTTATCGATCAAAATAAAAGTCGCCGCCGAATTTAAAGCCTTATCATAATATTTGGGATGATCCACAAAAACCAGGTCTCCCGGTTCCACGCGATGAATTTCATTGATTCCGGTCACAATCAAAGACTCATCTCCAACCACGCGTCTTCCCAAGAATTGCGCAATTGCACCCACTGTATGTATATTTCCGATTTTCATAGACTTACTCCATATAAAAGTAAGACCTATTGCCATTCCTTTCCGGGAATATTCAATTACTTATAAAACTGTGATTGTTTACAAGTGACCCCAGGCATATAAAGCACAAAGAATCAGCACAATGGTCAAAACAACCAAGATAATTGTCTCCTGGCATTGCCTTTCTTTTCTTCCTGATCGTTTTCACCCCCTCAGCTGGCAAAGGTCATCGTTCAGAATATTTTTCCACTCCCTACTGACCAGCATTTCTGGCAAAATCCAGGTTACTCCATCCAATGAAATCGATATTTTCACGTCAGACAAGTTGGATTTAATGCTCATCCAATCCAGCATGGTTTTTATTATCATGTAGGTAGTCCTGATTTATACTTAATTTTTAGTAGTTTATTAATTTTTCAAGGGCTGCTTTCACTTTTTCGGCATTTGGCAATAATTCGGCTTCCAATATCGAATTCAATGGAATTGCAGGTGTATCAATAGCACCAACAATTTCAACCGGAGCATCCAGATAAGCAAAGCAATCTCTTTGAATTCGCCCAGCCAGACCAAGCGTAAATGATGCTTCTACAGACTCTTCAGTGACCAAAAGCACTTTACCGTGTT
Source organism: Fluviicola sp. (assembly GCA_031260455.1). GTDB lineage: Bacteria > Bacteroidota > Bacteroidia > Flavobacteriales_D > Crocinitomicaceae > Fluviicola. The sequence goes on from JAIRJW010000003.1 coordinate 38,134, forward strand.
TTTCAACGGATACAGAAACCATTTCCATATCCAGCGGGTTGATCGAACGGAGATCCAGGACTTCTATCTGTCCTTCAAATTGTTTTGCAGCTTCCAAAGCCCAGTACACCCCCCTTCCGTAAGTTACCACTACACAGGACTCTCCTTTTTTAATCGCTGAATCAGAAGCTTTCTGAACAATCCGCGCTTTCCCGATCGGGATCATGTAATCTTCATCCGGCTCAATGGACATGGCTCCTTCCGTTCCCGGAATTTTAGACCAGTACAATCCTTTATGCTCCAATATCACAACCGGATTTGGATCATAGAAAGCAGCTTTCATCAACCCTTTCAGGTCAGCACCGGTAGATGGATAAACCACCTTAATTCCGCGAATATTTGCCAAAACCGATTCTACACTGGAAGAGTGATACGGCCCACCGGAGCCATAAGCACCGATAGGAACACGAATTACGCAACTCACTGGCCATTTTCCATTTGACAGATAATTGGATCGCGATACTTCTGTGAACAATTGATTCAGTCCCGGCCAGATATAATCAGCAAATTGAACTTCAACAAACGGTTTCAAACCAACCGCAGACATTCCGACCGTTGATCCGATAATAAACGCTTCCTGAATCGGTGTATTAAACACGCGCTCATCTCCGAAAGTTTGGGCTAAAGTAGCAGCTTCCCTGAAAACACCCCCGAGTCTTCCCCCGACATCTTGCCCGTATAGCAATGCTTCCGGGTGTTTCGACAAGATTTCACGAACCGCAAACAAAGCACTATCCACCATAACGGTTTTTTTCTTTCCGGACGGCTCGCGCTCACCCACTTCTTCCGTCACGGGAGTTGGAGCAAAAATAAAATCTGTCACGCTTGATGGAACAGGTTCTTCTGCATTCAAAGCTCTTTCATAATCAGCATCAACCAATTTTCGAACTTCCGATTCAATGTTAATAACATCCGCTTCACCTTCCAGTTCACGGATAATTTCTTTCAGTTTCGGATACGGATCTCTGGAAGCAGCTTCTTCCAGGTCATCGCGGTACCATTCTTTCCTCACGCCGGAAGTATGATGCCCTAAAAGCGGAACCTTAGCATGAATGATAAACGGTCTTCTTTCTTTGCGGACAATTTCAAATACTTCCTGAACCGTTTGGTAGGACAAATCAAAATCACTTCCATCGATTGTTCGCAATTCGATGCCTTTAAATCCCTGTGCATAATGGCTGATATCCTGAGCTCTTGTCTCTGCAGCATTCGCTGAAATATCCCATCCGTTATCCTGAATGAGGTAAACAACAGGAAACTGCTTTAATGCAGCCATTTGAAAAGCTTCGGAAACTTCTCCTTCAGTACAGGAAGCATCCCCCAAGGAGCAAACCACAACCGGATTTTCTCCATTAAAATCTTCTGCAAGCCCTAATTTTTCCTTGTATTGAATCCCCATCGCAATACCAGTTGTCGGAATAGCCTGCATTCCAGTTGCTGAAGACTGATGCGGTATTTTAGGCATATCATCGTGTTTCAGGGATGGGTGCGAATAATAAGTCCGCCCTCCTGAAAACGGGTCATCTTTCTTTGCAAAAATCTGTAGCATCAACTCATACGGCGTTATCCCAATTCCCAAAAGAATGCTATCGTCGCGATAATAAGGTGCTACCCAATCCTGGGGTTTCAACTGCAAACCTACAGCCAGTTGAATAGCCTCATGTCCCCTGGAAGTTGCATGAACATATTTTGCAGTAACTTCTTTATTTGCCTCGTATTTCTCTGCCAATGTTTTTGCCGTCGCCATCAAACGAAATGCCTTTAACAAAACATCTTTGCTTGTACATATAGTAGATTCTTTTGTCTTTGAAAGAATATCCGACATTTGAAATGTTTTTCCAACAAAGATAAGATTCAAAAAATAAAAGCACCGAATAAATCAGGAATATTCGGTGCTATTTTATGTGAATTTTGGGTTCCCTTACTTTAAAATCGATAAGTACCTTTCTAAGCTTTGCTTTTCTATTTCAGCGACAAAACGGATAAATGAATCTTTCTTACCAGATGTCTGCACATCATTCAGGGCTTCGTAATATGCGAATCTTGAAGAATTATCTCCTTTGATATTTGCGATCACAAGCCCGTTCTGAAGCAAAATCATATTCATGACCAATCGGGAAGTTCTTCCATTCCCATCAATAAAAGGATGAATCGTAACCAAGCGTTCGTGCATTTCCGCAGCCAGTACCACCGGGTGTAACAAGGTCCTGTTTCGCTCATACCAGATAAAATAATCTTCCATTTGTTTTTCCACCAGATAAGGTGCCGGAGGCAAATGATCGCTTCCCTGTATCATAACCTGCACCCGACGAAACCTCCCCGCTTCTTCCGGGTTGATTCCACGAAGTATGAGATTATGAATTCCCAGAAGTTCTCTTCTTGTAATTACCGCATCTTTTGCAACTAGGTCTTTCATATAATGAATGGCTTCCCCATGGTTAATTGCTTCCAGATGCTCCCTCATACTCTTCCCCGAAATGGTCAACCCTCTGTTTACAACCAAATCTGTTTCGCGCAATGTCAGCGTATTTCCTTCTATACGATTACTCTCAAAAGTATATTCCAGCTCCAGGGCTTCAGTAATCCGATGGTTTTCAAACGACCGAATACCATCCAGTTCAAGTTTTAACTTATCAATCTCTCCAAGAATACGCTCAACAGCCAAATCTTCGAATTCTCTTTTAGGATAGTAACTGGCCAACTCTTCCTGAACCATTCCCAGTACCTCATCGGCAAATGTATATTGCTTCACTTCCAACAGTACTTTTTCTTTCAACCAAGCCTTCACCAATTCATTCAGATCAATCGAAAGGATATTTGCCAGCCCCATAACCTGGGCTTCAGTAGGAAGCCGTTTGCCATTTTCAAACTTGCTAATCAGAGATTGATCGACTCCAAGCAAGCCTGCCAGCTCCCGGGAGCGAATTCCTTTCCTTTTTCGCGCATTCTGAATAATTGTCTTCACAGATAAATGACTTTGTTTTTCATGACTAATTTAGTCATATTTTTTGAAGATCAAAAAAAATAGGAGAATTAATTCTCCCATTTATTCTATTTATTATGTTCTATGATATAATCCAGTACTTTTTGCATCAAATGCACCCTGTCTTTTCCAAGCACATTATGTTTATGCATCGGGTAATGAAAAAAGTCAATCTGGATTCCCAATTCAACAAATCTTTTGAGCAAAGCATCATCATGCTGGGGCACAACCACATCATCTATTGTTCCATGTATCAACAACAAATCGCCTTTTAATTTATTCGCATATGTAAGCAAAGAGGCTTCCTCATATCCTTTTTGATTTTCTTCCGGACGATCCATATAGCGTTCTCCATACATCACTTCATAATATTTCCAATCGGTAACTGGTCCGCCAGCAACACCCACCTTAAAGGTTTCTGCCTGTTTCAGCATCAGTGAAGTTGCCATAAATCCTCCAAAAGACCATCCGTGAACTGCAAACCTGGAAGTATCCACATAAGAAAGAGATTTCAGATAGTCTATTCCTTTCATCTGGTCTTTAATTTCCACTGTTCCCAGTTGTCTGTGAATCTGACTTTCAAATGCAAACCCTCGTTCTCCTGAACCGCGATTATCTAATGTAAAGACCAAATATCCTTGTTCTGCCATCCAATACATCCAAAGATTTGCCCCATCCAACCAGGAATTTGTAATCATCTGGGCATGAGGCCCGCCATAAACATAAACCATCACAGGATACTCCTTATTCGAATCAAAATTACTGGGCTTAATCAATCGTGTATACAGAACCGAACCATCGGCAGCTTTAATCTGACCAATATCGGCAGTTCCAATTGTTATATCTGCCAGTTTATTCTTCGCAACCAATAAGGTTTTTATGATTTTACCACTTCCTGTTTTCAATTCTACTTTTCCGGGAATGGTATGTGAAGAATATGAATCAATAAAATAAGTACCTGCATCATTAAAAGCAATCGCATGAGTTCCCTCCTCCAATGTCAGACTACGCTGTTTTCCAGCCAAATCAACCGCATAATACAACGTATTCAACGGACTGGTTCCTGTTGCTGCAAAAATGATTTCCTTCCCCTTACTAACTGACTGAAGGATTTCCTTTGTTACAAATTTATTATTCGTCAATTGTTTAATCAACTGGCCATCAATAGAATAATAGTACAAATTATTAAATCCGTCTCGTTCTGAAATCCAGGCAAAATTATTTGAACCCTGCATCGGGAAAAATGCAGGATGTTCTGGCTCAACCCATTTTTCATTTTGTTCTTCCAGAATAGTTCGTACAAAATTTCCGGTTTTAGCTTCATACAGATTCAACCACATATGATCCTGCTCACGATTCACTTCCGCAACCAGCACATAGTTTTCATCAGGAGTCCAGCTCAGGTTCGTCAGATAACTATCCTTCGCTCCTTTTGGGGAGATGTAAACTGTTTTTCCGGCTGCAACCGAGTAGATTCCTACTTTCGGTTTTTCAGATCCCTGACCCGCCATCGGATATTTGATATTCATCAATTCTGCTGGCAATTTGGTGATGTCAACAAGCGGATATTCTTTTACATCCGTTTCATCTTTCTGGTAAAATGCCAGGTAATTTCCCTTTCCGGACCAAAAAATTCCGTCCGTGATTCCGAATTCACTTCTGGCATACGTCTGACCAGAAACAATATTCTTATCTGCATTGTTTGTTACGGCAATCTTTTCACCTTTTGAATTGATAATCCACAAATTGTTTTCCACCGTATAAGCAACACTCCCGGAATTCATTTCATATTCGGAGTTGGTTCCTTCTTCAGGAACAGAAATCAATTTTGTTCCGGTTTTTGTTTTCAGATTATAGTTATAATAATTATTTCCATCCGTCAACAACAACTCATCAGCGTTACGAACCGAGAAACCGTAAAAATTATACAGTTGGGACCCCAAAGCTGTATTAGCCGACTGAATGGTCAGGATTTGCTCCGGATCCGTTTTTTTGACAGATGCCTGGTACATCACCTGATAGTTATTACTCAGGTAAACATAAGAGTCTGTTCCCGGAATCCAGGTAAATGCATTAAACTGCTCATCTCTGAACCCTCTGTTTTGCTGCAAAACGGCATCAGCAAGTGTTAATTGTTTTTTTTGAGCAAAGGCAACCGACCCCGCAATTAAAAAGACTAGAAGTCCGAAATACTTATTCATGATTTATGGTCTTTGAATGAATTTATTGAAAAAAGTTTCCAGTGGCAACCCAGCCTGAAAACAACTATCGATTGTTTCCAGCAAATAATCCTGTAATATCAGGTCGGAATCAAATTCCGTCATGAAATACCACTGCTTGTTTAAAATATAAGGCTGTTTTTCTGCTGCTGCTTTGAACTCTTTCGGAGCAATCTTGTTTCGCTCACCGCGAATCTCTCCGAAAACCTGTACAAAGTTTTCATCTGAAATAAGAGTTTCAAACTCTTTCAAGTTTGTCGCTATTCCTTCACGAACCGTATACAAATCATCTTTGTCAATCTCATAAATACCTCCATAAACCCGAACAGCTTCCGGACCAAACTCAAAGTACACTCCATGTATACTCCTGGATTTTTTTCCATTCGGAGCAACAACTGCCGAACACAACAATTTATAAGGTGTTTTATCTTTCGAAAAGCGAACATCCCTGTTAATCCTGAAAATGCATTCAGAAGCAGTCAAATCCTTAAAAACCGGGTATGACTTTGCCAGATGATTGATAAAAGTCTGAACAAAACCGGCAAAGGGCTTCTTTACCGAAGTTTCATAGCGCTTTCTGTTCGCATCAAACCACTCCTTGTGATTGTTCGCCGCCAATTCGATAAAGAAATTGAGATAGTCTTTTGTAAAATATGCCATGATTCAAAGATAGTATTAATCCGATTCACAAACATATTGATTTTTACGGACCTTTACTAACCGGATTAATACCAGCAAATTCAACAGATTAAACTACATTTGTATCAAACAAATTAAAAGCATGGCACAAGTCTCCATCGGACACATTGAAGCTGCTATCCAAAAAGTAGACAGCTTAGACGACAATGCATTGGACAGATTATCCGAAGCACAAACAACAGCACAACCTGTTCTCCTGGGTTATATCATGTCTGCAGCGCAGGAATACCAGAATGAGGGACTGGAAAGCTTACTCATTTATTACTTCACAGTAGTTCTGGAATCATTTTCCCAGGCAGGATTACACCCAAAAAGCGTTACGGATGAGCTGATCGACAATTTCGAAGAACCCTATTTTCAATTATTGGATGAATACTTTGAAACAGAAGATGAAAGTATCCTGGAAGAATTTTCAGACCAACCGGACCTGGTGAAATTCATGGCTATGGAAATCGGGACAGAAGACGCTAAAGGCGTAACACTGGATGACGAAACCGCAACTCAGTTGTTTATCGTTATTCTTGCAATGATTTCACTTCTATCCAGATCTTTGGATTAAGCAGAGATTCTCAAAATATCATACCTGAAATAACAACTCCGAATACCCTTTACCAGGTATCCGGAGTTCAGGCAAATACAACAATCTGTAAACCAAACGCAGCCTGTTTTATAACCAATTTCTCTTCTCTCCTTTACTATTTCTCAAAAGGATATTCGGATACTATAAATCAACGGTTTAGTATTGGATTTTAAAAAAATAGCACTACATTTACGCTAAATGAGATCAGCAGCTATATCAGCTGAAATTTTCACACTCTCAGAAAAAATCATTTTTTTTATTATGCATACATAATATTTTTATATATTCGTGACAAGAGTCAAAATATGCAAAATAAGCCTCAATATCTGATCGACTTAGATGTTCGATTAACATGGCATAAAATGTCACGCATGTACAATCAGCGAGCTAACAGCTACGGCATCAGTATGTCTGTTGGTTTCATCCTGCTACACATCGACAAAGAGGGAACTCCAAGTACTCAGCTGGGTCCACGAATGGGAATGGAACCTACCAGTCTTTCAAGAACTTTAAAAACCATGGAGGAAAAAGGATTTATCCACAGAGAAGAAGACAAACTCGATAAGCGGATCGTACGTATTTTTCTAACTGAAGAAGGATTGAAAGCCCGCTATATTGCCCGGGATGTTGTTTTTGAATTCAACAACAAAGTTATCGAACGCATACCGAAAGAACACATCGAAATTTTCGAATCTGTCATCAACCAAATCCAGTATATTATGGACGAGGAAGATTCAAATCCATCAGAATAAAAATAGAGAATTATGAATAGACACATCAAAAAAGTGGCCGTTTTGGGATCAGGAGTAATGGGATCCAGAATCGCCTGTCACTTTGCCAATGTCGGATGCGAAGTACTCTTACTCGACATCCTGCCAAAAGAACCCAATGATGCTGAAAAAGCAAAAGGGCTGACACTGGAAAATAAGGCTGTCAGAAACCGTATTGTAAATGATGCATTACAATTCGCTTTGGGATCTAATCCGTCTCCGGTCTATAAAAAATCATTCACTGCACGAATTCAAACCGGAAACTTCGGGGATGATATGCCCAAAATTGCCGATGCGGATTGGATTATTGAAGTAGTCATCGAACAGCTGGAAATCAAACAACAGGTATTTGCAAACATTGAAAAATTCAGAAGGCCGGGAACCCTAATCTCATCGAACACTTCCGGAATTCCGATTCACCTGATGCTGGATGGCAGATCAGATGATTTCAAAAAACACTTTGCAGGAACACACTTCTTTAATCCTCCGAGATATTTGCCTTTACTGGAAATCATTCCAACAACCGAAACAGCTCCGGAAATTATTGATTTCTACATGGCGTTCGGTTCTAAAATCCTCGGAAAGAAAACCGTGCTTTGTAAAGACACCCCAGCGTTCATCGCAAACAGAGTCGGCGTGTACAGCATCATGGCACTGTTCCATGCAGCTGGAGAAATGGATCTGACAATTGAAGAAATTGATAAATTAACCGGTCCCGTTCTCGGAAGACCGAAATCAGCAACTTTTCGCACATGCGATGTGGTTGGTCTGGACACCCTGGTTCACGTAGCAAACGGACTGAAAGAAAACTGCCCGGATGACGAGGAAAAAGCCCTGTTCGAAGTTCCGTCTTTTATACAGAAAATGGTTGAAAACAACTGGTTGGGAAGCAAAACAAAACAAGGTTTTTTCAAAAAAACAGTTGATGCGGAAGGAAAAAAGGTATTCCTTGCTTTAAACCTCAAAACCCTAGAATACGAACCAGGTAAGAAAGTTTCTTTCCCGACACTGGAAATGACTAAAGCGATCGATAACCTGGAACAGCGCACCAGGATGTTGTTTATGGGAACGGATAAAGCGGGAGAATTTTACCGCAAGACCTTCGGAGGATTATTTGCCTATGCAACAAACCGCATTCCGGAAATCTCAAACGGCCTGTATAAAATTGACGACGCAATCAAAGCCGGATTCGGATGGGAATTAGGCCCGTTTGAAACATGGGACGTGATCGGTTTCAAACAAGGAAAAGAATTAGCAGAAAAAGCAGGTAAAAAGCTTCCTTCCTGGGTTACAGAAATGGAGGCTGCTGGATTCACCAGTTTCTATAAATCCGAGAACGAAAAACGTCTGTATTACAACCAGCAAAGTAAAGCATACGAAATTATTCCCGGGACCGAAGAATTGGTGTCGTTACAGGCTTTAAGAGAATCCAATAAAGTTTGGGGGAATTCCGACACAACGCTGGTTGACCTGGGAGATGGGATCCTGAACCTGGAATTTCACACCAAAATGAATACGATCGGGAGCGGAGTCATTGAAGGGATCAATAAGGCGATCGATATAGCTGAAAAAGACTACAAAGGATTGGTAATTTACAATACTGGCGGAAACTTTTCTGCGGGAGCAAATGTGGGGATGATCTTTATGATGGCTGCTGAACAGGATTACGATGAATTGAATTTTGCCGTAAAATCATTCCAGGATACCATGATGCGCATCCGCTACTCGAATGTTCCGGTAATTGCAGCCCCGCATAACATGGCGCTCGGAGGAGGATGCGAACTATCAATGCACTCCGATAAAGTAGTTGCTCATGCAGAATTGTACGTGGGCCTGGTTGAATTCGGTATCGGATTGATTCCTGGCGGAGGCGGTTCCAAAGAATTTGCAAAACGCTTCTCGGAAGAACTGAAAGACGGTGATATCAAGATCAACCGCTTGCGTGAACGCTTCCTTTCCATCGGACAAGCGAAAGTTTCCACTTCTGCGTACGAAGCCTTTGATTTGGGGTATCTGCGTCCGGGAACCGATGAAGTGGTCGTTTCGAGAGAATATCAACTGACACGTGCAAAAGCCGCAGCTTTAGAATTGGCAGCAAAAGGTTACATCGCACCAAAGAGAGAAAAAAATATCACTGTTCTCGGCCAGGAAGGACTCGGAATCATTTACGTTGGAGCAAACTCCATGAAATCAGGTCATTATATATCGGAACACGACCAGGTGATCTCTGAAAAACTAGGCTGGGTAATGTGTGGTGGTGATCTGAGTGAAAATACCGTTGTTTCGGAACAATATCTCCTGGATCTGGAACGAAAAGCATTCGTGGAATTGTGTCAGCAGAGGAAAACGCTTGAGCGTTTGGAAAGCTTGGTGAAGTCAGGGAAAATTTTGAGAAATTAGATTTCAGGACTTCTGGATTTTAGGATATTAAGACTTTTAAGATGACTAAAGCACATAATTTTAGAGAGTTGAAAATCTGGAAAGAATCAATGGCATTGGTGAAAGAAGTATATGCACTTACATCTGAGTTACCAGCAGAAGAAAAATTCGGATTAATTTCTCAAATCAATCGTTGTGCTGTTTCTGTTCCTTCCAATATCGCAGAAGGATCCGGAAGAACATCCACAAAAGAATTTATCCACTTTTTGAACATCGCAATTTCCTCTTCTTATGAATTGGAGACACAATTAATTCTGGTTGAAAATATTTTCCAGATCAACTCAAGCAATCAGCTGAAAGCTCTTAATGAATTACAATTAAAAATCGGGGCTTTCAAAAGAAGTTTAACTAGTTAAATACAAACATTAAGTCTTAAGGTCTTAAAATCCTGAAGTCTTAATATCAAAAGAAAATGATATGTCAAACAAAGCATACATCGTAGCGGGATTCCGCTCAGCAGTAGGAAAATCAGGGAAAGGAGGATTGCGCTTCTACCGGCCTGATGATTTGGCAGTACGCGTCATCGAACATTTGGTGGCAAGCGTACCGCAAGTAGAAAAAACACGCATTGACGATGTCATCGTTGGAAATGCAACACCGGAGGCAGAACAAGGTCTGAATGTCGGGCGTTTGATTTCGTTGATGGGATTACAAACAGACAAAGTACCAGGAATGACCGTGAACCGTTACTGTTCTTCCGGGTTGGAAACCATCGCCATTGCACAAGCAAAAATCGAGGCCGGAATGGCAGATTGCATCATTGCCGGAGGAGTTGAATCTATGTCTGTTATGGCTATGGGGGGCTGGAGAATTGTTCCGAATCCAAAAGTAGGGAAAGAACATCCAACCTGGTACTGGGGAATGGGTTTAACGGCAGAAGCCGTTGCCACCCAATTCAACGTGAGTCGTGAAGACCAGGATTTATTCGCACTGCATTCCCAGGAAAAAGCATTGAAAGCGGTGTTTGACGGGAAATTTAAAGACGAGATCGTTCCGATTGATGTAGAACACATCTTCCTGGATGAAAATGAAAAAAGACAAGTCAAGAATTACATCGTTGATACAGATGAAGGCCCGCGCGCATCTACGCTCGAAGGACTGGCGAAATTGAGACCTGTTTTCGATGCCCAGGGAAGTGTTACTGCTGGAAACTCTTCTCAAACCTCAGACGGTGCGGCATTCGTGATGGTCATGTCGGAAAAAATGATGAAAGAGCTGAATATTGAACCAATTGCACGCCTGCACAGCTATGCCGTAGTTGGTGTAGAACCACGCATTATGGGAATCGGACCGGTGGAAGCTATTCCAAAAGCACTGAAACAAGCCGGATTGAGTCTGAGTGACATCAGTTTATTCGAATTGAACGAGGCTTTTGCATCTCAGTCACTGGCAGTCATTCGTGAGGTCGGTTTGAATCCGGATATCGTAAACGTGAACGGAGGAGCAATCGCACTGGGACACCCTCTCGGCTGTACCGGGGCAAAACTAACTGTTCAGATCCTAAACGAGCTTCGCAGAAGAAAACAAAAATACGGCATGGTAACCATGTGTGTAGGAACCGGACAAGGTGCTGCAGGGGTTATCGAATTATTAAAATAATTCTTTCTGACATACTTCAAACACCATCTGCCTCCTGATTGTTATCGGATCGGTGGATGGTGTTTTCCGTGTTATAATTTTGTAAAACAAAACCAGCTTTTTCTTATTTTCGAAAAGAATATGGAAAATCCTCCTCAGAAAGTTTCAAAAGTCCAGACGGCAAGTTATACTTTAATCATCTGTTCAATTGTTGTAGTCATACTTTACCTGGGTCAAAGTCTCATCATTCCATTCATGTTTGCAAGTATTCTGTGGTTGCTGATGCGAAAAATCCGTTCCTTGTTTTACATCATCGGGCTGCGTGACAAGTGGTTTCCAAAATGGCTCAAAACCATTCTGAGTTCAGCCGTTCTTTTCTCTTCGGTTTGGGTCATTGGGCTCATTTTTGAAAAAAACATCCAGGAACTAATCAGATATTACGATGTCTACAACAAAAACCTGACAGCTATCTTAAAAGACTTTGATCATTTTTCACCCTATAAAATCGAGGATCTGACCAAAAGTTTCAACTCGAATGACCTGATCGGCAAATACATTACTTCAGCCCTCAGTTCGTTGCAAACCATCATTTCAAATGTTGTTATTGTATTGATCTATATGCTTTTCATCATCATGGAGGAATCTTCCTTTAAATTCAAAATAAAAGCCATATTTCCCGAAAAAGCAGCTTATGACGAACGGATTGAAGTCATCCGACAGATTGAAAAAGCCATTACCAACTATTTGGGGATCAAATCACTGATTGCCATGGCCTCAGCAATAATCTGCTACCTGGTCTTCGCCCTGATGGGATTAAATGCCCCATTCTTCTGGGCTTTGCTGATTTTTATGTTTAGTTTCATCCCTTTCTTCGGTGTATTAATCAGTTCTTTCTTACCGGCTATTTTTTCGATCATACAGTTCGGGACTTACAGCGAATCGCTGATTATCCTGCTCAGCATCGGGTCCATTCAGTTTTTTGCCGGGAATATTGTCGAGCCGCGAATCATGGGAAATACGATGAACGTGAGTCCCATTGTCGTGATTCTGTCCCTGGGATTCTGGGGATTCATCTGGGGATTTCCGGGAATGTTTCTCAGCGTTCCGATCACAGTCATCATGGTCATCATCTTTTCCAAATTCAAAGCTACCAGGGGAATTGCCATTTTACTTTCAGAGAAAGGAGAAATCGGGCACTAATGAAAACATCATTGATTTGTTGCTTTCTGATTAGTTCTCTTATTGCGTTTTCCCAGTTTGAAGACGAAAACAAACCGGTTTCCGTTTTCGGAGGAACCAATGCCATTACAACCAATGCAGCCGGGCAATTTGGTGTCAAATCCATCAGCGGAAAAGAGCTTATCCCATGTGTGTATTCCAGGATCATTGAGAACAACCTGGGATTATTTGTTTTCAAAATCAATAAATCGAACGGCTACGAACGTTCTTATTCACTGGGATATTACAACAAACAGTTCAGCCAGATTCTTCCCTGCCGATACAACAGCTTACTGGCACTGGATGAAGGATATATTATAGCTTCACAAAACAACGACCGGAAATTCGGGCTGGTCGACACCACTGGAAGAATCATTATTCCTTTTGAGTATGAGGAAATGGCTGCACCCAGTGAAGGATTGTACCTTACCAAATTAAAAGAGAAATACGGCTTTATTAACAAGAAAAACCACATTGTGATTGAGCATAAATTCACTTACGCCAGTCCCTTTTCAGAAGGATTGGCAGCTGCAAGCAAAAATGGACTGATCGGCTACATCAATCGAAAAGGAGATTTTGAGATCAGAGAACAATTCAGTTCTGCAGATGATTTCAACTACGGCTATGCCCAGGTTTTTTTTCACAATCAAACCAGTGTAGTCGATAAAAACGGTGCTATTTTATTTCCATTCATATTCAGAAGTATCCGCTCAGCAGGTAACAAACAATTTATTTTCGAAGCAAGTGGCAACCTCCGGAATACCTTAACTTCCACACTGCCCAAATTAGGAATTGCCCAAAATCCGGATGAACTGGGGCAATACGATTCACTGGTTTCATCCATGGACTCAGAAATTGATTCGGAAATACTGGAAGAAAAATTTATGGGTGTTCTCGATATCAACGGACAACTGATTGGTGGGAACGAATTCCAGCAGGTAATTCAACTACTCTCGGAAGGCGAAAACCAGTTATATGCCGTCCGCAAAAGAACCAAAAACGAAGAAAGTTATAATAAGGGCTACAATTTTGCATTGATGGACGGCAATGGCAGACTACTGACAGATTTCCGCTTTTTCGAGGTGAAACAGGACGAAAAAATAGTGATTGAAGAAGTGAATACCGGTTTTGTCAGTTATCGGGTCGATGCCCACGGAAAATTATCTGAACCCGATTAAGCAATCACTTCTGTCTTTTCTCAGGATCTTTCGGCTCTTCTTCTTTGATAATCTCACGCGGCTTCAATAGTTCCTGCCACGTTTTTGGCCGCAACAGGGGATTCCACTTGAATTCCGGTAAAAACTGCTCTTCAGGATCAATCTGATCCATCGGGTAAAATTTTCCATCGGGTTGATTGATGTATGAAACCCCAATCACTTCCCCACTATCCAGGTAAACTTTAATATCCGACGAAAAAATGCGGTTTAGTCCCATACGCTTCACCACAATTGCCGTATCTGTTTTTTCTTCATCTTCCGGATAAAAAATAGTTTTTGCCTGCCCGATGACATCAGACCGGATCAGTTCATTATTTTTGAAATAAGACCAGATTTCCTTCCCAGCAAGCTGGTTATAATATTTTCCGGAATCCAGCTCATTGGCTGCAAATGCTTTCGGGGATAAATGTGCTTTTTCAATCAGCGTATCGTTCACAATAAAAGCCCGGATTGTATCTCCGGTCAATTCCGAGTTATAGCTCCAAAAATGAGCATTCCCCCAGAGCTCCATAATTCCTTCAGCTTTTTTATAATCAAGTGAATCCGATACTCCCTGGATTTTATCCTGGAAAATACGCACATCCTTCCCTCCCTTGATTTGCAGGGTTTTTTCCATAGTATCCCGAACATGAATTAAGGTATCGGCCCGCAAAAAGAGCGTATCTTTCGATTTCATGACCCGAATAAGCGGAAAATCGGTCAAAACATCCGTCAGTGTATTCCCATCTGATGTAAAATATCCTGCATTGAACTGCACTTTTTGTGCCGTGTCCAGCATCTGCACATTTCCCTTCCCCAGCGCATATTTTCGTTTCGGAGCATAAAACAAACTGTCACCAGTGATGATTCGCGGTTCCTGCTCAATTTTGGCATTGTCTGTCAGCAAACCTTCTTCGGTTTCCACATGATACCAGCCTTTGTCACAGTAAAACTTCGAATCCTTCGTCAGGCCAACCGTGGGGCCATTAAAAAAGACTTTATGAACCAGGTAGTTATAATGCAACGTATCAGTCGTGAGTTTCAGTTCATCACTTTCATAAATGACATCTCCCTTAAAAAAAGCTTCTTCCGTATTGGGATAAAAATATCCGAATTTACTGGTGAGCACTTCGTTCGTCGTGATGTTCTCGATTTTTCCCTTATTCCGGTAAATCGCTTTTGAACTAGCCGCATCATAATCCAGCGAATCCGAAGTTACTTTGTACTCCCGGTCACGAATCCGGACGTGTCCCCATAACTTTGCAAGCCTGGTTCTCCCGTTGTAATAAAGCGAATCACAAAACAGGTTCAGCGTATCTGCTTTGTTGATCTGAACTTTTCCATAGGCCCAGACTTCACTTGTTTTTTCCCTGTAATGTGCAGAATCACAAAACATGACATTCCCCTGATACTTAAAATTCAGGAAACCAGTCAAATGCTGCTTTCCGGTCCGTTCGTCATACGACAGCTTTTTAGCCCCCGGAAGTAATTCCAGCCAGGAACCTTGTGCCAGTGAAAATTGCGCGCACATAAAAATTGCGCTTAAAAAAAGCGCAATTCGATAAGTATATGTAAGGAATAATTTCAAATTATCTCGTTGCCAAAGTTTGTTTGCGATCCGGGCCAACCGAAACAGTTGTTACTGGCACTTGCAAATGTTGTTCCAAATACCTTACATATTCCTTCAATGCTTCAGGCGCGTCGGAAAAAGAAGTCAGCCCCGTCAGGTCCCTGCTCCATCCCGGAATATCTTCGTAAACCGGTTCAATCGTCACTCCGTCGATATCGTAAGGCATGTAATCCTGCTCCACTCCATCTACTTTGTACTTCGTACAAGCGCGAATGGTTTCGAAAGTATCCAAAACATCTGCTTTCATCATCGCCAGCTCAGTTACACCGTTGATCATAATCGCATATTTCATGGCTGGCAGGTCAATCCATCCGCAACGGCGGGGTCTTCCAGTAGTTGCGCCGAACTCTCTCCCTTCCTTACGGATTTTTTCACCGATTTCATTTTCCAGCTCTGTTGGAAAAGGTCCGGAACCAACACGAGTACAGTAAGCTTTAAAAATTCCGATTACATTTCCGATTCTCGAAGGCGCAACTCCAAGTCCTGTACAAGTTCCGGCCGTAACAGTATTGGATGATGTCACAAACGGGTACGTGCCGAAATCGATGTCCAGCATGGTTCCCTGAGCTCCTTCGGCCAGAATCTTTTTCCCCGCTTTCAGAGCTTCATTCATGTATTGTTCACTGTCAACAGCCGTTAAACCTCTCAGCACTTCAATACCTTCCATCCACAGTCCTTCCAGTTCCGCCAGGTTGAATTCAAATCCTTCGTAATGCTTCAGCAAATTCAGGTGCTTTTCAACCAATGCCTGATACTTCTCTTTAAAGGATGGCAGGAAAATATCCCCGACACGCAAGCCATTCCGGCCCGTTTTATCCATATACGTAGGGCCGATTCCTTTTAACGTACTTCCGATTTTATTATTTCCTTTTGATGCTTCGGATGCCGCATCCAATAATTTATGCGTTGGTAAAATCAGGTGTGCTTTTCTGGAAACGACCAGACGTTGTTTGATATCAATGTTAAATGGAGCCAGTTTTTCCAATTCTTTCTGGAAAACAACCGGGTCGATCACCACTCCGTTTCCGATCAGGTTCACCACATTTCCGTGAAAAATTCCTGAAGGAATCGTATGCAAAACATGCTTCACTCCCTCGAATTCCAGCGTATGACCTGCATTCGGTCCACCCTGAAAACGAGCGATAATATCGTATTGCGGAGTGAGAACATCTACAATTTTTCCTTTCCCTTCATCCCCCCACTGTAATCCTAAAAGAACATCTACTTTCATGTGATTTTGTTAAATTTCGCTTCAACTTCTTCTGTTGAATTGAAGCAGCTAAAAATTTCATTTAATTTGGATACTTCGAATAGCTTTTTTACGGATGGTTGCAAATTTACCAATATACAATCCAATCCTGTTTTCCGTGATCTGGTCAGTATGCGCACGAAGAAATTCAAACCGGTACTGTTGCAATATTCTAAAGCGGAGCAGTCGCACAAAACGGCTTTCAGATCACCTGACAACAGTTGATCCGTCTGGATCAGTGCTTCGTTCAGACCTTCACCAGAAGTGATTCTTCCTGAAATTTTGACCAATACAAAATTTGATGACTTCGTTATGTCAAACCGAGCACTCATTATTGATTTTGTTCATTCGCTTCATTTCTCACACCGTAGAAATAAAGTGAATGATGTTGAATTTTAACTCCGAAAATCTCTTCGATGGTTGCTTTGATACTCTGAATTCTCGGATCACAGAATTCGATCACTTCCCCGGTATCGGTAAGAATAACATGGTCATGCTGCTTGGATCCGTGAGATTTTTCAAATTGAGCCAGGTTTTTCCCGAACTGATGCTTGCGAACAAGATTACAAGCCAGCAAAAGCTCGATTGTATTATACAAGGTTGCCCGGGAAACACGGTAGTTTTGGTTTTTCATTTTGATATACAAGGATTCGATATCAAAGTGTCCTTTGTAGTTGTATATTTCAGACAGTATGGCAAAGCGTTCGGGAGTTTTTCGGTGTCCGTTTTGCTCCAGATATGCTGAAAAAATATTTCTGACTGTTAACTGCAGATCTTGTTGTTGCATCTGACAAAGTTGAAAGGGCAAAAGTAGTTATTTTTTTCTTTATTTAGCACTATGAATGCTCCACATTCTGAGAAGTTTTCAACGTAAACAGGGCTTCCTGCATATTCTGCTGGTGTAAGTCTTCGAGAGGCAGTCATTCAGTACGACAAGATAATTATCACTTACAGCGATATTTGATCGTTTTACTTGTGATTCGCAAATTCGCAATATTACGAACCGTGCAAATTATTTCACACAAACAACCAGAGCTATTAATCAGCTGAAAAAATAAAGTTGAAATCAAAAATGCTGTAAACATAAACAAAATGGCTTTTCCATGCACGACAGGTGAGTAGCTGACGTAATTCCGCAATTTTACGAACCCGTGCAAAAATAAAAACAAACTGCTTACTAATCCTCTTTCGTGTCATAACGCTCTACTCGTTTCACTCCTTCTACCTGTTCAAATTTGCGCATCAGAATATCCAAGTGTTCCGTATCGTAAACCAACACATGAATTTTCCCTTCAAACAACCCGTCATTGGCTTCAAAAGAAATCGACTTCATGTTTACATTCAGTTCGTTCGAAATGACTTCGGTGATCTTGTTCACAATTCCCACATCATCAATCCCGATCAGGCGGATAGCTGCAACACGTGCAACCAGATCCTGACTTCTCCATCTTGCCTTGATACAACGATAAGCCATTTTTGATTGCAAATGCTCCGCATTCGGGCAATTGATGCGGTGAATCTTGATCCCTTCCGAAATGGTGATGAATCCGAACACAGGATCTCCCGGGATCGGGTTACAACAACGCGCCATCTGATACTGGATATTCTTAAAATCCTCCCCAATGATGATGGTATCTTCCTTCTTATTGATTTTCGGATACACATCCATTTCATGCTTATCCTTATTCGGAACGACTTTTTTCTCCAGCTGAAGGATTCCATTTACGTTTTCCAGTTCCCGCAGTTTCGACAAATCCAATTTCCCTTTGGCAATCCGGATGTACAAGTCCGTTGCAGAAGAAAATCCATAGAAACGCTCCAAAATCGTAATATTTTCCGACTTAAACTGAATGTGAAGCTGTTTGAATTTGCGCTCAAGAATTTCCTTTCCGTCAGCAGCAATTTCTTTCCGCTCTTCGTTTAAAGCTGATTTGATCTTCTGGCGCGCTCTTGCAGTTCCGGCCAGCCTCAACCAATCTTCCGCCGGTTTTTGTTTCGGCGATGTGATGATTTCCAGCTGATCTCCGTTCTGAAGCTGATAACTCAACGGAACCAGGCGATTGTTCACCTTTGCCCCGATACATTTATTCCCGATATCACTATGAATGTCGTAGGCAAAATCCAAGATCGTAGCGCCAACAGGAAGCACACGTAAATCTCCTTTCGGGGTAAACACATAGATTTCATCATGGAACAGGTTCATTTTGAATTCTTCCACGAAATCCATCGCATTCACGTCCGGGTTCTCCAGCAAATCGCGAATTTCAGAAATCCAGCGATCAAATTTACTGTCGTCCTTCTGGTTTTCTTTGTAGCGATAATGCGCTGCTAATCCCTTCTCGGCAATTTCATCCATTCGTTTGGTACGAATCTGAACTTCAACCCATTTTCCCTGCGGCGACATTACCGTTGTATGCAACGATTCATATCCGTTTGCACGCGGAGTCGAAATCCAGTCTCTCAAACGGTCCGGACTTGGCTGATAAAAATCCGTTACAATCGAATAAACTCTCCAGCAATCCGCTTTTTCCATTTCGACCGGAGTATCCAGAATGATGCGCACGGCAAATAAATCAAACACTTCTTCAAAAGGCAGATCTTTACTCTGCATTTTTTTCCAGATTGAAGAAATGGACTTGGTGCGGGCTTTGATCTCAAAATGATATCCCTCCCTGTTCAATCCTTCGCGGATCGGGTTGATGAAACGACGGATAAAACGATTCCGGACATCTTCCGTCGATTTCAATTTCAACTGAATACTCCGGTAAATTTCCGGCTCGGTGTATTTCATCGCCAGATCTTCCAGTTCCGTTTTGATGGAATAAAGACCCAAACGATGTGCCAGCGGAGCATACAGGAATTTGGTTTCAGAAGCAATTTTAAGCTGTTGCTCCGGATTCATGCTTTCCAGTGTACGCATGTTATGAAGCCGGTCGGCCAGTTTGATAAGCACCACGCGCAGGTCATCCGAGATCGTCAGGATCATTTTACGAAAATTCTCAGCCTGAATTGATGTATTCTGATCGAATACATCCGGAATCTTGGTTAAACCATCGATAATTCTCCTGGCTTTTTCGCCGAAAAGATCTTCCACATCCTGAAGGGTAATGTGTGTATCCTCAACGGTATCATGCAACAAAGCACAAGCAATAGATGTTGCTCCCAGCCCCATTTCTTCCGCACAAATACGAGCTACCGCAATCGGATGATAAATATAAGGTTCGCCCGATTTTCTTCGCATGTCTTTGTGCGCTTCCACAGCTACATCAAAAGCCTTTCGGATGTAAGCAGTATCCTGGCGGGTTCTGTTTTTTGTTGCCCTTAAAAGCCCTTTAAAAGCAGCTAAAATTTCCAAACGTTCCTTTTCCAGATTTATCTGAGCTTCCATATTTGCAGATTCTATTGAATTTACAAAAATAACAGGGAAAAATGCTGGATAATCCGTCAATATTAAGAAGTGTTAACAGACTGCCGTTAATTCAACAATAACAGGAAAAGAAGCTTCCCGGGGATTCCAAATCTAATTGATCTCGTACTTCAGCCGGATGGTTATATTAGCTGTTTTCTTTTTGGAACTGGTATTGAAATTACCTCCCCATGAAAATTGTTCCGAAGAGTTTTCTCCTGTAATCTGGAACACACCCATATCTGCATTTTTCAGGCTTCCCAAACGACCTCCTGCATTCTCTGCAATTTTGTCCGCCCGGTTCTTAGCATCTTTCGTCGCCGATTCGATCATTTTCAGTTTCAGCTGTGCCAGTTTCGTATAGTAATATTCCGGCTGATAGGATGTGAGTTCTACTCCGGCATCAATCAATTCTGTGACTTCTCTTGAAATATTTTCAATACCATCTACATTTTTGGACTGAATTTTTAAACTCTGAGTCAGCTGGTAACCGTTGAAAATCGTATTCCGCAGCTGGCCGTTCTGATCGTATTCATAAGCGAAATCCTTTTGAATATCCACTGCTTCAAAAATCAACTCCTCCGATTTGGCACCTTTCGAAAGCAGGTACTTCCGAATCGTTTGCTGATCCTTATTCAATTCATTATATGCTGTCTTTAGATCGTAGTTCTTTTTCGAAAAACTGGCTCTCCAAACGATCAGGTCACTGGTGAAATTCTCTTCTCCGGAACCCGTAACACTGATTGCATCGGCAACTTTAGAACGGTTTTTATATCCGCTGGCCAGCAAAAAGCCTGTAATAACTACTGCTACTGCAATGATTATGGTATTTACATTTTGCTTCATATCTCTTAATTTTAATTATGTCTTGTCCAAGAATTTAAGTAATTTTTAAATTTCCCGCAGAGGAATGCACAATTTATATACTTGTCCTGTGTGAAAAATGAGAGTGCCACCTATGTTTTTTCATTCGACAAGAATATTAGTGAAAAATACATCCTGTATACTAACAAAAAAATCAACCCTTCGGCGGATAGATCTTTCCGGAAACTTCTCCAAACCCGATCCGGATCCCATCTTTGGATGAGAAACCACGCATGGTCACCGTATCGCCATCCTGTAAAAACCTGCGTTCACTTCCATCGTTCATTTTCAAAGGTCTTGTTCCTTTCCACGCCAATTCCAGCATCGATCCGTATGAATCCGGTGTTGGGCCGGAAATAGTTCCCGAACCCATCAGGTCTCCGCAACGGATGTTACACCCGTTTACCGTATGATGTGCCAACTGCTGGGCCATGTTCCAGTACATGTATTTAAAGTTGGAAGTACAAACCTTTGTTTCTTCACCGTTTTCAGGCTCAATAAATACTTCCAATTGAATATCGTAGGACAATTGCCCTTTGTATTTCAGGTAGGAAAGCACTTCCGGATCCTGTGCCGGTCCGTCTGCTTTATATGGTTGCAACGCATCCAGAGTTACGATCCACGGGGAAATGGACGATGCAAAGTTTTTTGCCAGGAACGGCCCAAGTGGGACGTATTCCCAGGTTTGAATGTCTCTTGCCGACCAATCATTGAACAGCACCATTCCGAAAATATATTCTTCAGCTTCTTCCGTGGAAATGGATTCACCCAACGGTTTTCCGTCGAAGGTAACAAACGCCGTTTCCAATTCGAAATCCAGGTTTCTGCACGGGGCGTAAATTGGAGGTTCTTCCGGATTCGGCTTGATTTGCCCTTTTGGTCTGTAAACCGGTTCTCCGGAAATGATGACTGAGCTGGATCTTCCGTGGTAACCAACAGGCAGCCATAACCAGTTCGGAAGCAAAGCATTTGCCGGGTCGCGGAACATCATTCCCACATTAGTTGCGTGCTCTCTGCTCGAATAGAAATCCGTATAATCACCAATCTGAACTGGCATGCACATACACACATTTTCCACCGGAATCAATACCTGTGCCACATGCTGCTCGTTTTTCTGCAAATCCGGCTGATTCACATCGAATAATTTCGACAAACGGTTTCTCAGATCGCGGACAGCTTTCTTTCCCTTCTTCATCATCGGATTCAATAAATTGACATCGAAATCAGACAATTCGAACGGTAAATTCTCCAAATAACCCAAGACGTGTAATGTTTTCAAGTCAATGACCTTATTCCCGATCCGGGATACGACACGTGGGGTTAGGTTTTCACTTTTCACCACTCCGAAAGGAATATTCTGGATCGGAAAATCAGAACCGGAAGAAACTTCAATCCAGGACTTTAAAACGGGATTATTTGCGGAAATCTGTGACATTCTTATTGGTTTTTATTTCGGATAAAAATACTTTTTAGCTGATTCAAAATGAAAATAAAAGAACTGCACTAACGTTTGTTCTAATTTTGAAAGCTTTGCTTTTTCTTCTTTTCAATTTTAACCTGTCAATTTTCAATTCTACTTTACTTTTTCTTTCATGAATTCATTGAAATCGATCCAGCTTTGCTTATCTGCTGCTGCATTATAAGAAATCGGCATGGAGAATTTTTTCCCGGTTTCCGTGGAATGCGGATTCGTGAAAGCGTGAGTTGCATCTGCATAGTTGATGAAGGTGAAATCCGCTCCGGCTTCTGTCATTTGCTTTTTAAATTCCACAATGTCTGTTTCCGGAACGAATGAATCTGCTGCGCCATTGCAAACCAATACTGCCGCTTTCAACTTGCTTTTATCTACCGGGATCCCTGCCAGACCTCCGTGAAAACTTACTACAGCATCCAGCGGAGCCCCCATTTTTGCAGCATTCAGAACTACTGACCCTCCAAAACAATAGCCGATTGCGATTGCCCTGGAAGAATCCGCTCCCGGAATTGCCATCGCTTTGTCATATCCAGCCATAAAACGGTCGTACGAAAATTGCGGATCCGTATAAAAAGGCATTGCCAAAGCCTGTGCATCTTTTGGATTGGCAGCAACTTTACCCGTTCCGTACATATCGACGCAAAAAGCGATGTTTCCTTCTTTGGCAATCTGAAGGGCACGTGCTTTTATATAATCGTTCAATCCCCACCATTCGTGAACGATCAGAACTGTTTTTGTTTTTTTACTCAGCTTTTCCGGTTTAGCATAAAACCCGGTAAACGATTGTCCGTTAATCGAATACTGTACGGAATCCAGCTTTTGAGAGAACACACTGTTTGCGCTGAAAACCAATGCTAAAAGAATGAGTTGCTTCATCTTGGTTAAATTTTGATGTTTTACATTACCAAAGATACAACTGATTTCGAAATTTAAACGCAAATCCTTGAATAAGTAACATCAACTGGACAATCCTGGGTCAATTCCTTAATTGCCGCAGAAAACCGCTACGCAACTTCTGTTGCCTGGCTTTGGGCTCCTTTTTCTTGTCTCACCCGACTTGAACTTTTCGTTTTCACATAATGTTTTTATCACTTATCTAAATTCATTGATTGCAATTCAAAATTACCACTGAAACAACGGCCTTTCGCTCATCAACTCATTTACTTCCGAACGAACAAGGTTGATTGTTTCTTCATCGTTGATATTCGTCAATACACGATTAATCAGTTTTACGATCTCCGGGATTTCAGCTTCTGTAATTCCTCTGGAAGTGATTGCAGAAGTTCCTACACGGATTCCGGATGTCACAAACGGTGATTCCGTATCGAAAGGAACCATGTTTTTATTCACGGTAATATCTGCCAGAACCAGGTTATTTTCAGCGTCTTTCCCGGTTACTCCCTTGGAACGCAGATCGATCAGCATGCTGTGATTGTCTGTCCCTCCGGAAATGATTTTATATCCCAGTTTGATGAATTCTTCCGCCATCAATGCAGCATTTTTCTTCACCTGCAACATATACGATTTGTAGTTATCCGTCAAAGCCTCACCGAAAGCTACTGCTTTAGCAGCAATCACATGCTCCAGCGGTCCACCCTGGATTCCAGGGAAAACAGCTGCATCCAGCAAAGCTCCCATCGATTTCAGATTTCCGTTGTTCCACTTCAATCCGAACGGATTCTCGAAATTGTGACGCATCATGATCACTCCTCCGCGCGGTCCGCGCAGTGTTTTGTGTGTTGTTGTTGTAATAATGTGACAGTGCTCCAGCGGGTCATTCAGCAATCCCGCAGCAATCAAACCTGCCGGGTGAGAAATATCTGCCAGGATCAATGCTCCTACCTCATCTGCAATTTTGCGGATCCGCGCATAATCCCAATCTCTGGAATATGCAGACGCACCGCAAACAATCATTTTCGGTTTTTCGAGCTTCGCCACTCTTTCCATCATGTCGTAATCTACGCGTCCCGTTTCCCGGCTTACTCCATAAAAAACAGGCTGGTACAATTTTCCTGAAAAGTTTACCGGAGAGCCATGCGTTAAATGCCCTCCGTGACTCAAATCAAATCCCAGAATGGTATCTCCCGGTTGCAAACATGCCAAAAATACAGCCGCATTTGCCTGTGCTCCGGAGTGAGGCTGCACATTCGCCCAAGTTGCCCCGAATAATTTGCACAAACGATCAATTGCCAGTTGTTCTACTTTATCAACCACTTCACAACCTCCGTAATACCGTTTTCCGGGAAGCCCTTCAGCATATTTATTGGTCAACACGGAACCCATTGCCTGCATTACCTCATCGGAGACGAAATTTTCAGATGCAATAAGTTCAATTCCATGCTCCTGACGCTGTCTTTCTGCAGCAATTAAGTCAAATATTTCCTGATCGCGTTTCATGCTTCTTTGATTTATCTGTATTTTAAACTATTCCCCTAAAATCTTTGGTAGCAAATATAAGCTGATTTCATTCAGAAGTCTGTCAATTTCTGAAATTTATCCCGGATTCAGAGTCTTTTTACGGAATGCAAACGATGGGAATGTACCCCGTCGATCTTCCTGAAAATTCCCTGTTCGCTGAAATCATCGATCCGCACATAGCCATGCGCATGAATGATTTCGTCCGGATTTATCAATAACCCGACGTGGTGAATATTTCCCGAATCGGAAATAAAAAAAGCCAAATCTCCTGCTTCCCGGTCTTCAAAATCAATGATTTGTCCCATTTCCACCTGCTGAGAAGCATCTCTGGGCAATTGATAATCAAATACCCGGTGGATCTGTTGCATAAATCCGGAACAATCGATTCCAAACAGCGTTTTTCCTCCCCACAAATACGGAGCATTCAGATAGCTTTTCGAAAATTCAATCAGTGAAGCGGGAAAAGCATCTTCATCATTCAGAAAACGGTAATTCGATTTCCCGATATGGAACGAATCACTTCCATCTCCCGGGCGAAAGAAGCCTCGTGTTAAAACTTGTTTTCCTTCCGGGCCTTCGATCAGGCGAAATTTCGAATGCTCTGTTGTCAGACCGTCCAGCCAACGGGAAACTTCTTTTTCTCTCAGTTCCTGCACTTGCTTGAAATCGGTCCAGCCTTCGTATCCATCCATAAAGGAACGGATTTTGAGCCATTGGTTAAATACTTCCAGGATTTCAACAAGTTCACCAAAAAGAAGTTGTGTGACCAACTCCGAACGATCGTTTGTTTCCGCGCGAACAGGGGCAATACTTGCTTTGCAAAAGGCGTATGTTCTGTTCACTTTTTAGGGAATTGTGCTTGTTTGGTCAAGTTCAGGGCTTGCTGCATGTGACGGTCATTATGATATGCTACAAAAAGCAAAGCATCACCCAACCTCAGGCGAATCAGTTTGGAAATTGAGATCGGTACTTTGACTTTCTTTAGATTTACGGCAACCGATTTTTCAATAATCGACAGGAATTCCTGTTGTCCTTCCAACAATGCTGCAACTTCATTTCCCTTAACCAAGGTCGGGTTTCCTGACGGATTATACTCTTTCGGAGCATTGAATTTGCGTTTTACATTCCGGGCATTACCCAGTTTCATCGACATCCAGACTGATTTCCCCAGCGGAGAAGAAGTGTAATTGATCTGGGGAATACGAAAACGAGTCCGGTTGATCCGGTCATTGAGCGTTTGGTGATAAAATGTTGCATACGCGTTTAAATGTGCAAAAATCTCTGCCAGGCTCCAGGTCGATGCATTGGGTTTCCAATTCAATTGGTTCTCCGAATAGTTTGAATATTTCGTTTTTAACTGTTGAATATTGTTCTCTGTGATTGTAGCAATTTCATTAAAGACCCATTGAGTTGTCATATGCTCGAATTTATATCAAATATAACCACAGCAATTTGAATAGCAAAAGTTCTCACCGAAAAGGCAACCTTTTTAAACATTTTCATATCTTTCAATTATGAAACAAATCATACTATTCTTTTGTATCAGTGTTTTTTACGGTCAACTGATTGCACAGGAGATCGAACACGCACATTCCACGCACTTTGCGCTGGTTGAAAACAAAGATCAATGGGCAAAACAGGTATTGTTTCAATCCCGGTCGCAGGGAAGTAATATCTGGGTGCAGCAACACGGTTTCATCTACGATATCCGCGACTATTCCGGCGTAAAAAAAGCACATGATCAGCACATTGCAGATGAAAACAGTTCTCAGTTCCGCGGCACACTTGTCGGAGTAGAATTCCTGAATTCTAATGAAGTGAAGGAGCTCCGGAAAGAAAAACCACTCGACTATTACTACAATTATTTTATCGGGAACGATTCTTCGAAATGGTCACACGATGTGCGAAGTTTCCAGGAAGCGACTTTAGTTGATTTCTACCCGAATATCGATCTGAAAGTCATTGATGCAGCATCCGAATTCAAATACGAATTGTGGTGCGCCCCAGGAACCGATTACAAGCAAATTCAACTCAAAATGAAAGGTTTTTCCAACATCGAACTGAACAAAGAAGGGAATCTCATACTTTCTACCACTTTGGGTAAAATCACTGAAAAAAAGCCCATAGCCTATCAGATGCTTCACGGAAAATTAAGCGCTGTTTCCTGCAGGTTTGTGATAAAAAAGGACATCGTTTCCTTTGAATTAGGAGAATACGACAAAGCTGCAACCCTGATCATTGATCCAGTGCTGATTTTTGCAACTTATTCCGGTTCTCCGACAGATAATTTCGGGATGACAGCAACATACGGATATGACGGATCTGCCTATTCCGGTGGAACTATTTTCGGGAATTCCTATCCGACACCCGATCCGCTTGCCTTTGATGTCACTTCGAATTTCACTACCACATACAACGGACTGGCCACTACAGATGTGTTTATTTCCAAGTATACTCCAGACGGAACAACCATGATCTGGACCTCTTTCCTGGGAGGCGGAAGTACCACGCAGGGCACGGAAACAGTACACAGCATGATTTGCGACAAACTCAATAATATCTATGTTTTCGGGATCACTGCCTCTACTGATTTCCCCCTTCAAAATCCATTTCAGAGTACTCACGGAGGAGGAACAACTATCAATGTGCAATATAACGGAGCCAATTTCGGAAACCAGGGAACAGATATTTATGTCTCAAAGATCAGCTCCAATGGACACAACCTGCTCGGATCCACCTATGTTGGCGGATCTCAGAACGATGGAATCAATTACAAGATCAGTTCCGGAAATTACACCTCCGGAGCAGCATACGACTCACTTACAACTAATTACGGAGACCAGTTCCGGGGAGAAATTATGATCGATTCGGCTGGAAATTGCCTGATCGCTTCCTGCACGCGATCTGCCAACTTCCCTACCCTGAATCCGTTTCAGGCAACTTTGGGAGGTCAACAGGATGGTGTTATTTTCAAATTATCGTCGAACCTGAGCACCATGCTGTGGTCAAGTTATTTTGGTGGAAGTAACAACGATGCCTGTTATTCCGTCAAAATCGACTCCAGCTACCATGTTGTTTTTTCGGGAGGAACTTCCAGTACGAACATTCCAGGAACGGCAGGCGGATTAAATCCGAATTACCTGGGTGGAAAAGCAGACGGATTCGTCGGAAAATTAACTCCGAACGGCCAAACATTGGTACAAAGTACCTACATCGGTGCAAACCAGTACGATCAGGCCTTTTTCGTAGAAATCAACCGGAATGATGAAGTATTTGTACTCGGACAATCTGCTGGCGGAGCTTTCCCGGTGATTAACTCTCAAAGTTACCCGAACAGCAGCCAGTTTATTGCCAAACTGAATTCCTCGCTGACTTCGATAGTCAATTCAACGGTTTTCGGAAATGGAAGCCCAAACGTCAATATTTCTCCTGCCGCTTTTCTGGTTGATATTTGTGGAAATATGTATGTTTCTGGCTGGGGAGGAAGTGTGCTTCCGGGAGGCATACCACTGAGCGGTATGCCAGTCAGCCCGGATGCTTTTCAAAGCACACCTGCAAACGGCTTCGACTTTTATCTCTTTGTTTACAAACGTGATTTCTCGGGGCTTCTATACGGAAGTTACATCGGAGGAAACCAGGCGGAAGAACATGTGGACGGCGGAACTTCGCGCTTTGATAAAAACGGTGTTGTTTATCAGTCGGTTTGTGGCGGTTGCGGCGGACACAGTGATTTCCCCACTACTCCCAACGCCTGGTCTAATTTAAATCTGAATACCGGTGCAGGAACAAACAACAACTGTAATAACCTGGTATTCAAATTTGATTTCCAGCTACTTCCGAAAGCCGAATTCACCACCAACAATCTTCTGGGGTGTGAGGATTTCACGGTGGCTTTCACCAATACCAGCTCTCCGTCCGACAGCTACGAATGGGATTTCGGGAACGGGCAGGGAACTTCAACCGAATATTCACCAACTGTTACATTTACCAATCCGGGGACTTACAACGTCCGACTGACCGTAACGGATTCCGTTTGTTTACTGACGGATACAGCTCAGATTCAAATTACCGTGCTTCCTGAAATCCAATTATCTGTTTCGAACGATACAATTCTGTGTTCTTCGCTTCCGCTGGTTTTCACAGCTAATTCGAACGGTTCGGCGGACTATTTTATCTGGTCTTCTTCCAATCAGTTCTCCGATACACTAAATCCGAATGTGGCAGATTCCGTACTTCACATAACACCCGAAAGTACAACAACCTATTATATTCAGGCCGGAAATGCCGCTTGCTCAAAAACAGACAGCATCACCATTTATTTCGTGAGCGGAAGCCTGGTTCTTTCGGGAAATGACTCTATTTGCCTGAATGATCCCACGACACTCACTGCTTCCATCCAGATTCCGAACGTCAGCTTCACGTATGTGTGGAGTCCTGTGTCTGTTTTAACAACAACTCCGCAGGAAAACGTAGTTATTGCAAATCCACCGGCCAGTCAGTGGGTCTATGTCGATGCAAACGGGTCGAACGGCTGTTTTGACCATGATTCGATTTTCATCACTGTCGGAAACATTTCCGGAACCATCAGTGCACAGGCCAACCCGGAATATGTTGTTCCCGGAAACACCTCTACCCTCACTGCATCGCCTCCGGGGTATGCATATACCTGGATCCCTCCGGATGGCCTTACCAATCCGCACGGACAGATCACACAGGCAACTCCTACCGAAACAACAACTTACTCGGTGTTTATAACGGATGGAATCTGTGTAAAATCAGCCCCGGTAAAAGTGAATGTCTTAGAAGTAGTCTGTGACCGGACCTATGTATATGTTCCGAATGCATTTTCTCCAAATGGCGACCTGGAAAACGATGTGCTATATGTCAGAAGTGCCATTGCAACCGAAATCCTGTTCCGTATTTTTGACCGCTGGGGAGAAATGGTTTTTGAAACCCGGGATCAGAATATTGGCTGGGATGGAACTTTCAGAGGCAAACTTCTGAAACCCGACACGTATGATTATTACCTGGAAGCAAAATGCGTTCAGGGGGAGCACAAAATCATCAAAGGAAACGTTACACTGATCCGCTAAGTGAAGTTACAGCTCTATTTTCTTTTCCGTTTTTTCTGTGTTCCATATCCAAGCCGATAAAAGCATTATTTTTGTTTTATGAAATGGATTGGAAACAGAATCAGTTATCTCGATGACCAGAATAAAACAACGTTCATCATCACACCGGAACAGGTTGGTGTGATTAAAGCATTGATGGGCGCGTGGTTTTTCATGTGGTTTGCGATCGGAATAACAATTTCCTGGTCTTATTTCACCTTTACATTTACCCAGCAGGAAAAAATCATCCTGGGAATTTTCATGGCTTTCTGGTTGTATTACTTCATTCGCGTCGGGAGAAGCTTTCTGTGGATCATGTACGGCCGCGAGTACATCAAAGTGGACAAGATTTCTATGACTATTAAAACCAGTATCAGATCCTATGGAAAGGCAAAAGAATACTATCTGGAAAACATCAAAAAAGTACGCGTTTCCGTTCCAAAAGAAAATTCGTTCCAGGCTGCCTGGGAAAACTCCCCGTGGATTCGCGGCGGAGAACGAATTGAATTCGACTACCTGGGAAAAACCATTCGTTTGGGCAGAAAGCTCAATCAGCAAGATTCCAGATTGCTGTTCCAGGTGCTGACCAAACGCATCGAAGACCAGCTGAAAAAGAAGAAATAATTCAGATTACAATCCGGAGAACATCTTCACGGTTCATTCCCTTGCGCAGGTGCTCCAGTATGATTGGAAATTTTTCATCGATTCTTTCCGGTGTAAAACCCAGCTCTACCCCCAATCGCCTCACTAGTTTGGTTTCACTGGCATCCATATTGCCATCGACTCCCAAAAGCTGGATTAGCTGAATGAAGCGCTCGTAACGTTCCTCCCGTGTG
Source organism: Fluviicola sp. (assembly GCA_031260455.1). Taxonomy (GTDB): domain Bacteria; phylum Bacteroidota; class Bacteroidia; order Flavobacteriales_D; family Crocinitomicaceae; genus Fluviicola. The sequence goes on from JAIRJW010000003.1 coordinate 68,843, forward strand.
ACAGGTGGTATAAACGGATAATCTTCCGGGTTTTCACAAATTTCGTGAACCTGTTCATCTGTTAATGATAGTTTGGTAGCGATTTTCTTCAGCAATAGATTTTCTGCTGGACTAACAGTTCCGTCAATCCTTGCCAGCATCACCAGGTTTCTGAAATGACCTTTCTGGCGTGCCTGTTCGCCAGAATCGAAGATACGTGAAAACGAGCTCATAAATCTGATTTTAGTTTAACACTGCATTATTTAACAGTCAGGAGTTTATCCTCAAAAGACTCCCGGAAAGCGTTTAAAATAGTAAAAATTCACCATAATACAGGGATCGGAATTTTAAACCGATTGAACACAATTGCTCTTTTACCTGCGTATCAAACTGAATGCCGTTATTTTCACCGATCGGATAATTATTTCTTTCTCACTGGGATTCACCACATAAATCTGCATCTTGTCATCCTGGTGATTAATCACCGGCAGGTTAAAACGCACATGAAGCGTATCTGTGCTCCCCGCTTTTTTCTTCGAACTCAGCACCCCGGCCTGCCAATTGTAAACATTGTATTTACTGAATGTTTCAAAATAAATATTCCCCGGGTTCAGGCTATCATTATTCTGGTAAATAACCTGAATATCAAACAATGTTTCATCTGTTTTCAATGCTGGAAAAAACGCCTGCTTATCGATCAGAGTACTCTTTTTTCCTGCTGCCCGAGTTTGCAAAATCTCACAGAAAATGCGTTTTTCCACGTGTGCAAAATCTACTTTTGTTTCCAGGAATTCATCTGGCCAGTTCAGGTTTCCCCGGTCAATCTCCAGCCGGTTTGCCTGGTAATACGGCATATTCAGCTTTCCGAAAATGTACCAGTACTGTGCTTTGGTCATCCGGTCCGGATGTAAATATCCACGCGCAAATTGCTCCGATTGAAAAAGAGAAAGCCCTGTTGTGAAAACTAGGAATACCATGGTGGCAATGGCAACGATTTTTTTCTTTCCGAGATAAATCAACGCAAATCCCAGCGGAACAGCCAGCAACGGATACAAATCTACCATCGCCCGTGAACCGAAAGAAGCCGCATACCACCAGCATTCCCAGGAAGCAAAAATCCAGATGCAGGCCGTGGTTGTGGTAAAAATTCCCCAGAAAAGTGTTCTTTGTTTTTTGTAAACCTGGATCAATCCGGGAATCAGAAGCAGAAAAACTGGCGAATACAGTAACCAGCCTTTCTTATAGCTAAAAAGAAAATCAACCAGATGCGGATCTACAATAACCACTTCTTCAACATGCATGTTCAGAATGAACCAACTTCCACCCAATATTTTCCAATAGATGATCTGCGGTAAATTAAACAGCAATCCCGCAAGAGGAAAGAGTAACAGCGATTTCCAGTAAGTTGCTTTTGAAGGGTAAATTCCACGTAACAGGAACAAAGGCAAAAACCCGAGCAATACATGAGTAGGACGAACAGCAGAAATCAATCCCAAAATCAGGGCCGCAATGACCAGGTATTTCCGCTTTGCGGGAAAAGCTCTCAGTTTCAGCAATGCATATAAAAGCAAACCGATCAGTGCAAAGAGGTAAATGTGCTGCAGCTGGTATGAATGAATCGCCGTTACCCAAAAATTGGTCCCGAAGTAAATAATTAGCAGAAGCAGGGCGCTGAGCTGATCTGAAAAGAACAAACGGAGAATCTTAGTGAGGAAAAAAAGCCCGAGCAGAATAAAAAACAATGCATTCAGAAGATAGGTTATGTGGTACGGCTTACTAAATCCGTCTTTTGGGTATCCGAACGCTTTTGCAAACACATGTCCGACCGTATAAGCCGGAAGTTCCAGGTAAGCCTGGCCCATGTGATAAATATCCAGGTTGTTGCCGTTATCCTGCCTTTTCAGTTGATAAACAACAGTTCCTTCGCAATATTTATTCTGAACTTCCTGCAGTTCCTGTTGCTGAAATCCCAGATTCCGGTACTGAAACAACTGAGTCAGGTACATGTAGTAACCGTAACCGTCATAAGCACACACACAAGTTGAATCACCACTGGCAACTTTTTGGATTTTTCCTGAGAATTGCAGCGCAAAAGCTCCTGCAATGAGAAGAATAGTGATTTTGCGGATATTTCTCTGCAGGAACTCAAGCATTCAACCGATGTTCAATAAAATCAATTAATGTATGAATGATCTTGATATGAATTTCCTGGGCACGGTCTGCATAATTTGCATGTGGAGCACGAATTTCGACATCACACAAACCAGCCATTTTCCCTCCGTCCTTCCCGGTCAGCCCAACCACTTTCATCCCTTTGGATCTAGCAGTTTCTACTGCGCGAATGACGTTTTTCGAATTCCCCGAAGTCGAGATAGCAAGCAGCACATCTCCGCTCTTTCCCAAAGCATCCAGGTAGCGCGAAAAAATAAACTCGTAACCATAATCGTTTCCGACACAACTGATATGCGACGGATCGGAAATACTCAACGCCGGAACAGCTTTCCGGTCATCGCGGTATCGCCCAGTCAATTCTTCCGCAAAATGCATCGCATCACACATTGAACCACCATTTCCGCATGAAATAATTTTGCCACCGTTCCGAATCGCAGAAACCATCAGATTTCCTGCTTGCTGAATCAATTGATGATTCGCTTCGGTGTTAAATTTTTGCAAAATTTCCAATGCTTCATTAAAATGGTCTGCTATTTGTTTCATGCCTTCACAAAGTGGGATTTCCTGCCAAAAATAAATAATTATTGGGTGCCGTTACCATTTTGGATAAACTTGTTATATTTGAATTCGGAGTTGGCTCCATAACACAAAACAACTATGAAAAATATTCTACTTGCCATTCTAGTCTTAAGTTTAGGATTCAGCACATCAGCTCAGGATGACTGTTTTAAAAAATTGGAAGATGCTTTTGCAAAAAGAGGTTCTTATACCGTTGCGGATGACATGCATAGAAATGTAATTGTAAGCTTTTTCACACCTGAAGGAACCGAATGTCTGACTGGGAAAGCCCGCGTTGAGAACGGTACCATTGTTTCCGTTTTCCTTCAATACGATGACGGAACATATTACCTGCTGGAAAAGAAATTCTATAATCAAAAAAAGACCAGCCCGGTTGTAACCAATGGGATTTCCGAAATGATTTACACCGTTGATGGCGAGAAGTTCAGAGTTGTTTTTATCGACAAGCTAAAGCCTAAAGCGAAATCTTACAAACAGGCAAACTTACCGGACGATTTATAAAATCATTGATATTTTTCAAAAAAGGGGCTTTGGGCTCCTTTTTTTACGCCAGTACATCCTGTTCCTCCGAATTCTGAACAAGAATTACGTATTGTGTACCATACGGCTCCATATACACCTCTTTACTTCCATCCAGCTGTTCAATCAGGGTATCAATCAATACCAGACCAAATGATGAGTTTCCCGTCTGAGGCTTCCAGGTTCCGTTGTCAAAATAAGTAATCCGCAGCCAGTTCTCACCCTCTCTCTGAATATTGATTTCGATGCGCGGATCCGACAGATTATCAAAAGCATGCTTGAGTGAGTTAGAAACCAATTCGTTAATCAGCAATCCCACAGGAATCAATGTTTTCAGCCCGATTTTACCAACTCCTGTTTTGACTTCGTAATGCACTCCCTTTTCATTGGCACTCAGGTTCATAATCTCATTGATCAGTTCATTCAGATAATCTCCGATACGAATCTGCGAAAGATTATCATTCTGATACAGTTTCTGGTGAATCAATGACATCGCCATGATGCGGTTGATCGATTCCTGGAAGGGAACCCGAAATTCGGGATTGTCGATTTCCTGGCTCTGTATCCTGAGTAAACTCACCACAATTTGTAAGTTATTTTTCACCCGGTGGTGAATTTCCTTTACGAGTGTTGTTTTTTCGTCATTTTGAATTAAAATCCGCGTATTTTGCTCTTTTAACCGTTCAAACGCTTCAATCAATTTCCGTTCCGAATAGCGGTTCAAGTCAAGATACAGGTAGAGCAAGTAATAATTCAGTAAAAAACCGGCAATTATTTCAATAACCAGGGGAAACTTCTGGCTCACTGTTCGGACCTGCATTTGCTCAATATGCATGTTTAACGAATAGAAGATGTAAATGGCAATGGCAACCAGGGAGACAAACAGAAGGACAAAGCCAAAAACCCTTCCGATGCAAAAGAAAGCCAGTGAAATTGCTGCAAGCATCCACAATACGTCCGTCAAATGAATGGTATTGTGAAACTCAATCAAAACATAACTGCTTATCAATACCCCACTGGTTGAATAAATGTAGAAAACCAGCATCGGGTTCCGCGTAAGCCACACGATCAACAAACAAATGCTACTGGTCATCACACCAAACGACATCGGCAGGAAGTTTTCCTTTGAATCAAAATAATAAGCACAGGCCAGCACCACGAAGACAAATAAAAATATAGATGACATACGGAATGCCAGTTTTACTTTCAGCTTTTCAAAATAATTCTTTACCTCTCCCGGGATGGTAATGATCTCAGTAGTATTCAATTGCAGTCCAATATTTATTCCATACTAATATAACAATATTTTCTTTAGTTTGTTATCCTGATCAAATTTTGTACTTTGCAAAGTATGAAACAAGTCGCATGGATTACGGGAGCTTCATCGGGAATTGGTGAAGAAATCTGCAAACAACTTGCCCAAAAAGGACTCAGGTTGATCTTGTCGAGCCGCAGTGAGGAAAAGCTTCTTACACTGCAAAAAAAACTGCCTCATCCGGAAGAACACCTGATTGTTCCACTGGACCTGGAACATTCGGGAAATTTTGCCGAAATAGTCAGACAAACGCTGGAACAAACGAAGCGCATCGATTACCTGTATAACTGCGGCGGGCTTAGTCAACGGGCTGAAGCCAGTGAAACCTCTCTCAATATTGACCGTAAAATAATGGAAATCAACTATTTTGGAACAATCACTCTGACCAAAGCTGTACTGCCTTACATGCAGTCCCAGAAATCGGGACACATTATTGCGATCTCCAGCATTGCCGGAAAATTCGGTTTTTATCTGCGATCTGCCTATAGTGCAAGCAAGCACGCCATTCAGGGCTTTTTTGAAAGTTTGCTACTGGAAGAGGCTAAAAACAATATTTCAGTGACTATTGCTTATCCGGGAAAGATCAATACCCCGATTTCTCTCAGTGCCCTGGGAAAAGACGGAAAAGCACACGGTGAAATGGATCACAACCAGGCAACGGGAATGCCTGTGGAAGAATGCGTTTCCATTTTATTGAAAGCAGTGGCTAAAAAGAAGAAAGAAATCCTGATCGGGAATAAAGAAATCAAAGCTGTCACGATTAAGCGTTTTTTTCCGGGATTGTTCTGGAAGATTATTTCAAAGCAAAGCGCTACATAGACTTAAAGACAGCAGATAACAAGAGACAAAAGATAATAGACTTGTCACTTTCATCAAATTCAAGTCTTTTGTCCGATGTCTTTAAAATCTTATATAATTCCTTTGTCCATTAAAAACACCGCTACATTCGTTTCAATGCGCTTGTTGATGTTTGAGGTATCGCTTTTCACGAACTTGTTTCCAGTAATTTTCTCGTACAATTCAATGTAACGCTCCGCAATTGTTTCCACAAAAGAATCCGGCATATCTGGCATCACCTGCCCTTCCAATCCCTGGAATCCATTTTCGATCAGCCACTGGCGTACAAATTCTTTCGAAAGCTGCCTTTGCGGCTCTCCTTTTTCTTGTCTCTCTTCATAGCCTTCAGCATAAAAATAGCGGGAGGAATCCGGCGTATGAATTTCATCGATCAGGATTACTTCTCCATTGCGGATTCCAAATTCATACTTCGTGTCCACGAGGATCAATCCTCTTTCGGCAGCCATTTTCGTCCCTCTTTGGAACAAAGCGCGGGTATATGTTTCCATTTTCTCATAAATCTCCTGTGGAACAATTCCCTTTTTCAGTATATCTTCCCTGGAAATATCTTCATCATGACCTTCATCCGCTTTCGTAGCCGGAGTGATAATCGGTTCCGGAAAACGGTCGTTCTCTTTCATTCCCTCCGGTAGAGCTACTCCGCAAAGCATTCTTCTTCCCAAAGCATATTCTCTTGCAGCATGTCCTGCCAGGTATCCCCTGATCACCATTTCGACACGAACCGGTTCGCAGGCATAACCAACTGCAACAGAAGGATCCGGAACTCCGATCAGCCAGTTCGGAACGATATCCCGGGTCGCTTCCATAAACATGGTTGCAACCTGATTCAAAACCTGTCCCTTGAAAGGAATTCCTTTGGGTAAAATGTGATCGAAAGCTGAAATGCGATCCGTTGCGACCATCACCATGATGTTGTTATCGATCGTATACACCTCCCGCACTTTTCCACGGTAAACATTAGTTTGCTTCGGAAATTTGAAATTGGTACTTGTTATTGTTTCGTTCAACATGTTCTGAAATTTTGAATCTTACTATTACTTTCTTCCTGATCCTGGTTTTTCCTCCTCTCCCTCTTTTTCGAATTTCTTCGCTTTTTCAATTGCTTCCGCTTTATCGAAAGCATCTATAATGCGTTTCACAAGAGAGTGCCGGATCACATCACTTTGTGTCAGACGAATGATTTCAATACCTTCCACATCATTCAGAATATCCAGTGCATAAGACAACCCGGATCGCTGACGATGAGGTAAATCCACCTGTGACATATCACCCGTGATCACAAACTGGGCCGTTTGTCCCATGCGCGTCAGGAACATTTTCATCTGCATTACCGTTGCGTTCTGAGCCTCATCCAGGATTACAAATGCCTTGTCGAGCGTTCTGCCACGCATAAATGCCAAAGGAGCAATCTCGATGATCCCGAATTCGATCATATCCGCCAGTTTCTCGGCAGGAATCATGTCCCGGAGCGCGTCATACAACGGCATCAGGTACGGATCGAGCTTTTCCTTGAGGTCTCCCGGAAGGAAGCCCAGGTTTTCTCCCGCTTCCACAGCCGGACGTGTTAAAATGATCCGTTTCACTTCCTTTGCCTTCAACGCTCTGACTGCCAGTGCAACCGCCGTGTAAGTTTTTCCCGTACCAGCCGGACCGACCGCAAAGACCATATCGCTTTTATTGACTGCCTGAACGAGTTTTCTCTGATTCAGGGTCTTGGCTTTGATCTTTACCCCTCCGTTTCCGTGCACCAGTGTTTCCGTTCCGTCAGAAGAGAGCATAACGGAACCATCATCCAGCATCAGGTTGTCGATATTGTTCTCCGTTAAAATATTGTACTGGTGAAAATGTGCTAAAATCAGCTCAAACTTGCGTTCAAATTCTTCCAGCACTTCCGGATCACCAATAATTGTCAATTCATTTCCCCGTGAGTTGATCTTTAATTTTGGAAAAAAAGATCGGATGTGCTTCAGATTCGAATTGTTCACACCAAACAATTCTGCCACATTCACTCCTTTTATTTCGATTTTCTTCTCTGTCAATGTGAATAAATCTTTTTGTTTCTAAGCTTTGGTTGTATTATTAACCCGTATTTTTGAAACAAATTTAATTAATTTTTCATCGGATAAGGACAGTGTTCATCAAATGGGAATTATCACTCTGACAACAGATATGGGACTGACCGACTACTACGTAGCGGTTTTAAAGGGAAATTTGTTCAAACTGGCTCCCGGAGCGTCCGTGGTGGATATTACTCATCAGGTAAAACCTTTTGATATTGCGGACGCAAGCTACTACATCCAGGCTTCGTTTCACGAATTTCCGGAAGGAACGATACACATCATCGGAGTGGACAGTGAACCCATTATCAATTCCAGCAATGGCGCTTATCCGGGTATTTTACTCTTCAGGGGACATTACTTTATTTCGAATGACAATGGCATTTTTGCTTTAATCCTGCGGGGAGAAAAACCAGAAGGTTTCTGGCGGATAGATAACGTACTTTCCAACCCGAAAGGATTGCGCTTCCCTGTGAAAAACATTTTTGTACCGACGGCAGCACGCATTCTCGCTGGAGAGCCGCTGAACGCTATCGGCTCTGAAGAAACATCCTGGCGTGTGGCACATACAGTAGCTGCTGTTATTGAAGAAAACCTCATCAAAGGTTCCATTATTCACATCGATCATTACGGAAACGCCATTACGAACATCACCAAAGAAATCTTTGCGCGTTTCGAAGATGCTCCTTTCACGATCCTGTTCCGCAAACGCGAATATTATATCGACGAGATTTCCAGTACTTACAATGATGTGGCTCCGGGTGAACGCCTGGCATTTTTCAACGACAATAACCTGCTGGAAATTTCCATTAACAAAGGCGCAACCGGAAATGGTGGTGGAGCAGATTCACTTTTCGGACTGCGGGTTCACGACTTGGTACGCATTGAATTTACGCCGCGTGGTTCTGCTAAAACGCTCGATTCTTTGTTTTGAAAGACTTTAAAGACGATAGACTCAAAACAAGAGACTTCAGACTGTTTTTGTATGATGTCTTGCGCCTACAGTCTTGTGTCTCTTGTCTTTCAAATTAAAGTCTTTTTACATGATAAAAATCATCACCATATGCTGACACGAATTGTGAAACTCACTTTCCAGGAAGAAAAAATTGATGACTTTCTCGCTTATTTCAATACCATCAACACCCGTGTAAGTACCTTTGAAAATTGCTACGGTATGCGTTTGATGCAGGACATGTATCACCCATATATTGTGTTTACTTACAGTAACTGGAAAGACGAATCTGCGTTAAACCGTTACCGGGATTCGGAATTATTCAGAGGAGTCTGGTCCACAATCAAACCCTGGTTCGGAGGAAAACCTGAAGCGTGGAGCGTTGAAACGCAATTCGAAGATGGTACATTTTCGCCCAACCATCCCGAAAATTAAACGTTTATAGCTACCCGGATAAATAGAGTATTTTCTCAATATTGTTCTTATTTTTGCCGAACTTAAAAAAATATGAAAGCACTTTACTGGAAAGAGATCAGGAGTTTTTTGGGCTCGATAATCGGGTATATTTTCATTGTTATATTCCTGATCAGTTCGGGAATCTTTCACTGGATTGTGTCCGAAGACACGAATCTGCTGAACGGTGAAGAAGTGGATTTGATTCCCTTTTTTAACTTGTCTCCCGTGATCTTTTTAATCCTGATTCCGGCAATTACCATGCGGATGATCGCCGAAGAACGCAAAACGGGAACGATCGAATTGCTTTTCACCCGTCCGATCACTGATTTCCAGATCATTATGGCCAAATACCTGGCTGGAGTAACGTTGCTCGTTATTTCGCTTTTACCTACCCTGATTTATTATTTCAGCATGGTTCATCTGGGTGTGGATGCCATGGATGAAAACGGGATTTCGAAAACGGTCATTGACGAAGGAGCCACTTTCACCTCATACCTGGGACTGATTTTACTTGGAGCGACATTCATCGCTATTGGGATTTTCTCTTCCGCGATAACAAGCAACCAGATTGTTGCCTTCATTATTGCCATGTTCCTTTGCTGGCTGTTCTACGATGGGTTTGAGCTTCTGGGTTCATTCAATCTGATGGGAGACATGGATATTGTATTCCAGTATATTGGTTTGACTTCCCACTATAAGAGTATTATGAAAGGGGTAATTGACACCGGTGACCTTATTTATTTTTTCGGGATGATTGCAATCTTTTTAGCTGCAACGCTCACTGTTGTTAAATCTTTGAAACGTTAATCCAATGGCTGAAAATACCGGAAAAATCAAAAAATTCTATAACTGGGCGGTGCTTGCGATCATCGTTGGAATCGTGGTGTTCCTGAATATCATCGGGACATTTATTTATTCCCGGGTCGATATGACTGAGGACGAGCGTTACTCCCTTTCCAGAGGTTCAATCGAATTCCTGAAAAAAATGAATGAATCCTCAAAAGGAAATAAGAAATCAAACCGTTTGTTCCTGAAAATTTATCTGGACGGAAAACTTCCGGCGGAGATCAAGCGTTTCCGCAATGCAATAGAAGACAAACTGGATGAGTTCAAGGAAATTGCTGGAGACCGTATCGAATTCCAGTTCATCGACCCGCTGGAAGGAACCGAAGCGGAACGTGATGCACTTTTCCAGATCCTTTACAACAAAGGACAAGGAATTATTCCGCTGGAAATCCTGTATCAGAAAGATGGTTCACAATCCCAGATGATCCTTTGGCCGGGAGCTGAGATCGAATATGAAGGTTCCACCAGGAATTATGCTCAGTTACTTCCAGGGTCTCCCCAGGGGCAACCGGCTCAATTATCAAAAGAATTTTCCGAAACAACCGTTCAGAATTCCATCAATAACCTGGAATACATGCTTATTTCGGCGCTCCGAAGAACCATTCAGAAACAAAAACCGCGCATTGCTTTCATCGGGGGACATGGAGAACTTCGCTTTCAGGAAACGCAGCGCGTAAGAACCTTACTTGAGCCTTACTATTCCATTGAAGATATAATGCTGAAGGATTCATTGCGGGTACTGGACGGTTTCACAGGAGCTATCATCGCCCGGCCAAGAACGGCATATTCAGACAAGGATTTATATATCATCGACCAGTTCATTATGCGCGGAGGACGACTCATGTGTTTCTTCGACAAGCTGACTTTTCCTCAGGATTCGCTGAACAGAACCGGAATGACCAGTACTGTGAGAACAGAGTTGGGGCTGGACAAACTGCTTTTTGACTACGGAATTAAAACCAACGACAATTACGTCATGGATGTACGCTGTGCGCCAATCCAAACACCTTTTGCCAAACAGAGTCTTCTCCCGTGGTTCTTCTATGTGGCAGCAACTCCGACCAAACATCCGATTGCGCGAAACATCGAACCGGTGATGCTGCGATACGTTTCCCAAATTCAACTGATCCCGGGAGACAAGCGTCTTGTTTCCCCGATCCTGACGAGCTCTACCAATTCCCGGGTAAGCGTCATGGCGCCAATGATCAGCCTTGGAATGCCAATGAATTTCGGAAAAGTTCCGATTCTGGCAGACAATCCGACTTCCGAAGCCAATAAAATTTGCCTTGCAGGTTTATCCGAAGGGAAATTCGATTCACACTTCAAAAACCGCCTCACGGATGAATTTGCCAAAAACCCGGAATCCGGGTTCCTCACCAGCAGCAAGGAAGAAGGAAAAGTGCTCGTCGTAACAAACGGATCGTTCATTGCGAACTATTACGATTCAATGCCGAATAAAGTCGGACAGATGATGTATCGCCCGATTTCATTCAACAACCTGCGATACGATGAAGTAATGGCCCAAATGCGCATGCAGCCGTTAATTTACGGAAACCAGGAGTTTTTCCAGAATGTTGTCGATTATATGATGGGAGACAATTCTGTTTTGAACATCCGGAGCAAACAAATTGATATTCACCCGATCGACAAGGAAAAGGTGAAAAATCAACGCATGAAATACATCCTGATCAACGTAGCCCTGCCTTCACTTTTAATCATTTTACTGGCAATTTTATTGTTTTACTTACGCAAACGTCGTTACGCACGTTCTTAGAGATATGAAAAAAATTATTATCATTGTTTTAGGGGTCACACTATTGGTGGGATTGGGAATTTTTGCCACTCATCTGATGAGTAAAAAAGGAAAATCGGATGAGCAGGTTGCGGCTTTCAATTTCGATATCAAGGATACCGCTTCTGTGGATAAGATCATCATCACGGAACCGAACGGGATGGAAATGACGCTCGTCAGATCTGGAAAAGAATGGACAGATGACAAGGGACAATGCGTACAACCAGTCCAGGTATTTAACATCCTGGAGGCGCTTTACAATGTACGGTTCAAAGGGTATGTGCCGGAAAATGCCGTAAAGACAGTAATCAACAGGATGACAACTATCGGGACCAAGGTGCAGTATTTCCAAAACGGAGACTGGTCCAAAACCTGGTACATCGGAGGATCTACATCCGATCACCACGGAACGTACATGCTTGTAGAATCTGCCCAGGCCGGAAAAAGTGATTTGCCTGTTATTGCAGAAATCAAAGGCTTGCAAGGAATCATTGAACCCCGTTTCTTTGCCGATCCGAGAAAATGGCAATGTTCCGGAATTTTCGCTTACCAGATGGATGAAATAGCAGAAGTCGATGTAAATTTCACTGAAAGACCCGACAGAAGTTTTGAGGTTCGCAAGATCAAACAGGATTATCTGGTGAAATTCGGAGGAAAATACCTGACAAGCCTGGATACAAATATGGTTTACCGCTATCTGCTGAATTTCAAACGAATCAATTTCGAAAACCCGAACTATGAATTAACCAACAAACAACTCGACAGCCTGAAACATTCCACACCTTTCTGTATCTTGAAAGTACGTACCACCAAGGGTGAAAAAACACAATTGCGCATGTTCAGACGTCAGTCGGATTCAGGTGAAAAAGAGGTGGATGATTTTGGTGATAACTCGCCTTACGATATTAACAGGTTCTGGTGTGAGTTACCAACAGGTCAGATTGTTAAATGCCAGTATTTCGCATTTAATCCAATCCTGATGGGGCATATTTATTTCAACCAGGACAGGTACAAAACGGTTCGATAAGGTTAATATCTCGTTGAAAACTGTTTTTAAAAGAGCCAGCCCCAGGGAATGCTACGGAGTAAAAATTGATATCTTTGTTATCCATAAAATAACCAAATTGTATGAATTTTATCGTATCCAGTACAAATTTGCTCCGTCATCTTCAAAGTATCAGCGGTGTGTTGAGCACAAGTAATACTTTACCGATTCTAGATAACTTTTTGTTTAGCATTTCAGACAACCAGCTGATCATTTCTGCATCTGACCTGGAAACAACCATGCAGACTACCATGGAAGTGGAAGCAACGGAATCCGGAAAAGTAGCTATTCCCGCTAAAATGCTTTTGGATGTTCTGAAGAATCTTCCGGATCAGCCTTGTACTTTCAAAATTGACCCGGCTACTTTCGGTGTTGAGATTGTTTACGATAACGGAAAGTCAAAAATGGTCGGATTCAACGGGGAAGAATTTCCGAAAACTCCAAGTATTGAAAACAGTACCAGCATTCGCATTTCGGGAGAAATTATTTCCAGTGCGATCAATAAAACGCTTTTTGCAGCCGGAAACGACGATCTGAGACCGGTTATGAGCGGTGTGTACTGCCAGTTCAGCCCTTCCGACATTACCTTCGTTGCAACGGATGCACACAAACTGGTCCGATACCGCAGAACAGACGGTCAGGCTACCGGAGGGTCCGCTTTCATCCTTCCGAAAAAACCCTTGAATTTGTTGAAATCAAATTTGAGAGGTGACGAGGAAGTATTGGTTGAGTACACGGATTCCAATGCGATTTTTACGTTCAATGACATTATCCTGATGTGTCGCCTGATCGACGGAAAATACCCGAACTACGAAGCGGTTATCCCGAAAGAAAACCCGAACATCCTGATCATTGACCGTGTGCAGTTCCTGGGAGCAATCAGACGGGTTTCCATTTTTGCCAACAAAACAACGCACCAGGTAAAACTTAAAATTGCCGGTAGTGAATTGAATATCTCGGCAGAAGATCTGGATTTTTCCAACGAGGCAAACGAACGTTTAACGTGTCATTATGACGGAACGGATATCGAAATAGCTTTTAACAGCCGTTTCCTGATGGAAATGTTGAATAATATCGACGCTCCGGAAGTAAAAATCGCAATGAGTGAACCAAGCAGGGCAGGTTTGTTAATGCCAAACACATCCGATAACGAACACGAAGATATTCTGATGCTGGTGATGCCGGTCATGATAAACAGGTAAGAATCAATTTTTCACATAAAAAAGCCGTCAACTTTCAGGTCTGACGGTTTTTTTGATTAGTCCGAACAAAGTATTCAGTTCAATTCATCCGTTGCAATCCCACTCGTTTTCGCGCTTCATCAATCTCAATCACACGCACTTCCACATGCTCGTGTAATGAAATGACCTGAGTCGGATCTTCCACATAATGGTCCGCCAAATTGGATTTGTGAATCAGGCCGTTTTCCTTGATTCCGATATTGACAAAAGCACCAAAATTGGTCACGTTGGTCACGATTCCATTCAAAATCATTCCTTCTTTCAAATCAGAAATGGTTTTGATACGGTTGTCGAACTCGAGCACTTTCGCTTTTTTGCGCGGGTCTCTTCCCGGCTTTTTCAATTCCCGGATAATATCCGCAAAGGTAAACGAATCGATTTCCGGGAAATCCGCTTGTTTGATCCCGTTCAACTTAGCTTCATTACCAATCAGCTCTTTCAGATCAATTCCCAGTTTTTTCACCATCTGTTTCACAAAACGGTAACTTTCCGGATGAACAGATGAGTTATCCAGCGGATTTACACCATCACGAACACGTAAAAATCCTGCTGCCTGCTCGTAAGCTTTATCCCCTAGTCGTTTCACTTTTTTCAATTCCTCGCGCGACTTGATTCCCCCGTTTTCAGCTCTGTAAGCCACAATATTTTCAGCCAGTCCTATTCCAAGACCGGAAACATAACTCAATAAATAAGGCGACGCTGTATTCAAGTCCACACCCACAGAGTTTACCGCTGAAACAACTACATCATCCAAAGCATCTTTTAACAAAGTCTGGTTCACTTCATGCTGGTATTGCCCCACTCCTACCGATTTCGGATCGATCTTCACCAATTCCGACAAGGGATCCATCAAACGGCGGCCGATAGAAACTGCTCCGCGGACCGTTACATCGTAATCCGGGAATTCTTTTCTGGCAATCGGGCTTGCAGAATAAATCGAAGCTCCGTCTTCACGCACCACGTACACTTCCAGGTCGCGGTCGAAACGGGTATGTTTGATAAACGTTTCTGTTTCACGTCCAGCAGTTCCGTCTCCGACAGCAATAATTTCTATTTTATAGGCCTGTACCAGTTGTGTAATCTTGGCAGAAGCTTTGTCTCTCTCATTCTTAGGCGGATGCGGATAGATCGTTACATTGGTCAGAAGGCTTCCGTGCTCATCCAGACAAACAACCTTACATCCCGTACGAAATCCCGGATCAATTGCCAATGTGCGCTTATTTCCAACTGGCGGCGCCAATAATAACTGTTTCAGGTTGGCAGAAAAAACGGAAATGGCTTCCTTGTCTGCCTTTTCCTTTGTTTGCACCAGCAATTCATTTTCCAGTGAAGAACACATCAAACGCGAATAAGATTCCTTACAAGCCCTTGCAACCAAATCACCGCACGCGTCATCGGTTTTTACAAAGAATCGTTCCAATGATTCCAGGGCATTTTCCTTATCTGGCTGCGCTTTTAGCGATAAAACCCCTTCTCTTTCTGCACGGATAACTGCCAGGAAACGATGTGATGCCGTTTTATAAAGCGGCTCGGAAAAATCAAAATAATCCCGGTATTTTGCTCCCTCCTCTTCTTTTCCCTTCACCAGCCTGGAAGCCAAAACAGCTTTTCGCTGGAACAGGGCGCGCACTCTTCCGCGGGCAATTGCATTTTCATTAATCCATTCCGCCATAATATCAATTGCTCCCTGCAAAGCCATATTTTCATCATGCACTTCGCCTTTCACAAAGCGCTCCGCCATTTGCTCCGGATCGCCACCACGCTGCGACATGATCATTTTTGCCAGTGGCTCCAATCCTGATTTCTTGGCTTTATCTCCTTTGGTTTGACGTTTTTGCTTGTATGGCAAATAAATATCTTCCAATACAACCGAATCGAAGCAATTCAGTAATTTATTTTTCAGTTCGTCCGTCAGTTTTCCCTGTTCGTCAATGGAAGTAATCATAGTTTGCTGCCGGGAGATCAGCTCATCATATTTTTTCGCCAGATCGCGGATTTGTGCGATCTGAACCTCATCCAGTCCACCCGTCATTTCCTTCCGGTATCGCGAGATAAAAGGCACCGTTGCCCCTCCTTCCAGCAGCTTGATCGTATTTTGAATGGCTTTCTCCTTTAAACCGGAAGCACCAGTGACGAATTCATTTTTTTGCATAAGGCAAATATAATTGTTCGGAGAATTCGGCGGGTACAACTTCCGATAACTCCTGAAAAAATTAACGCATCCCCCCATTGCGCATCTTGTTTACGTTTTTCTTATTATCCTCAGAAAAGTATTTTGAGTATAATCACAAAAACAAGTACTATGAAAAAAGGTTATTTTACACTCGTGCTAGGCTGCCTGATGAGTTTCATCAGCTTCTCTCAAACAACCTTCCTATTCCGTCTATGTAAACGATTCCCTTTCTTACGGTTGCCAATATTTTACCATCCCGTTTACTTTCCCTGGAAATACTCCTGCTGGCACTCCTTTCTGCTTCAATATTGCGCTAAACAATCCAAATGACAGCAATTTAAGTAACAACAACGATACCGTTTGTGACGTTATTCTAAATTCTTATAGTCCGAATGAAAAGCAGGTGAACCAGCCAATGTTCGTTAATCCGGATGCTGCAGACGAATTCCGGTACGTTGTTCATTTTCAGAATGACGGAAATAATAATGCAACGAATGTCGTTATCACAGACACCATTTCCCCGAATCTCGATCTTTCGACATTTCGCCTGGTTGGTGCCAAACATGGAATTTCAACTTTCGTCAATACTACAACACGGGTAGTTACATTTACATTCAATAATATCAACCTGGCACAAAGTGCTGCAGATTTGGATGGTTCCCGGGGATATGTCGTTTACAGTATTTCGGAAATGCCGAACTTGCCGATAGGGACAGAAATCGAAAACACAGCCTACATTTATTTTGATTTCAATCCGGCAATTGTGACCAATACCACATACAACATCAATCAGACCATGCTTGGATTGACGAATAACAGCATGGAATAAATCAGCATCTATCCGAACCCTGCAAAAGATAAACTGCATTTCAGCGGAACTTCAGTACAGGAAATCATTATCTATGACTTGACCGGAAAACTGGTTTTTGAAGCTAGTGATATCGAAAATAATGAAGTGCTTCTGAATAACATTCAAGCAGATATCTATCAGGTGGTTTTGAGAACAAACAACCACATTTCAACTCAAAAATTAGTCATCCAAAAATAAACTCAAAGTTCTGTTTTTAAATCCGGTTTCATCACTGATTCCGGATTTTTTTTGTGTTAATGATTTGTAAAATAAGGCTTTATAGCTTTCAGATTTCTCTATCTTAGCCATCCACTTTAAATGGAATGGTTTGAAATACTGTTTTTTTGGAATACTTATCACAGGTGTTTTGCTGGGTTTCACTTATCAGAACACCTATCGACAAATCGGAAATGCGAGTTATTACTCCAACAAATTTCAAGGCAGAAGAACTGCTTCAGGTGCGCCGTATCATAAGGACAGCATGTACTGCGCCCACAAATCACTGAAGTACGGGACGCTTCTGAAAGTCACGAATCTCAAAAATGATTCAACCATTATTGTGAAAGTGATGGATCGCATGGGAAGCCGTTCTCCACACATCATTGATCTGAGCATGGCTGGAGCTCAAAAATTGAATTTTGTTCAAAATGGAATTGCAAAAGTACAGATTGAAGAATACATTCCTGTAGCGAAAGCAGACTAGATTTTCCTAACTTTATTTCATGTTTGAAGATTTGATGATTGTTGATTGCTCCACTGTTCTAGCAGGACCTTCAGTGGGTACTTTTTTTGCAGAGTTAGGTGCTTCCGTTATTAAGATTGAAAATCCGGCAATTCCAGATGTGACCAGAAGCTGGAAACTGGCAAGCGAAGATAAAAACACGACCATTTCGGCCTATTTTTCTTCTGTCAATTATCGGAAACAATACCGGAAACTGGATTTCAAGAATTCCAGCGATCTGGATGAATTATTAAAACTGGTCGAAAGAGCTGATATCTTTTTATCCAATTTCAAGAAAGGCGATGCCGGGAAATTTGGGCTTACGGACGCTTTCCTGCACTCTATCAATCCAAGGTTGATTATCGGGAAAATTTCCGGGTTTGGGACAGAAAGTGACCGTGTGGCTTATGACCTGATCTTACAGGCGGAAACCGGTTTTATGTCAATGAACGGAACTCCGGAATCCGGCCCAGTGAAAATGCCTGTTGCACTGATCGACGTGCTGGCCGCACATCAGCTAAAGGAAGGAATTCTCACGGCTCTGCTCCAAAGAGCCAAAACAAACAGAGGAAAAACGGTTTCGGTTTCGCTCTATGATGCAGCGATTTGCTCACTGGCAAACCAGGCTTCCAACTATTTAATGGAAAACCATACTCCGGAACGAATTGGTAGCTTGCATCCGAACATTGCTCCTTACGGGGAAATTTTCATAACAAAAGACGGAAAATCTATCACTTTTGCTGTTGGCAGTAACAAACATTTCGAACTGCTGTGTGGCTTTCTTGGCCTTTCCGGGCTTGTTTCCGACGAACGCTTTGCGACAAACGTGAACCGGGTAGCAAACAGAACTGTTCTTCAGAAACTCATCCAGGAACGTATTCTACACTACAATGCGGATGAAGTAACAGAATACATGCACAGGAAACAGGTTCCGGCAGGATGCATCCAAGATCTGAAGGAAGTCTTCCGTAACCCGGAAAGTCAAAAACTGATCCGGACAGAGCAGATTGAAAGCAAAGATACCAGACGCGTTTCCCAAATCGCATTTCAATTCGAATCATGATTACAATTAAAAATCCGCAAACCCCGACAGAATGGAATGCCTATTACGACTTGCGCTACCGCATCCTGCGGGAGCCTTTGGGAAAAGAACGGGGCTCCGAACGCAACGAAGGAGATGAAACCGGGGTTCATTTCGCACTGTATGAAAGCGGTGAGCTCCTTGCCGTAGCCCGATTGGATCGCGTGGATTCCGAAACCTGCCAGACGCGTTTTGTAGCCGTTGAATCACATCTTCAGAGAAAGGGATATGGAAAAAAGATCATGAACGCACTGGAAAAAGAGGCTGTCGCTTCGGGTTACCGCAAACTGATCCTGCACGCACGGGATTACGCTTTACCTTTCTATGAAAAACTCGGATACACCTTGGTTGGGCCGTCGTATAAACTCTTTGATGTATTACAACACTTTGAAATGTTCAAAGTCCTGGCGCATTGAGCACGAAACACAGATTTTCATTCCGTTTGTCCCATCCTCGTCCAGGTTTCCATCCAGGTGCTCGACCATCCTTTTAATAATGTCCGTACCACTACCGGTAAAATCAACACTGGCGAGTAATTGTAATTGCTTGGAACTTTCACTCAGCGTTTGATGGAGAATAATCAATTCATCCGGTTGATTGATTACTGTAAACGAAGTATTTGAAACCTGCATATTAATAGACAATATTGTTAATTGAGTGTCCTGGAAACGACAAGGAAGCTTTGGGGAAAGTTCCCCGATAATTATTCATTGCTATGCTTACATAAGTAAATAATTACTTACCTTAGAGAAAAGAAACGAATTTAAAACAATATAGAATTATGTCACAAGCTATCAAAGGCGGAGAATTCATTATCCGCGACGTTACCCACCAGGAAATTTTCACTCCGGAAGAATGGTCGGAAGAACAGCGCATGATTGCACAAACTTGTAATGATTTCATCGAGCAGGAAATTACTCCTCTTTTGGATCGCATTGATAAAATGGAAGAAGGTTTAATGCCTTCACTGATTCGAAAAGCGGGAGAACTTGGAATGCTCGGTTTATCCATTTCGGAAGATATGGGCGGAATGGGAGTTGATTTCAAAACTTCATTACTTGCAACGGAGCATTTAGGGAAAGGGCATTCCTTCTCCGTGGCTTACAGTGCACACACCGGGATCGGGACACTGCCACTTTTGTACTACGGAAACGCTGAACAGAAAGCGAAATACATTCCGAAACTTATCAGCGGTGAGTGGACGGCATCTTACTGCCTGACGGAACCAAGCGCCGGATCGGATGCAAACTCCGGGAAAACCAAAGCAGTATTATCTCCTGACGGAACTCATTATATCCTGAACGGTCAGAAAATGTGGATCACCAACGGAGGATTTGCGAGCATGTTTACAGTATTTGCGAAAATCGACGATGACAAAAATTTATCGGCATTCCTGGTTGAAGCAGATTCGGAGGGAATCAGCCTGAATCCGGAGGAGAAAAAAATGGGAATCAAAGGTTCTTCTACGCGCCAGATATTCTTTAACAATGTGAAAGTTCCTGTTGAAAACATGCTTTCAGAGCGGGAAAACGGATTCAAAATCGCACTGAACATCCTGAATATCGGGCGTATCAAGCTAGCGGCCGCAGTATTGGGAGGTGCAAAGCAAACTATTACGGATTCCATCCGCTATGCCAATGAACGTGAGCAATTTGGAAGATTAATTTCCAAATACGGAGCAATCCGCTTCAAAATTGCTGAACAGGCAATTCTCACATACGTTGCAGAATCGGCGGTTTACCGGGCAGGGCAGAATATCGATGACGCAATACAGGCTTACATTGCAGGTGGGATGGAAAAAAACCAGGCCACTCTGAAAGGAATCGAACAATTCGCCTCAGAATGTGCCATTTTGAAAGTTGCCGGTTCCGAATGTTTGGATTATGTAAGCGACGAAGGAGTGCAAATCTTCGGTGGGATGGGTTATTCGGCAGAATCTTCCGTAGAGAGAGCTTATCGCGATTCGCGTATCAACCGCATTTTCGAAGGAACCAATGAGATTAATCGTTTGCTGATTGTAGATATGGTTTTACGCAGAGCAATGAAAGGCGAGCTGGACCTGATGGGGCCTGCAATGAAAGTGGCTTCCGAGCTGATGAGCATTCCGGACATGACAGAATTGGGTTCACATCCACTGGCTGCTCAAAGACAAGTGTTAACCGGATTCAAGAAAACCATCCTGATGGTTGCCGGATCAGCAGTTCAGAAACTGATGCAAACCATGTCGAAAGAACAGGAAATATTGATGAATATCGCTGACATTTCGATTTGGACGTACCAGGCAGAATCCGTTTTGCTTCGTGTGGAAAAATTAATTGAAAAACAGGGGGAAGCTGCTGCAGCTATTCCGATCTCCATTGTGAAGACTTATTTTTACGATGCAGCGGAATGGATTGCCAAAGCTGCAAAAGATGCTATCTTCAGTTTTGCAGAAGGAGACGAAGCGCGTATGATGGTAACGGGAGTGAAACGTTTCACAAAACTGGATCCGATCAATCCGAAAAACGAGCGCCAGATAATTGCACAATACCTGATTGAAAAAAATGCATACGCGCTTTAAGCGAAAGTGATTGAAATAAAAAAGTCGGGATGAAAAATTTTCATCCCGACTTTTTGTTTTATCGAAAGCGGTGCTTTCTCTTATTTCAAGTACTTGTCTTTCATATCCTGGAAAGTCATTTCCTGACCATCAACTGAAACCATTCGCAAATCCAATGCGACCAACAAACGGTTGACTACGTTGATATTCATATCTTCATTTTTCGTCAAAGTAACCTTTAACTTATCAGTTGATTCATTGAACGCTACAGAAAAGTAATCTTTATAATAACCTTTTACTGCATCAACTTTCTCAGCGGTCACTGATTCAGGAACGGAGAATTCGTAGACACCGGTTGATTTACCTGCTTTCAATTCACTTGAATTGATCGATGCCGAATTTTGACTGAAAGCAAGTGAACTTGCCAAAGACAAAACAAATATCATTACTAACTTTTTCATAATTCTATAACAGTTTAATTAAGTAGACGATAATTAATACCTAAAGGTTGTATGTGCTAAATATACAACTTTTTTAATAACATTTGTATCATGCAATTATTAGACCATTTCGATGAAACGAAGCTCGAAGCCGGGTGTGACGAAGCTGGAAGGGGCTGCCTGGCCGGGCCTGTCGTATGTGCTTCAGTGATTCTTCCGAAGGATTTTTCACATGAACTGCTGAATGATTCTAAACAACTTTCTGAAAAAAGTAGAAATTTATTACGCCCGCTTATTGAAAAAGAAGCTATTGCATATTCCGTACAGTTCCTTCATCCGGATGAAATTGCCGAACTCAACATTCTGAAAGCTTCACTCACTGGAATGTATCGCGCGGCTATTGATCTAAAAGTAAGACCGGAACTTTTACTCATCGACGGAAACAAGGCATTGCTTTCCAACGACATTCCTTCCGTTCCGGTCATCAAGGGAGACGGAAAATACAAGTGTATTGCGGCGGCATCCATCCTGGCGAAAACCTACCGCGATGAGTATATGGAAACCCTGCATCACGAATTTCCATATTACGACTGGAAAGCGAACAAAGGCTACCCAACGAAAGCACACCGGCTGGCAATCCGAAAACACGGCCCGTGCATCCACCACCGAATGGGATTCAATCTGCTTGGAAAAGGCCAGTTATCGTTTTTCGAAGAGTAAACACTCTACTGTTAACTACTTCACCGGAAAGATAAAAACCGCTTGCAATGAAAGCTTACTTTTGATTAACAGTAAAAGTTATGCTTAGTCGTTCGATCATTGTCTTTCTTGTTGGCTGCTCTTTAGTCTGGATCAGTTATGTGGGTTTCACCATCGTTGAAGGTTCCAGCACTCCCCCAAATCCGGAAAATGTATTCTCACCCAAAGACGATACCATTATTGTCGTGCATAAACCCATGGAGATGAATTACAATAACCCAATCGTGGCTTCCCTGCAAAAAAACAGTTTTTTCACCTTATTACTGAACGAGCCGGAACGTATTCAGCATTTTTATTTTTCCACAAACCGCAACCTGGTTTTGCTGGAACGCAGTAAGCCCTGGACAAGTGACATTGTGAAACAATACGCCGAAAAACTAGCACTTTCTTCCACAGTTTCCACTCAGAAACACCTGGCACTTTCGAATAACTGGAAGGGCGAATTTCACGGAAAATTCCTTGTGCTTTACCAGGGTGAATGGAGGCCGTCAGAAAAAAGTGTGGTCACCTGGAAATACCTCGACCGCAAAAGCAGTTTATCACTGGTTTACAAAACGACCGACAATACTTACGAGATCGAAGATTCTTATTTCATCTCCAGCAACAAAGTCAAATACATCACACATACTGGAAACGAAGCACTTCCGTTAATCAACGATCAGGAATTATTCCAGGGACTGATTCCGGCAGATTTCGATTCTTATACTTTTTTTGAAAAGAATTACCTGAAATCCCTGTTTCCACAAAAGTCCGTTTTATTCGACTGGATGGATTACGGACTGGCCCTGATAGCAGATCAAAAAGACACTTGTCTTATTTCCGATTACAAACCCGGACAAGACCCGCTGGCCATTGTCAGTGAATTGAACCAGGTAACAGTTTCCGATAAGCAAAAACAAGCCATGCTGCAAGGACACTCTTTTCCTTTTTTGCATTCCGGCAAAAAAGTTTACCTGGAATTGTTCAACAACGTGGTACTCATTGCTAATTCCCAACAAAGTATCAATCGTATTATCGGGGCATACGAAACCGGGGCAACCCTGGAACAGTCGACTACTTTAAAGTATAAATTGTTCAGCAGCACACCTCAGAAAGTTTCTTACCGGAATTTTGACCGGAACCAGCAGCTGACGATGAGTCGCCTGACACATGTCAATCACAGCACACTCCAGGTCTTAAACGAAGAAGGGCAAAAAGAAGAAAATGCGCATTTCACGGAGATTCCTAAATTGAATCCGCTGCGCCTGGATGACGATCTGTATTCCCTGACTCCAATTCCGGGATCCAATAATCTGCTTGCCCTTACGCGATCCAATACTTTGTACCTGATTGGGAGCAAGCAAATTCTCTGGAACAAAAATCTTGGTGCTGAGGTAATCGGTAAACCAGTCCTGATTGGAAACGGGATTTTCCTTGCTGCCAAAACCGGGATTATCGGGCTGGACAGGGCTGGCAACAACCTTTCGGGCTTCCCGATTACTGCCAATGAGGTGACCAGCAACTTGTTCTCTTATTTCTGGAACGGAAAGGACTTCATTGCATTTATTGCAGACGGACAAATCCAAGCTTACGGAACAAACGGAAAACAGAACCTAAAAGTCGGGATACCCGGAGCTTTGCAGAAAGAATCCCAGCTGGCTGTTCAAGGAAAAAAAGGTCAATTAATTGCACATATTTGTACCAATACCAACTGGTCTAGTATTTCGCTGAAAAGCAGACGTGTACTGAAATCCCAGAATTTAAGTGAAGGCGAATGGCATCTGGTAAAAGTAAACGGAACGATCAGTTTACTGGGCTTGAGCAAAAAACAATTTGTCCGCATTAACGAGAACGGAGCAAAAGCCATGCTGGTAGGGAACGTTTCTTCGATTTTGAATTCCCAGGTATTTGGAGATGAACAACTGTTTTTCCTGACACAACAAAGTACTATTTACGTGATCTCCGGAACGGGAAATATCCTCGGTCAATTCAACTCCACTACCAGCAATATTGATGATGCAGCACTGATAAAACTGCCAAACGGAAATACTGTTGTTGGAATAATAGACGGTATTGCCAATAACTGTTATATTTATACCATACATGGTAACGAATTGAATAAAGAAAACTACGAAGGTTCAAATAAAATAATATTCCAGGAGCAATCAGACGGGACAGTTTTATTAGTTTCGCAGGCAAATGGTTACTTAATTCGCTATCCATTGAACTATTAAACAATTGCTTATGAAAAAACAGTTACATAAATTAACTTTCTTAGCTATTTTCTGTTTTTCTGTTTCCACCATTTTTTCCCAAAACTATTTGGGCGTACACAACAGTAATTATGCCGGGGTGATGGGATTGGATATACAACCAGCCAGTTTTGTCGACGGGAGATTTATAGTCGATGTAAACCTGGGAAGCGCCAATATAGGAGCCTGGCAGAATGCAAAGTACTTCAATACGGATGTGATGCCGAAATGGTGGGTGAAATCCTTTAAAAAGGATACCTCATGGATGAAACCGGACAGCACTTTATACAAACGTTCGGTTTTCGATCTGTACGATTATAGTAAAACAGGGATAAGCCCGCGCGGAATTTACCTCAACTACCAGATCGACATCCTGAATTTTGCTTTCCACATCAATCCGAAGATCGCGATAGGGTTCTCCGCGAAAAGCCGAATGATTACCAATATAGACGACATTGATCCGAAATTGTCCAAGTTGGTGGAAGAAGGTCTGGATTTTGCTGCTCTGTGGAACCTGAAGCTGAATGACAAGCTCGCAACCGCCAACATGATGGCCTGGAACGAATACGGAATCAATTACGGGCAGGTAGTAATGGATAAAGGGAAGCATTTCCTGAAAGTCGGTGGGCGTGTGAAATTACTCCAGGGTCTTGCTTCTGCTTACGCATATACCGATCAGTTGGATTATGAGTTGTTAAATAAAGACACGGCAACAACATTGGTCGGGAATTTCAAGTACGGGTACTCCAACAATCTGGATGACATGAAAAACATCAACTCTAAATCGTTCTTCAAATCCGCTTCCAAACTGGGATTCGGGCTGGACCTGGGAGTTGTTTACGAATGGAGACCGAAATACAAGCAATTTAAATACGACATGGATGGCGAAACCAATCTGTGGATGCGAAACGAAAACAAGTACGAATTGCGTGCCGGTGTTTCCATCATCGATATCGGTGGGATGAAGTTTACCAAGGGCGGGCACAGTCGTGATTTCTCCGTAAATACCTCCACCCTGGATCTGCGCATTTTCGATAAAGTAAACTCATTTGCTTCCCTCGATTCCATTGTCGATAGTTTGATTACCAACAATGCAGGATGGAATTCCAACCAGGGAACCGGGCAATCGTATTATATGAACACTCCGACTGCTTTAAATATCCAGTTGGATTATCATATCTGGAAATGGTTCTATCTGAACGCAACAGGTAACATCAACATCATCGGGAAGAAAAACCCTTCGCGGGTAAAAACACCGACTCAATTTGCTATTACTCCAAGCTTTGATTACGCATGGTTCGGGTTATACGTACCAGTTTCGGTAAACAATTATTCCGGATGGAAAGCAGGTATTGCTTCCCGTTTGGGGCCAATCACGATTGGGGTAGTCGATTTCCACTCGCTTTTTGCATCAGGAAAGGTACGCGGCACGGAATTTTACATGGGATTACGTGTTCCGATTCTTTACACTAAGCCAGCTGACCGCGATGGAGATAGGGTTTCTGATAACAAAGACGAATGTATTAAAATCCCGGGAATCTGGTCTTTCAAAGGCTGTCCGGATACAGATGGCGACGGGATCAAGGATTCGGAAGATTTGTGCCCGGATGTTCCGGGACTGGCAGAATTCCAGGGTTGCCCTGACCGCGATGGAGATAAAATCCCGGATAAAGATGATGCTTGTCCTGATCTGCCTGGTATTTCTGCATACAGGGGATGTCCGGACACGGATGAAGACGGGATCATCGATCCTCAGGATAGTTGTCCTACCGTAAAAGGACTACCTGCATTCAATGGCTGTCCGGATACGGACGGCGACGGATTACAGGATTCGGAAGATGCTTGCCCGGATATAGCAGGACCGATCGCAAATCAAGGTTGCCCGGATACAGATAACGATGGAATTTTCGATTTCTTAGACAATTGTCCGGATGTTTACGGGCCGAAAGAAAACAACGGTTGTCCCTGGCCGGATACGGATGGCGACGGTTTGATAGACAAAGACGATGAGTGTCCTTACCTGGCTGGTCCGTTGAAAAACAAAGGATGTCCATACCAGGATACAGATGGCGACGGAATCCTTGATAAAGACGATAAATGTCCGACAGTGAAAGGTGTGATCGAAAACAACGGTTGTCCTAAGATTGAAGAGGCAGAAAAAGAAATTCTGAAAACGGCATTTGAGGACTTAGAGTTCAACACCGGAAATGCAATCATCAAAGAATCGTCTTATCCATCCCTGAATGAATTGGCAGAATTGCTGATCAAAAAGAAAGATTGGAAATTACAGATTTCAGGTCACACGGATAATGTAGGCGATGCGCAGAAAAACTTAGTATTGTCTAAGAAACGTGCAGAGGCCGTGAAACAATACCTGGAAAGCAAAGGAGTTGAAGGTAAACGACTGAGTACGTTGTTCTTCGGAGAAACCCAGCCGATTGCTACCAACGAAACAGCTGAAGGGCGCCAGAAAAACAGACGAGTGGAAATGAATGTGATCTTCGAATAAGAAGAATCAAACATAAATTGAAAAGCGGCTTCTCTTCGGAGCCGCTTTTCAGGAATTTATTTGCCTCATACAGACCCTAAATTCCAGTAATACTTAGAGAGGATATTACTCTTTATTCAGATCTTTTTAAATCTGCCTAAAAGCGAATCATAAACAGGAACGGTGAGCTTTTTGTCGTTGATCAGTTCATTACTTGAAAAACTGTATAACCATGTGGCTGAATGAAATATTTTATTGGCTTTCAGTTTTTCCGTAGTAAAATACCGGAAGCTAACGCGTGGATTTTTCAATTC
Source organism: Fluviicola sp. (assembly GCA_031260455.1). Lineage (GTDB taxonomy): Bacteria > Bacteroidota > Bacteroidia > Flavobacteriales_D > Crocinitomicaceae > Fluviicola. The sequence continues at coordinate 96,250 of JAIRJW010000003.1, forward strand.
TCTAAAATAAGTGCTATCATTAAAAATAACGACAGACCGAATCTGAGTCCGTTTTAAAATTTCGAGTAAATCCATATATTCGTTATTCAGGCAGGATTGACAGATGGATTTATCTGAATTTACAAAATAAATTTCTTGCGGACAATTAGAAATTAATAATCCTGAATGATCGAGAAAATTCTTTACTCTGTTATTTTGATTTTCTTTGTAATAGGGTCTTACATCAAACTTTTCATTCGTACTAAATTCATGCTCCTTAGAAGTACAGGATAAAACGATATAACTTATTACCAGGACAAACGATATATTTCCAGACATTTTGTTTTTGAATTAAGTTTCAAACTGTACAAACCTTTCTTTGTATCCACAATAATAGACACACCGAATCCTTTTTTACTTTCTCCGATATACTTAAAATTCATGTCGTAAAGAATGAGGTTTTCGATTAATTTTCCCGTTTTCCTGTCCTGTCTTAATTGAGTTCTTAGTATCAGACCCGATAAAGGCGCTATTTTGGCAAAAGCATATTGTTTGGTTTGGAAATAGAATTCAGTAAAGATATTTTCGTTCAATTTTTTTACATCTCTAAAATCAATGTATTCAAAAGAATGCTTTTTGTGCGAACCAAGAAAGTATGGTTTGCTTTCTTTCAAAACTTCATTGTATAAATAAGCAGTATCATTATACGCAAAAGCAAACAGTTGTTCATCTTTGCTGAATATTAGTCTCTCCGGAGCACAATTCATACCGTAACACTTCAAACGATAACTTATTGGATATCCTACATTGGAAAAATTAATTTTTTTTGTTTTCAAATCAATTTCTATTTGGATCGGACCCTGAAAAAAGGCAGGCGATTTGTATGAATTGTCGTCATCTTTCACATAATGTCCATAGATTTTTCCATTTCGAATGAACGGAGTGAAATTATTACTAATCTGCACGATAAATCCGTTTTCATAGTCATCAGCAAATTTGTACGAGTTTTTAACAGAACCATCAAATGACAGCACTTTAATATGTTCATAGCTGCTTATATAAATTTCTTTCTTACTCTCATTTACTGAAAACCGTTCCTCACCAATATCAAAATCAGGCAAAACGCAAATACATTTTATGCTGGAATTCAACACATCAACTTTCAAAAGAGTTTTCGTTTTGGGGTCAATAAAGTAAACCCAGTCTGAGCCCGGAGCCTGATAGTCAATTGAAGCACTGGTCAAAATATCGTTTACCAGCAGTGTTTTAACTTTTTCCAGTTTAAAATTTAAAAAGACCGGCCCTGCTTTTTCCTGCGGATTATTGCAACCCTGCAATAATAACAGGGCTGCAATTGATAGAATCAATTTATTCGGCATCTTGCTGAGAATAGCCCAATTTTTCTAAATATGCTTTGCCTTCTTCCGTATTCCATGTTTTATTAAACTCTTCCAAAGACATGCCTTCAGGCAGTTGAAAATCAGATGATAATGCGATTATCTGGCATTCCGTTTTTTCTTTACAATCATTACCAGGAGCACTACTACAACGCGTACCAATACCCCCATTACCATTGGGATCTTTGACCGCGCAAGCAATATTTGATAATCTTGGCTTGTCAATCTTTTCAATATGAATTTCTTTCGAATCTGTAGTTGTTTTCTGAATAGTTTCCTTTTCACAGCCCGTAAATAAGGACACTGATGCTAATGCAGTTGCAAAAATTATTTTTTCCATCTTTTACATTTTTTATAAGTCTTACGTCTTTTTTCAGGAGCACTCAGGTCAATGTTTTTCCTTTTTTATGTCACTTTGGTTATCAGCTTGGTCATTTTCTCCTGAATGATTACTCTAATCTGCTCAAATTTACCAAAATCAGTATTGAAATAACATTCTCTTTTTTATTTTATTAATTTAATATTTCTGAATGATTTCCGGGTAGCAAAATCTAAACGTGATGGCAGTACAGACTGGTAAAAATTCCTCGCGGTTCCGGTCTTGAAAGTATCGAATCCATTCAACAAGCCGCAGATGAAGGTTACAGTGGGAATAACGGATTCCAAGATGGGGATGCTTGGAGTTTTATGGGGCATTTGATTTTATTGTATAAACAGACATAATATTCTGTTCATCTTTGTTTTAAAGGGATTCATCGAAATCGAAACAGGTTGATAAAACAAATCGTAATTTCGTATTCAAGATGGAAAAAATCATTCAAAAAAGGCTAAACCGGTGGTTACTTAGTATCCTCTCCGGAGTTTTCCTGACCATTTCTTTTCCCGAAACAGGAAGTCTGACTCCCCTTGCTTTCATCGCGTGGATTCCCTTATTACTGGTCGAATCTTATTTTCACAAGCAAAAAAAGGCCTTCAGCTTATTTTCACACGCATACCTTGTTTTTTTCATATACAATGTCGGGACCACCTGGTGGATCTATTATGCCAGTGAAGGCGGAGCTTACATGGCTTTTCTGGCAAACAGCCTCCTAATGTCCATCGCTTTTTTGATTTATCACCTCCTGAAACGCAAACTGGGAACCAAATGGAATGGTTTCATCCTGATCTGCGTGTGGCTAAGTTTCGAATTTTTGCATTTTCACTGGGAATTATCCTGGCCCTGGCTCACTTTAGGAAATGTTTTTGCAACACGGACTTCCTGGGTTCAATGGTATTCCATTACTGGTGTACTGGGTGGATCGCTCTGGATTCTTGTAATAAACCTGTTGATTTTTAAATTAGTAACTCAACCGAAAAAATTACTGAAAAATACGCATTCCATCCTGGCAGGAATCTTACTTTTTATTCCCCTGTGCATCTCCTGGATTCTCTATATTTCAAAAGACACAAAAGGAACACCTTATAATGTTGCTATTATTCAACCCAACCTGGATCCATACGACGAAAAGTTTGTCCTTGGAAACGAGGAGCAACTAAAAACACTGCTGGATCAGGCAGATCAGGCCGTTTCCAAAGAAACCCAACTGGTTATCGCACCGGAAACCTCACTTTATCCAACCTCCCCAATTTATGAACGCGGATTACGCAAAGAACTATTCTTTCATATCATCAACGAGCACCGTGCCAAATGGGCAAATGCAGGTTTACTGATCGGAGCATCCACTTACCAGATTTTTGAACACAAAAATTCCCCGGCAAGCAGGTTCTACCAACCGATCAATGCATATGTGGAGGACTACAACTCTTCTGTTCTGTTCGACAACACCGCTGAACCAAAGATTATTCACAAATCCAAACTGGTTTTGGGTGTGGAAAAAATCCCTTTTGTCGGAACCTTCCCTTTCCTGGAAAAGTTGGCAATTGACATGGAAGGCGGCTCCGGAAGCCTCGGGGTCGAAAATGAACCAAAGATCTTTGAAAAGAACCGCGTGAAGTTTTCTCCGGTTGTTTGCTACGAATCCATTTATGGTTCCTTCCTGGCCAAACAAGCAAAAAAAGGTTCTCAGTTCATCGCTATCATCACCAATGACGGCTGGTGGAAAGATACACCGGGATACAAACAGCATTTCCAGTTTGCACGCCTGAGAGCAATTGAAAACAATAAATACGTGGTTCGTTCGGCAAATACCGGAAAATCGGGGATAATTTCAAATCGCGGAGATGTTTTGAAGGAAACAGGCTGGTGGGTCAAAACGCAGTTCAATTATACTATTCAGCTTAATTCCGGACAAACGCTTTACCAAATTTTGGGTGATTTTACCGGTTATTTTGCCATCGTGGGACTGGGAATATTCCTGGTGCTGAGAACCCTGCGATTGTTTTACAGAAAATCTGCCTGAATTATTCGAAACGCAACACTCCGTATTTATCACGTTTATTGGAAGCCGCAAAAATAACCTGATGTGACTTGTAATTGACACTCGACAACTTAAGACAAACAAAAGCTCCGATCGCATCGTAAGGAGAAAACAAATTCCGCTGTGTGTCTCCGTTATCCAGGTCTATCTGCACACGCGCCAGACAATAATCCTTATATCTGAGTGAATTGGAATAAGGAATCCGGCCTCCTTTGTATGCTCCGAGCACATCGTAATTTTGTACATTGTCGTTGAAGAAAATAACCAGACTTCCTTTACTGGCATAGCTCACAAGTGATGAATATTGTCCGAAATCATTCACAGATTCCTGTTTTTTGTTAATCTTTTTAAACCAGTTAAATACTCCCGAAGTGCCGATCGAATAGACAATACAGTCATTGTAATTGTAGTAATTGGTAATCTGACTCATTCCCCGGGAATCGGTTGAATTCACTTCATAGATATAATACTGTTCTGCCAGAACCGTAAAAGAACCATCCGGAAGCAGCAGAATATTCCGGAAAGCGTAGTTCAGCAATTCACCGTTGACGTTCTGATAATTATAGATATCATCCGAATTGGTATTTTCCAGCGCCAGCAGTTCCGGCGGGAAATCCAGGAATTGCGGAAGTTTCAGCTCTGCTGAGGAAAAAGTGAAGGCAGTATAAAAAACACCTTTTGCGCCTTTCGAATCTTCATCTCCCCAGGTTCCGGTGATAATCGCTGTGGAATCATTCGAATAAATGGCAAAATTGTACACTTTTCGCTGATCCAGGTCTAACTCATACATTCTCAGGGAATCTCCTGGACTCATGTGAAACAAGACCGATTTATCAACCAACCCGAAGTCTTTCCAGGTACTGTAATAAGCCTTGGAAAAAACAGACACCCCAAGAAAATAATCTCCCCGGTCTGTCACATGCCTCGCTTCCACGACAGAAAGCTTTGAATCGTATGGTATTTCATATTCTCCTTCACGAACGGAGGTCAGCTGGTCATTCAGGATATTATACCCAAAACGGTCGTAGGTTTCTTTTTTTGCTGGAATCAGGTAATCAACCACAAGGAAATTGCTTTTGGGAGAAACCCTGGTTGTAACGAGCACGTTTCTGCTCCATCCTTTCGGAACTACATAAGAGGCAACGACCAAAGCCGACCCGAGCGGATCCGCATCATCATCGTATTCCTGCAGATAGAGTGTAACACCTGCGCCGATTTTATCTGAAAAAAGTCCGAAAAGCCGGTTGGAAAACAGAAATACATCTTCTAATGTCACCATTTTCTGATTAATTCGCGGCTCAATACGTTTCGAAAGCACTTCTTTTCCATTCTCAAAACGGGAAATCTTTGTTGAAGGCATCAAAGACGAATTTGTATAATGAAAAGTAAAAAAAACACCGTTGTCTTTTGGCAGAACAGCAAGTGTATTCGACCTCAAAAGGTTATCAGGTCCCCAATCAATCTGTGGCGGCAATTGTCCGAAAAGGAAATTATTCAGGAATAGAAAAAAAGAAACTTGAAAAAACCACAAAACTTTTTTCATCTTCCCATTTTAGTTACCTCGTAAAGGTAGAAAATTTTATTACATATCTTATATAAATATCAGCCGGAAAAAGGCTGCCGGAAAATATAAAAGTTATTTCATGGTCTTACCGGATAGTTCTGAAACCGGGGCATTCTGTGCAGTGTGGATGAACACATGCAAAGAAGAAAGAACCGGGTTAGAGAGTTGGGGATTTGGAATAATATCTGAGAAAAACATCCGGCTGCGGGTAAATTCCTTTTCGCTCCAGGCGTTTGTCTTTTTTATACAACACATAATTTTCCGGAATATATTGTCCGTTCAGTTTTACTTCGAGGTAAACAGCATTTTTATCTTCTTTCAGGATCAGGAATGAACCTTTTGTTTCTTTCGAATCGATTTTCTCAAATAGTGTTCCGTCTGCCTGAAGTTCTATCTGAATAACTGCTTTTTCAACCTGGAAAACTTCCTCTCCCAGTCCCAGGACATAAGCAGGTATTTCCCCCTGGTAAACGCCCAGGTTTTTCTTCTTCAACACTTGTGAGTATGCAGACAAGGAAAGTACTAAAAACAATACCGGCAATAAAAAACGCATTTTTCTGTTTTGAACAAAAATAGAGAAAGGAATCAACAAAGCAACCGAATTATCAACCAAAACAACTTGTCTATTGTTAAAATCCCTAACTTCGAAAAATGTATTCCAGCACTTATATTATCAGACAATAAAATGAAACAATATCATGATTTATTACAGCATATCCTTGATAACGGTACTTTTAAGGGAGACCGAACAGGTACGGGAACTTTGTCTGTTTTCGGATACCAGATGCGTTTCAACCTGGAAGATGGTTTCCCGGTTCTGACTACCAAAAAACTGCACCTGCGCTCGATCATCCATGAATTATTGTGGTTTTTGAAAGGCGATACAAATATCAAATACCTCAAAGACAATAACGTTTCTATCTGGGATGAATGGGCAGATGAGAATGGGGATCTTGGACCGGTTTACGGCTACCAGTGGCGTTCCTGGCCAACTCCGGACGGTGGATCCATTGACCAGATTTCAAATCTGATTGAGCAAATCAGGAAGAATCCGGATTCCAGAAGACTGATTGTAAACGCATGGAACGTAGCTTATGTCAACAACATGGCGCTTCCTCCCTGCCACACAATGTTCCAATTCTATGTTGCGGACGGAAAATTGAGCTGTCAGCTGTATCAGCGTTCGGCAGACACATTCCTCGGAGTTCCGTTTAACATTGCTTCATACGCTTTGCTAACTATGATGGTAGCGCAGGTTTGTGGACTGAAACCGGGAGAATTTATTCACACACTGGGAGATGCTCATTTGTATTCCAATCACCTCGATCAGGCGAAACTACAACTGACCCGGGATTTCAGGCCGCTACCGACTATGAAAATCAATCCGGAAGCGAAGAATATTTTCGATTTCAAATTTGAGGACTTCGAGTTATTAAATTACGATCCGCACCCGCACATCAAAGCAGAAGTAGCAGTCTAAAAATAAAAGCCTTTTAGCCTTCTTAATTCGCCATCTCGCTCATAAATTTAATCCGCATCAGACGTAATTCTTCTTCAGTGTAATCACCATCAAATTCATGATACGCAGTTGTCAGATCATCTGTTTCAGCTTCAGAAAAGTATTCATAGATTTCTTCCTGGTTATCCGAATCCAGAATGTTGTCGATGTAGTAGTTGATATTCACCCGTGTTCCGGAAGAAACGATCGCTTCGATCTCTTCAATGACCTCATCAAGTGTTTTCCCCTGTGCTCTTCCGATATCTTCGAGCGGTAATTTCCGGTCAATATTCTGGATCAGCTGTACTTTCAGTACAGATTTGTTGACCAGCGACTTCACCACCAGATCCTGCGGGCGATCAATTTCATTTTCTTCCACATAACGCTGGATAATTGCAATAAAAGGCTCTCCATAGCGCTGCGCTTTTCCGGACCCGACTCCCTGACAATTGGTCAGTTCATCAATCGTAATCGGATATTGGAAACACATATCTTTCAGCGACGGTTCCTGGAAAATGACAAACGGAGGAATATTGTTCTGTTTGGAAAGCGATTTTCTCAAATCCATCAGCATCCCATACAATACTTCATCAAATGCTCCGCCTTTTCCGGGAGCTACCATTACATCATCATCCGAAGCGGAGTAATCATGTTGTTTCAGGAGTGTAAATGAAACAGGATTTGCCAGGAATTCTCTTCCTTTTTCGGTAAACTTCAGCGTTCCGTATGTTTCGATATCCTTATAGAGTAATCCTGCCAGCACCGTTTGACGAATCACCGCATTCCAGAAGTGTTCATCCCCGTTTTTTCCAACTCCAAATAACGGAGCCTGATCGTGCCTGTAGCTTTTGATCTCAGCAGTTACACTACCCGAAAGAAATGCACAGACATATTTCGATTTTTGCTGTTCATGCAGATAATCAACTACTTGTAACAACTGGTGAACAAACTCCTTTCCTTCCAGCTTTTCCCTCGGATGCCTGCAATTGTCACACATATCACTACACCGTTTCTCATCAAACATTTCTCCGAAATAATGCAGGATAAATTTTCTGCGGCAAACAGATGTTTCTGAATATGAAACGATCTCACTCAAAAGCTGCTTCCCGATTTCCTGTTCGGCAACCGGTTTTCCCTGGAGGAATTTCTCCAGCTTTTCAATGTCTTTATACGAATAGAACGCGATGCATTCACCTACTCCGCCATCGCGCCCCGCACGCCCTGTTTCCTGGTAATAACTTTCCAGCGATTTTGGAATATCGTGGTGAATCACAAAACGCACATCCGGCTTGTCAATTCCCATTCCGAAGGCAATCGTTGCAACGATCACATCCACTTCTTCCATCAGAAACATATCCTGGTGCCTGGCCCGTGTTACCGCATCCAGTCCGGCGTGATAGGCCAGTGCGTTGATCCCGTTGACCTGAAGTAATTCAGCCATTTCTTCCACTTTCTTTCTTGAAAGACAGTAGATGATTCCCGATTTACCTTCGCGCTGACGGATATATTTAATGATTTCCTTTTCGACATTCTGTTTCGGACGGATCTCATAGTACAAATTATCCCGGTTGAACGAGGACTTAAACACGTCTGCATCCATCATGTTCAAGTTTTTCTGGATATCAGTCTGAACTTTCGGTGTTGCAGTTGCAGTTAAAGCAATGATCGCCACATTGGATATTTTTTCAAAAATTTCCCTCAAACGTCTATACTCCGGACGGAAATCATGCCCCCACTCCGAGATGCAATGCGCTTCGTCGATTGCAAAAAATGAAATCGGAACGGAAGTAAGGAAATCAATGTTTTCTTGTTTGGTGAGTGATTCCGGTGCGACATAAAGCAGTTTGGTCCTTCCTGAAAGGATATCATCCTTCACCCGGCTGATTTCCGATTTACTCAGGGAAGAATTCAGGAAATGAGCAACCGAATTATGGTCACTGACATTCCGGATTGCATCCACCTGGTTTTTCATCAACGCAATCAGTGGAGAGACGATGATTGCAGTACCTTCCAACAACAAAGCCGGAAGCTGATAACAAAGAGACTTTCCACCACCTGTTGGCATAATTACAAAAGTGTTCTTTTTTTGCAACACATTGGTTATTATGCTTTCCTGCTGCCCCTTAAACTGATCAAAACCAAAAAACTTTCTTAATGCATCTTTCAGATCATTCTGATCCATAAAGTTTGAATATTAAAAGATTACCTAAATTTTACTAAATACCAAAATTACTGATAATAAAACACATAGGTGTTATAAAATCGGTAATCATACTAAAATAGAAAATAAATGCATAAAAAACAACTATTAACATTTCATCACTCCTATTTTTTGATGAATTATTAACTTTGCGGCCATATATGGAAGAAGAAAAAAACATGTCATTTTTACAGCATCTTGAGGAATTGAGATGGAGACTGGTTCGGTGTGCAATCGTAATCATTGTGCTTGCCGTTGCCATCTGGTGGTACCAGGACTGGATCATGAACCACATTTTTCTTTCCATGAGCAAACCTGATTTCTTCACATTCAACTTCTTCTGTAAAACCATGAATTTCATGTGTGTGGATGAAATTCCGGTCAACTTTCAGTCGACGACCATGGGCGGACAGTTTTCTTACTCCTTGTGGATGAGCTTCCTGGGCGGTGTGGTAGTCGGATTTCCATACATCTTCTATCAAATCTGGTCTTTTGTAAAGCCGGGATTGAAACAGAATGAAAAGAAAATGGTGAAAGGGATTGTTTTCTATGTGAGTGTTTTGTTTTTCCTTGGGATCCTTTTCGGGTATTTCATCGTAGCACCAATGAGCGTTCAGTTCTTTGGGACTTACCAGATTTCACGTGAAATCAAAAACGATTTTACTATTAATTCATACATGAGTACAATTTTATCGACTGTTTTCTACTCCGGTTTGTTTTTCCTGCTTCCAATTGTGGCTTACCTGCTCGGGAAGATGGGGGTAATTTCATCTGGCTTTTTGATCAAGTACCGCAAACACTCGATTGTAGTCGTTCTGATCCTGGCGGCGATCATTACTCCACCTGATATGATCTCGCAAATCATCGTCAGTATTCCTATTTTACTTCTTTACGAAATCGGGATTTTCGTGGTAAAACGCGTAGAAAAAACGCGCCTGACGGACGAATAATCCGGTAGTTATCACGTTGTTTTTATCCTGGTTTTTGATTAGATTTACACTATCTATGCTCAAACTAAGGATTCTGTTTCTACTCTGCCTGACTCAACTTTTTGTCTACTCTCAGCAGACAAAAGTTTCAGGGCGCGTTGTAGATGCTGCAACAGGAGAAGGTATGCCGGGTGTGAGGGTGCAGTTTCAGTTTTCGAAAATCGGGACATTGACCGACAGCCTTGGGTTTTATAACCTGCAAACGTATTATGCAACGGACAGCATTACGTATTTAATACCGGAGTTTACGATGGTAACGAAGGCTGTCAAAAAAGATACGGAACAAACTATCGATGTTGCACTGAAAGAAAGCGTAACAGATCTTGTAGAAATAACTGTGAAACCTCCGGATGAATTTCCATCGACAACGTTACACAAAAAAGTCATCGCTCACAAAGATATCAACAATAAAGAAAAACTCCAGTCATACGATTACGAGTTATACAACAAGATCCAAATTGACCTGAACAATATCGGAGACAAGTTCAAGGACCGGGATATTGTCAAACGTCTGGATGTGGTGATGAATTATCTGGATTCAATTGATGGCGGAAAAACCTATCTGCCAGTGATTCTTTCGGAAAACATTTCTGAATTCAGTTTTAAGAATAATCCCAAAAAGAAACGGGAGTTCGTCACTGCAACCCGGATTTCCGGGGTAGAAAACCTCCAGCTGAATCAGTTCCTGGGGGAAATGTACCTCGATTTCAACATCTACGACAATTACCTGAACATTTTTCAGAAAGCATTCATCAGTCCGGTTGCCGATTTTGCACGCAGTTACTACAAATTCTATCTGGAAGACAGCATGTTTATCGACAACAACTGGTGCTACAAATTGCGTTTTGTCCCCAAAAGAACCGGAGACATGACTTTCGAGGGGGAAATGTGGATCAATGATACCACATACGCAGTCAAAACATTCAAGGCAAAATTGTCGCCCTGGGCCAACATCAACTACGTGCAGGATTTGTATATAGAACATCATTTCGACCAGGTAATCCCGGAAGTGTGGATGCTGACCGAAGAGAAAATGATCCTGGATCTGAAAATAACAAAAGGTACCAAACTCTATGGTTTTTATGGACGCAAATATTCCTCCCGCAGAAATTTTGTAATCAACAAAGAGCACCCGGACAATTATTACAAAAGCGATTTTACCGTCGAATTTGCCGACAGCGCCAAAATCCGAGACAAAAACTATTGGGTTGCACACAGGCACATCCCGCTCAATGACCAGGAAAACGGAATTGATCAAATGGTCGATTCCCTGAACCAGGATCCTTTCTTTAAATTTCTGAAGAATTCAACCTACATGCTGGCCTCAGGTTATTATCCTGTCGGAAAAATCGAAATCGGCTCCATCTACTCCCTCATCTCAGTGAACCCGGTAGAAAAATTCCGTACCGGCCTGGCGATTCGCACTTCGAATGCCTTTTCGAAACGGGTTGAATTCGGCGGAAGACTTTATTACGGCTTTGGGGACAAGCGCTTCAAATACGGTTTGACAACGCGCATCAACATCACGCCAAAAAAACGCGGAATGCTCATTTTATATGGGAATCGTGACATCGAACAGATCGGAATTTCACCAACAGCCGCTGCCGTCGGATCGACTTTCAGCACCTTGTTTCGTACCGGCCCCCTGGACAAACTCACTTTCGTTGACAAGACTGGAATTAACTTTGAAAAAGATATTGGGAAGGATTTTATCATTTTCGGAGGTCTGGAATGGAAAAAGTACACTCCTTTGGGTTTGGCGACATACGAACGCATCAATGAATCCGGAAGTATGGACACGCTCAGGCACATTCAAAGCTCGGAAATTACCTTGCGTTTCAGATGGTGTAAGGACGAAGAGTTCATTTCGGGGAATTTCGACCGGACCACTATTCCTTCCAAGTACCCGATTTTATCCATCCAGGGAATTTTCGGAATTAAAGGCGTATTTGGGAGCGATTACAGCTATCAGAAGATCGAATTTGCAATGGAACACAATCGCAACGTCGGTGTACTAGGACGAATTCGTTACGGTATCAATGCCGGAGTTGTTTTCGGAACTGTCGCTTATCCCTTCCTGAAAGTCCATGAGGGAAGTCAATCTTACTGGCTTTATACGAATTCTTTTAACCGCATGTCCTATTTCGAATTTATTTCCGACCGTTATGTTGGCGGATTCGTTGAGCATCACTGGCAGGGGCTGCTTTTCGACCGCATTCCGTTAATCAAAAAACTCAAGTGGCGTTTGGTGACCAGTGGCCGTATTACGTATGGGGCAATCAGTCCGAAACACACCGCAGCAATGATTATTCCGTCGTTTACGAAACAGTTCGGGCACATTCCGTATGCAGAAGCCTCCGTTGGGATTGAAAACATCTTCAAGCTCGGGCGCGTTGACCTTGTATGGCGTATCACACACCTGGAGCAGGGAATCCTTCCGTTGGGAATCCGCGCGAGATGGTCGTTTATATTCTAATCCCAGAAGCTAATTACAAATTAAACAATGGAATCATTCGCAATTGGAAATTCTAAATATTGTATTTTCGCAAAGTGAAGCTACATACACATGATATTAAGAAGACCTACAAGGGTCGGAATGTTGTAAAAGGTGTTACCATTGAGGTAAACCAGGGAGAAATTGTCGGATTGCTCGGACCAAACGGAGCGGGAAAAACTACTTCCTTCTACATGATGGTCGGTTTGGTGAAACCTGACGAAGGCCATGTATTCCTGGACGACCTGGAAATCACGCATTACCCGATGTACAAACGTTCTCAGCTGGGAATCGGCTATCTTCCACAGGAAGTTTCGGTTTTCAGGAAACTCAGCGTGGAAGACAACATTCTGTCGATCCTGGAACTTTCGGACCTGAGCAAGGTAGAACGCAAAGAAAAAATGGAGCAGTTATTAGAAGAATTCAGTCTCACTAAAGTGCGCAAAAACTTAGGAAACCGGCTTTCCGGCGGAGAAAAAAGAAGAACAGAGATTGCACGAGCTCTCGCAACCAATCCGAAATTTGTACTTCTGGATGAACCTTTTGCAGGAGTAGATCCGATTGCCGTGGAAGATATTCAAAGCATCGTTTCAGACCTCCGCAAACGCGATATCGGGATTTTGATTACAGACCACAATGTACAGGAAACCCTGTCTATCACCGACCGTGCTTATTTGTTATTTGAAGGAAGTATTTTGAAATCCGGAACGGCAGAAGAACTGGCTTCGGACGAGCAGGTTCGGAAAGTGTATCTGGGTCAGAATTTTGTCCTGCGAACGAAAAACAATCAGCCATAAAAAAAGCCTCCGTGGGAAGAGACTTTTTGGTTCGTTTCGTTATTTGGATGCCAAATCAGTGTTTTCTGTATGGTTCACACTTCCATAAGCATCGCAGTGTCCTTTTGATGATCCGCAAGATGCCACAACCACCGCGAGAACTGCAGCCATTGCTGCATAGACAAAAAATTTCTTCATAGTTATCTGCTTTGTTTTTTAGTTTACAAGTTGTTGTCCCAGATACAAATCTACCACTTTTAACGAAATGAGATATAAAATATTATTCACATTGATGTTTTTATAATGTTGATTAATTGTGATTTAATTGAACGCAGAGTTTTATTTTTAACGTCAAAAATGAGAACAATTTTGTTAGCTAACGTTCTTTTAGCCCTGTACTGGTATGTGCCATTCATCGAATTATCAGCATTGCAATGAGTTTTGGTTCTACAGAATTCCCGGTCAGAATCAGCAGAACAGCGGTCAGAATTTTGATTCATTTTTTCATGATCGTTCATTTAACAGTGAATACTCATCATGACTTCTATACAAACTTATTATTTTCATCGTTATATATCTAAGATTTTTAACCATTCTCAAAAGGAAATAATTGATATTGAAGTATTTCAAAAGAATCCTCAGGAAAAACCTGCAACTTGGTCTGCTGATCAAGGTGATTCTCTTTGCGGTTCCGGTACTTCACGCCCAAAAAAAAATCACGTTTCCGGATCCCTTTTTTAAGCAAATCAGCAAGCGGAATACTTTTACTTACACGGATACTTTTTCATTAAGAAATCAACTCACCGAAATCCGCTTCTTAGCTTACAAAAAAGGGTATTTAAGCTTTGGAATTGATTCGATTGTCCGGGTTGACAGCCTGAACAGTGAAGTATATTTCAGTACCGGGTTGCACTATAAAAAACTGAATTTATCCATAAGTAAACAAAGCAGCAGTGCTTTGAGGAAAATCGGGATCAGTCCCCGAACGATTGAAGCCCTTTCTCCTACTCCGTTGGAAATCACCAAGGCCCTGGAAAATATTCTCTACCAGTTTGAAACCTCCGGCTACCCTTTTGCACAAATCTCTTTCGAAAATCTCCACACTGAGAAGGAAGCACTTTACGCAGAACTGATCATCAAACCCAATTCCAGGGTGAAATGGAATGAAGTGATCGTCAGCGGAACCAAGGTGAAACTGGCAAAAAAATATCTGGAAAACTTCCTCCACATCGAAAAAGGAAACTGGTATGACCAGAGCCAGGTAAAACTGATCGGTACGCGCCTTTCCCAACTCACTTTCGTTAAACAGATCAAACCCGCAGAAATTCTCTTTACTCCGGAAGGAGCCAACCTGTATCTGTATATTGAGACGAAGCCCGTTTCGCTGTTCAACGGGACAATCGGGATCCAGCAAGATCCTGTCAAACTGAAATACCAGCTAACCGGAGATTTACGCCTGAAATTACAAAATGCATTCAAGCACGGTGAACTGTTCGACCTGAACTGGCGTTCTATCCAACCCGGAAGCCCGCAATTAAAAATCCAGGCAGCTTATCCCTTTCTGCTCAACACACCTTTCGGGCTCGACGGTCAGTTTTCGCTCTTCAAGCGCGATTCGACCTTCCTAGAATTGAAAACCAGCATTGGTGTCTCTTATTTCGTTTCGGGAGGAAAAACACTCACGGGTTTTTATAAAAATCAGCAATCCAACCTGCTCGGAACAGCAACATCGGACTTATACGGAACGACTAAAAGCAATCTTTACGGGCTTTCCTTTAAAAATCAGACGGTGGATTACCTGCCCAATCCCCGGAAAGGATTCATCTGGTACCTGGAAGGAAATATAGGGAAACGGTCACTCAAGAAAGATTCCACAACCAATAATTACCTGGTTTATGGAGGGAAACTTCAGATCGAATACTACCAATCACTGGGAAAACGCTTTGTAATTAAAGCCGGGTTGATCAGCGAAACATTCTATACAAACAACATTCAACAAAACGAACTGCTGCGCTTTGGCGGCAATCTGTCTCAAAGAGGTTTCATGGAAGATGAGCTCCTGAGTACTTACCGGGCCACATTCACCATCGAACCACGCTTCATTATGGATCAGAATTCGTACTTATTCGTTTTTTACGATCAGAGCTGGTATGAACGAAATGTTCAAAACTATGTTCATGACGCTCCGAAAGGATTTGGTGCCGGACTCTGTTTCGGAACTAACATCGGAATCTTTTCCCTGACTTATGCCCTGGGTCAGCAGTTTTCCAACCCGATTCTTTTCCGGGATTCCAAAGTTCATTTCGGTTACGTGGCTTATTTCTAACCGAATACTGTTCAGTCAATAATAAATTACCTTTTAATCAATCCGTTTTGAAAAGAAAATTCATTTGACTACTTTAAACCGCTAAACTGTGAATCAAGTTATAAATCATGAATCAATTATACCTTTTCTTTTTCAAAAGAATTTCCCTGTTTTGTTTCATTGGAATGCTGCTCGTAAACAATACGTCCTCCTGGTCCCAGATCGAAATCACGATCAAAGGAAAGGTAGTGAATGAAATGGGAATTCCGGTCAAAAATGCTTCCGTCCAGATCGATATTCACAACACCCGAACCAACTCCGAAGGGTTCTTCTATCTGAAAAACCAGAATTTCCCGGCACAGATTACGGTAAAAAGCAACTCGTATGATGAATTTCAGGATATTTTGCTTTTTCCCGAAAAATGGAAAGACACACTGATGGTTTTCGTGGTCATGACATCCAAAACAACCCAGTTGGAAGAAGTAACCATTAACGCCAACGGCAAATTCTGGGTATACCCGAAAAAACAGACCAATGTGCTCGATTTCAAACTGGAACCGAACGGAAACATTCTGCTATGCTGTAGTGATGCGCGCCGCTATTTCCTGCGACAAGTGAATGAATCGGGAGATCAGATCTATGAAACTTCCATCCGAAAACATCCCAGACAGATTCGTACGGATTGCAACGGAAAATGCCATCTTATATACAATGACAGCATTTACGAAACTTCAATTATCGGTGAATCAGTTGGAATCTTCTCTCCGGTATCTTACAGCAAAGCAATCGGACTTCTGGATAATTGTTCCTACTCGGACGATACATCCATCATTATCCGCACTTACATGAACCAGAAACAATACCTGGAATACCTGCTAATCTCCAAAAAAACACATACCAGCCAAGTACTCTACGTGAGTGAAGACCGGCAGAAAAAGCGGCAGTTACAGGACTATAAACGGGAAAACAAGCTGACCGTCCAGGAAATTCTCAAAGAGTCGGATGCAAACCATCACGACCAGCTTTCCAATGACCGGGATGATATCAAAAAAGTCCGGGAACGCTATAACACCCAACAATTTTATGATCTGATTCTTTTAAAACCTATCTATGTACCTTTGTTCGAACTCAATGATTCGCTGATCATTTTCGATCACCCGAACGATTCTGCCATCGTCTTCACCAAAACAGGAACCCGGGTGAGAAGTTTCCCTATTTCCTACCAATACTTTAAGGGCTGGAAAAACGAATTGATTCCGAACCTGGAGAAAACGGCTATTTACGCCCGGTTTGAAAGAGACGGTATTACCAGTCTCAAAAAAATTAACCTGATGACTGGAAAAGCAGCAGATGAAGTGGAAATACGGGAACATATTTTCCCGGAGCACATCCAGATCCACCGGGATTTCATCTATTACATTTACAAAGATTATCTGGATCTGAGTATGCACTATATTTTCAAACAACATTTAACGAAATACTAACGATTGTATTTCAATTTGCAGACAATACTAATTTTGCTTATCTTCAGATAAGAGATGAAAGCATATACAGAAACAACCATCAGCAATCCTGATGAATTTACAGAACGATTTATTAACCAGACCAATAGTCCGGTATTCCTGACGGGGAAAGCCGGAACCGGAAAAACAACCCTGCTCCGAAAAATTGTTGAAACGACGCATAAAAATACAGTCATCGTAGCTCCAACCGGGATCGCAGCTCTCAATGCCGGTGGAGTAACCATTCATTCGTTCTTCCAGCTTCCATTCAGTTCATTCATCCCTGAATTCGTCTCGGAAGGATTGGTCAGCGGAAACACCAAATTCGAATCGAAAGAAACGCTGAAACGCCATTTTCATTTCAATAAAACGCGTCAGAACCTCATTCGGAGCGTAGAGCTGTTGATTATCGATGAAGTCTCCATGCTTCGTGCCGATTTATTGGATGCAATTGACTGGACTCTGAGAAACGTACGCCGGAACAATGATCCGTTCGGAGGCGTTCAGGTGCTTTTCATCGGAGACTTGTTACAGCTCCCTCCCGTCATCAAACCGGAAGAATGGAGCTTGCTTCAAAAATATTACCGCGGAATTTTCTTTTTTAACGCACACGTTCTCCTGGAGCAGGCTCCGGTCTATATCGAACTGGAAAAAATCTTCCGGCAGGACGACCAGCTTTTTATCGATCTGCTGAATCATTTGCGAAACAATCAGATTACGACAGAAGATCGGCAATTACTTGAACGCTACGTCAATCCAGGTTTTGATTCAACCAAAGAGGAAGGATATATTACCTTGACAACACACAATTCAAAAGCAGATCAGATCAATGCTGCTGCTTTGGAGTCGCTCCCGGAAAAATCACTGGTTTACTCAGCTGAGATCAGGGGAGATTTCCCTCCGCATTTGTATCCGCTGGAAAAAGACACCGAATTGAAGATCGGGGCGCAGATCATGTTTATCAAAAATGATATTTCTTTTGAGAAGAATTTCTACAACGGAAAAATGGGCGTTATTCAATCGTTGACTCCGGATGAAATCGAAGTGTTTTTTAAAGACGAAAAACGAAGTATTATCGTTGAGAAATACGAATGGAACAATATCAAATACTCACTTAATGAGCAAAACGGTGAAATCGAAGAAGAAGTACTCGGAACATTTGTCCATTATCCCATTAAACTGGCCTGGGCCATTACCATTCACAAAAGCCAGGGGCTTACTTTCGACAAAGCCGTTCTGGATGTTTCACAGGTTTTTGCTCCCGGACAAGCTTATGTGGCACTTTCGAGACTTCGCAGTTTATCCGGACTCGTTCTGCTCAAACCGCTTTCCATGAATGGCCTCGTGAACGATCAGCAGGTTGTTTCCTACGCTTCAAACAAAACCGCAGAGGATGTCATGCAACTTTATCTCGATCGTGAAACAGCACGGTTTATCTACCATAGCCTGGTTCAAGCCTTTGATTGGTACGATTACACAACCAAATGGGCCACTTTTGAATTAGGCTTTAAGTTACAGGGACCCAAAACCGAAAAGGGAAAAGACAAATCCTGGGCTGCCAGCCAGCTTCAAATCGTTCAAAGCACGTTTGATGCAGCCCGTAAATTCCAAAATCAGCTGTCCAGTCTTTTTTCCAAAGAAAAACCGGACTGGACATTTATTCATGAGCGGGTTCAGGCTGCCTACAAGTATTTCTACAAACCTTTGGATGCTCAGGTTTATTCGATCATGAAACGACGTTATGAGTTATCCAAAATCAAAAAAACGAAACAATACAGCGACGAGCTGGAAGAACTCGAACAGGAAGTAGTAGCAGTAGTTCACCGTTTGATAAAGGCACGTCTGTTAATGGAAACGGTTGTGAACCAAAAACCATTCACGAAAGAAACAATCAAAACTCCGGAGCTTATCAACTATGTTATTGCAAAAAGCCACAGCATTCAACAGGAATTGAGAGCTAACCGTTCCATGCTGGATGAGATGATCGATGAAGATTACAGCGATGTGGTCAAACTGGTCAAAACCAAAACGGCAAAAGAGGAAAAACCTGTCAAAAAAGACACTTACAAAATCACCCTGGAATTATTCCGCGAAGGAAAAACGATCAAAGAGATTGCCCGTGAGCGCCAGCTGGGAGTCTCAACTATTGAAGGACATTTTGTCAAACTGATCCGCCAGGAACAAATTGACGTGACGGAAATCCTGGATCCGAAACGCATCAGCGAGATTGAAACCTACCTCGAAGGTACGGAAGGTAAAACGCTTGGAACCATTAAGGAAGAATTAGGCGACAAAGTCACTTACGGTGAACTGAAACTGGTTCAGGCTTCGAAGACATTGTGAGATTGTTTCATTTTTTGACTAAAGCCTTTGACAATGAATATGTTTTATCGTTCCCTCGTTACAGGAAGGAAAAATAGCGCATTAATTAAAACAGTTTTTTGTTTTCTTTGTGACGAGTAGCATCCCTATCTGTTTTTTTCGCGATATTTTTTTCCAGAGCCTCTTCCAGATCAACTCCCGTTTGGTTTGCCAGACAGATCAAAACGAACAGTACATCTGCCAGTTCATCACCCAGATCCTTGTTTTTATCGCTCTCCTTTTCACTTTGCTCGCCGTATCTTCTGGCAATAATACGAGCCACTTCTCCCACTTCTTCTGTCAGCATAGTCATATTGGTCAGCTCATTGAAATAACGAACTCCCACTTTTTTTATCCACTGATCTACTTTTTTTTGTGCTTCTGAAATTTCCACTATTCTCTGTTTTTCGAATCTATTATAATGGTTACCGGTCCGTCATTAATCAAGGTCACTTGCATATCGGCACCAAAAATTCCTGTTTCTACTTTTTTCCCCAAGAGAAATGTTGCTTTCTCAATAAAGGATTCATACAGCGGAATTGCCTGCTCTGGTCGAGCAGCAGCAACAAAGCCAGGCCTGTTTCCTTTTTTGGTTGATGCATGAAGCGTGAACTGGCTCACCACTAGTAATCCGCCGTCAATATCCTGCAGGGAATAGTTCATTTTTCCTCCGGCATCGGAGAAAATCCGCATCTGGATCAATTTCTGAACCAGCCAATAAACATCTTCTTCTGAATCTGCCAGCTCAATTCCCAGCAAGACGAGTAGTCCCTGGCCGATTGCACCGATAATTTTCTTTTCCACTGTGACGCTCGCCTGGGAAACTCTTTGTATGACTAGTCGCATGGTCAAATATACAGATTACAGAAAAATTTGAGCCCTTTGTTTTTCAATCTCCAGAACATTAAAATATCGCAATATTTGAATTTAACAATATTATTAAGTTCAAAAGTTATTATTTTGGAACTTTATTATTCAAGGCCACGCTTATTCCGGCGATATGCTTCACCATCCTCCGACATCAATTGCAGGTAAGTCAGGTAACGACTTTCATAGATTTCTCCGTTTTTCACAGCTCCTTTCACCGCGCAGGCAGGTTCATTCAAATGCTGACAGTTATGAAACTTACATGCACCTATCAATTTGCGCATTTCTGGGAAATAATGAGAAATAACTTCTTTTTCCAGGTTCACGACTCCGAAAGCACGGATTCCCGGAGTATCGATGATAAAACCACCCGACTGCAATGGGTGCATTTCGGCAAAGGTTGTAGTGTGTTGCCCCTGGTGATGTGCTACGGAAATTTCACCCACACGCAAATCCAGGGTCGGATCCAGGGCATTGACCAAAGTGCTTTTCCCTGTTCCGGAATGTCCAGCAATCATTACCTGTTGGTCTGTGATCTCATTGCGCAAAAATTGCACATCTGCCGCGTTGGTAGCCGAGATGGCGTGACAGGGATAGCCAATTGATTCGTACATGAACATAATAGCTTTCAGACTCAACAGTTCTTCGTCATCCAACAAATCGACCTTATTAAAAATCAGCGTTGTCGGAATGCGAAAGGATTCAGCAGCAACCAGGAAACGGTCGATAAACACAAAATGTGTCTCCGGAAACTTCAGGGTCACCATCAGATAAGCCTGGTCAATGTTTGCAGCCAGAATATGCATTTGTTTACTCAGGTTGGTGCTTTTTCTAACAATGTAGTTTTCCCGTACTTCGTAATTCACGATTACCCGTTTTCCCTCGTCATCACTTTTTGAATCCAGGATTACAATATCTCCGGCTGCGATCGGGTTGGTAGTCTTCAGACCTTCCAGACGCAACCGACCTCGAATCCGGCATTCCACTATTTCTCCGTTTGGCAGCAATACCTGGTACCATTTCCCTGTCGATTTTAAAACTCTTCCGCGAAGATCATTCATGAAACAAAATTACATAAAAGCACCCCATAGTATTTTATTTCTATTTCAAATGAAAGGATTTTGAAAGATTTTCAATACAAATCAAGGAAGGTTTCCGCCCAATCCAACGTTATTCCGATCGCATTCGTTATCTTCGTAGCCAAAGTTTGAAGGAAGTATGTCGATTGAAGTAAAAAATCTTTCCAAGTATTATGGCGAACAAGCAGCTGTAAATGATATTACTTTTTCCATCGGAAAAGGCGAGATCATTGGTTTCTTAGGACCCAATGGTGCCGGTAAATCGACTACTATGAAAATGATTACCGGATTTATTCCCGCAACGGAAGGAAGTATTCACGTTTGCGGTATTCCCGTTTCAGTTGATTCCATCGAAACCCGCAAGCGAATCGGTTATCTTCCGGAGAACAATCCGTTGTACCTGGACATGTATGTAAAGGAATACCTGGAATTTGTTGGGAAGATCTACAAGGTAAAAAACCTGAAAGAACGCGTAAAGGAAATGATTCAGCTCGTTGGTCTGGAAGTAGAGCAAAATAAAAAGATCGGGATGCTTTCCAAAGGCTACCGCCAGCGTGTGGGATTGGCTCAGGCGATTATTCACAACCCGGATGTGTTAATTCTCGATGAACCAACTTCTGGTCTGGATCCGAACCAGTTGGTCGAAATCCGTGAACTGATCAAACGTATCGGGAAAGAAAAAACGGTGATGCTTTCAACGCACATTCTCCAGGAAGTCGAAGCAATCTGCGACCGTGTAATCATTATTAGAAAAGGCCAGCTGGTTGCTGATAACCTGGCCTCAAATCTTCAGGTTGCAACAGACAACACACAAGTTGTGTATGTAGAATTTGACAGAATTGTTGCCAAAAACCTGCTTCAAAAAATTCCAGGAGTTTCGAAAATTGAACGTGTGTCCGATTCCAGATACCTTATCGAAAGCCAGTCTGTAGATGACCTGCGTAAAATAGTAGCCCAGTTTGCTCAGCAGCATAATTTACTTATACTTACACTGCGTACGGAAGAGAAATCGCTCGAAAAAGTGTTCAAATCATTGACAAAATGAGATATTGTTTTCAAAACAGATGCGAGAAGGAGCTGTCTCCTATGCTTGCTTGCACAAACATAGGAGACAGCCCCTTGTCTTTTCTATTGTCAGCTAATCACTCTTTATTCGGAGCAAGGTATTTATAGGCCAAACCAGCAATCACCGCTCCCAAGATCGGTGCAAGCCAGAATAACCACAATTGCTCAAGCGCCCAGCCTTGTACAAAAATTGCCTGACTGGTACTTCTTGCAGGATTCACAGAAGTATTTGTCACCGGAATGCTGATCAAGTGGATGAGTGTTAAACCCAAGCCAATCGCGATACCAGCAAAACCAGCAGAAGCATTCTTGTGTGTTGCTCCCAGGATAATGATCAGGAACAGGAAGGTCATCACCATTTCCGTTATCAATGCAGATCCCATAGTGTATCCTCCAGGAGAATGTGCTCCGTAACCATTAGCTGCAAATCCTCCTAACTCAAATCCCGGTTTACCACTTGCAATCAAATACAGAATCCCGGCACCGGCAATTCCTCCCAAAACCTGCGAAATGATGTAAGGGAGCACATCTTTGGCTTCAAAACGTCCTCCAGCCCACAAACCGATCGTAACGGCAGGATTCAGATGGCATCCTGAAATATGTCCGATAGCATAAGCCATAGTCAGGACAGTTAAACCAAAAGCAATGGCAACACCTACAAATCCAATTCCCAACTCAGGGAATCCTGCTGCAAGGACAGCACTTCCGCAACCTCCCAGAACCAGCCAGAAAGTTCCGATGAACTCGGCTAATAGTTTTTTCATAATTATAGTTTTATAATTTATAAGCTTACTGCACTTTGCAATAAATATTATTTTAAATATAAATATTGTTCGTGAAAAATCAACTAATTAGTTTCTACTACCGGTTTCTCTCCTAAAATTCTTTTTGCAAGGTAATGCATGACATAGATCAGTGGCGTAAGACAGGTAGCTATAAACAATTTAGTCAGATATCCCGTAATTGCCAGGACCAGAACCAACTTTAAAGGATAAGCACCGGAGAACCATAAGCCGATCAGAGCCACCATAAACGAATCAACTAATTGGGAAATAACGGTCGACCCCGTGCTTCTTAACCAGATCATCTTTCCTTTGGTCAGTTTATTGAACAAATGGAACAACTGGATATCCAACAACTGGGAGGTAACAAATGCGCAGATGCTTCCAACCATGATCCAGAGAGAACCCCCGAAAGCTTTGGCAAATTCCTTGTCGGACAGCCACGACCCTTCCGCCGCCGGAAGCTGAACTGCTACGTATACTACCAGGAAACAAAACGCAATCAAAGCAGTCGTAATCCAGCTCAACCTGAGAACTGCCTGTTTTCCGAAATACTCGTTCATCACATCTGTCAGCAAAAACACAACAGGCCAGGGAACAATTCCCGCAATCATAGGCGCGAGATAAGGTCCCATATAAACCAATTTAGCTGAAATCAACTCGGCAACAATCGCACTGGAGATGAAGATTCCTGCCATGACCATGAAGGCAATTTCTTTTCTAGTCTGAAGCATGCCCTAAATTAATGAAAACTTTTTCAGGAAAATACCCTGGTGCTGAAATCAAAAGCATTTGCAGCAAATGTTGTTCTTTGTGACGAACACTCATTCTCATGAAGATACGGATACGACCTGTCCGTTAGCTTAAAACTGCACCCTCCATCGGATAACTGAATAAAAAATCATCCTGCACAGGATACTCATCCTGAGGATTAATAGGATTACCTTCTGTTTCATGATAATTATTAATTCCTTTTTTGAAGTACTTTGATTCCATGCCAAAAGCCCTATTTTTGCACCAGCAATAAAAGAAGTACATGAAAATGAATGTCATTGAAGAATTAAGATGGAGGGGGATGGTTCAGGATATCATGCCCGGTTTGGAAGAACAACTGCTTAAAGAAATGACTTCCGGTTACGTAGGTTTTGACCCAACGGCAGATTCACTCCACGTAGGGAACCTGCTACCAATCATGTTACTGAAACATTTCCAGTTGGCTGGGCACAAGCCTTACGCTTTGGTCGGGGGTGCAACGGGAATGGTTGGCGATCCTACCGGAAAATCGGCTGAACGCAACCTGCTGGACGAGGAAACATTGAATCGTAACATTGCTGGTGTTCAAAAGCAATTGCGCCAGTTCCTGGATTTTGAAACAGGAGAGAACAAGGCGGAACTGGTTAACAATTTTGACTGGATGCGGCATTTTTCTTTCCTGGATTTTATCCGCGACGTAGGAAAACACATCACAGTCAATTACATGAGTGCAAAGGATTCTGTAAAAAAACGCGTGGAAACAGGAATCTCCTTCACGGAATTCTCTTATCAGCTGATCCAGGGCTATGATTTCCTGCACTTGTACAAAAATAACCAGGTAAAAGTTCAGTTCGGCGGTTCCGACCAATGGGGAAATATCACGACCGGAACGGAATTGATTCGCAAAATCACTGGTGGTGAAGCTTATGCTTTTACATGTCCGTTGCTGACAAAATCCGACGGAGGAAAATTCGGAAAAACAGAATCTGGAACTATCTGGCTGGATCCTGAAAAAACCAGCCCTTATGCTTTTTACCAGTTCTGGTTAAATACTTCGGATGAAGATGCGGTCAAACTGATCCGTTTCTATACCCTGAAATCAAAAGAGGAGATTAATGCGATTGAAAAAGAGCACCATGAAGCTCCACATCTACGTGTGCTTCAAAAAGCAATCGCAGAAGAAGTAACTGTTCGCGTACACGGACAGGAAGCATTAGACATGGCTATTGTAGCTTCCAATATTTTGTTCGGAAAATCTACTTCGGAAGATTTGAAAAAATTGTCCAATGACACATTCCTGAGCATTTTTGACGGTGTTCCGATGGCAACTGTTAAGCGTGCCGAACTGAATGACGGAATTAGTATCGTTGATTTATTGGGCTCAAAAACAGGATTTTTAACTTCAAACGGGGAAGCAAAACGCGAATTGAAGGCTAACGCGATTTCCCTGAACAAGGACAAAGTGGGAGAAGGAACACTGGTTGGTCCGGGTGACCTGATTAACAACAAATTCATCCTGCTCGGAAAAGGAAAGAAAAACAATTACATTGTGATCGTAGAATAATCCTAAGACTTTTCAGAATTATTTTCCCGGTGGGAAAACTTCCTTTCTATGGGAATTCAAATGATGGTTTTGAAAAACCGCGGGTCTTTTGTATTCCGGTAACCGGGATAGTGGTTTTTGAAAATTTTTTCTTTCTTTTTATCTTCTTTTTGAGAACAACTCTATCGGATACTCCACATCAACCAAAAATAATCCTTTTGCTGGAACGGAAAGTTTTGCCTCTCCCCGGTTTTTCATGATGATAATTTCCTCCATCTGTTTTTCAGTCAATTTGCCATACCCCACATCCAGTAAGGTTCCGACAATTGCCCGAACCATATTCCGCAAAAATCGGTCTGCCTGGATTTCGAAAAACCAGCTTTGATCATTTTGCTGAATCCATCTGGCTCTGTACACTGTACAAATATTGGTTTTTACATCCGTATGAAGTTTGGAAAAAGAAGTAAAATCCTGTTTCCCCAACAAATACTTCGCAGCCCGGTTCATGGCATCAAAATCACAACTTTGAGGCAGGTGCCAACTATCCAGAGCAAAGGGATTTTTTTCCCGGTTTACAAAGTAACGATAGGTTCTCGCAATGGCAGAAAAGCGGGCATGAAATGCCTCACTGACTCGTTGAGCGGAAAATACGGAAATGTCTTCGGGGAGCATTTTGTTTAGTTTATAAACCAACTGAGCGCAATCCATTTCTGTTCCCGTTTCGAAATGCGCAACATAATAAGATGCATGAACTCCGGTATCCGTTCTTCCGCAACCGGTAACCGAAATCGGAACATTTCCCCCCAAACGGGAAAGCCTGTATTCCAGTTCTTCCTGAACAGAAGTCGCATTAGGCTGAATTTGCCAGCCATGATAGTCCGTTCCGCGATAAGCGAGTTCCAGGGCATATCGAAATATCATAAAGCAAAGTTACACAATCCTTTCACTTCACACATGAAAGTTCCTTTTTCCCCGAATCATGAAGATTTGAATTTCTTGTTATTATTCAGGGGAAGATAAGAGAAATTGTATCTTAACATTAAAATAATCCACCACTCATTAATTAATCATTTCGTAACTCAAAAATAATTATTAAAGAAACTTACAAGGATAATTTTGCTCAAACTTTAAGAGCAAACGCAATGCAAGAAACCATACTTTTGGTAGATGATGAGAAAGATATTTTGGATTTTTTACAGTATAATCTTGAACGGGAAGGATATAAAGTCTTTGTTGCCAATGACGGGCTTGAAGGAGTTGAAATGGCACAGAAAGTTTCTCCCGATCTCATCCTGATGGATGTAATGATGCCACGAATGGACGGAATTGAAGCTTGCCAGACTATCCGTCAGGATCTCCGGTTAAACTCCCCGCTGATTGCCTTTTTGACTTCACGGGCGGAGGATTACTCCCAAGTAGCAGGTTTTGAAGCTGGTGCTGACGACTACATTACTAAACCGATCAGACCACGTTTGCTGATTTCCAAAGTAGATGCCTTACTTCGAAGAACCAGACGTATGCACGGAGCGGAAACAGAAATCAAAACGTCGTCCATTACAGTGAACCGCGAAAAATTCCTCGTGTTCATGAACGATGCAGAAATTCAGCTTCCTAAAAAAGAGTTCGAGCTTATTGAATTACTCGCATCCAGACCAGGAAAAGTGTTTACAAGAGAGCAAATTCTGACAACGGTTTGGGGAGATGAAACTATCGTCGGAGAACGCACAATCGATGTTCATATCAGAAAATTAAGAGAAAAACTAGGCGAATCGTATATTCGTACCATTAAAGGTGTTGGTTATACATTTTCTGAAAAGTGAAAAAATTAAATCCGTTTACTATTGTTCTGCTGGGAAGTGCGATCGTAGCAGCTTGTCTGGTTCTTATTCTGATACTTGTTCATCTGGTTTTTCCGGTTTCGATCGGGTCATTTATTGTGATTGTCCTTTTTGGATCACTGGCAACGTTTACCACTTTTTACTTTCTTTTTCGAGAATTTATTTATAATCGTTTGCGGATTCTTTACCGTTCTATCCGGAAAGGGAAACTTGCACCGCATGAAAAATTCTACATCAACATGTCAAAAGATGTGATCGGGCATGCGGAGTCGGATTCGAAAAAATGGACAGAGCAACGGAATTCGGAGATTGCACAACTCCAGGAACAGGATAAATTCCGCAGAGAGTTTATTGGAAACCTGGCTCACGAATTGAAAACCCCGGTTTTCTCCATCCAGGGCTATGTGCTGACTTTACTGGAAGGAGGACTGGAAGATGAAAAAGTCAACCGGATGTTCCTCGAAAGAGCTTCCAAAGCCATCGACCGGATGACCAACATCCTGAACGATCTGGACGAGTTGACCAAACTGGAAGTGAACGACCTGAAAATGGATCTGCGTCCTTTCGACCTGAAAGAGCTTTCCAGGGAGGTAATGGACAGCCTGGAACTCAGAGCCCGGGAAAAGCACATTAGACTGTGTTTTGCAAAAGATTATCACAAGGAAATCATGGTCATGGCAGATCGTGGAAAAATTGCACAGGTTTTGACAAATCTCATCAGCAATTCCATTTTTTACGGAAACGAAAACGGAGAAACCCAAATTCGCTTTTTCGAAGTGGACGATTTGGTGTCAGTTGAAATTTCGGACAATGGACCGGGAATTGAGCCCCATGAATTACCACGCTTATTTGAGCGTTTCTACCGCGTTGAAAAAAGCCGCAACCGCAATGAAGGCGGATCAGGGCTCGGACTGGCAATCGTAAAACATATCCTGGATTCTCACAACCAGACTATTTCCGTTCGGAGCACAATCGGCGTGGGAAGCACCTTTACGTTTTCCCTGGATAAATTTGAAGGAACTTCCTCCACTTTGGTTACTTCAAGAGGAATTACAATAAAATAATTATCCGTGGAGCGTTGCCAGATATTCCTGCTCCAATTGCCCGGGTGTGGGGATCAACACTGCTTTCTTTTGTAGGAATTCCAGGTCCATTAAGGTCGAATAACCGTTGCGAGAAACCAGAATTTCCGCTGAAGCAATCTCCCGATCGGCTTCTTTCCAATCGCGAATAACAGTTATATCGTTTGAAACCGGAGCATAGATTTTCGGGGAAACAAGTACCAGATTCTCCTTCCCGTATGTTTCGACAATCCAATGGAAAAGCTGTTCAGAATATGGTTCCGGGCCACTTACAATACCAGCAATTTTTCCCGGAATCACAGAAATTTCCTGCTCTCTGAAACGGGAATAAAATCCGATATAAGTCGATTTCCCAACAGGTTCACTGAGCTTTCCCGCCAAGCGTTTCAGCGGATCATCCATGATCCACACTTCATCGAAACGATTCATCCATTTCCGGTGAATACTTTGAGCCAACCAACCAACTTTGGGAGGAAGTGAAACCTGATGTGTGATAAAAACTGACAGAACTTTTGCTGAATAAAAACCGTAACAATGATCTGACAGCACCAGTGAAATCCGGTGATCACTGACCAATTGCCTGGTGTGAATTCGTTCGTTTTTAACCCAATACAGAAAATCCGGCACATTTCTTCTCATTTCAGAAGTAAAATTACCATCTCCTTTAAACCGAAATTGAAATTTCTCCTTCTCCAGGTAATGTGCAGCGATTCCATATAGCTCAAAAACAGCTTTCTGAGACCTTGTACACGAAATAAATAACTCATTTTTCTGCGTTTGCAGCTGCTTCAACAAGGAAACAGATCTGGCCACATGTCCGCTTCCCCAATCGAGGCATGCAAACAGGATGCGTTCCTTCGACAATTCGGCCGGAGTCATGGTTTACTCCCTTCTTTTCAGGTTAACCGGAGCTGCTTTCGACAAAACATACGGGAATGTTTCCTCTACAAATGAACTTGGGTCTAAACCGAATTCGTTCTTTTCAGATAAAGCTCTTCCTTTGATGAAGAAATAAGCATTCATAATCAGTTTATGGAACCACGACAATTCATTGTCATTCGACAGGAATTTGCGAATCACAATGAATTTGAAATCCCCAATGTGATCGCTATGATGGTACTCACAGGCATAGCGCGAGCGGATTTCGATCTCGTTGTTCTGAACTAGTTCTTCCACTATTTGTTTAAACATCGTATCCAGTTTCGGCTGAATCCGGAAGCCCAGCTTAAAATCGATACGGATCAGGTCATTTTCATCGTGTTTTGTCACTTTATACTCTTTGGTATAAGGTTCATCCGAAGTTTGCACGTGTACAAACCAGTAGCGCTCAGCTCTTTTCGGTTGTTGCTCCAGGATAGAATAAAACACTTTAGATTCCACTTCATCAATGCGTTCCGCGCTCGTCAGGTAAACCAGATGTGTTGCATAAGTCGGGATTTGGTCATCAACCGATAGTTTTTGCAGAATCGGCAGGTAGCTTTTGATTTTCACAAAATCGACGATGCTGTTTCGGATAATTTTGCTCTTATAAATAATATACATGACAGCAATCAACAGCATAGCAATCATTAACGTCATATAACCACCTTCCGGGAATTTATCTATCTGGGCAATTACAAAGCCTCCCTCAACGAAGAAGAAAACTGCAATCATCACATAGCGGAATACTGGATTCCAATGCTTTTTTGCCATATAGAAGATCAGTAACAGAGAAGTACTGATCATTGCCAATACGATGGATAAACCATAGGCAGCTTCCATGTTCTCAGATTTTTTAAAGATCCAGACAACTCCCAGACAACCAAGCATTAAAAACCAGTTTATTGACGGAACATATAATTGTCCTTTAATATCTGAAGGGAAATTGACTTTTACACGCGGCCAAAGATTCAGGTGGATTGCTTCATTAATTAAAGTAAATGCCCCGGAAATCAGTGCCTGTGATGCAATAATTGCAGCAGCTGTTGCAATAATAATTGCTGGTAGCTTAAACCATTCAGGTACAATCATGTAGAACGGATTCTCTTCAAAGATGTATTGGTTACTATGCTTGCCCAACAAGTATGCACCCTGACCAAAATAATTTAATATCAACATGCATTTAACAAATATCCAGCTCACCCGAATGTTTTCTCTTCCGCAGTGTCCCAAATCCGAATAAAGCGCTTCAGCCCCGGTTGTACACAGGAATACCGCTCCCAATAACCAGAATCCTTTCGGGTAGTTTACCAATAAGTCATACGCATAATATGGGTTCAGCGCTTTTATAATCGTTGGATCTTTAATAAACCACGAAAAACCGATTGTACCCAGCATTAAGAACCAAATTGTCATGACCGGTCCGAAAAAACGCCCGATGAATTTGGTCCCGAATTGCTGAATGACAAAAATGAGAACAATAGTACCAGCAACAATCGGCGTAATCGGTATGTGCTTCATTGACGGAATAAAAGAAAGTCCTTCTATTGCGGACGAAATAGAAATCGGCGGGGTAATGATTCCATCGGCCAGCAAAGCAGCTCCACCGATCATTGCCGGGATAACCAGCCATTTCTTTTGTCTTCGAACCAGCGTGTACAAAGAAAAAATCCCTCCCTCCCCTTTGTTATCCGCCCGAAGTGTAATAATAACATATTTGACAGTGGTTTGCAGGGTCAATGTCCAAAATATACAGGACAAAGCTCCTAAAATTAACCGATCGGTAATTAACTTTCCACGTTCAATCAAATGGCCACTGATGTCCCGGACAGGTTCCGCATTGGTTATCGCTTTTAACACATAAAGTGGTGAGGTCCCAAGATCTCCGAAAATAATTCCGACCGTAATAATCAATCCCGCAAAAGAAAGCGCGTGATGATGACTTTTTGACATAATACGTATAAATTAAAAGTGTAAATGTACGTATTGCCCTGATTATTTGTTCTGATTTGAGAAAATTTCAGAAAAATAGTTTGGAGTTGAATCATTACTTTTACAGCGATTTATGGGAAAGAACAAACTGAAACGCTTTGCTGAGATGAAATTGTGGAACAATGTTTTTGAACCCACGCTGGAGCCAAATCCTCAGGAAGCATTTCCACTGAAGGGAAAATGGCGGCAGGATTATTTTAAAAACTCCAACCCGATTGTACTGGAACTGGGTTGCGGGAAAGGTGAATATACCGTCGGATTGGCGAAACATTACCCGGATCGCAATTTCATCGGTGTGGACATCAAAGGCTCGCGCATGTTTATAGGAGCGAAAGAAGCATTGGATGACTGTTTGAATAATGTTGCTTTCCTCCGTACCAAAATTGATTTTATTGACTCTTATTTCGAGGCAAATGAAGTGGATGAAATCTGGCTGACTTTTTCTGATCCCCAACCTGTGAAACCACGCAAACGACTGACTTCAGAACAGTTTATTACACGTTACAAACGCATTTTGAAGCCGGGCGGGCTGATTCATCTGAAAACGGATTCAGATATTTTATTTGAATCGACAGAAGAACAAATTCAGGAGCACGGTTACCAGGTAGTTGAGCTGACCTGGGATTTATATCATTCGATTCCGGAAAACCTCGATCCGACCATTCGCGAAATTCTACATATCAAAACGCACTATGAACAGCTTTTCACTGCCAAAGGTTCGGTGATTAAGTATTGTTCGTTTAAAGTGAACTAATTCATGATTATAAAAGCTTAAGACTTTGAAACAAGTTATAACTTTGTTTCAAAGTCCTATGAACAGAAGCAAAATCAGTGATTACAAAATAAAAAAATATTGAGGTGCTTTTGCAGCAATATTAATGCCATAAAATTGGGGAAAAGGCACTTGGAAGCAACCGGTTTTTGGTGTTTTTGAGCGGGACGGAAGATTTTACACCAAACTTGTTCCGGATGCAAAAAGTGCAACTTTACGAAAGATAATTTGAGGTGAAATTTCTTTAGAAAGTGTCGTATTTACGGATGGTTTTCGAGGTTCCTGCAAACTTTTGGATATGGAGTTTGGGAGGCATTTTCGGATTGATAAAAGCAAAATTTTTTCCAATAAAAACGGAATTCACGTTAATGGGATTGAGTCTTTTTGAAGCTTCACCAAACGAAGACTGGCGAAGTTTAACGGAGTAAAATCGACCTTTATTTTACACTTAAATTAACAATACCGAAAATTTGTATATTCAAAAAAGAATTTATAAACTGCTGCTGGGTTTTAGTTAAGTTGGTTGCGTGTGTGTTTTGAGATGTTAGAACCCTCAGTATAGGTGGGGTTCTTTTACTGATTTTCCCTTGACTCTTAAAGATGAAACCATTATGATTTAAACAGGATCTGAAAAACTATTAATTGCAATTAAAACACTCTTTTATGAAAAATTTACTAACCCTCG
Organism: Fluviicola sp.; assembly: GCA_031260455.1. GTDB lineage: Bacteria > Bacteroidota > Bacteroidia > Flavobacteriales_D > Crocinitomicaceae > Fluviicola. The sequence continues at coordinate 129,108 of JAIRJW010000003.1, forward strand.
TGTTATCCTCTTTCGCTTTCACTGTAAGTTATTCCCAATTATTGCGCGGTGAGATTTATGACTTTTCCATTGGAGATTATTATGGAATCCATCACGTTGAATCTAATAATCAACCCGGTAGTGCTGTCACATGGCAAATACAAATGTTCCATATTTTGGAAAAACAATTATCTGATGATGGAGATAGTGTTATCTACTCAGCTCAACGTCAAACCTATATGCCTCAACTTGGACCAGGTCAGACTCCTTCGTTGCAGATTGATACTTTTCAATTTTCTCATTTTCATCTGAATTCTTTTTATTCCCCAACGGATTTGGATCTGATTTTTGGTAATCAGCCACAAATAATAATGTTTTGGTTTGATGATACAACAGGTTGTTACTCACAGCCTACTACCCTTTCGGATTCGGATTTTTGCCCGAGTATCATAAGCCAAAGTTTTAGCTATGGGATGCAAATAGATCCTTCAATGGGCAACTGTGCTATGATTTATGGTATAGAGCCATACATTTCCGACTACACCGTTTTCTCACATGCAGGAGGTCCGTATGGCGGTAAACAGAATTCTGGTGATTGGGATTTGCATCGTATTCATTTGGTTTATGTCAATCATAATGGAACAGAATGTGGTTATTTCCCCTCTTATTTTTTGAATTTGGAAGAAGCAAATCCATTGAAAATTTCTGTTTCGCCTAATCCCTGTATAGACAACATTTCGGTAAATGGAATTGAAGCAGTTAAATCCTTTGTTCTATCTACTTCTGAAGGAAGAATTATGGATAATGTGACGTTAAATTCACTTACAGATTTTGATGTTTCAAAGCTTGCTACTGGTATATACTTCTTGCATGTAACAGATAATCAAGATAAAAGTGGAATTGTCAGATTTATTAAGAATTAGATTTGGACTTGCAGCAAAAAAAGTTGTTTGCTTCGTTTTAAAAACTTAAATTCAGAATATAATTGTATCAATGACGCGTATCATAGTGGAGCACAAAATCACTATTTCATTAAAGAAACAAAAAAGTTTTTAGGTGGGTACGGATATGCTGAAATAGTGTCGGGTTCAGACACAGTCAGACCCGGAGGATTTCATTTGTATTCCATTAACAACAATGGTACATACGACAGAACGTTTACACACGATACAAACGGATTTATTCGAAAAATATGCCCGGGAACTGATTCCACCTATTTAATTAGCGGTGGATTTTCTGAGTATGACGGGCAACCCGGAAATAAAATTGTCAAAATCGATTGTTACGGAAATTTACTGAGCGGACAAACACCTTTTGCGAATAATAGTTATGCACCCTGGGTTAGTTGTGCCGATCCCGATGGTAAAGTCATGGTCGTTGGTATACTGATACTGAACGGGTATCCGAACGATGCGGTTTCTATCGTGCGATTGAATTCTGATCTAAGTTTAGATACGACCTTTAACTTCCTGAATTTTCATTACGCTTATAATATTGAAGGTATGAGCAATTTTTTGCGTTTGGATGACGGTTACATCATTTCAGGTGCTTTTGATACTTTTTTTGGTGTAGAACGTCATAATATCGCCAGAATCACTCTAGACGGAGACATCGTCATGGATGAATTCAATCACAGCGGATTTGATCACCATCCTCATCCTGGAATTGCTCCATACACAAACAATGTTCAGCGTTTAAAAGACTATGTTTATGTGAGCGGCTTTTTTGACGGCTATAATGGACACCACGTTTCACCGGTTGTACGCTTTAAAATTGTGTATTAAGATATAACAAGCCCGGTATCAACTCCCGCTTACACAGATTTCTCTGTTTGTCCTAACCCTCCAAATAATAGAATTTAATCATTCAAAAGAGAATGCTTACCGTTTGGAGATAGTAGATATGACTGGAAAATTAATCTTTATAACCACTTTGAAACCAATAAAGAAAACATTGATATCAGTCATCTTTCTGCAGGCTGCAGGAGTCTATTTTTTTAAACATGATGCGTGTAGTGAAAAACTAAACAAGTATTTTTCTACATCCATGCTTTCTTATTGGTGTATTTTAATTGTTAAAAAATTAAAATTTTCCTAGTCTGATGCTTTATAAATCATCAAGAGGAATTCATCTTCTTCAGACAAATCCCCTTGATAATTATCTCATTTATAAATGTGAGTTCTTATGCGACTTTCAATCTGGCAACTTTACTCTTGGAGAATTGTGCTTTCGCATATTCCAGGTCAACTCTGAACTCTTTTTCGTTTTTCGAAGGAAGTTCATACATCGCATCCGTCAAGATCGCTTCACAGATGGAACGCAATCCACGGGCCCCCAGTTTGAATTCAATTGCTTTTTCCACAATGAAATCAAGCACTTCGGCATCAAACTTCAGGCGAATGCCATCGATCTCGAATAATCGTATATATTGTTTGATAATTGCGTTTTTAGGTTCCGTAATGATTCTTTTCAGACTCTTTGCGTCCAATGGCTCCAGATAAGTCAGCACCGGGAAACGACCGATCAATTCCGGGATCAATCCATACGATTTCACATCCGAAGGGTTGATGTACTTCAGTAAATTATCTTCGTCCACTTTTTCCACTTCATCCGACACAAACCCGATTGTTTTGCGGTTTACTCGGTTTGCAATGATGCGTTCGATTCCGTCAAAAGCTCCGCCACAAATGAAGAGGATATTTTTTGTATCAATTGAGATCATTTTCTGCTCTGGATGCTTTCTTCCCCCCTGCGGCGGAACATTCACAACCGAACCCTCCAGCAACTTCAGCAATGCCTGTTGCACTCCTTCTCCGGAAACATCCCGTGTAATGGAAGGGTTATCGCTTTTTCGTGCGATTTTGTCTATCTCATCAATGAAAACGATTCCATGCTGAGCTGCCTGTACATTATAATCCGCTGCCTGCAACAAACGGGAAAGGATACTTTCCACATCTTCTCCTACATATCCGGCTTCCGTAAGTACGGTAGCGTCAGCAATGCAGAAAGGAACGTTCAGCATTTTTGCAATCGTTTTCGCCAGCAAGGTTTTTCCGGTTCCGGTGCGCCCTACCAGGATGACATTGGATTTTTCAATCTCCACATCTTCGATTTTGGTTTGGTGCAAACGTTTATAATGGTTGTAAACCGCAACGGACAGTGTTTTTTTCGCATCATCCTGCCCGATGACATATTCATCCAGGCGCTCTTTGATATCAGCCGGTTTCAATACATTTACGGGAGCTGTTTCAGCGGAAACTTTTGTAGTCTGATCTTCTTCAATAATTGCCTTTGCCTGTGTGATACAATGATCACAAATATGACCGGACAATCCTGCAATGAGTAAACCTACCTGGCTCCGTGGTCTTCCACAAAACGAGCAAGAAGTTTCTTTTTTTGACATATTCTGGTATTTATCGACAAAAAAGTCATCCCAAAAGTATCAGGATGACTTAGATATTATTGTGCAAAGGTAGGCTATTTTGGATTGCGAAGCAATACCTCGTCCACCATTCCGTACTCTTTCGCTTCAGTAGCCGTCATCCAGTAATCACGATCTGAATCAGCCCATACTTTTTCATACGTTTGTTTGGAATGTGCTGCAATGATATCGTAAAGTTCTTTTTTCAGCTTCTGAATCTCGCGAGCAGTGATCTCAATATCAGATGCTTGCCCCTGAGCCCCCCCAAGCGGTTGGTGAATCATCACACGTGCGTGTTTCAAAGCGGAACGTTTTCCTTCTGCTCCCGCACACATCAAAACTGCTCCCATAGAAGCCGCCATTCCCGTACAGATGGTTGCAACATCCGGTTTGATATACTGCATGGTATCGTAAATTCCCAAACCTGCGTAAACAGACCCTCCCGGAGAGTTCAGATAAATCTGGATATCCTTTTTCGCATCCACTGATTCCAAAAATAATAATTGAGCATTGATGATATTTGCAACCTGATCATTGATCCCTGTTCCCAGGAAAATGATACGGTCCATCATCAGACGTGAAAACACATCCATTTGTGTCATATTTAAATGACGTTCTTCAATAATATATGGGGTTAATGAAGATTCGACGTAGCTTTCCAGGTGCATACTGGAGATTCCTATATGCTTTGTTGCGTACTTATTAAATTCGTTTTTATCGAACATGATTAATAGATTTTTTACAAAAATTAAAATTAATAGGATTCGGAAGAATTGCTCCCTTTTTTGACAGAAATTAACGAGAATAATTACAACATCCGAAAGTTAAAAACTTATGCCTCATACCGAAGTTTTTTCTTTTAGTCGTTGGGAAGTAAAGGGCGCAAAGTTATTTACAATAAATACCGTTTTCTCTTCGCATTTTCCCGCTGAGGAGCGCAAAAGAATTATAAAATCACTTATTATTCGTGTGTAAACTCAATTTCGTAGCTCGTATGTTTGCGTAGATTAATCACTCGTTCGTCATCAAAAATAAGGTACTGCCCTTTGATTCCTGCCAGTTTTCCACTCACTACCGGAGTTTTGTCAAATCCCACACTTTTCACTTTCAACGGATATTTTTCTACCGGGTAAATCAGTTCTGTAACACTATCATCCATGCTCACAAAATCCCGCAAATCAAAAGGTAACAGGTCTTCCGCCTGTCCTTTTTCATTCAGCAGGTCCACATCTTCCCTGATTTCATTTTTCAGCATGCGCTGCCAGTTGGTTTTATCCGTCATAACGGATTTTAATGCCACTTCAATCAATCCTGCTTCATAACGATTAGCTGTTTCGGCAAGTACAATGGCTTGTGATGCTCCCTGGTCGATCCAGCGTGTGAGTTTTTGTTTGGCGCGCGTCACTCCCACTTTCACGGAATCTGATGCTGCGAGGTAAACGATATGTGGCTGATTGTGATGTTTTTCTTCCCATTCGATATTTCTTCCTTCTCCCAAGTGTGCCCGGCACAATTCCGGATTAATGATACAGGGAGCCGCCTGCGGAGCCGTTTGGAAGCAATTGAAGCAGAATCCCTGTCCGAAAGATGTTTTGGTCAGTTTTCCGCAATTCGAACAGATGATTCTCCCTGTCCAGCTCAATTGAATCTCCCGACTAATCAATTCATTCATCGCAACCAGTGCTTCATGATCCAACACCAGCCGGTACTGAACCGGGTTGTCAAATGAAACCCACATTTTATCTAATAATCCTTTCATGCGTTTTCCTGTAAATTTTCTAATTCTTCTGTTGCTTCCACCCACAATTCCGAATAATAATCCAATTTAGATTTGGCTTCTTCGAAAGCTTTCAGTACCGGTGCTGTTTTACCTGAATCCGAGAAATCCATCGTTGAAAGCTGTTCTTCGAGATTTTTCACCTCTTTTTCCAGTTCCTGGATACGTTCTTCGTGTTGTTTGACTTTACTTTGAAGCTGGTTCTTTTTGCGTTTGAGTTCTTTTCGTTCTTCATTGGATTGCGCCTTCGAACCCGTTTCATCTGTCACAACCGGTATCGTTTTATTTTCTGCTTTGCCCGAAGCTGCAGGAGCTGCATCTGTCTTCAGTTTTCGCTGCAGGTAATCATACACCCCAAAATGGTGAATTTTCAGGGTTTGATTTTCGATATCCCAGATTCGGTTGGTCAATCCATCCAGGAATTCCCGGTCGTGCGATACAATCAGGAAAGTTCCCTCGTATTGCTGTAATGCTTTTTTCAGGACTTGTTTACTTTGAATATCCAGGTGGTTCGTCGGCTCATCGAGAATCAGCACATTTGACGGGCTTAACAGCAACTGACACAAAGCCAGGCGCGTGCGCTCTCCCCCGGATAAAACTCCAACTTTCTTGTCAATATCTTCTCCCGAGAATAAAAAAGCGCCGAGAATGGAACGCAGATCTTTTCGCACTTCTCCGGATGCCACCCGATCAACGGTATCAAAAACCGACAGGTTCTTGTCCAATCGCTCCGCCTGATCCTGTGCGAAATAAGTGATCTTGACATTGTGCCCATATTCGACTTTTCCTTCAAAATCGATTTCTTTAGTCAGACATTTGAACAAGGTAGATTTTCCCACTCCGTTTGGCCCCAACAATGCAATCTTTTCGCCTCTTCCTACCGTGATCGAAATATTTTTGAAAAGTGTTCTGCTTCCATAACTTTTTCCCAGATGTTCCATTTCCAGCACCCATTTTCCGGGTTGTACATTCAGCGGAAAAAAGATATTCATCCGTGCCACCGCATCACTTTCTATTTCGATACGTTCCGTCCGATCCAGTTTTTTGATCAGGGACTGCGCAAATGCTGCTTTATTCTTTTTAGCCCGGAATTTATCAATGAGCTCCTGGGTTTGCCTGATATCCTTGTCCTGCTGTTTTTTCGCTTCAGTCAAACGCTCCAGATCTTCTGCCCTCAATTCCTTGTATTTGGAGTACGCGTATGGAAAATCCAGGATCTTACCGGTCGAAATTTCCCAGGTTCGGTTCGTCACATTATCCAGAAAAAGACGATCATGCGAAATTACGATCACTGCACCATCAAACTTCGAAAGGTAATTTTCCAACCACTGAATCGAAACAATATCGAGGTGGTTCGTCGGCTCATCCAATAGAAGCAGATTTGGACGGTTTACGAGAATTCTGGCTAGTTCGGCCCGCATTTTCCAGCCTCCGGAAAAAGATTCCAGTGGTTTGGCAAAATCATCTTTCTGAAAACCCAAACCATCCAGAACAGACGCAATCTTTTCTTCCCATTGAAATCCTTCATGAATATTAAAGAGCTCATTCACTGTGTTCAATTCATTCAACAATTCCAGGTATGAATCCGAATCATAATCTTCACGCGTGGTCAACTGCTTGTTGATGTCGTCAATTTTCTTTCTCAACTCATTCAATTGCGCATTCGAAAAGAACAAGTAATCAAACACTGTCTGCTTCGTATCGATTACGATATCCTGGGTCAGGAAACCGATTTCCAAACCTCTCTGACGATGAATCTGGCCATCCGTCGGTTTTTCCTTTTGTGCGATCAGTTTCAGCAGTGTTGATTTTCCCGCACCGTTTTTACCGACTAAACCAATTCTATCCCCCTGGTTCACTTGGGCAGAGCAATCTTCAAACAAATAACCCTGTGGGAAATGTACTCCCAACTTTTCCAAAACAAGCATACACAAAGGTAAACAAAGAGGCCGTTTTATGGTGAATTCGGGTAAATTAAGATTTGGGAGAACGATGAAAAAGGATGGCGTTTCGTTTCGGGATCAGATTCCGCATCCGTGAGCAGTGAATCTCTTTTGAACAGCATTATCCGGCCCGATGAAATGCATCCAGAATGGTTTTCGATACATTCAATGCCAGAAGATTCACCAATACCGGGCAAATTCATATCCAATAAAAAACCCCGGCAATAAATACCGGGGTTCTCTTATTTTCTGATCCGATCAGAAGTTCCAAACATCGTGTTCGAAATTTCTGATTTCTTCGGTAATTTTCTCAGATTCCATCAGTGCATCCACGCCTGTTCTATAACTGTCAATCTCGCGGTCGAATACGTTACTTTCTCGGTAGATTGTACTTGTAAAACGACGTTGCCAGAACAAATCATCGAAACTTTGCCACTGTGCATCGTTTTTCTCGTTATATACGAAGTAATTTGCTAAAATATAACGACAATGCGGGAAGTATAACCAAAATTTCTCTTCCATTCCGGTGATTGTTTTTCCTCCTGTCGGAGAATTTTCTTCCTTATAAACAACCGGAGCAATCCCTAAAATACGCACATCCAATACAGATCTTTCTTTATCGAAAAACCAGTCTTCTTTCAAACGATACTGTACGATTTGTTCGGAATCAACCCACAAAGTATCCGCAGGCGGGTACTTGAATGTAACAGTTCCGTCGGGAAGCGTCATTTCAATCGGATCACCGAACTCATTTGTTAACGGAACGTCACTTTGAGGTCCCAGCTTACCTAAGTAATAGAATACCTTGTCCCGGAAAACAGAATCAGTATAATAATTCTTCCCTGCTTCCGGAACAATCGGGTACTTGAACTGGTCCCCATCCAACATATCAAACTGATAAGGATTGTATGGAGAAAACACTGTCAGGTCTCCGTTCACGATATGATGACGCAAGATTGTCCACAAAGACCAACGACTTGTATTTCTTACATACTGCCCGGAAGGCGTATGGTAATCAAACGGCAAATAAATCGGGAGATTCATTTTCTCACGCATATCGATCATACGCCAAACACGATGACTCCAGACTACATCAGCTTCACGAACAAACTCGTATGGAATCATTTTTTTCGTAGGGACATGTTCTGTCATATACACCCCGTCAATAACATCCGCTTGAGGCACATTCACAGGCCCACCATTGATTTCCTGGGCATTTGTTAAAAATGTTCCGGTAAACAAGGTACTTAATAGAACTAAACGTTTCATGATTGACACTCTATAGTTGTTTTTATTTCATTAAATGGTAAACACACCACTTTTCTTACGCAGAATTCCATCAGGTCCTTTCACTTGCGTCATGAAGCTGATAGACGATCCTGGTTTTGCTTGTTTTAATAAGCTGACACCTTCTTCATTCAACGTATTACCCGCTCCTTTAGCAGGACGCGGAGCACCAGCAACGTTCAATTCCCAGCTTTGGACGGAGAACTCTGCTTTTAGCGGACTATCGGAATAACGAGCGAACAAACGAGTTTCTGCTTTAGAAGCTTTACCACCATCTTCAGTAGCTCCAAAAAACAAGGACGGAGGAGGCAGGTTCATCACACGGAATGTAAATGTTCCCAGAGAAACCGTTTTATTCGTTACAGAGTTTTTACCAGAAATCGAGATTGTCGCAGTTCTTCCTGATCCGTTCACACGACCGATATACTGAGTTCCTGATTTTGACAGGGACACCCCGTTTCCGTTCAAAATAGTTTGATCATAACCTGAAGCAACTCCTTCAACAACGTTGTCGTAACCTTTATACAATACGTTCAATTCAGGAAGGGAAACTGTTCCCTGTGGCTTCATAATTTTGATCGTATGTGTCCAGTCTTCCGTTTTCTTCACACCAGACTTATTTTTGATGGAAACTGTTCCCTTCAATACCATTTCAGCACCTCCTGAAACTTTTGTTTTTAACGTACCCTGACCACCTTCAATTGTAATTGCTCCAGGGCCGGTTACTTCTGGTTGGTTATCCGAGTCAAATGCAGCCATCATTACTTTCAGCTCCACTTCATCACCTGTATTCGCAATAGATGGTCCGTAAGCCAAACCAACAATCTTGTTGAACGAGTACTCTCCTGTTGAAACTTTAGATTTCAAGTGAGCCAAAGCCAAAGCTCTTGCTGACAAGACATCCTGCTGCATGGATGACAAAGATGCCAAAGCTGCAACCAACGGTGAGTGGTCAAATGTAGCACCAATCCAATGAACTCCATCCACATCGTGAACTTTCATTCTCTCAGGTTTTGTCAACCCGATATAGATATCCTGCAATACCTGATCATCATCACGATGATTTGCTTTGCTCTGCTTAATTATCTGCTGAACGGATTTCACCAGGTCAGCATTTGTTTTAAATATGTTAATTGCAGTCGGAGTTATTGAGAAGTTATTACCTCCATCACTATATGTACCAACTGTTTTTACCATGTCTGCACGATATTGGTTAAAATCTGCCCACAACTGTTTTCCTAAGCCAGTTGGAGTTTTGATATCTTCACCAATGATTTCATGCATCGGAATATCGTATTGATCTTTCGCCTGAACAGCAGCTAGATGCATGCGGATCGGTTTACAAAAACCTTCTTTTTCCCACAAGATATGCTCTTCACTGTCTTTTTTGTATTCCTTTACCGCCTCACCGGCTTTGGTAAGGATATCCATTTTGATTTTATCAATACCTTTCAGCATTTTATCTGACAAGTTATTTACATCATCCATTTGCTTCAAAATCTTTTGAAGTTTCTGACGCTTCGCATCATTTTCCGCATTCTTTGGCGTTGTGCTTAACTCTTCGTCTACTGCCGATTTAAATCCATCACCACGCTCCATTTGTGCAACGTTGGCCTTTTGGATATTTTCTTCAATTGCAACAAAAGCATCCAGGATCTGTGTCGATACGTTCAACGCCAGCAGCGCTGTCAATACCAGATACATCATCCCGATCATCTTCTGTCTTGGGGTTTCTTTTCCACCTGCCATGACTTCTTAATTTTATTGTTACTTTTTAGTAATATTCAATTTAATAAGGTTCCTTCGACCAATTTAGTCTCTGGAAATTGTCATAGCTTTCAACATGTTACCATAAACTGCGTTCAAGTCAGTTAAATTTTTAGACAACATAGCCATATTTTCTTTGTAACGACGTGTATCTTCAGCCGATTCAGATAAGTTTTTCATCATTTCAGTTACCTGACCCTGGAATTTCTCAGTAGCTTCCAAATGAGCAGATGAACCTTTCAATTGCAATTCGTAAACATTGTTTAATGCTGCAAGATTTTTAGATACTTTTTGCATTTGCTCGCCGAATGATTCGCCTTCCTGAGTATTAGATGTCATTCCGGAGATAGAAACCGAAGCTCTTTCATAAGCCTCAGACAATGAGGAAACTTTATCAGAAGCTGCTTGCAAAGAAGAAACATAAGAGTCAGTTGCTGCTGCTGCAGATGTTACCCCTTTCAATTGTGAAGCATTTTCTCCTAACTGGCGCATTCCATCTCCCAGACGCTCCAGTAACTGTCCATCAATTTTTGCCTCCTCCAGCATTTTATCCAGGTGTTCTGTAATTCCGGATCCACCAGAATTTCTTCCTCCTCTTCCTGATCCTGCTACTGGTAAGGCATCATGATCTAAATCGTCACTGTGGGCAAAAGCCAGTTCCGGGTATACAAGCTCCCAATTCGGATCTTCATGAATCGGTTCGAACGCCGAGAAAACGAAGATGAGAGCCTCAGTACTCAATCCAACAATCAACATTGGACCCGCACCTGGCCAGTGCATGATTTTAAACAAGGCTCCAACGATTACGACTGCCGCACCGAAACCATATAGTTTCGCCATAAACTTCTTCCATCCTTTACTTCCTGGTTTCATAGTTTTCTTTGTTTTTTAGGTTTAACCAAATTTTATTGTTTTGTAATTGTTTGTTATTATTCTTAGCGAAGTTGGATATCGCTTCGAATTTCCTCGCCACCTTCTTTAGAGAAGTCACGCCCACCACGTCCTAAGTGTGTTGACACATTTCGGAATCCAATGTACGATTTAGCCGTATCCTGATACTCATATGTACGAGTTGAAGTTTGCAAATAGTAACCCACATCTTTCCAAGAGCCTCCGCGAATCACTTTTCGTTTCATTGCAGGCGGATCCCAGTCCATTGCATCGTATCTGTATTCAGTGTTCAAATCATGAGAGAACTCATACATAGACTCATCATAAGCTGTTTCACACCATTCGGAAACGTTTCCTGCCATACAGTATAATCCCCAACCATTTGGGTTATACGAGTATGCCTTCACTGTCTGGAAACCACCATCTTCAAAGTAACGACCTCTCATTGGTTTGAAGTTTCCAAGGAAACATCCGCTCTGGTTGCGAATATAAGGACCTCCCCAAGGATAAGGTGAGTTACTCAAATCACCACGGGCAGCTCTCTCCCATTCAGCTTCTGTAGGCAAACGGAAGTCATTTACAAATAAATCTCCCATTGCCTGCAACCAGTTATTCAACAACTGGGTTCTCCAAACAGAGAATGCTTTTGCCTGAACCCAGGTAATACCGATCACCGGGTAATTATCATACGCTGGATGCCAGAAGTACATATTTGTCATCGGATCATGGAAAGAGTATGTAAAGTCGCGTACCCACACCAATGTATCAGGATAAACGTTGATTTCTTCATCAATAATGAAACGCTGACGGTTTTCGTGCCCGCGAATCGCGTTATTTTGTCCTTTTTTGTTGAAGTACCCCATATCTTTATCCAAACCTTGAGGCTCTTCCGTAAACGGATGCGGAGGTGTATTCAGGTCACGGTGTTCCGGACTGATCTCGTTCCCATCTTTATCAACACCATTGTTCACAATATCAATGCGCCCTCTTTTAGCAGCTTCTCTCAGATCGATCCAATAATATTTGAAATTCAATTTACGGGTATCAAACTCACGGCGTTTGAAAAAACGCTCCGGTTGCGGATAGTACATATCGGCCAGCAAAGGCATCAAATCAGGATCATCATACGCGAAGCGACGATCCCAGTTCAATGAAAACTGCGCTCTGTTAACGTCACGATCTGAAGGTTCAAATTCAACCATTTCCAACGCGCCTTCATCGAAGTACATATCTGAATAGTTGATGTAACGGGATGCATCTTCATCGTCTTCCAATCCTGCGTAAATACGCTCACGAGCCATCGAGTCACGAACCCACTCCACAAACTGACGGTATTCATTATTCGTGATTTCAGTCTGATCAATGTAAAATGCCTGGACAGAAACCGTTTTTGCACGCGTCTGGTGCAAGAAAGGCACATCCTGGTCATCTTCTCCCATGATGTAAGATCCTGACGGAACATAAACCATCCCAAGAGGAATCTCGGGCTGGTAGACTTTACGACCCAATGCACCCGTTAAGTAGCCACTACGTGTACTACACGAGGCAATCAAAGCCCCAATTAAACCGATAAACAACAGTTTTTTCATTCTAGTTCAATTTTACAGTTCCAGATTTATCGTTAACATTCTACAGGATCAATTTTTCGATATAACGGAATCGAATAAAAAATGGTTACAAAGATTCTTATTTTTTTTGATTTTACAACCATCTTGGATTTTTTGCTTTCGTAATTGGTATAATTGGAATATAACAGAACTTCAGCGCAATCTCATGAGTACCACTCGAAATCTTTGATAATCTTCCAATTGTGATGTCATAAGAGTATCCCACCCACATAAATATGCGGCTTCTTTGTTTTTGGATATCGAACGGTCTGTAACCTACCAATACCGAAATCGCATCATTATTCCGGAAAGCAAGTCCTCCGTAAAGGAATCCTTTGTAAATATAACGTGCATTGATATTTCCGGAGTATTTTTTCAAATCTGTTTCCATCATTGCCTGTACATCAATATCACCAGGTCCGATATTTTTAAAGGTGTAACCACCCATCGCGTAATAGTGTCTTGCCAGGTCGTAAGGAACTGTCCCCGTACCGGTAGGATTCACTACAGAACTCGTCAGGTTCAGAGTAGATGCCTGCAAGTGAGTAGATGACAAACCTGCATACCAGTTCTGTCCGCGATAGTAGAGACCGAAGTTTACATCAAATGTAATCGCGCTACTCGCACCCGGGAAAGTAGGGTCAATTTGAGTCTGTGGACCAATCCAAACTGGATTCATACCGAAATTCACCATACCGATACCCAAACCGATACCCAACTGTCCGCTCCCCAATTGCAGGTGATGGGAATAATTCAGCATCACGTTGTTCTGTCTGTTAAAACCGATAGCATCATGCGTGAAATTCAATCCAAAACCACCACTCCACTTCCCAAAGCTTTCCATGTTTGCTTCCGCATTGAACACTACTGAGTTCGGCGCTCCATTGACTTTATCCCATTGGTTGCGGTAAATAAGATTGCCACACAAACCTTCTTCAATTCCGGCGGCGCCTGGATTAATAGCGAATTTATTGTAAATAAAATGTGTTAATGCGATATCTTGCTGAGCAGTAGCTCCAAAAGAACATAACACAAACGCTGATAAAATTCGTAACGTTTTATTCATATTTGGGTCTTAATTATGGTTTTAACGTGCTTGACTTTAACAAATTTTAGCCAATTGGCGACTAAAATAAGTATTTTTTAGAACAAACAAAATTTTTTAGTGTAATCAATTCATCTTTTCCACAATGAAATGTTAAAGAGCTAAAATATTTAACATGAGTTCTTCCTGCGAAACAGGAAACAAAAAGCTACCCCAGCTTCTGATATGTTTTCCACCACAGATTCGGGACATCCCCATTCAACGCGTTGGTATACTGTGATTTGTCGCATGGAACCATGTGATGTCTTTCATATTTGACTCCTTCTTTCGGAGGGTACGGAACTTCCATCCACCAGCGTTCCGAACGATTGCTGCGGTAAAAAATGAGGTCATGATTTATTTCATCCAGGAAGACCGTAAATCTGGTATAATCTTTTTTGGTCCCTATCGGGAAGTCTCCGACTCTTTGAGAATATCCATCAATAAAATACCAGATGATCTGACCAATTTCGGCATGTGCGCTTTCTGCTATATTTCCCGGAAGCAGGTTAAATAGTCCGACTGAGGTTAATTTATCTGAAATTCCCGCATATCTGGCGATCTGACAAATATCCTGATTATCAAACCCGTTAGGTTGTGAAAAATATTTTCCTTTAAAATCGGAATCTTTGACAGACTGCAGGTCGATGCTCAATAAATCGGTGTTGCGAAGCAGCGGTTCTGCGATTTTAAAGTCTGATTTGAACTCTCCCAGCCGCACTGCATCAAAGAACAGCTTCTCGAACAAGTCTATTTCTGATGACTTTACCAGTGGTGTTTGGTATCCGATTACCGAAAGATTGAAAAGGTAGCATGGACGATGCATCAGCAATTTACTCACATAAGCGTCTTTCCCGACTGGAAGTTCCGGATCTCCCAAATCTAATTTCGAATCAATATTCAAAACATTAATCATCTGCTCCAGTTCTTCATAGCCCTGGTACATCGCATAGGTCAAATCCTGTGTTCCGCCCACAATCAACGGAATAACTGATTTCTTAACTAATTCGGCAAGTACCTGCCTCAAGGCAAAATACGTATCCTCTACTCTATCTCCAGGCATCAGGTTTCCTAAGTCATAGATTTTAAAATTCCAGTAATTGCCTGGGAAATATGCATACAGATATTCACGGAAACGGTCATCGGTTTCGCCATGAAGCTCCTGCATTCCATTCCGGAACTCAGGAACATATATCAAAGCGATTCCCGGCTTATCGATTTCCGGAAAGCCTGAATCATCGTGACACACAATAAATTCCCCCAACGATTCCGCAAGCGGATTCTCTACTGCATCAAGCGGGCTGAAATAAATAGACAGATCCTTCATTCTGAAACGACTTTCCTGCAAAAATAAAAGATTGAAAGACGCCTATTCCGAAAACTGTGCAGAAGAATAAAGAGTCGAAAGTTAATAACTCATATTCATTGAAAATTCAAAAATGCTATCGTTGACCAAGTTCAATATTCTGACTTTATAAAAAAGTGGTTCAATCCGGTTAATGACTGATATTTTTCAACTTTTCACATACACAAAAGGAAAAGCTGAAAGTCTTCGGTTACAGATTATAGAGTTGAGCCATTAACATTTACTTTTTTTTCGGAGCCGCTTTCTTAACCGGAGCTCTCTTTGCTGACGGTTTAGCCGCTGCTGCCCTGCCACCTGCTTTTTTCTTAGGTGCATTCGCAGGATTATTTGCAATTGCCAGACATTCTTCCAGAGTCAATGAACTCGCTTCGGTTCCTTTCGGAAGTTTGAAGTTATCTTTTCCGATCTTCAGGTATGCACCATAACGTCCATTCAGCAATTGTACATCTTCTCGTTCCGGGAACGATTTGATTAGTTTATTAGCTTCTGCGTTACGCTTTTCCCGGATCAATTCAATGGCACGTTCCAGCGTGACTGTCATCGGGTCATCTTCTTTTTTCAGCGAAACGAACAATTTCCCCAACTGGATATAAGGTCCAAAGCGCCCAACATTCGCTTTCACTTCCTGGCCTTCAAACTCTCCGACCGAACGCGGCAGTTTGAACAATTCAAGCGCTTCTTCCAGGGTAATTGTATGAATAGATTGTGTTCCGAGAAGGGATGCAAAGCGCGGTTTATCACCATCTTCTTTTTCATCCCCGATCTGGATCATCGGACCGAAACGACCAATTCTTGCAATGACTTTTTTATTTGAAACCGGATCAATTCCAAGTTCCCGTTCTCCTGTTGCACGATCGGAATGTTCCAAAGTATCTTCCACATTGTGATGAAACGGCTTGTAAAATAAGCTCAGCATATCAGTCCATTCCATTTTTCCGCGCGCAATGTCATCGAATTGTTCTTCCACTTCTGCTGTGAAATGGTAATCCATGATTCCACTAAAATGATCAATCAGGAAATCCGTCACCACCATCCCGATATCGGTCGGGAACAGCTTGTTTTTTTCTTTTCCGGTAATCTCTTTCTTTGTTTCTTTGCTAATCAGTGAACCTTTCAGTTCCAGCACCTGGTATGGACGTTCTTCACCTTCACGTTCCTGTTTTTCCACATATCCGCGTTTCTGGATTGTTGAAATGGTAGGAGCATAAGTAGACGGACGACCGATACCCAGCTCTTCCAGTTTTTTCACCAAAGATGCTTCAACATATCTTGCTGCCGGTCTGGTAAATCGCTGTGTTGCACGAATGAAATCGCGATCCAGAACTTCTCCGATCTGAACTTCCGGCAACAATCCTTCTGCTTCATTATCTTCTTCCTCATCAAGACTGGTTTCCAGGTACACTTTCAGGAATCCGTCAAATTTGATAACTTCTCCTTTTGCCTGGAAAACCTCAGGCAACCCGGGGTTTCCTATAGAAATGATTGTACGTTCCAATTCTGCATGACTCATCTGGGAAGCAATGGAGCGTTTCCAGATCAGGTCGTACAAACGTATTTCATCCCGTTCTCCGTTTGTCAATGCGTGCATCCCAAAGTTAGTAGGGCGAATTGCTTCGTGGGCTTCCTGTGCATTTGCACTTTTATTGGCATATCTTGTCGGATGGGAATATCCTTTTCCGTATGCGGAAATAATCTCGTTTTTTGCACCTTCCATTGCAGTTTCCGATAAATTCACAGAATCGGTACGCATATAGGTAATGTGTCCCGCTTCATATAAACGTTGGGCAACCTGCATTGTCCGGGAAACGGAGAACCCCAATTTCAGAGATGCCTCCTGCTGAAGTGTTGAAGTCGTAAACGGTGAAGCTGGGGTTTTCTTCGCCGGTTTCTGTTGTACATCCAGCACTTTGAAATCGACGCTGGCACAATTTTCCAAAAATGTACTGACTTCTGTATCCATACCGAAATGTTTCGGTACTTCTGCTTTAATCCGCTCTTTTCCTTTGAGGAACTCACCTGTTACGCGGAAATAACTCTCAGCGTGAAATTGCTGGATTTCCTTCTCGCGTTCCACAATCAGGCGTACTGCAACCGACTGTACGCGCCCTGCGGACAAGCTCGGTCTTACTTTCTTCCACAAAACAGGGGAAAGTTCGAACCCTACCAAACGATCCAGAACACGTCTTGCCTGCTGGGCATCAACCAGGGGTTTGTTGATCTGACGCGGATTCTCGATAGCTTTCAGGATTGCTCCTTTGGTGATCTCGTTGAATGTAATGCGTTTGGTATCTTTTTTTGCGAGTCCCAAAGTCTCATACAAGTGCCAGGAAATAGCTTCTCCCTCCCGGTCCTCATCGGTAGCGAGCCAAACCACATCTGATTCCTTCGTTAACTTTTTCAATTCTGCCACCAGTGTTTTCTTATCTGAACTCACCTCGTATTCCGGTGCAAAATTGTTTTCGATATCGATCGCTAATCCCTTTGATGCCAAATCGCGCACATGCCCGAAACTCGATTTTACAATAAAGTCTTTTCCTAAATATCCTTCAATGGTCTTCGCCTTTGCAGGTGACTCCACTATGACTAAATTCTTACTCATAATCCCCTTTTTGTAGCTCGAAACGATTCGAATCGGTGCAAATATAACCCGTTTTAAAAACAAAAAACAAGTGATCCGGGCGTGAAAACCCGGAAAGCATTCCTTAAAAATCAAAAAAGCATACAATTATCTGCAAAAACTGAGATAAAATTTGCTTCCTGTAAAACTCTGTGCTCCCGAAAGAAACCGGGATTGCTTTTTAGCAGTTCGAATAAAAACCATCAAAAAAATTTAAGAGCCTAAAAGATCATTTCAAAGCACGTTTAATCCGTAATCTAAAAACCTCTGTTCATCATTTTCATACAAGATGCAGCAAAGAACATTTTCAAAAAATTAACACAGAAGGCAACATGACATTTTGACATATCTGCCATAAAAACTATTTTTGTACTCTTAAAAATTCAAGCATGCCAGAGAATCACGGTTTAAATAAAGTCATTGATGAGAGCAAACAAGGAGAAGCAATTATTCTGGAAGGCGGAACCGGCTCCAAAAAACTTTACGTGGAAAGTTACGGTTGTCAGATGAACTTTAGCGATAGTGAGGTAGTTGCTTCCATTATGGCGAAAGAAGGATACACAACAACACGGAATGTTGACGAAGCGGACGTGGTACTAATCAATACCTGTTCCATTCGGGAAAATGCAGAAACTCGTGTTCGCAACCGCCTGGGCGAATTTAAAAAACGCAAGGAAGACCAACCGAACTTAGTAGTTGGAATTCTGGGTTGTATGGCTGAACGCCTGAAACAATCCCTGCTTGAGGAAGAAAAACTGGTTGACCTTGTTGCAGGTCCGGATGCTTACAGAGATTTGCCAAACCTGGTAGATGAAGTGGGCAGCGGACAACGCGCAGTGAATGTGTTGCTTTCCCGCGAGGAAACGTATGCGGATATTTCTCCGGTCCGAATGGATCAGGGGGGAGTAAGTGCTTTTGTGACCATTACACGTGGTTGTGACAATATGTGTTCATTCTGCGTGGTTCCATTTACAAGGGGGCGTGAACGCTCCAGGGATCCGCTCACTATTGTTCAGGAATGTAAAGACTTATTTGCGAACGGATACCGTGAAGTGACACTGCTCGGACAAAATGTAGACAGTTACCGTTGGAACATGTCCAGTAAAGGGGTAATCAAGGATGAATCTGTCCCGACAACTAATTTTGCCCAGCTAATGGCTTTGGTTGCTGAAATTCACCCGGATTTGCGTGTGCGTTTTTCTACTTCCCATCCGAAAGATATGACAGACGACGTACTGGAAGTTATGGCGAAACACGAAAATATTTGCCCTTACATTCATTTACCGGTTCAATCCGGGAATTCGAATGTGCTGGAACGTATGAACAGAGGCTATTCCCGTGAGTGGTACCTGGATCGCATTGCGACTATTAAACGCATCATCCCGGATTGTGCCATTTCAACGGATATTATCACCGGGTTCTGTGGAGAAACAGAGGAAGAACACTTGGAAACTGTTTCCCTGATGAAAGAAGTTTCTTACGATTTTGCTTATATGTTCAAATACTCGGAAAGACCGAAAACGCTGGCTGAACGCAAATTTACAGATGATGTTCCGGATGATGTGAAAGGCCGCCGCCTGGAAGAGATCATCGCATTGCAACTGGAAAGTTCTGCAGCTTCTCACAAAAGACAGGTTGGAAAAATTGCCAAAGTATTGGTAGAAGGACCCTCCAAACGCTCGGAAGAACATTTCTGTGGCCGCGACGAGAGAAATTCCATGGTAGTTTTCCCAAAAGGAAATGTGAAAAAAGGGGAATATGTGATGGTCAAGATTACAGATTGTACTTCCGCAACCCTGATTGGAGAATTAGTAACTCACGAAAATTAACCTGGTCTTATGAGTACGATGTCACTTCAACAGATCAAACAACGATTCGGAATCATCGGGAATGCTCCCCAGCTCAATCGCGCACTGGAAGTTGCGATACAAGTGGCACCAACAGACATTTCGGTTCTGGTTACCGGTGAAAGCGGAACCGGAAAAGAGATCATTCCACAGGTCATTCACCAGCTGAGTACCCGAAAACATAACGAATACATTGCCGTAAACTGCGGAGCTATCCCGGAAGGAACGATCGACTCGGAATTATTTGGTCACGAAAAAGGTTCTTTCACAGGAGCAACTGGAAGCAGACAAGGATATTTTGAAGTTGCCGATGGCGGAACTATTTTCCTCGACGAGGTAGCAGAACTGCCAATGCAGACCCAGGTGCGCTTATTGCGAGTACTGGAAACCGGAGAATTTATCCGTGTCGGATCCTCCAAAGTCATCAAGACAAATGTGCGCGTGGTTGCTGCGACCAATGAAAACATACAGCACGCCATTCAATCCGGAAAGTTCCGGGAAGACTTGCTTTACAGGTTGAGCACCGTTCCGATTTCACTTCCGCCATTGCGCCAGCGCCAGGACGATATTTACCTGTTGTTCCGCAAGTTTGCAAGTGATTTTGCTGAAAAATACCGCATGCCAGCAGTTAAACTGACTCCTGACGCCGTTGAAGTCCTGAATGCCTATCATTGGCCGGGAAATATCCGCCAACTGAAAAACCTGGTGGAACAGATCTCGGTAATTGAGCAGGAACGCGATATTAACGGAACATGTCTGCAATCCTACTTGCCTCAGGCAGAAGATTTTTCTCCGGTAATTGTCGGAGTTCAGGAAGCCAAAATTGATGAACGTGAATTGATGTACAAATTCCTGTTCGACATGAAAAACGACCTGAATGAACTAAAAAAACTAGTCGTTGAACTGTTGAACCACCAGGGAGATTTCAACCTGTCTCACGACCAGGCTGCCATGGTGAACCGTTTATATCACGATATTAACCTGGGCGAACAACGCATTCTTCCCTCTGCTCAAATTAAATCGGAACCTGTTAAGCCGGTTGTTTACGGAGAACCGGATACGGAAGACTACGAATTGCATGAAGATGTACAGGAATCGCTGTCACTGGAAGACCGCGAAAAAGAGCTGATTCAAAAAGCCCTGGATAAACACCGCGGAAGACGAAAATATGCTGCCGAAGAGTTGGGAATTTCGGAGCGAACTTTGTATCGAAAAATCAAAGAATACGATATTCAAGGATGAAATACCCGGTATTTATAGCCCTTTTATTGTTCGGTCTGACCAGCTGCTGGCCAAAAGCTTTTCTGAACCCGATAGACAATTCCATGCCGGAAGAATGGAGAAAGTTTTACATTACTCCCCTGGAATTGAGTGCAGCAACAGCACCTTCTAATTATCCGGCAAACCTCTCGGAAGCCATGCGCAGCGGTATTCAGAACAACACACGCCTGAAACTGGCTTCCGGCCTGGATGAAGCACAAATCAAGATCAGTGGGGTTGTTTCCGGTTATAATACCTCTCCTATCGCTATTCAGCAGGGAGATCTTGCAGCGAAGAACCGTCTGACCGTTTCGGTTAATTTCACTATCATTACACCTACGAAAGGTCTGGAAAAAATGGAATTCACCAGTTCGCGCTTCGCAGATTACGAATCCAATGAGCAATTGGTTGACGTGGAAACGCGGCTTTTAGAATCCGTTAACCAACAGGTAGTACAAGATGTGGTCAATAAACTTTTATCTAACTGGTAATGCTGAATGCAGAACAAATAGCAGAATTTATTAAACGTCCGGAACTAATGCGTTCTGAAGATGTGGAAGTGCTTCGAGAATTGTCGGAAAAACACCCCTATTCTTCCGTTTATGCGTTGCTATACCTGCAGGGGGTTTCCCGTTTTCAGTCAATTCACCTGGATGAAGTCCTGCCAAAACAAGCTTATAAACTGTCAGACAGAACCCGTTTATTTCACCTGCTGCATGCTGCTTTCGAGAGCGAAGCATTGATTGAAATTCCAATCGGAAGCATTGTTGAACAAAAGGAATCTTCCGTGTCGAAAGTTGAAACAGTGGCCGAGCAACTAAATATACATACGAAAGAAGAGGAAGCATCGCTTCCAAAGGCTGAAACTTCATCTGGCAAAAACGAAATACCGAAAGAAGGAGAGAAAACACATTCCCGAAAAGAAACCCCTGAAGAGGAAGAAGAACCTTATACAGAACCCCATTCCACTGAAGAAAAAAGAACCGGGCAATTTATCCCGGCTTTTCAGGAAGAAACTCCGGCTGTAGAAGAGAAAACAGGTACTCTAAAAAATCCGGCAGAAAAACGTTCGTTCACCAACTGGTTGAAATCCGGTCAGCATGAAAGTCAAACGAAAAAAAAGCCATTTGTTGAAGCAGCTCCGGAAGAGGAAAGCGAACCGAAAAAATCCTCCAAAGAGATCATCGACAAGTTTATTGAAACCAACCCAACCATGCCAAAACCGAAAGCAGAATTTTATTCTCCATCGAAGAAAGCAAAAGAAAGCCTGGACGATGACCGAATTCCCGTTTCGGAAACACTGGCTAAAATCTACGCTGCTCAGGGAAATTTTCCAAAAGCAATTCACGTTTATCATCAATTAAGTTTGGCATTTCCAGAAAAAAAGAGTTTATTTGCACTCCAAATTGAAGAGTTAAAGAAAAAAATTACCCCATAAAATGATAGCATTAATTTCAATTTTACTAGTATTAGCAAGCATTTTATTAATTGCTGTAGTGTTTGTTCAGAACCCTAAAGGAGGAGGCTTATCTTCTGATTTCGGCGCAGCACAACAACTCGGAGGAGTGCAACGCACCAATGATTTTATCGAAAAAGCAACCTGGGTTTTAGCTTCCGTAATTTTGGTGGGAAGTATTTTGATGACGAGCATGATGAAACCTGCAAAAATGAGGGTTGCTCCCAACAAAGAGCAAACAGGCGGGCCTGGTGGAACTGGTCAGCAGGGAGGAACTGCTCCTGGTCAGCAAGGCGGTACTCAGAGATAAGCTTCTAAAAAAGATATTCGAATGTCAGTATGTCAGCATACTGACATTTTTTGTTTCTATCCTGGCTGAAAAAATGCAAAATTGACACGATCCGTTGATTGGCACAATCTTGGTCGGATTGCGGTGTCAAATTTTTACTAAATAAAACAACATATGTCAGTAACATTTAAACCTTTAGCAGATAGAGTGCTGATTGAACCGGCACCTGCAGAGCAAGTAACATCGAGTGGTATCATTATTCCGGACACAGCGAAAGAGAAACCATTGAAGGGAAAGGTTATCGCTGTTGGCGTTGGAAAAAAAGACGAGCCGATGCACTTAAAAGTAAATGACACGGTTATTTACGGTCAGTATTCCGGTACAGAAATCAAAATTGACGGGAAAGATTACCTGATTATGAAAGAAGGGGATATCTATGGAATCATTGATTAAGAAAGCGTTGCTTTCGATGTAAATTGAAAAAACACAGTTTGTGATAAAAAATTAACTAAAAAAGACATGGCAAAACAAATCTATTTTGATGTTGAAGCTCGTGAGAAGCTTAAAAAAGGAGTGGATTCACTTGCAAATGCAGTGAAGATAACTTTGGGTCCAAAAGGACGAAACGTGGTGATCGGAAAGAAATTCGGAGCACCACATGTAACTAAAGACGGTGTTACCGTAGCAAAAGAAATCGAATTGGCAGACCCGATTGAAAATATGGGTGCTCAGATGGTGAAGGAAGTAGCTTCCAAAACGGCTGACATCGCCGGAGATGGAACAACAACTGCAACAGTTCTGGCACAGGCAATCATTGCTGCAGGATTGAAAAACGTCGCTGCAGGAGCAAACCCGATGGATTTGAAACGCGGAATCGACAAAGCAGTAGTATCCGTAGTATCCGACCTGAAAAACCTTTCCAAAGAAGTTGGTTCCGATAACGACAAAATCAAGCAAATTGCGACGATTTCAGCAAACAACGACGAAACGATCGGATCTCTGATTGCTGAAGCAATGAAAGTAGTCGGAAACGATGGAGTAATCACCGTTGAAGAAGCGAAAGGAACGGAAACAGAAGTAAAAACAGTAGAAGGAATGCAGTTTGACCGCGGATACCTTTCCCCTTACTTCGTGACCAATACAGATAAAATGATCGCTGAAATGGAGCATCCGCTGATCCTGATCTATGACAAAAAGATCAGCAACATGAAGGAATTGCTTCCGATCCTGGAGCCGGTTGTTCAAAACGGGAAGTCCCTGTTGATTATCGCAGAAGATGTAGATGGTGAAGCATTGACTACATTAGTGGTAAACCGTTTGCGCGGAAGTTTGAAAATTGTAGCAGTAAAAGCTCCCGGATTCGGAGATCGCAGAAAAGCCATGCTGGAAGATATCGCTATTCTGACCGGCGGACAGGTAATTACTGAAGAGCGTGGGCTGACATTGGAAAACACAACGCTGGATATGCTTGGAACTGCTGAAAAAGTAGAAATCGACAAAGACAATACAACAATTGTAAACGGGGCTGGTCAAAAAGCAGATATCCAGGCACGTATCGGACAGATCAAGGCACAAATGGAATCCACTACTTCCGATTACGATCGCGAGAAATTGCAGGAGCGTTTAGCAAAACTGGCTGGTGGTGTTGCAGTTCTTTACATCGGAGCACCAACTGAGGTAGAGATGAAAGAAAAGAAAGATCGTGTGGATGACGCTTTGGCGGCAACAAGAGCAGCTGTTGAGGAAGGAATAGTGCCGGGTGGTGGTGTTGCATTGATCCGTTCAATGGACACTTTGGAAAAGCTGACAGGAACAAATGAAGACGAAACAACCGGAATTGCAATTGTAAAACGCGCAATTGAAGAGCCTTTGCGTCAGATCATTGCAAATGCAGGTGGTGAAGGAGCTGTTGTGGTTCAGAAAATCCGTGAAGGAAAAGGTGATTTCGGATATAACGCACGTACGGAGCAATATCAGAACCTGTACGAAGCAGGGGTAATTGATCCCACCAAAGTAACACGTATTGCTATCGAAAACGCAGCGTCTATCGCAGCTATGCTGCTGACAACAGAATGTGTAATCGCTGATGAACCTGAAAATGAAGCTCCTATGCATGGGGGAATGCCAGGTGGTATGCCGGGAATGATGTAATCAACAGATAAAAATATAAATCAGTCGGGGCGAGAATTTTTTCGCCCCGACTGATTTTATCCAAATACATTAACTTTGTATCAATTATAGTTCCCTGAAATATGGGAGCTTTCCGTTCCTCCTTCCCCCTGCGTAAAGTCGGGGATAGACAGGAACGACCATATATAGAAAAGGCTGTTGTTAACAAACTACAGCCTTTTCACATCTCACTTCTGATTCATTGTTATATGATAATGAATTTTATACTGTTCACGATTAAGTTTTGTTCCTGCATCAATAAAAACTGGCATTTTTGTTTTTGTAAATAACAAATGATTTTTTACCGCAAAGTACACAAAGCGCAGAGATCACAAAGGCAAAATCACCATACGTACATTCAACTTATAAATGCAACTTTTGGTTAAACATTTCTATTGGAGATCTAAAGTTATATCTTTTTCGTGGTCTGTGATTGATTTGATTTTCAACAAAAGCGATCTGTTTAGGATCAATTTTATCAAAGTCTGTTCCTTTTGGGAAGTATTGCCTTACAAGTCTGTTTAAGTTTTCATTACTTCCTCTTTGCCAGCTTTGATATGGTTTTGCAAAAAAGAATTCTATATCCAGGTTCTCCACGATGGTTTCGAATTTCGTAAACTCAGCTCCATTATCAGCAGTTATGGTGTGTATTAGCTGCTTCCATGGAGTTAGAAGTTCTATAATCTTTTGAGTTACCAGACCACTTGTTTTTTCTTTTACCAGGGCCATTTTAAGTAAGCCGGTAGCTCGATCATTAATTGTTACCAGAGCTGATTTACGATGCTTTCCAAGAACCGTATCAACTTCAAGATCTCCAAATCGTACTCGCTGATCCACCACATTTGGTCTTTCACTGATGTCTCTTTTATTAGATGGTTGACCTGGCGTTTTTCTGGACAAATCACGTTTTTTGTAGCGTTTTCCTCTGTTTCTTAAGTGTCTGCAGAGCCTGCCTCTACGTTTTTTATCGGACCAAATCATCTGATAAATCCATTGATGGGAAATACAATCCAATCCGTTACGGATACTTAAACCGACTATTTGCTCCGGGATTAGCTTTTGCTCAAGTTTTTCGATAATATAAACACGCATTACTGAACTTAACTTGATACGCTTGTTCTTTTCTTTGTGTCGGGCATCACACTTTCGCTGGGCCAGATCGGCAATATACTTTTTTGAATGTCCATCCCGGTTTCGAATGATTTCTCGACTAATAACAGATTTACTGCGACCCAATGCTTCGCTGATGGATGCTTGGGTATAACCAGCTTCGAGCATAACACTAATCGTGTATCTTTGCTCATAGGTTAAATGGCTCATAATTGGCAACTTTGGTCGGTAGTCAATTTAAGCTTTTTATCTCTGGGAAAGAGAATAACTTCTCTTTCCCTTGATTTTTACTTAGCAACTACGGATAGTTGCATTTATGAATTGAATCTAAGATATGCGATTACAAAGAATAGCAAAAATAAAAATCACCAAACGACTTGATTCAAACAAACTTTTTTCTTAACTTAAATAAGAAACATCATAAAACAAGTTCATCATGGGTGCTTCTAAAAAACATCAATACTCAAAAAACCAGCTGAATTTTGCCCGAATCGGAAGAGCAATTTCCGCACCGGCTCGCGTAGCCATTCTCCAACATATTTACAAAAACACAGCAACAACCAACAAGGAGTTAAAATCTGTGCTTTTGCTCTCTGAAACAACCGTCCATCAACACCTCAAGGTCTTAGTCGAAACAGGATTTATCGAAGGTGATTTCTTGGGAAATGTACATGCATACTACTTAAAACCTGCAGCAAAACACGATCTGCATAAAATCGAATGGCTATTATCCAAAAGAAAATAAAAACGGACAAAACAAATGTTCTGTCCGTCATTATTTTATATGTTATTTCTTATGCGTAAAGTTCCTCCTGTAAAGTAGCGATTTTCGCATCCTGCAAATACTCATCATAAGGCATCATTTTATCGATGAAACCATTCGGTGTAATTTCAATAATGCGGTTTGCAACCGTAGAAACCAACTCGTGGTCATGAGAAGTAAACATCATGGTTCCCTGGAAATCAGACATTCCGTTGTTCAGCGCTGTAATAGATTCCAGGTCCAGGTGGTTCGTCGGTTCATCCATAATCAGGAAGTTTGCTTTCGCAAGCATCATACGTGACAGCATACAACGCACTTTTTCACCTCCTGAAAGCACTGTTGCACTTTTCAGCGCTTCTTCACCGGAGAACAGCATACGCCCCAAGAAACCACGCAGGTTCACCTCTTCTTTCTCTTCGTCTGTCTGGGCATATTGGCGCAACCAGTCGATCAGAGACAGTTTATCCTGGAAAAATGCAGAGTTGTCGTTTGGAAGATAAGCCGTTGTGATCGTTGTTCCGTATGAAAATTCTCCCTTATCTGCCTGCGCATTGCCGTTGAGTACTTCAAAGAAATGCGTTACTGCCAGGGAATTTTTGGAAATGATCGCCACCTTATCTCCTTTGTTCAAGGTAAAGGAAAGTCCCTTGAACAAGTATTCCCCTTCATGCATTTTAGTCAATCCGCTCACTGTCAGAATCTGGTTTCCAGCTTCGCGTTCCTGGTGGAAAGTAATTCCGGGGTAACGGCGTGAAGACGGCTGAATTTCTTCCAGGTCCAGTTTTTCGATCAATTTACGACGGCTGGTTGCCTGTTTAGATTTCGAAGCATTCGCAGAGAAACGCGCAATAAAGTCCTGTAGTTCCTTTTTCTTGTCTTCTGCCTTTTTATTTTTATCTGCACGCTGGCGAGCTGCCAATTGCGAAGACTGATACCAAAAGGTATAGTTTCCTGTAAACAAGTTGATTTTACTGAAATCAATATCGCAAATGTGCGTACACACCGTATCCAGAAAGTGACGGTCGTGAGATACAACGATCACCGTATTTTTGAAATCCAGTAGGAAATCTTCCAGCCAGTTAATCGTTTTCAGATCCAGATCATTGGTAGGCTCATCAAGTACCAGCACATCCGGATTTCCAAACAAGGCCTGCGCCAGTAAGATACGCACTTTGTACTCAGAAGGAACATCTGCCATTTTCATGTAGTGCTTGCTCTCATCTATTCCCAGGTTGCTGAGCAATGATGCAGCATCTGTTTCTGCATTCCATCCTTCCAGGTCCGCAAATTCCGCTTCCAGTTCCGACGCTTTCATCCCGTCTTCATCCGAAAAATCCGGTTTTGCATACAAAGCATCTTTTTCAGTCATGATCTGGAACAAGCGCTTATGCCCCATAATTACAGTCTGTAACACTTCGAACTCATCGAAAGCAAAGTGATTCTGGCTCAAAACAGCCATTCGTTTACCTGGCTCCAATTCGACACGTCCGGAAGTCGGATCCTGTTCACCTGTCAAAATCTTCAAAAACGTAGATTTACCAGCACCATTAGCACCGATTACACCGTAACAGTTTCCTTGTGCGAATTTGAGGTTTACATCATCAAAAAGAACGCGTTTCCCGAATTGAAGAGATAAATTATTTACTGAAATCATGAAAAATACTTGGAATTTTAGCGCAAAGATAACACTAATTCCCCCTTTATGAAAAAGAAAACTCTGAAATCACTGATAAATATGTATAAATCATTCGATTAAAGTTCAAAGAGCAGAAAAATTCAAAAGGTTCAAAGTTGAATTCCTTGAACCTTTTGAATTCTCTGAACGAGTTAGTCTTGTTAATACACAACCACTCTGTGATTTGATTTAGCCGCACCCTGAACTGCATTCAGGATGTAGCATCCTTTGGCAACATTCATAGGAATGTGTACGGTTTGAGTACCTGAAGAAACAGGAACGTCCGTTGTCGAAACGATTGCACCTTTCAAATCCATCACGATCAG
>JAIRJW010000027.1 GCA_031260455.1 Fluviicola sp.
CAACAATTTACAACTCTTATTAAAAAAGGAAAGAAAAATCATCTGGATTTTGAAACAGTTCCATTTGGTAAAATTGCAATCTATATTAAAAACACAGCTTGTTTCAATTCAAATGATA
The DNA here is from genome assembly GCA_031260455.1 of Fluviicola sp. Taxonomy (GTDB): domain Bacteria; phylum Bacteroidota; class Bacteroidia; order Flavobacteriales_D; family Crocinitomicaceae; genus Fluviicola. The sequence goes on from JAIRJW010000027.1 coordinate 119, forward strand.
ATATCAAATTGTATTTTGATGGAGGACCTTATGATTCAAATGTTTTTCACCAAGGCTTAATAATTGATCTAAATGGCTGTATTGATTCGGCAGATCCAGCAATTAAAACAACTATGGGTTACAAATACTTCCATTGGGAATCCACAAAGAATAACATAACCACAACTTATTATGATACTGTTTTTGTAAATGAAAACCAAATCACAACGTTGAATGTTTTCTATTAATGCAATTTTTCGCTGTTTGACCAATAACCGCTGGCAACAGCAAAAACTCGTTGTGCTATGAAATGGAGAATCTTTTTTATGTCCGCTTTGTTCCTCTTGGTTTTTAGCACTTGTACGAAGTTTGGCAAGAATGTCTATGTGGATGGCTACGTGCGAAATGCCATTACGGGAGAGCCTGTTCCTAATGTTTCTCTCACCATCTACCGCGGGCAAATTGACTGGAAGGATCCTTTGGGAATTGATTCAAAGACACTGAAAACGACCACCACGGATGCAAACGGATATTACAAGCTGGAATATCTCTCTACTCTGTTCAACCAAGTCCATATACGAATTGGGGGAGGGGTAGAAGGCGGATATATCGTGGTACAAGGTGGAGACGGCATTATTAAAAAAGGAAAGAAAAACCACAAGGATTATGGGATTGTTCCTTATGGACAACTTCATTGGCATATAAAAAATACTAATTGTGAAGGAATAACAGATACAATGTGGTATAAGATAAAGTACCAATATAATAGTGATTATCTCAACCTATGGTCCTTTCCATATATCGGGTGTACTGATATATCGGGTAATGGTACAGACAAAGTGGAAATGGGTAATCACATTATTTATATGAAGATAAGCCGACCATCCGGTATAATTTATAAATACGATACTGTTTTTGTTAATGAAAGTGGAATTACGAATTTTGATTTGTTTTATTAATTGAAGAAAGGAACATTCTACAAAATCGAGCCCTGGTATCTGGGGCTACAGAATTTTGATATGGGCAGCCAGGCACGAAGCAATTACCTCTACAAAGCCAAGCGCAGAGCACAGGTGGGAATCGTGGTGGGAAAACACGTTACACCATCCACTCCTGACGGGGAATACCGGGTGCTTCCCAACGCCGACCTGGTTCTGACTGCTGGAGAATACATTGAGCTGACCGATGGTTTTGAAACGGAATTTGGTGCGCAGTTTACCATATCCATTGAATACATCCAGTCCAACACCACCCTCACATGAAATAATTCCTGAAGTGGAACAGGCAAGCTCTATGATTCATGAAATTCTAAGCAGAGCTAAAGCAAAGCAGGCAGGGAAGAAATCGAAGAATTAGCGTTCAGTATCTACCTGCCTGCGAAACTTTTTTAATGTGCTTCCTCTTCCGGATCCGGAGGGAATATTTTCTCTACATTTTTCACGTTCTGCATGCGATCAATGAAATCTTCCAATTGAGAGATCGTCAATTGTTTGGCAATGATCTTTTTGTCTTTGTCCAGTACAAAAATGCGTGGAGTAGCATAAATATCGTACGTGTCGTGATAATTCAATGCTTCCAGCGTAGTGTATTTCGGGATAAACTGTCTCGGATCTTCAGTTGCTTCTTCGTAAAGTTTTTTCGTTAATCCGACATTGATGAAAGACAACTTGTTATCGCGGATGAATTTCTTCCATTTCTCGAAATCTTCTCCGGTTGCTTTGCCTACAGCGAAAATCTCCACGTTACGATCTTTAAATTTCTTTTCGTAAAGCGTTTGAAGTTTTGGGGTAGTTTTCTTACAGTGTCCGCATTCCGGATCCCAGAAATAAAGGATTGTGTACTCACTTTTCAGACTGTAAAAATCTTTCCAGTTCACATCTGTCGTATCGCGCAGGCTGATATTCGGAGGACGGACACCCTGCACCAGGTTCATACGTACTTTGTTTTCCTCACACAATTCTTTCAGTTTGTCTTTTTTATCGTTCATCCAGTAAGCAACAGAATTTCCGTTCTCATCGGTCTTGCAATAGTAACGGTTCACCATGTAAACATACACTTTGTCCATTCCCATGATATTGGATTTCGCAAACGTATTCGTAATGTAATCCACGGCATATTTAAATAACTCGGATTTTTTATCGAACTGGTCGCAGAATGGGAAAGCAAATGCCAAAATGGTATCCGGGTGCTGAACCAGCATGTTTTTCCCGAAGAAGTATTCCACTTTTGAACCGAAAACAGGTGTGTTTACCAGACGATCATCTTTCAGATCGATATTATCCCAATAATGATTGCGGTAATAGCGGTATCTGAAATTTTCATCGGTCACTTTTCCGCTGGCATCCTTAGGTGCTTCAGGAACAACCACGTCCATCGACATTTTGATGATTTTGGAAACCAGCTTATTTGGATTATTTTTCTGAAGATCTGTTTGGTAAGTGGTAACCCGTTTGGAAACGGAATCCATTTTTTCTCCGTACATTTTGTATTGCGGGTCACCTTCTTTGTATTTTTTGCGCTCTTCCGAAAAACCGGTAGCCACTTTTCGCTGTTCCTGCAGATAATTGATGTATGCAACGAAAACTTTGTTCTCCTCCGATTTTTTAACTTTCATGTTTGCCACAAAATCGGGTCCTTTGGTTTCAATATTGATATCTTCATTGTTGTAAATGACCTCAAAATACTTTTGTCCGGGCATCAGCAGTGCAACAATCCCAGGTTTCAAATCTGGTTTTGCGGTAAATTCAACTACTCCGCCTTTCATTTGTGCGGTATCTGCGTAGAACAGTTTCGAACCGTAGTATTTTGTTAAAAAGACTGTTGTGTCTTTTACTCCGTCCACCTTAAAACGCAATTTTTGACTAAATCCCTTTGAAGACACAAGCAGCAAGGCAATTATAAGAAGATGTTTCATGTTTGAGTTGTTATTTTTTTTAATCATGACGTAACAAAAATAATAAAGTCATTGGTTTAACAGAAAATTAACCATTGTTCTGTTCGTAAATTCCCTTTCTGACACTGAGATAGGAAGCCAGTGCAAAAAGGGAGTAGGCGAGGATCAGTGACAGGATGCTCAAGAGGCTTAAGTTGCTATCAATATACAATCCGCCCGACTCAAAAACGGAATCCAGTATCAGCTTGAAACCGATGAACGTTCCGAGGCTCAGTAAGGCAATTAATCCGAATACTTTGGAGAAATACATAAAAAAAGTTCTGATCAGCGTCTTCGGATGATGCCCCAGACGCATGAGTGTTCTGACTTCGTATAAGTTTTTACTCAGGAGCAGCTGCAGGTATTGGATTAGTACCAAACCGGACAGGAATACCGCGATGATTGAAATTACGAGTACCACTAAAATCAGTGTTCCGACCATACTTTTCAATCTTCCTACAATAACCTGTGCATTTTTAGACTCCAGATGCCTTTCTTTGAGCATTTGCTCCACCAGACCGAATTCATTTTCTTTTCCGGAGATCATGATTTGTGTGATTTTTTGTTCTGTATCCGGTGCGAAGCGCTTATTGGCCCAGTTCATGAAGTTTTGCGGAACGAGTACAGAAGGCACTTCATTTGTAAAACCAATGATCTGGCAGGCAATGTATTCTTTCATTGTATCGTTCATCAGTGCGAATTTGAATTTGATATCCATTGCCAGCTCATCGCTCACCTGAGGAATACCTGCAGAGCTCATATAAGTGTTGAGCATCACCAGGAAATCGCGCGGCATAATCATCGGAACGAGCGTGTCACCTTCTTTCCAGTGCCATTTGTCCGATTTGACATCCAAAAAGCCCGGATCTACGGTCTGAATGAAAATATTCCCTCTGAACCGGGGAACCATCGGGTCATTGGTTTCTATGGAAATTGTGAAATTATTCGATTCAACAGGCTTTACATCCAGGATGAACGGTTCTTTCTTCATCTGCCTGATTTCACTGGGGGAAAAGTCCGTTTTAGTCATTTTCAGGGTACTGAAACCGGAAACTTTCTTTTGAACGATGATGGTATTTGGGCCGAGTATCTCAGTGCCCTTTCCGAAATCGTTGACTTTGATCAGGTAATGAATGGATGTGATCAGGAAAGTCATTCCCAGGAAAGCCCCGATAATGGCAATCACCAATTGTCGTTTATCCTGATACCGGAATAAGAGTTTGCGTAACATGACTCAGAGCTTTAATTCGTAATCGTAAGGGAAGCGGTTGTCGTCATCCAGGGAAGTGAGCACAAATCCTGCATGTTGTTTATCGCATTCTCGATTAATCATGGAGAAGCATTTTAAACTGTTTCTTTCATCCAGGTGAGAGAAAGGCTCGTCGAGAATCAACCAGTGAAAAGGCTGACAAAGGGAACGGACAATAGCTACACGTTGTTGCTGTCCCATGGATAGTAAGCCACAGGGAGCATTCCATTTGTGGTCGATTTCGAGTTCTGCGAGCATGTTTCTGATTTCCTGTTCGGTTTTGTGGTCCGTCAGGTGATTTTTCAGGAGCAGATTTTCTGCTACAGTCAGTTTATGAAATAGTTGCAGATCCTGGAATACTGTTGCAATTTTCCGCTGACGGATTTCGACCCATTCATCGGTTGAGAATGAGCGAATATCGCGGTTGTCGTAGAGAATCTTCCCACTGTAGTCTTTTCGGATTCCGAAAACGGTCATGGAAAAGGTTGATTTTCCCTTTCCGGAAGAAGCATTCAGCAAAATTTTCTTTCCCGGTTCAAGCGTTGCCGAGTTTCCCCAGATACTTTCCGTGCCATGGCTGATGGAAGCAAGAGGGGTGGGCATAACCTGATTAAATTGAATGTTCATCCGAGTAATTTTTTACTGTATTGTCAAATATCATTCCAACTTTACAACTGTTTATTTTTGAATGAATTGTAAAATATCTGCACACATTTCGGAAGTGCTTTTAGCTTCCAGCCAGATCGTTTCAGGATGTTTCCTGAACCAGGTCAGTTGTCTTTTCGCATAGTTTCGCGTATGTTGCCTGATTTTATCGATACAAACCTCAAGTGAGTATTTTCCGTCAAAAAAATCAAATACCTCTTTGTATCCAACTGTTTGCAGGGTTGTCAGGTGACGGTAATTTTCCACATTTCGTACTTCTTCTGCCAGCCCTTTTTCAATCATCAGGTCCACGCGCTGGTTAATGCGGTCATACAGTATTTCTCTCGGATGATTAATTGCAAAACGGATAACTTTGAAAGGACGTTCGGCCCCCTTATTTTTTCTCCATTCGGAAAAAGTTTTCCCGGTTAGTCGAATGACTTCCAGGGCGCGTAGAATCCGTACCGGGTTTTGCTGATCTACCTGACCGAAAAAAACAGGATCTTTTTCCTGTAATTCGGCCAGTAGCGGTTCCATGCCTTTTTTTTCTAGTTCCGAACGGAGTTTCAGTTGAATTTCCGCATCCGCAGGAATCGGATCCAACCCGGTGCAAAGTGCATCAATAAATAACCCGGAGCCGCCAACAAGAATTAATTGCGGGTATTCTGACAGATCGTTTTGAATCAGATGCATGGCTTCTGCTTCGAAACGGGCAGCAGTGACAGGTTCGGAAACAGGATGAGAGTTGATGAAATAATGGGGAATTCCCTGCATTTCTTCCTGAGTTGGTTTGGCTGTTCCGATGGCCAGTTCTTTGTAGAATTGACGGGAATCTGCCGAGAGTACAACAGTATTTAGCGCTTTTGCCAGAGCAACGGCAAGGGCTGTTTTTCCACTGGCTGTCGGACCTTCGATTACAATCAGTTGCTGCATAGGCAAAAGTAAGAAAAAGCGTCAGCTTTTGAAGACTAAGTCACGACAAACGTCAGAGCGGAAGTGACGCAGGATAAGCGTCAGCTTTTGAGGGCTAAGACACAACGAGTGAAGTCCGTCACATTGAAAAGACCTGGAACAACAATTATTTGTGCATTCATCAGTGTTTCACGAGTGCTTTGTACGTTTTGCAGCGCAAAGTAATTTCACGTACATAACGGATGGTGATATTCCCCCGAAATGCACCACTCTTCACTACTTCATCTGTATAGTAAGAATGTTTACCGAGGTTCATGACCATTTTTTCTACATTTCCCTCCCACACATGCGGATTCAGTCCTTTTTTCTCTGCGAGTCGCTGTGCGTCTAAGATATGTCCGGCACCGGCATTATAACTGGCAAGAATGAATTTATTGCGTTCTTCTTCGTTTTTGATCCCTGCCCACAGTTTGGAAATCCGGCTCAGGTATTTGTATCCGCCCTGGATTTGTACTTCCGGAGGAGAAGAAGGGAAGACTCCGAATTTCGGGCCGGTTCCCGGCATAAACTGCATCAGGCCGTAGGCTCCTCCGAAGGCTCTGGCATTCGGGTTGAATTTACTTTCATGGAAGATCAAAGCGGCTACCAATCGCCAGTCGATATTGTATTTGCTGCCCTCAGCTTTTAAAATGGCATCAAACGGAGAGATAGTTCCCTTGTGTGATTTGAAGTTGATACTTCCGTCAACAGAACTTCTGATTTGTTCAAAATATTTGCGCTTGATATAAGAAAATGATTCATGCTTCATGAACTTTGCAAGCCAGATATTCAGTCGTTTTTGAAGAATCGGAGATTTTTTATTCAGTCCGAATGCGATATTCTGCTTGAAGGAAACCGGAAGATTTACATCCAGGTTATCGTAGAAGCGTTCATTGATTTCCGCTACATTTCTTTCGGAAATGGTGTAGTCAATCAGGCCATCAGAGACCTGTTCAATCAACTCTTCGACTCCTTCCTGGGCTTGTGTCGGGCGAATAAAAATAGTATCTCCGATCTCGTCTTCCAGGTGAAGCAAACGCGTATAGTAGCTTGATTTTTCCCAAACTACTATTTTTTTCTTAGCCAGTTGGATCGGATCAGTAATAAACGTCACTTTCTGATCCTTTGTTTCCGGTGTCGATTTTCGTTGCACGAGTACCTGGCTGGTTTGCAGAAAGGGAATGGAGAAATTGACTTCGGAGCGCCGTTCGCGTATGATTGTATAATTACAGGCAATGATGTCTCCTTCACCGCGATTCAGAATATCATTGATTTCATCCAGGTTATTTACGATCTTTACTTCCAGGGCAACGCCCAAATCTTCCGCAAATTCTTTCAGAAGTTCGTATTCGAATCCCATTTTTTTGCCTTTGTAAATAAAGAAAGAAGTGGAGCTGTTTTCAGCCAGTACAACCAGACTTCCGCGTTTGTATATTCCCGGCAAATCAAAATCATGTGCGTTGAGCGGTTTCTTTCGAAGGTCTGTTTTTTCAGAAGAGCAGGAAGCCGTAGACAAGGCAACTGTCAGGAAAAATAAATGAAAAATTCCACTTTTGATTGTCGGCATCATATTCAAACTTACGGACAAATTACGACAAAAAAGGCTAAAAGGTTCTTATTAAATATTCATTTGCATCGCGCATATATTCATGAAAACAACTAGTAATTTCGTTCTGAAAGTCATAAAACACCGTGTATCCATCTTTTAAAGCATTCTCAAACGAGAGCTTGTTGCTGACCCCCTGACACATCTTGTAAAGCCCCTCTTCCGTAGGATAGTAGCTCATCCAGTTTCGTTCAATCATTAGATTGATAAATAGCTTAAAATCTGATGGATAAGGCTTATTACTTAAATCTATATTAGAATATAAGTCTACCAGAAAATCAGGAAGTTTGGTCGGATGATACTGGTCCCAGTTTTTTGCCAGTAGGTAATCGAAATAAATATCTACGGCAATCGGAGCTACTTTTGGCAGTGAATCCCTGATTTTGTGGATCAGATGAATGACCTTATGATGGTGATCAATGAAATCATCGATCCTGCGGTGCAGTAAAATTCCTTTTTGAATGTATTGCGGGTATTTCAGGTATTTTTTTCCTTTGACAAAATCTCCGAACAGGTTAGCAATAGCCAGTTGCGGATCGTTGTTTGAAAAGTAAATGTGCCCGAGGTAATTCATAAACCGAATCTATTGATAAATCAATTTATTGAACTTAAAGATGCCTGACCACTTACTCAACAGCAAAATCAGTAGAAAATTCTTTTCTTTGGATAAAGTGCTGTTTTTATAATCGGCATAATTTAATTCCTGCAAATGATAGTTAAAAACCATAATTAATTTCTGGATGCAGGCAATTCTTAGAGCCTGTTTAAATTTTAGTTAAAAAACTTGTCCGGGGACTTAGACGATCGTTTCTTTACGCTTTTCGCGGTTAAAACCAAAATTCTGTAAACCGCAAAGCTTTTGAAAACGAAGCATAATCTAAATTCCCGGACAAGATATTGTTCAATGATTAATACAAAAAGCTGTTATTCTTTCCGTAATCAAGCATTTGTTCGATAAATCCCTGATTATTTTCCATTTTGATGTCTTTAATCTTTCCATTGGAATCCATTATCGGGATAAAGACAGGATAAACGAATCCGCTGTAAGGTGCTATATCCAATGGTTTCACACGTTTCAACACTTCTGCATGGATTTTAGGGTCAACTTTTACTCCGTAAGTTTCAACCAGGTCTTTTCCTGCTTTGTAATCCCCTTCGGATTTGATCCGCTGGATTTCACGCAGCAAATCTCCAAAAAGTGTACGCAATTTGTTGTAATCCTTGATCTCATAATATGCTTTCCCGTTTCGCACCACTTTTTCAATGACTTTGTCTTTCTGTCCTTTTTCAAACACCCAGGCACTAATCAACTGTCGGTTTTGCATGTGTTCTTCTTCCAGGTTCTGGCCCGGTTCCAGGCGTTGTAGCTGAGTCATCAGCCCGTTTCTGATGTATCCGTCGTATTCGGCTTTTCCGACTTCCAGGGATTCAATCAGCCCCAATTCAACCATTTTCGGATCCATGATGTAATACAGACCAACCAGGTCAGCACGCGCTTCTTCAAGAGTCGAAGCATAGTTTTGTAAGGTTTCGGCCGGTTGTCCGACTCCTGCATTGATCTGTCCGCTGGCATGTCCGATTACTTCATGCAGTGCAGTATGCATTTTTCCTGCAATTGCTGCATATTTTTTTGCGCGGTCGATTTCTTCTTGGTCGTACGCAAATTCCTCCGTCAGGGCTGGTCCACCAGCTTTGTTGTATGCTTCGATCAGGTTCCCCAAGGAAACAGATTTGGAACCATGCATCTGACGAATCCAATTATTGTTCGGGAGGTTGACGCCGATAGGAGTGGAAGGTGCCGCATCTCCGGATTCGCTTGCAACTTCAACTACTTTATATGAAACACCTACTACTTTCTTTTTCTTGTGTTCCGGCATCAATGGGGAATTGTCTTCAAACCACTGCGCATTTTGAGCAATGACAGCCATCCTTTTCGATGCATCGAAATCATTGATTTGTACGATGGATTCGAAATTCGCTCTTTTTCCTAACGCATCACCGTAAACTTCGATGAACCCGTTGATGTAATCAATATCGCCTTTGGTAGCGGTGGCCCAAAGCACGTTGTATTCATCCCATTTTTTCAGACTTCCGGTCTTGTAATAGTCAATCAGGACTTTCAATGCGTTGGCCTGCTGGTCATTCTCAGCTACGTTTACCGCTTTTTTAAGCCAGTAAATGATCTGGTCAATTGCCTGACCGTATTTTCCACCGCTTTTCCATACTTCTTCAACCAGTTTGCCATTCTTCAGGACGAGTGTTGAGTTGAGTCCCAGCTCCACAGGCATCGGATCATTCGGATCTGCTTTCCCTTTGTAAAAGTCTTCAACCATTTTCTGTGTTACTCCTTTCCCGTAGAAGTTATTTGCCGAAGCCACAATCATATCGACATTCGGATCTTTGACTTTGCGTTTTTTCTCCAGGTTCGGATTGAAGATCGCTTCCAGAGCTTCAGGGCTAAGGTTGTGCTGAACAGCTTTCATCAAGCTGGTGAAATAAGCTTTACTGAACGCCGGTTTGATCTTGTCCATGCTGTAATGATGGTGAATTCCGTTGGAAAAGAAAACCTGTTTACTCCAGGTGTCGAATTTTTTCCAGTCAGCGCTGGTTTTATCCCCGGTATACTTTTCATGAATAGCTTCCAGCGTTCTCCGGATTTCAAGATTGAACCGGTTATTCTGGTCGTAATTAATATCACGGCCAGCCAAACCAGCCATCGATAAATAATAAACCAATTCTTTCTGTTTCAAACTTAACTTGTTCCAGCTTGGAACCTCAAAGCGAAGAATCTGAATGTCTGCAAAGCGTTCAACGGTTGTTTCACCTGAAGTTGTTTTTTCTTCCGGCTCCGTTGATTTTTCTTTACTCCCGCAAGCTGCAGACAGGGCTAATAAAGAAGAAAAAGCGATCATATTGTGTAATTTCATAGTAATTAATTATCTGTTTTGAAGATAACCAATTTTTTGATAATATGAACCGGGAAGTAACACAACCTGAAAAATACGAATAGATATGTGTTTGTTTACCTAATAATATCCATGTGTTTAGTATGATTTAGAAAGTTCAAAATAGATATAAAGTATATTAGGGAATTAATCACAATTCATACCCATACTTAATTTTTCCCGCAAATAATAATACATATACCCCGTATATTAAATCATTTAAACTTTTACATCTTTCTTTTCAATTCCCGCTTTTGTGTAATAAGTTTTTCGAAGTATCGGTTTTCCATTAATCAATCATGAGAAACATAGCACTCTCCGGCAGTGACAGATACGTCAATCCGGTTTTCTTTTGGTACAATGGGGCAGGAGTAGCGATCTGAATAAGCACAATACGGATGATAAGAGGTGTTGAAATCCAGCTTTACTTTTTTTGCTTTCTTGCTAAAATAACAATCGAGGTACTTCCCGGCTCCGTATGTGAAGAATCCGGTTGTGGCATCTTTGAACGGAACAAAATAGTAGTTTTTGTATTCTTTCTTTCCGGCAAGTTCGAGGTTTTGATAGGTATTCAGTTTGCATAGTGTATCATTGATCTTAAATAACAGATAACCTGCTTTCCTGTAATAGACTGTGCGTTCCCTGTTCATGGGCATAACGAATGCTGGTCCGGTTTCTTTAATGAAATCCGCAGTGATAATGAAATTGGTATCAATCGGGAAGAAACAGATTTCGGGATGAATCTTCCGTTCTTCTTCGTTCAGTACTTTAGAAAGAAACTCAGCTTCGTTTTTTCGACGTTCCTTAGTTAAACTGTCGGCATAGGAAAGTTGTGAAAAGCACCCTTTACCAGATGCCAGAAACAGGATTGTGAAAGCAAGTGTTTTCATCGTTCCCCAAATAATGAACTCCCGACCCGAATCATGGTGCTGCCTTCTTCCAGTGCCAGTTTATAATCGCTGCTCATTCCCATGGAAAGGATCTTAAAGCTGGGGTTGTATTTAAAATAGTTGCTTTTCAGAATAGCGAAATAGTTATGCAGGTTCCGGAATTCATTGCGAACTTGTTCTTCATCATCCGTAAAACTGGCCATTCCCATGAGTCCGTTGACAGATACGTACTGCATTTCTACAAATTCCCTGCTTTGAAGGATGTCCTCCGCTTCCTGGAAAGAAAGTCCGAATTTGCTGTCTTCCTGTGCAATATGAAATTGCAGCAGACAAGGAATAATCCGTCCCGCTTTTTCACCCTGGCTGTTAATTTCCCGGAGCAGTTTCATGCTGTCAACGGAATGGATTAAGGACACAAAAGAGGCAATATATTTGACTTTATTGCTTTGCAAATGCCCAATCAGATGCCACTGGATATCTTTGGGCAGCACTTCCCATTTTTCGACCATTTCCTGCACTTTGTTTTCTCCGAAAACACGTTGTCCTGCATTGTAAGCTTCCTGTACCAGTGAAGCGGGCTTTGTTTTTGACACAGCTACCAACACGGCTGTGCCGCCAAGTTCTTCTTTCAGATTTCGGATTCGTTCTGCTAAAGACATATTATTCATTAATGTTGTAAATGGTCAGTCCGCTTCTCATTTTCGGCTCCACCCAAGTCGATTTTGGAGGCATGATTCCTCCCTGATCGGCAACTTCTTTCATTTCGTCAATGGATGCAGGGAAAAGCAGGAATCCGACTTTGAAATCTTCTTTTCTGACTGATTCTGCTATTTCTTTCAATTCTCTCGTTCCCGGAACAAAATCAATGTCCTTGCTGGTTTTCAGATCTTCAATTCCCAGAATGGGAGTGAGGATGTAATCTGTAAGGATTTGCGCGTCGAGTTGTTTTACGACATCTTTGGTTTGAAGAATTTCCGTTTTTACTTTGAAAGAATAAGCCGATTTTCCGATCAGGCAAATGATTTCATGTCGCTGCTCAGGTTTTCGGGCTCTTTTCAACTCTTCAATCCCGAAAGATACTTCACAAGCTTTCAGGAAATCTGAGACAGACAACCCGTTCAAGTGTTTCACCAACCGTTGAAATTCCAGGATTTCCAGTTTTTGTTCATCGATCAGGTAAGCGAGGAAGAAATCCTGATTTGGAAATAAGGTTTTTTTGTTTTTCCTGATCGTATCTTTCAAGCGGGCAGAGGAGGCGGAACGGTGATGCCCGTCTGCAATATACAATTCTTTCAATCCGGCGTAGATTGCAATCAGTTTCGGGTCTTTCTCTGCCGGAATGATCCATAATTCGTGCTTGATCTCGTCGGTTGTAGAAAACTCGTATTCCGGGCGGGTTTTCATGATTTTATCCAGGTATTTATCCAGTTCCGGTAAGTGTTTGTGGGCAAGTAAAACAGGTTCGGCGTTAAAACCAGTGATGTTCAGATAGTTTGTGAACATCGATTCGCGGGAAGTAATTGTAGCTTCGTGCTTCTTGATCTGATTGTTGCGATATTCTTCGATGCTTACACCAGCGATAACGCCGGTAAACTGATGGGTTCCTTTCGTTTGACGATATACATAAAATGAATCCTCGGGATCCTGGATCAGAATTCCGTCTTCGATAAACGATTCGAAGCGGGCCTTGATAGCTTCAAAACGCTCTGCGGAATTGGCTTTGGAATGGTGCTCGTTATCGCCTTCCGGGTGAATGATATGCAGAAAAGTATAAGGATTTTCATCCAGTTTTGCACGCAGAACATGCTTGCGATAAGCTGCAAGAGGTCGTGTTGAAACCAGCTGTGCTTTATCTCTTGTCGGACGAATAGCCTTGAAAGGGTGGATTACGGACATTCTGGGAGCAACTATGCCGGAATCTGGATTCCAAACTGTTTTACAATCAGATCTGCCAGTTCCAGACCGATCCGGTCCTGAGCTTCTCCCGTTGCCGCTCCGATGTGAGGTGTTGTCCCAATCTTTTCATTGTTTAGCAAATCTGCCCTCGGATTTGGTTCGTTTTCAAAAACATCCAGTCCGGCATAAGCTACTTTTCCTTCGGAAATAGCTGCCAGCAAAGCTTCTTCATCGATCACTCCGCCACGTGCGGTATTGACCAGAACTACTCCTTTTTTCATCAGGTCGAATTCCTCCTTTTTGATGATAGCGGAGCCGTCTGCCTGTTTTGGAATGTGAAGTGATATGAAATCCGCTTCTTTCAAAGCAGTATGCAGATCGAAGGTTGACTGTACCGGCACTTTAACTTCTCCGAATCCGTGAATTACAAGGGAAATTTCTGCCGTAACAGCATGATTGTTTACTGCGATAACTTTCATCCCGCAACCTAGGGCGTAACTTGCCAAAGATTGCCCGATACGTCCAAAACCGACAATAGCAATGGTCTTTTCCCGCAGTTCGGTTCCTTTTCCATATTTCTTTTTCAACGCGGAGAAATCTCCTGTTTCCATTTGTTTGAAAGAATCATTCAGGAAACGAGCCCCGGCAAACAGGTGTCCCATGACCAACTCAGCAACGGATTGGGAAGAAGAAGCCGGAGTATTGATTACAGATAATCCTTTTTCAATGGCATAAGCCACATCAATATTATCCATTCCGACACCGCCTCTTCCCAGTAATTTCAATCCCGGACAGGAGTCAATGACGTTTTGACGGATCGTTGTGGCGCTACGAACCAGGATGATTTCAATGTTGTTCATATTGACATAATCAATCAGGTCGTCCTGGGCCACTTTATCTGTAATAACAGTATAGCCAGCTTTTTCAAGCGCATCTTTTCCTTCATTCGAAATTCCGTCGTTTGCTAATATTTTCATTACCCGTGTTTTTTAGAAAATTCGTTCATGACATCAACCAAAACCTGAGTGCTGTCCAGCTCCAATGCGTTGTACATGGAAGCTCTGTAGCCGCCAACACTTCTGTGTCCGTTCAAACCTACAATTCCTGCCGCTTTCCATGCTGCATCAAATTCATCTTTTAACGCTTCATTTGTAAGCAGAAAGTTGACGTTCATTTCAGAACGGTCTTCTACGGCTGCTGTTCCGCGGAACAAGGGATTGGAATCGATTTCTCCGTAGAGCAGGCTTGCCTTTGCTTTGTTTTTCAATGCCATTTTTGGAATTCCGCCGTTTGCAAGTAAATCTCTTAAATTCAGCATGGCAACATAAACAGAGAATACGGGAGGTGTATTGTACATGGAGTCTTTATCAGCGTGTTGTTTCAAATCCAGGTAACTCGGCATGAACGGAGAAGTGGATTTTCCAAGCGCTTCTTTTTTTACAATGTATAAAGTAGCTCCTGCCGGTCCTAGGTTCTTCTGAGCACCTGCGTAAATCAAATCAAAATCGGAGACGTTGATTTCTTTGGAGAAAATATCCGAAGACATGTCACAAACCAATGGAAGATCCGTTTTCGGGAATTCTTTGAATTGCGTTCCGAAGATCGTGTTATTGGATGTGAAATGAACATAATCAACATCTGTCGGGATCTGAAGGTTTTTTGGTATGTAGCTGAAGTTTTTGTCTTCAGAAGATGCAAATATATTCACGTCAACTCCCACCTTTTTTGCTTCCTTGATTGCCCCGGAAGCCCAGGTTCCGGTATTGATGTATCCGGCTTTTTTGGTTGAACGCATCATATTCAGTGCTGCAATTGTAAAGCCTAAAGTTGCGCCGCCCTGCAGGTAGAGCACCTCATAGGCGTCAGAGATGTTTAATACTTTTTTTACTAAATCACGCGCTTCCTGCATCACTGCTTCATAATCTTTGCTTCTGTGGGAAATTTCGAGGATGGATAATCCGTTAAAGTCTAATACTGCCTGAGAAGCTTGTTTGAATACGTTTTGCGGAAGAATACACGGTCCTGCACCAAAGTTATGTTTTTTCATGATTTGATTTATTTTGCTCTCTGTTTGAGAAGTGTACAAAAATCGAGATTTTTGAACTAAAAGAGAAGCGTTTTTCTTTAAAATATTTTGCAAAAAAAGCTCTGCCTATGGACAGAGCTTTTCATATACAGAATTTTTGTTCATTCAATTATTCTTCAGATTTCTTGGCTGGTTTTGCTGCGGTCTTTTTTACTACTGTTTTTTTTTCAGCTGCAGGCTTTGCAGTTGTTTTTTTAACAGCCGTTTTTGTCGCGTCAGCGGCTTCTTTTTTTGCAGCTACCGGCTTAGCTGTTGCAATAGCTTTTTTTCTTTTACGAGTATTACCATAGGAACCGTTTACACGTTTTCCTTTTGCTGTCTTGATATCACCTTTTCCCATAATAGTTTTTTATTTTTTTCGTATGAAAAGTATACAAATATAACTTTCTCTGCGAGTTGGAAGCTAAAAAATGGTCAAAAAGTTCAATAGTTCGTTTTTGAATTGAAACATTTGAATTTTTTAACTACTTTGAGTCTTTCAAGCGTTTTTCAAGTTCTTTGCGGACTACCTCGCCGTTGCGCATATAACGCTGACACCATTTTAGTTTTACATCAGTTTGTTCTTCCTCAGAAAGCTTCCAGTTCAGTTCCGACTCAACCAGTCGCTGGCGAAGTGCCTGTAGAGTAAGTGCTACCGAAACCGAGACGTTGAAACTCTCGGTAAATCCAACCATCGGGATGGCTACTTTATAGTCTGCAATTTCGCGAATATTATCCGAAATGCCTTCCCATTCGGTTCCGAATGAAAGTACAAGTGGCTGGTCGAGCGGGATATCAAAAACAGAAAGATTCGCATCGGGAGTCAAAGCTGCGATTTTATATCCTTTGGATTTCAGTCCGGTAATGGCATCCATCAGAGGAGTTGCTCCTTCATTGTAGTTAAACAGATCGACCCATCTTCCTGCTCCACGCGCAATATCGCGCTGTACTTTATATTGATTTTTACTTTCAACGACATGCAGTTCCTGGATACCAAAGCAGTCACAACTTCTCAAAACGGCACTGGCATTGTGTTCCTGGTAAATTTCCTCCAATAAAACAGTTAAGTAGCGCGTTCTGTTGGATGCCACATCGTCAAATAATCGGCCTTTTACCTCTGGGATTAAGTCATAGAATGCATGAAGCAATTCATTTTTCATGCTGCAAAACTAGTGATTTTAAGGGAATCATTGTTTCATTACACGCTTCACATCTCTTCCATTTGAAGCTGTTATCTCAAATAAATAAGTTCCCTGTTTGAGGTGTGAGGTTGTTATTTCCGCATCTTTCTGGATGTTGTGTTTTTCAATTTCCTTTCCCTGCAAATCTAAAATGCGAAGCTGCGCCTGAGAATCGGGAAAGTGAATATGAACTTGTTTCGTTGCCGGATTCGGGAAAACGGTTACTGAACCGGATACCGTCAGATTTTCCAGCCCGAGCCAAGTTGGAGTAACTGTTTCCTTACATAATACCCGGATCGTCGATTCTGGAAAAATCTAACAGTTTATAGTTTAATCGAACGGCAATTCCATTATTTTCCATCTGAACCTAGGAATGAGAATATAATGATAATAACGATATAAACCAAATGAAAGTTAGTAGTTGGTTTGATTTCATAACGTGAAGTGAATAATAAGGCTATTTTTTTATTGTTTTTGGTTGAAGACAGGAATAATAAAAATCCCTCCGTTTTTACGGAGGGATTTTAGTGTTTAAGAATGATGCTTCTTAATTAACTGCCCCGGATAACTCAACACCAGCTTTGAAACGTACAACATTTTTAGCTGCGATTTTGATTTCTTTTCCGGTTTGTGGGTTACGACCAGTTCTTGCTTCTCGTTTAGAAACCGAGAAAGATCCGAATCCTACCAAAGAAACACGATCCCCTTTTTTCATTGCTCCCACTGTAGCTCCTACAAATGCATCCAATGCTTTTTTTGCGTCAGCTTTAGACAATCCTGCTTCAGAAGCAATTGCATCAATTAATTCTGCTTTGTTCATAAGTTTGGTTTTTTTTGAATGATTTCTAAAATAATTTAACACAACAAAAATATAGGAATCTGCTTCTCTTCCAAGGTTAATCGCTAAAAAGCGCTGATTTTGTTAATAAATAAACGTATTTGTTGATAAACCTCCCTGTTTTTGGGCGTTTTCCGACCAAATTATTATTTTCTTCGATGAAAATTTACTCATGTAGTTACACAATAATCACTTTGTGAGACAAGGTTTGGAGGTTTGTTTTTATATCAGAGCGCTTTGTTCCGTCATGGTGCCATGATTAATAATTCGGATAGTCATTTATTTATTCACAATTTAACCACAATACTATTTTCGTGTAAATTAGTATCAAAAAAATCATAGTATGAGCGAACTACCGGACGGTTTGACTAAACTCCTGTCACCTGCGAAATTGAATGGCATTATGCTCAAAAACCGCATCATTAAGGCAGCAACTTTTGAGGGGATGTTAGACGGTAACAATAACATTTCCCAAAAATGCATTGATTTCCATGAAGATTTTGCAAAAGGAGGGGTGGGAATGACCACTTTGGCTTATTGTGCTCCTGAACCCGACGGACGCATGATAGCAAGTTATATGTATATCCGCGAAGAAATAACGCCTCGGTTGCAACAACTTGCTGAAAAAGTACACCAGCATGGAGCTATGCTTTCAGGACAAATAGCCCACTGCGGGGCGTTTAGCAGAAATAAGGCTTTGCATCGGAAGCGACCTGTAGGGCCCACGACGGCTTTTAGTAAAGTGGGAATGCTCTATGGTTTGTATTTCACGCAGGAAATGGATCAGCAACTGATGCGGGATGTCGCACAATCTTATGCACATTCTGCCGGAATCATGAAAAAAGCGGGTTTTGATGCGGTGGAACTGCATTTTGGACACGGATACCTATTGGGACAGTTCCTCAGCCCTGTTACTAACAAACGGAAAGACGAATATGGCGGAGATATTGAAAACAGAATGCGTTTTCCGCTGGAAGTGCTGGATGCCGTAAGGCGGGAAGTGGGTGCTGATTTTCTGGTGCTGGCAAAAATAACTATGTACGATGATCTGAAAGGTGGAATAACGGTGAAAGACAGCCTGGAAGCAGCAAAAATGCTTGATCGGGATGGTATTGACGGAATTGTTCTGAGTGCCGGAACGAGCAGCCAGAATCCGATGCTGCTGTTTCACGGAGATTCCATTCTGCCCGGTTTGATTTCCCACGAAAAAAATCCAATGGTGAGACTGGGAATGAGGCTGGTTGGAAAAACCATGTTTCGGAAATATCCTTACCGGGAACTGTATCTGCTTGAAGCCGCAGCCAGGTTTAGGGATGTGGTTTCATGTAATCTGATTTACGTAGGGGGGGCAACGGAGCCAGGAAGTCTGGAAAAAGTCATGAATATGGGCTTTGACTTCGTCCAATCCGGCAGGCCTCTGCTTCGGGATCCGCAAATGCCGCTTCATTTGGCAGCACTTGGAAAAAATTATGTGAACGGTTGTACTCATTGTAACAAATGCGCGCCACTTATGGACGATCCGCAAGGGATACGCTGTGTATTGAACGATGATGCTTTGTATTAATTTAGTTATGGCAGGTATTTATTTCGCATCAGGCATATTTCATCCTGATCTGAGCTGATACAAAAAATGTCTGATCCAGCTAATCAGTCGAAACAGCCCAGTCGGCAGCTGAATTTCCTGCCAGCCATTCATAGGAATTCAGCTTTTTCTTGCCCTCCAGCTGAAATTCGACAAGCTCAAGCTTGTGACCATTTGTGTCAATGAATAATTGTGTCTTAGTTGAACTAAGGCTTAGTGAACCGCTTCCTGTTTCATCACAGATAGCTGTCCGGAAGACCTTCACATTCCTGGTTTCTCCTTTGGAGTTTTTCCAGGTAGTCCATGCAGAAGGATAGGGATTTAAGCCACGAACCAGGTTATGGATTGTTTTGGAGTCGGCAGACCAGTCAATCTGAGTATTTTCCTTAAATAATTTCGGAGCTGGCCTTTTTGGTGAATCCGTGAATTCAGTTTGAGGAACCGGCTGAACAGAGTCGGAAGCAATGTCGTTGAGTGTTTCAACAACCAGTTGCCCGCCTTCTATCATCATTCTGTCATGTAATTCACCGGCAGACTCGTTTTCACCAACCGGCATACGAAGTTGTCTGATTACGTTTCCGGTGTCGATTTCCTCATCTATAAAAAAAGTGCTCAAACCTGTTTCGGAATCTCCGTTGATGATTGCCCAGTTAATCGGAGCCGCTCCACGGTAATCGGGAAGGAGGGAAGCGTGCAGATTAAAGGTTCCTTTTGCCGGTATTTTCCAAACCTCTGTTGGAAGCATCCGGAAAGCAACCACCACAAAAACATCTGCCTTCAGGGCTTCCAGTTTCAGAATGAAGTCCGGATCCTTCAGTTTCAAAGGCTGAAGAACCGGAATATTGTTTTGCACCGCGAATTGTTTTACTGGGCTTTCATGAATGAGCTGACCTCTTCCTGCCGGTTTATCAGCAACGGTTACAATTCCTGCCAGATTCAAGCCTGCTGACCGGATTGCTTCCAGTATTCCAACCGAAAAATGGGGCGTTCCCATAAAAACAATACGTAAGTTATTCATAATCTGTTTTTTTATTGGTCCAATTTAAATAATTTCAGATATCCAAAGGATAAAACGCCGATTGTTATGAAATAAATATATTCTACCAGCCAAACCAACTGGATTGGCCAGTTCCAGATTTTGATGAAAAGGTAAGCGGATATGATGTACAAACAAGTCGCTACACATTCTACCAGTAGAGTAACACGTGTGTAACCAATTCCGCTGATGGTTTGAAGATACACGCTTCCAAAGCCATAAATCAGGATAGAGCCACTTACAATACGCAGAATTTGTGCACTTCCTGCTATATGGTCCGCATGGTCGGAAACCAATCGGATGAGTGTTTCAGGGTAAAGAAGAGCTCCATGAAAAGTCAGGATCAGAAAACCAATTGTCAGCAGTTGAATCCGGCGTTGAATAGTCGGGATAAACAGAAATTCCCGGGCTCCGTAATATTGAGCAATGTAAGTCTTGGTTGTGGCAGCAAACCCCCAGATCGGGATAAAAGCCAGAAAATAGATGTAACGGATATTCAGGGAAACAGTCAGGTTGTCTCCACCCATCTGTTCAATCCAGATAAAGAAAATGGTCCAGATAAAAAGCGCAACGATTCCCTGGAACAGCAAGGGGATTCCGATTTGAAGATTTTCCCGGATCTGAATTTTGCGGATGAAATTTGATTTCCAGACCGGATATTCCCGCTTCAGTTTTCCTCTCAGCAAAGTACTCAGAAGGAAAAACATGGCCAGATATTCGGCAGTAGTGGATGCAATCGCAGCACCTTCCAGTCCGAGCCTCGGAAATGGTCCTGTCCCGAATACCAGGAAATAATCTAAGATAATATTGGAAACAGCAGCGATGAGCGAGGCGATTAACACGAGGGTTGTTTTTCCGACTGCCAGGTAAGCTGCCTGGATACTCAAAGTAACCGTTGCGGCCCAAAAGGAATAACTCCGGATTTCTAAAAATGATTGTTCCGCACTTGCCAGTTTTGGGTTGGTAACCAGGAAATGCATCAAAGAGGGCATGCCAAGCTGAACCAGGATGGTAAGGATGAAAGCCGCAGTAACCAGAATGATGAAATTGGACTGGAATACCGCTGCAAACCCTTTAAGGTCTTTTTCCCCGACTTTTTGAGCCATTCCGATCTGCGCACCATCGCCAAGCCCGGTAAAAACCATGTAAAATGTAATATACCACAATCCCGCACTCCCTGAAGCATCATACGCCAGTGTACTGTAGCGGCTCAGAAAAGCGGCATCTGTGATGGAGATAACGGATTGAATGAATCCGCTCAGCATCATTGGTAAAGCCATCTTTAAAATGCTTTTGTATTGAATATCGAGCATTAAATGATTTGTAAAAGCAGTCCTTTTAAATATTCTCCTTCCGGGTGAAATGCATTGATCGGGTGATCTGCAGGCTGGTGCAGTTGTTCCAGGATTTTAACGGTTCTTCCGGATTCAATGGCAGCAGCGATAATCGTATTGTTGAATAATTGTTTGTCCACAACCTGCGAACAGCTGTAGGTCATCAGTAAACCGCCCGGACGAATGTGCTGGATTGCCATCGCATTCAGTCGTTTGTATCCCTGAATGGCCTGGTGCCTTTTGTCGCGGTGTTTTGCAAAAGCAGGTGGATCCAGAATAATGATATCGTATTCTTCTCCTGTTTCCCGGATGAAATTCATGGCATCTGCAACAATGGACTGATGGTTTGTGAAACTATTCAAAGCCACATTTGCATTTGTCAGTTCAATGGCCTTTTTCGAGCTGTCAAGTGAGTGTACTTCTTTTGCCCCATTTTTAAGTGCCGCTAGACTGAATCCGCCGGAATAGCAGAAAGTATTCAATATTTTTGCTCCGGAAGCGTATCTGGCCAGTAAAGCCCTGTTTTCCCTCTGGTCGATGAAAAATCCGGTTTTTTGGCCCGTAATCCAGTCTAATTGATACTTTACGCCATTTTCCAGAGCAATGTGTGGTGTTTCGCAATCTCCGTATAAATACCCGTCTTCAACTGGTATTCTTCCGGGAAGTGTTTCTTTCGATTTGTTGTAAACCGCTTTCAGGTCATCTCCCAATGCATGGATCAGGGCATTTTTGATCAGTGTGATTTGCCGGAACATTCCCAGGCTGTGACATTGAATTACTGCGACTCCGCCGTAGAAATCAATTACCAGCCCCGGAAGCTCATCTCCTTCACCGTGAATCAGGCGGCAAATGGAGTTGTCTTCTCTGAAAAGTTGCAGTTTTTTTCGTAGTTCAACTGCATCGGAAATGCGTTTATTGAAAAAATCCTGGTCAATCGGCTCAATACCAAAAGTGAGAATGCGCACTGCAATGGAACCGTGTTGGAAATGTCCCCTTGCAATTTCATTGTTGTGTGAGTCCAGAACCGTCACTACTTCTCCGTCCTCAATGGTTTTCGGCATTTCTCTCAAAGCACCCGAAAAGACCCATGGATGGCGCCTTTCCATCGATTGTGTTTTATGCGGAAGTAATTGAACACTGGAATACATATACAGATTTTAATTTTTGTACAAAGATAGTTTAAATTGACACTTCGGCTTTGTCGGTGCACCAAGTGGATCGGGATGGAGGATTGAAAACGTAAAAAATGAGTGTATTATCCACATTTTCATACACGACCTGGCCTTTTCGAATTTTCGATTTTGAATTAAGCGTATCTTTGTATTCTAGATCTCTAAAAAAGAAAGATGTCATATACAATTCAGGTGTTTTTAAAAAACAATTCGTTCTCGGAAGATTACGCTTTGGAGAAATATGACGGAAAAGATTCTCCCGAAAACATACGGTATGAATGGGAAGATGAATTCCGTCTGACAGATGAGTCGGATGTGCTTGAAATTGTAAGAGACCAACCTTTTGTTCTGGCTGGTGAAACGGGGGAAAATAAACCGTTTTATTACGAAATTCACGATGTGATGCAATTTGTATTTCACGGAGAAAACAGTTCTGCAGCCGTTGTCTTTTCAGAAAAATGCCTGGATGAATACATCATCGACCATGACAATAAGCGTTTGAAAGTGTATCTCAATGACGATGAAGTGGTTGAAAATCCGATCCCAGGAGTTTACATCGTGTTGAGTGCTTTTCCCAGGGAATTGAGAAATTAATGCTTGTATTAGATCATCTTCATTTTTCTTACGGGAACCAGCAAGAAGTGTTGCAGGATATTTCCCTGGAACTGAATGCGGGTGAAATATTTGGAATTGTAGGAGCGAGTGGTGGTGGAAAATCCACTTTGCTCAGAATCATTGCCGGGTTGATTGCTCCCACGAAAGGAACGGTTTCCTGGAATGGTAAACGCATCAAAGGTCCGGGTGAAAAGCTGATTCCGGGACACGACGAAATTCAGTTGGTTAATCAGGATTTCGGGCTCGATCTGTTTCATACGGCCCGGGAAAATGTGTTGATCCGGATGCTGCATCTGCCAGAACGGACAAGGTTGCGTTTTTGCAGGGAATTACTGGAGTTGGTAGAACTAACGCCTTTTTCGGATAAGCAGGCACGTTATTTATCAGGTGGAGAACAGCAGCGGTTGTCTATTGCAAGAGCTTTAGCTATGGAATCGGAGGTGTTATTGCTCGATGAACCTTTTTCACATCTGGATGCGCATTTAAGGCTAAAAATCGGATCTTATATCAAACAACTGATTGAAATCCGGAATACTTTGTGTATTTTGGTTTCTCACGAGGGAGCGGAAGTCATGCAATGGTGTGCCAGAATCGGGTTCCTGGATGAAGGAAAATTAAAACGGATTGATACTCCGGAAGCATTTTATTTCCATCCTTCCGATTTGAACGAAGGTGCTTATTTCGGGGAATTGAATGAACTGAAAGAAAGAAAAACCAAATGTCTTTTCCGGCCTTGTGAATATGAAATAGTAGAAGCGGGGGGTGTAGAAATGGAATTTACCGATGCTGTTTTTTTCGGTGTATACTGGAAGTCATTCTTTCAGACAAAACGGGGAGAAACAGTGGTTTTATATGCAGATCAGCCACTCAAAAATGTAAAACGGATTGAGCCCAAAAACAAACATGCGAAAGCTTAGCTGGAAGGAAAGTAAAACGCTTTTCAAACGTACATTCCTGGAGTTTTTCCAGGAAAATTCATTTTTTCATGGTGCGGCACTGGCATATTACGCCGTTTTTGCCATTATCCCAATTATCTATCTGGCCGTGATCAGCTTCGGGAAAATCATGGGACAGGACGAAATATTACGTTTGATTAAAGTATTACTTGAAGAGCAGATCGGACTAAAAGACAGTTCGGGGATTATCTCGTTTTTATCCGAAGTTCACTTTGAGAAGAGCAGCCTGATTCTGAATGTTATTGGGATCATTGCCTTGATGTTTTCCAGTTCCGCACTGATTTCCTCTTTGAGGATGAGTATGAATGAGTTTTATGACATTCACGTGAAAATCAACGATCAGAAAACAAAGATTTTCCATGCGATCCTCACCAAATTGATTTCCGTATTTATGCTTGCCGTATTTGGAGTTTCAATTGTGCTGCTCTATACCGGAGAAACCATTTTCATGTCAGTCAGTGGAGAATTGTATAAATCCTTGCACCTGAAACAGCAATGGATTCTCTCAGGAACGGAGCACCTGGCTGCGATAGCTATCAATATGGTGCTTTTTACATTGGTTTACAAATTTCTTCACGATGGAAAAGTACTCTGGAAACTAGCCTTTTCAGGTGGATTGCTGACATCTGTTTTGCTTTATCTTGGACAAATCGGCTTAAAGTTTTACTTAACACGTTATTTCTTTGGAAGTCAGATGGGAATTGCCGGAACCTTATTGATTTTCCTGGCCTGGATGTATTATTCCTCCCAAATTATTTTTCTCGGCGCAAAATTCGTGAAAGTCTATTCAGAGATGGTGGGGAGGCCGATTACATTTGAAGTACACAGATTGCTGCGGAAAATGCAGGAGAGAAGGAAGCAGGTATAAGCTTAAATCATTCAGATTCCTTCTTGTTTCATATCATTTATTCTGACGAAGAATTTCACAGGAACTACCGAAAAATAATTTAAATTTTGTTAGATTAAAAAATAATCATATTTTTGATTAAAATTTGATCGTTATGAAGTTGGGAAACAATTTAAAGCTGATTCGCAAAAGTAAGAAGAAATCTCAGGAGGAAGTGGCTTCAGAGCTGGGATTGACCCGAAGCAGTTATTCCGGGTATGAAAATGAAATTGCAGAACCGGGGATTGAAACACTCATTGCTTTAAGCCAGTATTATGGTGTTCCGATCGATGATTTGCTGACAAAGGATTTTTCCTTGTTCACCGAAAGTGACTGGGCAATCATCAGTACCGGACTTTATGCGGACATTAACGGGAAAAATTTACGCGTATTAACTTCTTTGGTTGATTCGGATGAAAATGAAATGATTGAACTGATTCCGCAACAGGCTAGAGCGGGATACACGACAGGTTACGCAGATCCGGATTATCTGAAAGTACTTCCAACCTTCAGTCTGCCTTTTTTGTCTAAAAACCGGAAATACCGTTCCTTTCCGGTTATAGGAGATTCGATGCCCCCGGTAGATGAAGGATCTTTTGTGGTGGCGGAATACATTCAGAATTGGGGAAGTATCCGAAACGGTACTCCGTGTATTGTAGTAACCAAAGATGACGGGATCGTATTTAAAATCGCTAATAACTACATCGAATCGCAGCAGTCTTTTGAACTTTGCTCAACCAATCCTCTGTATTTGCCTTATTTTGTTCACGTCAATGACATTGTCGAAATGTGGAAATTTGTCAACTACATTTCTCCGAGCTTACCGGAAATGAGGATCGATGATTCTCTTTTGACAAAGAGTATCCAGGAACTGCAACGGGAAATTATTGATTTGAAAAGAACAGTTACTGCGGGCGGGAAAAATGTCTCCCGCTAAACCGGATACGTTCCTGTGTAATCAGTTCCCTGAGTGTCGATTTGATTTTCGCAGCAAAAGAAGTATCAAATTGAGAAGTGATTTCCGTTAAGGTCATTTCCTTCTCATTCAGTAAAGCAATTAATTCCAGTTCCAGTCGTGGATGTTTTTCCAGGAGATTTTGCTCCAGGCAGTAATCGCATTTGCCGCACGGCTCACTTTCCTGTCCGAAATAAGAAATGATGTAACGAGGTCTGCAATGCTTTTGCTCCAGGTAGGCCTTCATGACATTCAAACGATCCAAAGCGCGTTCCTTCCGGAAATGGTAAACTTCCGGCCTCAATTCAATGTAATCATCGGGAAGCCGTTCGTGGAGGAAAGTAACCATCGGAAGTTCAGTCCTCCAGGTAATGTCAATAATTCCATGCTCTTCCAGATGTTTCAGCTGCTGTTCCAGTTTTTGTGCCGATAATTTCAAACGCTGGCTGGCATCTTCTTCATCGATTTCCACAAAGGAATCAAAAACATCGCTGTAATTTCTGCAAATCCAGGTAATCAATGGATCCAGCACCGGATTTTTCAATTGATATCCGTAAAGATGCGTTTTATCGATACTGATTTTGATCCGCGAACCTCTCAGTCCTTGTTCGGAGAACAGAATACTTCCGTTCATTTCCAATAATTTGAACGCAGGATAAACTTCCGTCATGTTCAGGTTGAATTTCTTTACGAAATCATTGAAACGGAGCTCATAGGATTCATGTTCACCTGATCCGATAGCGATTCGCAAGTAATTGCAAAGCGCCCTGTAGATCAAACGAATGGTATCCGGATTCGGAAACTGAGTCAGGACCCGTTCTGCAATTTCATCCAGGTCAGCAGGCTCCACAAAAGCAAAAGTACGTGAATTTAATCCGTCTCTTCCGGCTCTTCCTGCCTCCTGAAAATAAGATTCAGGATTGTTCGGAACTTCATAATGAGCCACAAAACGTACATTCGGTTTGTCAATTCCCATTCCGAAGGCATTAGTGGCAACCATCACTGGTGTTTTTTCCGAAAGCCAGTCGGAAAGTGCTTTACTGCGTTCCTTGCTGTTCATTCCGCCATGATACATGTTTGTACGGATCTTTTGCGATTGCAGGTAAATCATGACATCTTTCACACTTTTACGGGTTTGGCAATACACAATCCCGACATCATCTGGATTTTTATGGATCCATTTGGTAATGGCATCCAGTTTATTGGAGACGTGATAAACCTCATAGCTGACATTGCTTCGTTCAAAAGAAGCTTCAAACAATTCCGGATTCTTTAGTCTCAAATGTGTTGCGATGTCCTCTTTGACTTTGGGAGTCGCAGTTGCAGTCACAGCAATAATTGGTACTTCAGGATGAAACTCGCGAAGTTTGGCTATTTCCAGGTAGGCCGGACGAAAATCGTGCCCCCATTCCGAAATACAATGCGCTTCATCGACTACAAACAGCCCTATTTCCATTTGCTTCACACGTTCCTGAAACAGGCGGGTCTGGATTCTTTCCGGTGAAATATACAAGAAATCCAATCCTCCGAATTTGGCATTATCCAGTAAAATATCGATTTCTCTGAAGGACAAACCACTAGTCAGGGCTTTCGCCCGGATTCCTCTTTTTTGCAGTTGATTCACCTGGTCTTCCATCAGGGCGATCAATGGAGAAACGACAATGGTAATCCCTTCACGGACAATTCCCGGAACCTGGAAACAGATCGATTTTCCGCCACCTGTTGGCAAAAGTGCAATCACATCTTTGCCATAAATCACGGCATCGATGATCTCTTCCTGTAGAGGTCTGAATTGAGAATAACCCCAAAACCTGGAAAGAATTTCTTCACTCTTTTTTGACATCTGTTTAAATTACTAATGAACCCTAGACGTAATATTGCGGAATTACGTCCGGAACTGATATGCGTTTCAACTGCAGGTTGACAACAAAATTAAGGTTTCAGTCTGTGTTATAAAATTTTTCTCTGCGGAATTCCCGTAATAAAGCCCTTTTCTGTAAGGAAAAAAGCGAAGTAAACGGATAATTTATACTGTAAAAAGTATGTTGTAAACGAGTAGTAAATTTATGCATTTGTCTGGATACAATAAAAATAATTATCGTTACAAATATTGGAATTACTTCTCAAAACGTAATGAAATCCTCAACTTATTTAGGTATATTCGCATAACTATTAGTCGTTATGATACATCAAGACACAATTAAAGTGACTCGCACCAAAGAGTCAAAGTTAAGTGCTGTTGATTGGAATAATTTACCATTTGGTAAAGTGTTTTCAGATCACATGCTCATCATGGACTTCAAAGAGGGTGTTTGGCAGGAACCTGAAATCATGCCTTTCGGACCTTTATCCATGCACCCGGCTACGTCAGTGATACATTATGGTCAATCCATTTTCGAAGGATTGAAAGCATATAGAATGGATAACGGAGAGGTTGCGATCTTCCGTCCGGATATGAATGCAAAGCGTTTCAGCGAATCTTGTGTCCGTATGTGCATGCCGGTTATTTCTGAAAGCGTATTTATTGAACTGACCCGTAAACTTGTAGAAATCGAAAGTGAGTGGATTCCGAAGAAAGAAGGATACTCGCTGTATCTGAGACCTTTCTTGTTTGGTATTGATGAGTACATCGGAATTAAACCTTCTGATACGTATCGTTTTATGATCTTTGCTTGTCCGGTTGGAGCTTATTACAATGAACCTGTTAATGTTCGAATCGAAGAATTCTACACCCGGGCATCAGTAGGAGGGGTTGGCAGAGCAAAAACTGCCGGGAATTATGCAGCGGCACTTTATCCGGCAAAATTGGGACAACAGCAAGGGTACCACCAGTTAATCTGGACAGATGGAAAAACGCACGAATACATCGAGGAATCAGGAACCATGAATGTGATGTTTGTCATTGATGGGAAACTGATCACTCCTTCAGAAGAAAGTGATACCATTTTAAGAGGAATTACCAAACGTTCGGTTGTGGAAGTAGCTCAATTATGGGGAATGCCGGTGGAAGAACGCAAAGTATCTGTTGCTGAAGTAGTACAGGCACACAGAGAAGGCCGGTTGACGGAAGCTTTTGGAGCTGGAACGGCTGCAACTATTGCACATATTGCCAAAATCGGATACCGCGGCGAAGACTTGATTCTTCCTCCGATCGAATCCCGCACTTTTTCTCAGAAAGTGCATGCATACCTGGATGATGTGAAAACAGGAAAAGCAGAAGATACGTTAGGATGGCTTTATTGTATCTGATTCTTTGTTTAATAAAAAACTAGAGATGCAAATACATTAGGATTAATATCCGTTATTTTTTTCATGGATCCAGATATTTAGAGGCACTACCAGTCGCTTCTTTATCCTATAAATTATGTTTATATGGTTCAAAAGCGAGTGTGGTAGCCGAGCCAGACATTTATGCATTTACGGGAGAAAATAAGTATGGCTGTGAATTGTGATTAATCTCCGATGCTTTGCGTCCTGTATTTTAATTTCCGTCATTTTCCTTTTATTTATGAAAATTTGCATTCGTCTGCATCTTTAAAGAAATTTGCAGCCATGAAGTCGATTTTATCCCTTGTCCTTTTAATTTTTCTATCTGCAACTGCATTCAGCCAGACTACTGTTCGGATTATTACCAAAGACAGAACTAATGGAGATCCTGTTTCCCGGGTTTTTATCCGTCAGTACCAGGGTGATTCCATGGTAAAGGCTCAATATACCAACCTGAAAGGAGTCGCTTACTTTACCGTTTCAACGAAAGAAGCTACGCACTTTGAGATGGAACATATTGCTTTCAGTCCATTGGAAGATATTCCGACAAAGATTTATTCCGGAAAGCCAACCGATACTCTAACGTTGCAGGTCAGAATGTATTATCTCAAAGAACGTATGCTCGACCAGGTTGTGATAAAGCCAATCGGAGTACCGGATACTATTTTTGAATCTTCCCGTGTTTCTGTTACGGATTTTGAATTTCTACCCGATAACAACCTGCTTTTATTAACCTATCCGAAAAATCTGAAAAAAGGAACAGAATTGGTTTTGTATGACGGGTTCGATTTACTGGGAGAAATTCCATTGCCAGAGAAAGGGAAGGAGTTGATTCGTGACTACAGGGGAAATCCACATGTAGTCACTGAAAAAAATGTATTCGGAATTACGGAAACGAATAAACGAATTCAGATTGCGCAGATCGAAAAAGACTACTATATGACATATATTGCCCCGATCGTAGATACCTCGCATACCAAATATTATTTTTCCAATTTCAATCCGAATTACCCGGCTTTTGACTATTTCACTTTTGACATGGTAGATTCGACTTACAGGAAGATTGCAAAAGTGCAGGACGACCTGATGATGGAGCTGTACCGGTCTGAGTTCAAATGGGTGGATGTGCGTACCAAATTGTGGGCGAAGGAAAAGGAAAACGAGACAGGAATTGATAAAGAAATCTGGGTCGGAATGTATTACTTCACCAATTCTGTTTACTACAAGGAATTGTACGCGCCGATATTTGAGCGGAATGATTCCATATTCCTTTTTGATCATTATAAGAATTTGCTTTTCAAATACTCGTACCAGGGAGATTTGATTGACAGTATTCCGATCTATTATCATTTACAGGCAAAAGAAAATGGCTGGAAAAAAGATCTGATCCAGGATTATGAAACGGGTGAAATTTACATTCATTACGAACTTGCCGGAAAAGCACAGTTAAGACATTTCAATACAACAACAGGTAAATTAAGTTCTCCGGTACAGTTGCATTTCAAGTATCCGGAAAACATTCAAATCAAAGGAAATAGTGTTTATTACATCTATCGTCCTTTCGAATCTACTCAAAAGAAGTATTTATACCGGGAGCGTTTACCGTTTGAATTCAAGTCTCAGAAGACCAACAAAGGAACTTTAGTGGAAATGGCCAAACCATGAAAGCGCAAATGGAGTCAAGACGGGCGTCTTAACTCCATTCACTAATCAACCTAACCTAACCACCTAAATCATTACAAATGTATGATAAATTATAATATAAGCAAAAATTTGCTATCAAAAGCAGCCAAAAAAAGTTAAATTATAATAAATAATTGCGTCCGATCGGACCCTCGCAAAACAGCAAATCAAGAATGGATACTCTTGGGTCGAAGTGCTTTTCTCCAAATAAAACCTGTGTATATTTTCCGGACATCTCTAATGTTTCATAATCTGAATTTCTGAAATCCAACGGGTGAAGAAAAAGATAGTCGCTTGTGCGTGAAACAGAAACCGGAAGTTGGTAAGTATCCAGGAAAAATCGGGTGATCTCCTCATCAAAATCAATCAGGAAACGACGCTTTCGCAGTAATAAGTGCTCAATATCCGAAGCATAATGTTCAAAATATGGCGCAGAGGCATAAGCAGTTTTAATCGCTCTCCAATGAATAACCGGCCAATTTTGCTGATAGGAAATCAATACATCTCTCGTCATGGTTTTGGAACCATTGGGACGTTCAAGCGGTATAGTCAGGGGCTGAGGCCCCTGAGAACCTAAAATCACCATTCGGTTTCGGAAAGTCTGCTTTGGAAAATGATCACAGGATTCCAGTGCAACTTCACGTAATTTGACCAAATCCTGGAAATACCGGATACTTCCGAAATAAGCTATAGGAACTATAGCTGGAGAATCCATTATCGGATCACATTAAATACGCGATCCCAGCGAATTCCGTTTGAACCTTTGGAAAACCAGACGATGGAAGCTCTTCCTACTACGTGGTCTTCCGGAACGCAACCCCAGACCCTTGAATCAGCAGAGTTGTAGCGATTGTCTCCCATTAACCAATAGTAATTCATCGCAAACTTATAGGAAGCTGCTTTTTTTCCATCGATGTAAATTCCGTCTTCCTTTTCCTGAAGTTTGTGGCCTTCGTAAGCCGTAATAATTCTTCTGTACCAGGCAATGTTTTCTTTGCTCAGTTTCACGACAGCATCTTTTTTCGGGATACGGAATTTCGTGAAGTCAGTCATTGTATTATTAACATAGAAATCTTTCGGGAAATTGTCCAGGTTGTGGATTAGTTCAGAATTGGTTGGCTTTATGCCGGGAATATCAGAATATTGAGGATATTCAACCAATGTGAAAATAGTTTTTGGAGACATTTTTTCCAGTTCTTTTCGTTTTGAGACTGTTAGAAAAACTGTTTCAACTCCATTTTGTCCGATAGTATAATCGCCATCATCCTGATTCAGCCCGATGCTGCTCAACTTACTTTCCCTTAGAGGTTCGCCGGAGATTGTGTAAGCAAGATTTTGATTCGGAGCTTTATATGCCACCTTGCCATTTATATATAAAATAGCTTTTTTTATTTCAATTTCATCTCCGGGGAGAGCAACACAACGCTTGATGTAGTTTTCCCGCTTATCTACAGGGCGGTAAATAATGCCAGCATGCTGGATGTAATCTAATCCTTTTTCAGGCATTCCTCCACGGGAATAAGTTTTACCGCTTGCAATGCCAATTCGGGCTTTTGTTCTCCAGGTTTCTGCATTGCTAATGAAATCACCTCCCAAACTGTCTAAAATCAATGTTTCGAAACTGGCATTTTCGGCAATTGATTTTTGCTGTAAAATTTGAAGTGCTTGTGGATGAGTTTGTGATAAACTTTGAAACCAATACCATAATGCTTCAGAATTTACAACCTGGTGATAATCATGCCCCATCAAACCGTTTGGTACACGCGGGTCGTAAATCGCAGTGTCACCGGAAGGATAGTTGAAAACCATCACATCATTTCGCTGAACATTTCCGAATCCGGGTAAGCGATAGTAATTGGAAGTTTCAATCGTTAAATAGGATTTTACGTTGATCCACGGAATGGTGTTGTGTACCAAAGGAAAGGAGAGAGGTGTTACGGGAACCTTTGCTCCGTAAGCCAGTTTGTTAACAAACAGGAAGTCTCCTACCAATAAAGTTTTTTCCATGGAACCGGTAGGAATCTGGAAAGGTTCGAAAACATAAGTACGAATAATACTGGCCGCAACCAAAGCAAAAACAATGGAGTCTCCCCATTCTTTTATTACCGACTTTTTCCCGATACGCTTCGATCTGAAAGATAAAAGATAGGCAACCGCATGTCCGATTACCGGCAAAGCCAGGAATAGCACGACATGGTCTCCGTTAGTTCTTTTTGCCGCTTCCACCGGGCTTACCCAGTTTGTTGGAGCCAAAACAGGCAGAGTGGAATCATTCGCATTTGCAATTTTCCACAAAATCAGATATGGAAAGAAGATTCCCTGAAGTGTATCACCAACGGAAAAGAATCCGAATCTGCGAATGAATGACAGGTTTGCTACCATCCACATTATCAAATGGATTCCCGGAATGAACATCAATACGAACCACCATGGTTTTCCTGCACCGAATTTGAAAACGATGTAATAGTTGTAAATTGGTACAAATGCTTTCCAGGCATCAGCTCCCATGCGCTTAAAGGATTTCCACCAAAGAGAAAAAATCGGGTGAACAAGAATTAAAAACAAATAATAATAAAGTACATTCATAAGGCTTAAAATGCTAGCACGTCGCGCATAGTGTAAATTCCTTTTTTACCTGCAAGGAATTCAGCTGCTACAACAGAGCCCAGAGCAAATCCATCTCTGGAATGTGCTTCATGACTCAGGGTTAAAGTATCTGTTTGGGAAATATACGAAATTGTGTGAGTACCTGGAACATCTGGTTCTCTGACTGCCTGGATGGGAAGCTCGGAAGTTTCTGTATCCGGCCAGGATCCTGTTTCTGATTTCCAGGAAGTATAGTTTTTGTTATTGGCAATCAATCCCTGCGCTAAAGAAATTGCTGTTCCGCTTGGAGCATCCAGCTTCTGGATGTGGTGAATTTCTTCGATCCGTGCTTTATATTCGGGATGTGATGACATCAATGCGGCTAGTTTTTCGTTGATATGGAACAATATATTTACGCCGACGCTGAAATTGGAAGCATGAAGCAGGGAGCCATTCTTTTCGGAAACCAATTTGCTTACACGTTCCAGCTCGCCTTGCCAGGCTGTTGTACCAACAACAACAGGAACATGCTGTTCCATACAAATTTCTATATGTTTTACCGCCAGATCAGGTTTTGTAAACTCAATGGCAACATCTGCCTGGGTCAGGTCAATCTGGTCTGCGGTATTTTTCGAATTGGTTTTATAGACAATCGAATGCCCGCGCTTCAAAGCAACCCGTTCAATTGCTTTTCCCATCTTTCCGTATCCGATTAATCCTATTTTCATGTAGCGCAAAAATACTGTTTTCAGTTTCCAATCCTAACTTTTAACGAAATTTAAATCGAAAGGAGATTCCGTAAGAGTTTGGTGTGTATGCTGTCGGATGAATGGACATTGATAAATCATCACTGATATCAAAATTTACAAAATGAGCTTCGATTCCGGCATCCAGGATATTGAGCAGGTAAACTGCCCCGATCCCCAGGATTGCAAAGTCCCTTCTGCTTCGGTGAGTAGTATATAGGGACAATAAGCTTTGGTTATCATATTGAGTGAATTTCAACGGAGAATTTCCAACTTTCCGATGCTCGTATTCGGCCTTATATTCGTTCTTGAGCCTGTTATTATTAATGGCAAAATAAGTTGTCATACCTAATCCGGCATAAATAAGCGGAACTTTCCAGTATGCCTTTTTCTTGCCTTTTGGCATGGCAATATGATTGTAGATTTGCCCGGATCCGGGAACTATAGCTGAGAAAAGACAGGCTTTTTTCCAGGAATGAGCTTTGACGGTATCCATTTGAACAGCCAGCGAATCTTGTGCGTTGACTTTTGCAGAAAATACCAGGATCAAAACTCCAAGGAAATAACGCATCAGTTGGATTTATTCAATAACTCGATAATCCGGTTCAAATCAACTTCCGATGAAAAATTAATCAGAATTTTCCCATTTCCGGAATGTGTCTTTTTGATTTCCACTTTTGAAGAAATGCGGTCGCTCAAATGATTCTTGAATACTTCTTGTATGCTCGTCAATACCGGTGTACTACCCGCTTTTGGGGTATTCGGAGCTTCATCTGTCGTTTTTGAACTGTTTGTGCGGATCAGTTCTTCGATTTCACGTACCGAAAGCTGAAAATCAATAATTTGTCGATACAGGTCCAATTGACGGTCTTCATCCCCTGCGGAAACAAGCGCTCGGGCATGTCCCATGGAAATTAAATCATCGCGAACTCCCAGCTGGATTTCAGCAGGAAGTTTCAACAACCGCAAATGGTTGGTGATACTTGTTCTTCCTTTGGAGATTTTTTGAGATAACTGATCCTGTGTCAGGCCGATCTCGTCGATCAGTCGTTGATAGGAGAGTGCTACTTCAATGGCATTCAGGTCTTCACGCTGGATATTTTCAACCAAGGCCATTTCAAGCATTGCCTGGTCATTTGCCACACGAATATATGCGGGAACTTCATCTAATCCGGCCAGTTGGGAAGCTCTGAAACGTCTTTCCCCGGAAATGAGCTGATATTTGTTTTTTCCAAGCTTGCGGACAGTCAGCGGCTGGATAATCCCGTGAATGGCAATCGACTCTTTCAATTCGTTCAATGCTTCTTTTTCGAAATTTGTACGCGGGTTAAACGGGTTCGCTTCAATCGAGCCGACCGGAAGTAAAGCAACACCACCACTACTTGCTGGCGGAGTTGTTGAAGTTGTTGTAATATCAGCAGTAGAGCCTTCCAGTAATGCTCCCAGTCCTTTACCTAAAGCTGCGCGTTTTTTCGGATTAGATGTCATTTCCTACCTGAAATTGTTTGTCGTTATTACCGATTTTGGTTAAATCATTTCGTTGAAGAATTTCACGTGCGAAATTCAAATAATTAATTGCTCCCTTGCTGGTTGCATCGTGGAGTACAATAGTTTCTCCGAAACTCG
Organism: Fluviicola sp.; assembly: GCA_031260455.1. GTDB lineage: Bacteria > Bacteroidota > Bacteroidia > Flavobacteriales_D > Crocinitomicaceae > Fluviicola. The sequence goes on from JAIRJW010000027.1 coordinate 35,740, forward strand.
GAGCTTCCCCTAATTTCGTATTCCGATGAATTACCGTGTCGAAAACTAGATCCTGGAAGTGTGTTTTCACTTCCTCAACCACTTGGTTTGCCAGTCGTAAACGGGTATCGTACATCGTCAGGACAATTCCTTCAATTTCCAGCTCCGGGTTCAGTCTTCCCTGTACGATTTTAATCGTGTTCAATAATTTGCCCAATCCTTCCAGTGCAAAATATTCACATTGCACCGGAACCATCACCGAGTCCGCAGCAGTAAGTGCGTTTACAGTAATCAGTCCCAGGGAAGGGGAGCAGTCGATAATGATAAAATCATACTGGTCTTTAATTTTATCTAAAGCCTGCTTCAACATGTGCTCTCTGTTTGGCATGTTGATCATTTCCAGTTCAGCACCAACCAGGTCAATGTGAGAAGGAATAATATCCAGATTTGGATTCTCTGTAGGAATGATCAGTTCTGACGGATGAACGTCATTGATCAGACAATCATAAATGTTACGGGTATTTTTAGGATCCAGACCGACACCCGATGTGGCATTTGCCTGTGGATCGGCATCAACCAGCAATGTCTTGTATTCCAAAACACCAAAACAACCACCCAGATTAATAGCCGTGGTTGTTTTACCAACACCTCCTTTTTGATTCGCTATAGCGATTATTTTACCCATAAGAGCACTGTAAATTTGAGGGTAAAGATACGTTATTGAAATGATCTAAACGGTATTTGTTTCTGCTATTTTTTCAACGAATATGATGTTGAAAGATTGTTTGGAAGTTTTCTTACAAATCTTCAAACTGCACGTCACTCAGATAAGATGAGCCCGGGTCATCAGTTGTGTTCAGTTCATTTGCTTTATTCATGACCTCCAGAAATGTTTCGGAAAATTTTCCGAAATCCTCTTTGTAGAGAAAAATCTTGTGTTTTTGGAAGACTTCTTTTCCATTTAAGATGATTTTCTTGCTTTCAGTGACTGTAATGTAGTAATCCTGTCCTTTTGTGACCTTTATATCAAAGAAATAAGTGCGTTTTCCCGCTTTTACAACTTTGGTAAACACTTCTTTCGGAGCATCATAATCTTGTTCGTTTTGCATAGTTTCATTTAAGGTTGCAGCAAAACAAATATGCTTTTTATTTATTGATATACAAAATATTGGAGAATTAATTTATTTTTTTGCTTTTTTATTTTTGCTGTATCTCGTGGCGTAAAAAGAAGATTTTTCTTTCTTATGCTTCTTTTTTGATTCGTATATCTGGAGCGCTGTCATTTCCTTCGGATCCTTTTTTACTGCTTTTTTGCTCTCTTCCGTGGTGTTTTTGGTTTCCGAATCCGGCAATACTGCTACGTGCACATCATTTTTTCCTGCTCCCGAACCTTCTGTCGGATCGATCCATTTGTTTTCAATCGTGTAAGTGGACACTTCACCTTTCTTCACATCGTATTGACTTACGGAAACTGTCTGAGTACCTTTGTTTACTCCGATGACATCTTCTTTTAGTACCCAGCGGCTACCTTCCAGGATAAAAGCGTCGTAGGACATATCCGGGACGTAAAATTCATAAAAACCCGCCATGGTAGGAGTTTCCGGCATTAAATGATCGAAGATAATCCGGTTGTATTCCGGTTCATAACGCAGTGACATAACGGTTTTCTCCGAATGTTCGTAAAATATCCGTTTCGCGGTTTTGTCAGCGGATTTGAACAATGGATATCCCAGTTTCAAGCTGTTTCCACTAAAATACAGTACATCAATGAGTTTGGTATTGCTCATACGAGTGCCCCCGTCCCAGCCTAATAGGGTATAATATGTTTTATTTGATTTTTCTACCGGGATGATCTGGTAGTACAACGCCCCATACCACCTGTTGGCTTCCAGTGTTTCCTCCGGTTTCCCCGGAAGCATCATGGAATTGTCGATCAGCTCAATGACCGTATGCTCGCCCTTTTTTATTTCCTTGTGAAGGACATAGGCATAATACTTTTGAGATCCGTCATCCTGTTCCACATTCCAGTTGACAATACGTACCAGTTTGTCCGGACTGTCAATAACTCCGAGTGTTTTAAGTTTCGGGAATGTGATTTCGAAGATACCAGGCTCGTGAAGGGTTTGTTCGACCAGTGTTTTGAATTGTTTATTCCAGAATTCTTTTCGGTCATTTTTTTGTGAAGCTCTCAGCGAATCCAGCAAAACAGCCAATTCCTGCTCTCTCGCTATGGCATCAAATTGCGCCAGCGAATGAAAACTCAGCGTGAGTAAAAGAATGAGTAACGAAACTTTCATGACATGAAAACGCTTAAAAAGTAAATCTGTTACATCAGCCAGCAGGAAAACTGCTTATTCAAGGTGCATGAAATCCTTTTTTGCCAGCAATTTGTCTTTGCTTTCACGGTAATCCGGGTCGTCCACGCAGCAATCAACAGGGCAGACAGCCGCGCATTGCGGCTCATCGTGGAAACCGACACATTCCGTACACTTATCAGTAACGATGTAATAAACATCCATATCTTTCGGTTCAAAACTGGCATCAGCCTGAATTGTATCACCGTTTAATGTTGTAATCAATCCTTTTAATGACGTACCGTCCGCATACGTCCATTCTGCGCCACCTTCGTAGATTGCGTTATTTGGACATTCCGGTTCGCATGCACCACAATTAATGCACTCGTCTGTAATCATGATTGCCATAAAAGCTTTTTTTTGTGCAAATATACGGAGGTCTGTGGTTTAAAATATGAATTATTGTAAAAAAATGATTTGCACGAATGTCTGAATGATGGTGATTTTTGATCGAATGAAAAATGTTGGGTAAAAGGAAAAACATACAGTAGAGTGCTTGATTCCGTTAACTGTAGAAATTTTAACTTTATTGATAGATTAAGCCGGTTTACAGACAAGAAAAACGTTAATTCAATTAAAATCTGGTACCAGGACATAAAAAAGATTCGGATTTGCCGCAGACCTATTAATTTTGCAACGTGGAAAAGACAGCAATTATTCAGGTTTTCGGTCAGCTTCGAAAAACACTCGGTTTTATCATTCAATGCGAATCATGGCCAGGTTATGAATGCGGCCTGACGGAAGAAGAGTTTCTTTCTTTCAAAAAAACGATCAATAAGGAAGCTCAGCTGAATCCCTGGTTTACGAAAGAAAATTGTTACAAAGCTTTAAGTGGAATTATTCATCTAATTGAAAAAGAATCGCTTGAACTGTTTATAAATAAGTATCGGTTTACAGAAAAACCGAAAACTATTGCACTGGTTATGGCGGGAAACATTCCTTTTGTTGGGTTTCATGATTTACTTTGTACTTTGCTGACCGGAAATAAGGCGCTTTGTAAACTCAGTAGTTCCGATGCACGAATCCCTTTAAAAATCATTGAATGGATGTTGCAATGGAACATGGAATTGAAAGAATGGATCCGGATTTCTCCCGGACCGGTCAAGGATTATGATGCAGTCATTGCTACCGGAAGCAACAATTCCATTGCACAATTTGAAACGTACTTCAGCCATGTGCCGCATCTTTTCCGCAGAAACCGAACTTCTGTTGCGCTTCTGGACGGAACGGAAACACCTGAGGAATTGCAGGCACTTAGTTCAGATTGCTTTGATTTTTTCGGGATGGGTTGCCGGAATGTATCGAAGTTGTATGTTCCGGAAGGATTTGATCTGAACCGAATTTTTGAAAATTTCCTGGGACAAACTCACCTGATTCAACACCACAAATACGGGAATAACTACGATTATAACCGGACTGTTTATCTGATGAATCAGATTCCGTTTCTGGATAACAATGCCTTTATACTGAAAGAAGATCAAGGAATTCATGCACCGCTTTCGGTTATTTTTTATGAATATTACACGGATAAAAATGACATTGTAAGCCATTTGAATGAAATGAAAGAAGATGTTCAGGCTCTTGTCGGGCATGGATTTATTCCTTTTGGCAAAGCACAATCTCCAGACATTACAGATTTTGCTGATGGAACAGATACCTGTGAGTGGTTGAATTCATTGGGTTAATGACGAATGAGCTTATTTTTTTAAGAGAATTAATCACAATCCCCATACTTAATTTTCTCCGCAAATGCCTTTAGGTTTGAAAGAGTAAAAACTATTGAACCAAAAAAGGGACGAAGACTAAACCTTTATTAAGCCCTTTAACGCTTAAGATTCTAATTGGTCAAAAGCCCCGCAAAAAGTGAGGTCTAATACACAAAATAGATTTTCTTCTATGCATCTGCTTAGTTCACCTGATATTATACCTGGTTCAAAAAAAATGAGTGCATTACCTGTATTTTCGTATGCCTTCCAGAGTTATTAACAATTAAAAGAAGAGTTTTCAACATTTTTTGTAACCATATTCATTCTTCTGCGTATTCAAATTCAGAATTCAATGCCTTTTGATATGAAAAAATACTTAGCAATTGTAGGATTCGGGATTTCTTTTTTCTCATTTGGATTAGAATCTTCTGCAAAAATGACACAGGCTGATTATGTATCAATGTGGTCCAATGTTGCAGTTGAGCACATGTTGACATACCGGATTCCGGCCAGTATCACATTGGCTCAGGGATTACTGGAAAGCGGGAACGGAAATTCTCCGCTGGCTGTTCAGGCTAACAATCATTTCGGGATCAAATGCAGTGACTGGGCCGGAGATAAAATCTATTTTGATGATGATTCAAAAGGGGAATGCTTCAGAAAATACCCGGATGCTACGGAATCTTACAACGATCACAGCTTGTTTTTAACTAAAAAAACGCGTTACGCATCCCTGTTTCAATTTCCCGTGGATGATTACAAATCGTGGGCAAAAGGACTAAAAAAAGCTGGTTATGCAACTCATCCGGAGTATGCGGAAAAACTGATTGATCTGATTGAGCGTTTGAAATTGTATGAATATGACCAAAAAACAGCTCCTCTGAACAGCGGAACGGAATTGCTTGCAAGTAATGTAAAGGAAGGTAAGGATAAAACAGGAGTAAATAGCGGGAAAAACACCGCTTTGGTGAAAATTGATGCATCATGCCTGAAATACCAAAACCACACAGTAAAAGAAAATAAGAACGACGTAAAGTTTATTATCGCGCGAAAGGGGGATACCTATTACAAAATCGCGAAGGAATTCCACCTGGCAATGTGGCAGATGTACCGGTACAATGATTTTGCGGATAAAAAGGATATGCTGGAAGAAGGTGACATCGTATACCTGGAGCCGAAACGAAACAGAGCAAGAGAAAAAAGTACAACGTATGTTGCCAAAAAAGATATCACATTGATTGAAATTTCTCAGTCCGAAGGGATCAAATTGAAAAAACTTGTCAAAATGAACGGTTTTTCATCCGGGAAAGTGACTGTCCAAAAAGGACAAAAGGTTCTTCTTCGTTAGTTTTTTGACAAACGTTGAAGTTTATTGTTGTTGTTTGTAAAAGGTTGTGTAATGCAACCTTTTTGTTTCATTATCCTTCATATACTGTTTTTTAGATAACCACGCCACGGAGATGCAAAGGAGCGGCTCCATATTTCAGGCAGGAATTCTGTATTCTGGGATTTCAACCACGAAAAACGCTATCCGCCTGCTTTAGAGCAGATAGCTCAGTAAAATATTTTAAAAAAACTTCCAGGATTGAAACATTTTGTTAAATTTGATAAACTCCTGTATTATATGAAACCTTCAAACGAGCTGTATAAACTTATTAAATCGTTAACAAAATCCGAGAAGCGCTTTTTTAAACTTTCTTCAGCTTTGCAGTCGGGTGAGAAAAACTACCTCAAGATTTTTGATTTTATAGAAAAGCAAGACATCTATCAGGAAGGAGAACTGAAAGAGTTTTTCCAGAATGAAACATTTGTCAAGCACTTGCCTTCTGAAAAAAATCATCTGTATCGTTTGATTCTGAAGAGTCTCCGGGTGTATTATTCGGAGCAATCTGCTTCCAGTATCCTGAAACAAGAATTGAAAAATGTAGAAATTCTCTACAATAAAGCATTGTATAAAGAATGTGAGAAATTTGTTCAGCGGGCAAAAGGCCTGGCAGTCGAATACGAAGAATTCTATTACTGGTATGAACTGATTGCCTGGGAAAAGAAATTGCTTGAAGCAGCATATGAAGACGGGGAATTTTCCCGAAATCTGGATGATATTATCGCAGAGGAAGAAGATGTTATCTCCAAACTACGGAATTTGGCCGAATACCAGGTGATTTACTCTAAAATCAATCTCATTTTCCGTTCAGGAGGTTTTACCCGGAATGAAGAAGAGCGCAAAATTGTGGATGATATTGCCAACTATCATCTGATTAAGGGGAAAAATACGGCACTTTCCACCAGGGCTTCGTCGATGTGTTATTACATCAAGGGCTTGTGCGCTGCCACTAACCGGAATTACGAAGATAGTTTCCGGTTTTTCAACCGGACAAAAGATATTCTGGATAATAATCCGCTAATCAAGGAAGATCTGGGACAACGCTATATTCTGACTTTATCACATCTTTTGAGATGTTATATTGATAACAGGCAATTTAAGGAAGCGGAAAATATGATTCATGAAATCCGGGCGTTGGAGGGAACGAAGGGATTTAGCTCAACAGATTTGTCTTTACGTATTTTTACGATTTCGTACAATGGTGAATTTGCATTGAATCACGCTACCGGAAATTTTGAAGCCTCTGCAAAACTGGCGGATGAAGTCCGGTCAAGGCTTCGTGACCTGGACGACAAAGTGTCAAAAGAGCAAAATATTCTGTTCAGTTACAATCAGGCTTATACGTATTTCGGAATAGGAGATTACAAAAAAGCCCTGTCTAAGCTGAATGAAGTGCTGAACGATAACGAACAGCGTTTACGTCAGGATATTTACAGTTTTGCGCGGATTTTTAATCTTATCATTCACCTGGAGCTGGAAAATTATGATTTCCTGGAATATATTATTAAATCCACGAATCGTTATTTAAGCAAGCATGATCGTGATTACGAAATTGAAAACGTGGTAATCAAACACTTGAGAAAACTGGCAAAAAGTATGAACGTGACGCAGCGGAATGAAACTCTTTCCAAAATGAAAGCCGAAGTGGCGGAATTGATGAAGGATCAGCAGGAACGGGTAATACTGGATTATTTTCATCTTCCGGCGTGGATTGATTCCAAACTGGATAAAACCGACTTCTCGAAATCAATCAAGAATTATAATCATTTGTAATCAAACTTGTATTGAATCCCGACATTGAAAGTTGTATTGACCGTGTTCAGTTCGGTACGGCTTTCATAAAATGCTTTGTAAACACTACTTTGCATCAGGTATCTGATTGACATGTCGATGTAAATACGGTTAATCCGGTATCCTAGTCCACCGCTGATTGTTTGGTTATAGTTTTTTCCATAGCTGCGTGCCAGCGTATCTCCTTTCGGGTAATAACCGTAACCGCCACGTATGAAGACAGTATTATTAATAGCCCATTCTCCCCCGATACGGATATTCAGAGCATCGACCATTTGTGCCTTGATAACTCCGTTTTCCGCAGCGTAGTCATAACTTGCATAAGCTCCGTCTGTGGTTGTTTTCAAGCGTGCCCAGCTGTAATTCACATATTCCAGGTCCACATTGACACAACCCTTATCCTGGAATACAAAACCAAGAGACCCCACAAATTTTGTCGGAGTCCAGATCCGGTATTTGTAACGATCCGAAGGAACTAAACTTGGATCTACTGTTTCCATTCCATAGTTGTGTAAAGCCTCCATGTTTGCGGTATACTGATCCGTTAATTGGTAAAATGTCGGTGTATGGATAGCAATTCCCAATCTCAGGTAATCAACCGGAAGAAAGATTGCGCCGAGCTTTACTGTTGCACCTCCACCTTTGGTGCTATAATCGCGTTGATACACAAAAGATCTCAAGCTTACTCCTGTAGTGTCAGTGAGTGTTTCTTTATGAACCTGTGATTCTGAGAAATTGAGCGTATTATATGAAATCGAAGCACCAAAATAGATTTTGTCCAGATAATTCGCACTGAAAGCCAGATAGTACTCATTGATTCCTCCTTTATCGAAAATCGTCTGGTTGTGAATCATATCTCCTGAATTCAATCGCGGATAATAGTTATTGTTCCCATCAGGATCAATGGTGTATGTCTGATATGCTAAAGAAGAAGTATAAGGATAAGTTGCATAAAGCTGACTGGGATTTATTCCGTTTGCAGTTGCCGCAAAAACATCCAGCAAGGACTCAAATTGTTGTCCGCTGTAATTGAATGAGTTATTGAAATTGGCCACCCGGTTGATTCCAAAGCTGAGCTGCGTATAGATCAGTCCCGAATTGGAACTGGAAACATCACTTACAATTGTCCCGGAGAGATTCGGAACGCGTACATTGAAAGCATCCATAGATGAACTGTTCCCGTTAAAATGCGCATTCGTTTTTGCTTGCGTTCCGGAAAGTCCGAAAGTAAATGCACTGACTGAATTTCTTCCGAAACCGGCAGGATTTATCCCGATACAGCCACTTTCGGCTCCCAAAGCTCCGAATGAGCCGCCCATTGCATCAAAACGTGCAGAGCCTTGCACATAGGTATTTGACAAACGATAAGCATCTACTTCGTTTTGTCCGAACGCAAAAAAGGCTCCTGTAAAAATTGAAGCCAAAAGGATCTTTTTTGTCATTGAATTCGTTTATCTTCTTCCAACACCGGTTCTAACTCCACTTCCTGTGCCACCACCGCCTCCACCGGAACTTCCGCCATTATTTCTAAAAGTCGGAGTGCTGGTTCTTACAGGAGTGCTTGTATTATCAAATGTTCTGGTTCGGGTATTTGGATTATAATTTGTGTTGGGGTTTCCGGATTGATGATAGTCTGTACGTGGCGTGGAAACTACAGGTCTCACGGATGGTTCTGGTCTGTTTACGGATACTCTGCCGGTAGCAGGTGACACAACGCCTCTTCCTGAATTCATAGTTGCGGGGGATAAACCATCTGTTCCGCGAACGGATGTGTTTCTACCGATTCCGTTGAATGTATTTGAGCTTGCCGTTCCGGTCGCCGGATTAATCAGCATCTTGTGCGGATAACTGATAATCTCACCGTTGGATGAAGAACCCATTCTTCCGGCAGATGTTCCGGCATGGATATTCGCAAGATTTCCTCCGGTATTTGGTTTTCCTTTCTGCGTGTACGAGCCACCATAGTATCCGCCACCGTAACCGTAGTAATTTCCACCATAATAGTTCCCGTAATAATAATTGTTGTAATACGGAGAATTCCAGTATGGATCATAATATCCGCTGGAATGATAAGGATAGCCATAGTACCCGCCATATGGATTATAGCCGTAAGGATTGTAACCGTAGTAATTTCCGAATCCGATAGATGAATAAAAACCGTTTCCGAAACCGGAATAAGAGGATTGGTAGCCGTAATAATTTAAGCCCGGATTCATTGCAAAAGGAGAGTACCTATAATACATGAATTGGGAGTAATAGAAGTAATCCCTGTAATCCCGCGGAGAAACATAAGTTGTTCGTTCCTGTGTTTGAGTTTGTTCTTTTTTTGCCACAAAAGCAGCATAATCTGTCACATCATTCAAATCTGTACCGACAGGCATAACAGGAGTGCGCGTATTGTAAACATCATCCTGCATAAAATGCTCAGAAGTGCCGCAACCTGCCTGTGAAGCAATTATTCCAGCACAAACACCGATTTTAAATACTTTTTTCATGATGAGAAAGATTAATGGTTGATTAAAGGTAGATGATTTATTTCTAATTTTACGGTTTTATTCTTAAAATTTAACATACTCAAAAATGTCACAGAAGTACGCTACTCGCGCCGAAGATTACTCAAAGTGGTATAACGATTTAATTTCCAGAGCAGACCTCGCAGAACACTCAGAGGTGAAAGGAATGATGGTTATTAAACCCTATGGATATGCTATCTGGGAAAATATGCGCGATATTTTAGATGCAAAATTCAAGGAAACTGGCCATCAGAATGCGTATTTCCCTTTGTTCATCCCAAAAAGCTACTTCAGTAAAGAAGCTTCACATGTGGATGGATTTGCAAAAGAATGTGCAGTAGTGACTCATTACCGGTTGAAAAATGACCCGGATGGAAAAGGGGTAGTGGTGGATCCGGATGCGAAGCTGGAAGAGGAATTGATCGTTCGTCCTACATCAGAGACTATTATCTGGAATTCTTATAAAAACTGGATTCAATCGTACAGAGATTTACCGATCCTGATCAATCAATGGGCCAATGTGGTGCGTTGGGAAATGAGAACGCGCTTGTTCCTGCGCACAAGCGAATTTTTGTGGCAAGAAGGGCATACGGCTCACGCAACGAAAGAGGAAGCTATCGGTGAAACAGAACAAATGCTGAATGTTTACGCGGATTTTGCCCAGAATTACATGGCTATGCCGGTTATTCGCGGACATAAAACTGAAAGTGAGCGTTTTGCAGGGGCAGACGATACGTATTGCATTGAAGCAATGATGCAGGATGGGAAAGCGCTTCAGGCGGGAACTTCACATTTCCTGGGGCAGAATTTTGCGAAAGCTTTTGATGTGAAATTCACGGATTCCCAGGGGAAACTGGATTATGTCTGGGCTACGTCCTGGGGAGTTTCAACCCGTTTGATGGGAGCTTTGATTATGACGCACTCTGACGATGAGGGACTGGTCTTACCGCCAGCTCTGGCTCCAATCCAGGTGGTGATCGTTCCGATTTATCGAAGCAGGGAAGAGTTGCAGCTAATTACCGAAGCGGTGAGTAAAATCATTTCCGAACTGAAATCATTGGGAATTAAAGTGAAATACGATGCAGATGATCAGAAGCGTCCGGGATGGAAATTTGCTGAATACGAAGCAAAAGGGGTTCCGGTGCGTATGGCAATCGGTCCCAGAGACCTGGCAAATGGAGTAGTAGAGACCGCACGCCGGGACACGAAAGAAAAATACGCGATGAACCTGGAGAACATCGGGGCTTCCATTCAGGAGCTATTATCCGATATTCAGACAAATTTATTTCAGAAAGCTCAGGCTTTTCGTGAGCAGAATATGCATATTGTTGATACATACGAAGAGTTTAAAACGAAACTGGAAAAAGACGGCGGATTTTACCTGGCCCATTGGGACGGAACGAAGGAAACTGAAGCAAAGATCAAACAGGAAACACAGGCAACCATTCGTTGTATTCCGATCGATATTACTTCCGAACCTGGAGCTTGTATGGTTACCGGAGCGCCATCTAAAGGCCGTGTAGTGTTTGCCAAGGCATACTAATTAATCCAGACATTATGGAAGATGCGTAAAATCATTTGCTGAAGGAAATTGGCGTTTCGGGATCTCTGATTGGAAATGGGCATACCAGCTCTCCTCCATAAGAGATTGAAGCGAACGGTCAATTATCTGCCAGTAAATGACTGGATTTCAAAATTGAAGCAGAAGGCCCGGATATTTTTTAGAAAAAAGTATGGTAAAGTGTTGTAAATAGGAAAAATCCAGCTATATTTGCACTCCGAAATTCAAAAAAAGGCCCATTCGTCTAGTGGTCAGGACGCCAGGTTTTCATCCTGGAAACAGGAGTTCGATTCTCCTATGGGCTGCAAATTTCAGATTATAAAAATAAAAGAAAGAAATGGCAAATCACAAGTCAGCACAAAAACGAATTCGTTCTAACGATATTAAGCGTTTGCGTAACAAATACCAGCATAAAACAACTCGTAATGCGGTACGTAAACTTCGTTCTCTGAAAGATAAGAAAGAAGCCAGCGAATTATTGCCTGTTGTTACTTCCATGTTGGATAAATTGGCTAAACGTAACATCATTCACAAAAATAAGGCTGCAAACCTGAAGTCAGGACTGGCAATTGCTGTGAATAAATTGTAAGAACATTCATATAAGAAATAAAGGGTCTTCTGCCACTGGCAATAAGACCTTTTTGTGCTTTAATAAAGTTTCATGAGGAAATGGGCTTTGTTATTCGTTGTTGTGGCTTTTTGCCGACTGAATAGTCTGGCGCAATCTCCCTTTGGGCACTATTTTCAGGATACACTCAAACCCGGATACCGTATTTCAGGAAAACTGGATTCAGTTGATGTAAACCTGGCTGCATACCAGCATACACTTCCGGGATTTTTCAATCCTTTCTTGTTCTCGTTTTCCTATTCTGATCTGAATACGACATGGCATAAACCACAACAAAGAAGATATTCTGCCATTCCGCACATTGCTTTCGAATATTCCATGGGGTCTAAACTGGCCCAGTTTGGGAAGATTACATACACCCAGGCTATAGATTCTAATACCTTTATTCAGTTTGATTATATCAGGAACACTACAAACGGGAATCTTCGTAACTCGAACTTCGAACGCAATTCGGTTCAATTGTCACTGATGCATCGTTCCCGTTATTATGGAACGATCCTGGATGTTTCGTTTTACGGGAATAATAACCAGCTGAATGATGGATTAACAGGAGATTCCGTGCGGGAAGGTTTTCCACTGAATTTCCAGGAAGTAGTGAAATCGAATGCCGGAAATAAAACAAAGGAGTTTCATGCTGATTGGAAGAATTACATTTCCTTCACGAAAGATTCTCTTCATAAAGCAGGGGTTATGCTGCAATCCCGGCTGGATATTAAAAATCAGCGTTATTTTGAACGTGATACTCTTAAACAGATATATGGATTCTATAACTATGATTCCACGTATTCTTATGATTACTGGGAACTTGCTTCACTGCGTTTAAATGGCGGTATGTTTTATAAAAACCAGGATTTTAATTTTGAAGCAGGGCTGGGCACCCGATACTGGGATTATGATAACATGGTGCTCCATCAGGATACAACAGAGGCATACGGCTATGCTGCATTGGACATGATCCTGAAAGGGTTTTCCCTGAAAGCTGCTGCGAATTACACGTTCGTAGGAGCAAATGGCGAAATGTCTGTAGTTGCGGATCTGGGGAAAAGATTCAGGAGTAATCTTTTTACTGCTCATGCTTCGTTTTCAAGGCAATATCCGGAGAACTATCAGCGAAACTACTACGCAAACACCTTAAATTATTCCTGGATAAACAGACAATTGAGTACGAAAACCCTCGGAAACGTTCACTGGTCCAGCAAAAACAGGGTTATACCATTTTTTGCAGAGGCATTCATAGAGTCGAACACCAATATGCCAGTATTTATTCAAAATCGCTGGCGACAGGATACATTAATGCATCTCAGCGTGGCAGGAATTCAGGTTGGGTTCGAATATTCCTACAGAAAATTATTAATTCAATCACGGGTATCTTACCGGGAAAGCAGTGGAAATTTGCTTCCGAACTGGCTGCTATCGGGCCGTATCGCATACAATGGCGGATTATTCAAGGCTCAGAAACTAAAAACAGTTACTGGAATTGAGATCGGGTACATCAGCTCTTATAGATTGATGGATTTCGCGCCGATGATAAATACATACGTATTTTCAAATTCAGGCCGGGCATTCCGGGAAATGATGAAACTGCATTTTTACAGCCAGTTTGACCTGGGGTATTTTCGTTGGTTTATTCGCATTGAAAACATTGAGCAGACTTTTGTTAAGCCAACCAATTTCGAAGGGCTGGGTTATCCGGTTACACCATTACAGTTCCGTTTTGGTGTTTCATGGGATTTCTTCAATTAAATTCAAAATTGCCGCTTTCGACTCCGATCAGTCAACAATTTCAGTTTTTTAAGTTTAAAACATGAAAAAAGTTGATGGATTTGTACCTTTTTTTAAATATTGAACAATTTATTGAAGATAAGTTACCTATAAATTCGTGTTTGTATAAAGGAAACCTTTCCTATATTTGAAGACCAAATAAACATTCATGGGATTATTAGATAACAAAGTGGTATTAATTACCGGAGCATCCAGAGGTATTGGGAAATCAATTGCGGAAGAATGTGTAAAACAAGGTGCTAAGGTTGCCTTTACTTACTTGTCTTCAGAAGAGAAAGCGCGTGCTTTGGAAGCGGAATTGAGTGCAAGCGGAGGTACGGTAATCGGGTTTAAATCTGATGCTGCGAATTTTGACCAGGCTCAGAAATTGGTGGATGATGTAGTGGAAAAATTTGGAACTATTGATGTTCTTGTTAACAATGCTGGTATTACTCGTGATGTTCTTTTAATGCGCATGACTGAAGAGCAATGGGATGACGTAATGAATACTAACCTGAAATCTGCATTCAATCTGACAAAAGCTGTTCAGCGCCCAATGTTAAAGGCTCGCTCAGGATCCATCATCAATATGTCTTCTGTTGTAGGAGTCAGCGGAAATGCCGGACAAGCAAACTATGCAGCTTCAAAAGCGGGATTGATTGGTTTTACCAAATCTGTAGCCCAGGAATTGGGTTCCAGAAATATCCGTTGCAATGCCATTGCTCCGGGATTCATCGAAACTGAAATGACAGCAGCTCTGGATCAGAAAGTAGTGGAAGAGTGGAGAAACTCCATTCCGTTAAAAAGAGGCGGGCAACCTGTTGATGTTGCAAACGCCGTTGTTTTTTTAGCATCTGATATGTCTGCATATATTACGGGACAAACCATTCATGTTTGCGGAGGAATGCTGATGTAGCAACGTGTTAACTGCTTGCACTCTTTGTACCTCGCATAAGTAATGGATTTTAAAGATTTTAGCGTTTGAATCCGATCATCATCACAACGCATCCTGTGATTCTTTTATTCACATCCAATTCTGTTTCAATGACCACAGGAATTGTTCCCGGAACTTTGAAATCCCAATAATTTGAATTATTGAATTTCCGGTTGGTAAATAATACGTTTCCATTCAGGTCTTTCACTGTGAAGATGACATATTTATCGCCTTTTCCTGCAGCTGTTGCAATCCGGTAAGTAGTTCCTCCAAAAAAAGTGGTTTTAAATTCTGCTTTTTCCCGGTCTAAAAATGCAGTGTAAACTTGTCCGTCCGAAACAAAATTCTGCTCTTTCCCCTTCAGGATCTTTTCGCAATCCTTTATCAGGATTTCACAATTCTGGGCTTTAGCTCCGAATCCCGCAAACAGGGTAAAAATGCTATATAAGGCTAACTTTTTCATATTTATTTGGTGTTATTCGGTTATTTTTGAACGGATCACTTCGATCTTCTGATTGATAAAGCTTTCCACGTTGGAATCAATGGTTACCACTATTTTGTGTCGTAAAGTCGTTGTTTTTGTTTTAGCATTGGTAACAGGAGTCTGGTACTCATACTTGATGCTGATTTGGTCGAAATAAAATTTTAAGTCTTTCATATCTTTTATCAGCTCATCCCAATCTCCTTTTTTGTTATAATCTGTCAGCAAAGTAATGATTGTATTCAATGTTTCCGTTTGTTCTGCAATCCGGTTCAGGATTTTTTCATTGGCATGCTCCTTGTTGATACTACAGGCAATGTACATGGATTCGATCCATCCGCCCACCAGGATCAAAGCAGAAACACTCTGGCGGTTGTTCGATTTCAGGAAGCTGTCTGATTTTTTAAATGCATCCGAAATAATCATCATCATGGAATCCTTATTAGTTGAGTTTTTCTTGAAGCGTGTCATAAAATCCTTGTCAAACGCACCTTCCAGGCCCAGTTTACCGGTCAGGTTTTCAATCTCAGAAAGATATTTCAATGCGATGCTGTTCTGTTTGTAAATTGAAACATAGACCAGGTCAGTCCCGCAAATTCCCAGGTTTAATGCATTTTTATATTCGGAAGTATAATCGCTCACCTTGCCCGGGTCGTTCAATAAGTACTCGTTGTATGGAGATTTGGATTCTTCCAGCAAAAGCGCCATTTGCATCGGAGAAGGAATACTGAATATTTTGTCATCGAATTTTGTGGTCAGAGAACTGTTCGGATCAGCTATTTCCTTGCTTGTTTCCGACTTTTTTTCTTCTTCCGTACCACAGGATCCAGTCATCAGAACAACTCCAGTACACAGCATAAAAGTAGTTAATAGCTTATTCATAAGTTGTATCGTTTCTTTCGTTAATTATTGTATGTAAACGAAAATATACAAAAAAATGTTGACGGAAGTTTGTTTATTGATAATTCTGAATGAGAATTGTTTAAAACATTGATTTGAGCGAATAGTTCCGGATTCTGATTAAATTTGTAAAAACATATTTCATGAACATTCGTCCTCGCAGAAATCGCAAAAATGCTGCAATTCGGGCAATGGTTGAAGAAACACAACTGGGGTCCCAACACTTGATCTATCCAATCTTTTTAAAAGATGGAAAGCATATCCGGGAAGAAGTTTCTTCGCTACCCGGAAATTTTCGCTGGAGTATTGATCAGCTGTTGCCTGAATTTGAGAAATGGATGAATCTCGGAATCAGGACTTTTGATTTATTTCCTGCTGTAGATGAGCATCTGAAAGATCAGTTTGGAAGTTACAGCTATGCTGATGAAAATTTTTACCTGCACATCATTCGCACACTGAAAGAATACTTTCCGGAAGCGGTATTGATGTCGGATGTAGCCCTGGATCCGTATTCTTCCCACGGGCACGATGGGATTGTTATAGATGGAAAAATCGTTAATGACCCAACACTGGAAATCCTGGGCAAAATGTCGGTAGCGCAGGCACAGGCTGGAATCGATATTATTGGCCCTTCGGATATGATGGACGGCCGTGTAGGATTTATCCGCGATGAGCTGGATCATGCTGGTTTTCAGGATGTTTCCATTATGTCGTATACAGCAAAATATGCAAGTGCTTTTTATGGTCCTTTCCGCGATGCTTTGAATTCAGCTCCGAAAAGCGGTGATAAAAAGACGTACCAGATGAATCCTGCCAACAAACGGGAGGCGTTGATCGAGGCAGAGCTGGATGTGGCGGAAGGCGCAGATTTTATCATGGTGAAACCAGCTTTGTGTTATCTGGATATCATTCATTTGCTGAAAGAGAATTTTGCAACGCCAGTAACGGCTTACAACGTGAGCGGTGAATGTGCCATGGTTTATGCCGCAGCTAAAAATGGCTGGCTGGATTACGATCGCACGATCATGGAAATACTTTTGAGTATCCGCAGAGCAGGTGCAGATGGAATCTTGACTTATTTTGCCCCGGATGCAGCTAAAATAATGCGCGGTTAATGATTTCGGGATGTTCCTGGTTTTAATTCAGGAGCAGTACAATCCTGAACTCGATTTGGATCTCAAAAAAGAAATTTCACTAGTGATATAAACGGTTTCCCGGATCAAATGCAATACTGGTAGTAAAATGTGTCTGATCTATTTTTATTGTACTTTGGATACTTTAAACTTAGAAGGTATTACAAAAAGGAACATTTGATGAATATTTTAAGCGCACCACAGCAAAGAAATCTGGACTGGTTTACAATCGAACATGAGCCGGTTACATCTGTCGATCTGATGAACCGGGCGGCAAGTATCTGTTCCGAAGAGATTATCCGGGATTTGTTAAATAGCGAAATCGCAAAATCATTAATCTTGCTTTGCGGAACAGGAAACAATGGTGGAGACGGATTTGTTTTGCTGCGCTATTTTAAAGCTGTTCACATTCCCGTGAGTTGTTATCTTGTTCCTTTTGGTCAAATGAGTGAAGATTGTAGGGTTCAGTATGAATTGGTTGAAGATGACGTACTGACCTGGAATTCGGGAACAACACCAGAATGGGATGAAAATACGATCATTATTGATTCCATCCTGGGAACTGGCTCGAACCGTACACCGGAAAATGAATTGAAACAGGCGATAGAGTGGGTGAATTCTGCGAATTGTCCGGTTTATGCAATCGATATGCCGTCCGGATTACCGGCAGACGGGCTTCCTGTTCATTCAACAATTGTGCAGGCGAGTAAAGCGTTCACGTTTCATGCGCCGAAATTAACTTTCTTTCTTCCTGAAACAGCTGAATATGCCGGGAATTGGAAAGTGCTGGATATCGGATTGATGCATAACCCGAGTTTGGAACAATCAGCTTATTCGCTTTTGCAAAAAGAAGATGTCAATGCTTTGATCTCTGTGAGAAAACGGTTTTCACACAAGGGAACTTACGGACATGCTTTGCTGATTGCAGGAAGTGATGGTAAAATGGGAGCATGCTTATTGAGTGCGGAAGCCACTTTGCGTTCGGGTCCTGGCTTATTGACTGTTCATACAGTAACACAGGGAAAATTTCAGCTGCATCAGCGCATTCCGGAGGCGATGGCGCATTGGGATTTAAATGAAAATGAATTGAGTGGGGAAGCTCTGCCAGATCTGCAAGGATTTTCAGCTGTTGGGATCGGACCGGGATTGGGAATGGGAAGCGGAGTTTTGAAAGCAGTGAAAGCAGTACTTCGCTCAAAAAAATCTTGTGTTATTGATGCTGACGCGTTGAATGTATTGGCTCAAAACCCGGAACTACTGGAAGAATTGCACGAAAACTGTGTGTTGACTCCGCATCCGAAAGAATTTGAACGTCTGGCTGGAGCTTTTGAAAATAGCATTGATCGTTTGAATCTCGCGATTCGTTTTGCACAAAAATATATGTGTACGCTTGTCCTGAAGGATGCAATTACTGCAGTGGTCAACTCCAAAGGTGAGGTGTATTTCAATACTACCGGAAATCCAGGTATGGCCAAAGGAGGCTCCGGTGATACGCTTACTGGAATTATTACAGGTTGCCTGGCTCAGCAAATTACTCCGTTTGATGCTGCCCGCATAGCCGTTTTCCACCACGGATTGGCAGGAGATAAGGCCAGGGACGAAAAAGGAGAGAGAGCCATGCTTCCCGGAAATTTGATTACATATTTGAGAATAGAAAAGCTATAAGTAATTTCTGTTTTTATTTATAGATAACAAAAAAGGGGGAAATACATATACTCCATTTTCAGGCAGAAATTCAGAAAAAAAACCGGAATGAGAGGATAAAAAGAGGGGTAAGCTACTTCTATCGCACCGCTACAACCTCTCACCTTTGCTACGTTCCCGTCCTGGAGGAATCAGAGGGAGCTGGTCGTAAAAGACTTACCCCGCCGCAAAAGTAGTTATTTCTTAGAGATTTATGTTTACAAAAGTTGCTTTTTTCGAAATATTGTTTTAACAAATGCATAATCTTTTCTGTTTCAGCACTGTTTATATCGCAGGTCAAAATATCGGGAAGATGCGGAATATCCGCATCAGTAACTTCCTGGAGGATTTGTCACTTCAACAAAAGAATTATTGTTTGCGGGAAAATAAGAGATAAAAAATACAGTTTAATCAACCCGAATCATGGTTTCATCAAACAGTTCTATCTCGTGTTGCACCAGTAGTAATTTCAGCTGACCGATGTACAGTGCATTTTCGTGAAGTGCCTTAAACAACAGGGGAGTGAGCCACTCAATATTCTCCCGGATTCCCTGGTTGAATTGTAAAAACACATTCATCCACTGCTGAAAATTATCACGTTCCAAAGATTCCCAATACATTTCGGGCTGCACATCATCCGATTCCGATTCTATTTCCAGGTCCAGGATTCCGCGAACGGTTATATGTTGTGAGTTGATCAGGCGGGAAAGAACCAGTTTCACATCCCGGGGAATATTCCGGTCGTTTTTCTTCAAGTGATTGATCCAGCTCAGGTTTAACTGGTGAATATATGAAAAACGCTGCTGGAAGAAGTCGAGCATTACAATTTTTTCAAAGAAGAAATTATTGCTTTCGGGTCCGGACTGTTGAATACAAAACTTCCTGCAACCAGGGCTTGAGCACCTGCTGCAACCAGTTTTGCACCGGTTTCCGTATTCACACCTCCGTCCACTTCAATCAGTGCTTTTGATCCGGTTTTTTCAATCAGTTCTTTCATTTGCTTCACCTTTCCGATGGCCTGCGGAATGAATTTTTGTCCTCCAAATCCCGGGTTTACCGACATAATCAGTACCAGATCAAGATCTGTAATTACATTTTCCAGCACCGAAACAGGTGTATGAGGATTCAACGCTACTCCGGCTTTCATTCCTGCTTCATGGATAGCAGAAATAGTCCGGTGAAGATGTGTACACGCTTCGTAATGAACGGTCAGGATATCTACTCCCACTTTTGAAAAATCAGAGATATACTGATCCGGATTCACAATCATAATGTGACAATCAATGGCTTTCTTTGCGATCTTCTTCAGCGCAGAAATAACCGGAAAACCAAAAGAAATATTCGGAACAAAAACTCCATCCATCACATCCACATGGAACCAATCCGCTTCGCTTTGATTGATTAATTCAAAATCGCGTTCAAGATTCCCGAAATTGCATGACAGGATAGAAGGAGCAATGATAACTGACATCGTTTTGTTTTTATTGTTTACAAAAGTAAGGAAATCTGCCCATAGCAGCCTAAATCGATTCAATATTTAAAATGCTTTTTATGAAGGACGAAGGTTTAACAGGAAATAAGAGTTTGAATCTAATTAACATTACACTATATTGTAAACTATATTGTAAGATTTCAGGTAATGTTCGAATATTTCCTGCAAAACTGGCTTAATTATTCGGATAGATCTTTATCATCTTCAGGTATTTTTCATCCCGGTCATATACATCCGGGAAGAAAACCAGTTTCCCGTTTTCACTTGTCACAACCGTGATGTAATCCAGCTGAATCGGAATGGGTTTGTTCAATACAATAGAACGGTGCTCTTTCCGGGCAATCAGCGTATCCAGAGAGTCGCGGGTCATTTTTTGCCTGCCATCGCGACTTAAAATAAAACGGGCAAGGGAATCCGGCATCTGGCAACGCACACAACCATGTGAATAGGCGCGGATATCTTTGCTGAAAAAACCTTTGGATGGAGTGTCATGAATGTAAACACCGAATTTGTTGTTGAACTCAAACTTGATCAGTCCGAGTGCATTATCGTTTCCGGGTTCCTGTCGCACTCTGAAAGGGAAATTCTTTTCCTTGTAGCGCTTCCAGTCGATAGTCGCAGGGTCCACTTCCGTTTCACCACGGTAAACTTTGTAATGATTTTTTGCTGCATAACCGGAATTTCGTTGAATAGCAGGTAAAAACTCTTTACTGGCAATCGAATGCGGTTGCGTCCAGAATGGCATTGAAACAATGGCACGGAGACGCGAGCTCAATTCAGGTGTCTGATTCTCGGGTTTCCCAACCACTACACGATGTTCGGAGAATAAAGTGTCGTTATAGAAAATGCGCAATTTGTATTCCGGGATATTGACCCACAAATAACGTTCCGGAAAGGGAGTACGCCAGCGCCAGCGTTCCAGTGAGAGAATCGCCCGGTGACATTTGTATCGCTCCGATTCATCCAGTGCTTTCCTGGTGTAGATACCAATCACTCCATCTGCTTTCAAACCGTTATCTGCCTGAAAATGCCCCATAGCCTCCCAAAAGGAAGCCGAATCGGTTTTCTTCGCATCGAGGTATCCTTTATCGATCAGTGATTCTTCAGCCAGTTCCAATGAACGCAGGGAGTCCTCCACCAAAGCCGGAACTTCGAAATGAATTGCTGAGAGTTTTTTATGGTAAGCATAATTAAACAATGCAGTAGCAAGGGCGCGGTATTCCGGTCTTGCTGGTCCCATCTGAGCAAACCAATGCCCCCAGTTTTTTACCGTATCCATTTGCCAGATGCTTTTACTCAGTGTTTTCAGATCAATGGAAGTAACTGGCCGGTAATGGTTGGCAGCAGTGTCCAGAAAACCGACTTTCAGGTCTTGTTGCAATTGTGCCAGACGTGCGGTGAGGACGAATTCCTGAATAATGGAACTACTGCTAAGCGAATCCTCCTTATAAGTAAATGGGCGATTATCCGGTAATCCCAATGCGCAGGGATATTCCAAAAGTTCCTTCCAGATCATTCCTTTTTGAGTCAAAACAGAATCATTTGCCCAAACAGGACGGAAATCACGCACTTTGTAAAAAGCGTAAACAGAGTCTCTTAGCCCTTCCGGAATTTGCAATGTTGCTAATAAGTCGGACTCAACTGCCATCCCGATTCGCTTTTTCAGTGCAACTTTTTTGTCAAAAACCAAGTTTGTTTTATCAATTGAGGGGGCACAGCGAATCAGTATAAATGCAAGAAACAATAATAGAAGTCTGCCTGTTTTCATATCAAGGTTCAAAAATAATAAGCAATTTTACTGCAAGATATTTATACTGCAAAACATGGAGCCTCAAATTTATTCAACATACATCCTTTTAGGTATAATGATTGTCATGTCACTCATCGGTTTCAACAATCGTGATTTTATGGAAAAGTACCTGTTCAGCCCTTATGAAGTAAAGCATAACCGGGAATATTACCGTTTTATTACACATGCTTTCCTGCACGGAGATTTCGGACACTTGCTGTTTAACGGAATTACACTGTTTTACTTCGGAAAATATTTCGAATATTATCTCTACAATTTCTATAGTCCTCTGACCGGTGAAATCGTATTTTGGGCTTTCGTTGTCGCAGCAATGTTTTTATCCAGTCTGATTTCCTTTTTCAGATACAAAGACAATCCAAATTACAGATCCTTAGGACTTTCAGGAGTGACATCCGCGATACTTTTTGCGATGATTATGCTGAACCCGGGAATGGAAATTATGTTCATTTTTATCCCGATCCCGATCAAAGCATGGGTTTTCGGGCCGGTTTACCTGGCTTTTGAAATCTATTCCGACCGCAACCGGAAAACAAATATTGCACATGATGCACATATATCCGGTGCGGTTTTCGGTATTATTTTCATTTTAATTACTAATATTGAGCAAGTAATTTTTGCATTTCAAAACCTACTTTAAAAATGAGTGATCAGGAATTATTCGTAAATAACAACGGTAAAATCATCAGTAACACAGGACATTCCATCACGGCGGGAAACCGCGCTTACACATATGGCGACGGCCTTTTTGAGAGTATGCGCGTCATGAACGGGAAGGTCTTGAATCTGGCACATCACTTTTCCCGGCTGGTTGAAGGCGCAAAAGTTCTGAAAATGCGTTTGCCAGCGTTTTATACAACCGAATTTTTCCAGCAACAGATTGATGAGCTTATCACCTTGTGTAAAATCACAGAAGGAGCCCGGATCCGACTTTCAATTGATCGTTTAGGAGGAGGCACATACTTGCCTGATACCAATGAAGTTAGTTATTTCATCGAACTTTATCCGATTGAGCAAAACCTCTTCGGATTGAATGCAAAAGGACTGGAAGTTGATTTGTACCAGAGCATCAGGAAAAACAAGAATATTCTTTCGAATTATAAGACTAAAAACGGGTTATTATATGTACTGGCCGCTATTTCCGCAAAGGAAAAAGGCCTGGACGATATGTTGATTACCAATGAAAACGGGCAGATTCTCGAAAGTTCGCACAGTAATATTTTCGTGGTAAGCAACGGAGTTTTGTATACGCCAAGCCTGGCTGACGGCTGCCTGGCAGGAACGATGCGAATGCAGGTAATTAACCTTGCGCTGAAAAACGGGCTGAAAGTTTACGAATGCCCGATTTTACCTTCAAACCTGCTGATAGCGGATGAAGTATTTTTAACCAATGCCGTTCGCGGAATTACCTGGGTTGGGGGCTACCGCACCAAACGTTATTTCAATACAACTGCCCGAAAAATTGTTGCTTTCCTGAACGAGGAGTGGGATAATTGATTCCTGTATACTTCAACTGAAGCGACGGAAAGAGCAGATAGTACGCTGGCTTTGCAAGGTTTTGCTGGATGAAAAATCAGTTTTCAATCGGGAAACTGTAAAATGATAAAAAGCAGGTACTATTTCAATAATAAATGCATGGAAATTTCATCATGATAACGGTTGTTCTGTTTGAAAACTTTCGGCATTTTTCCATGCTCCGTAAACCCTATTTTCCGGTACAAAGCCAAACCGGCCTCATTTTCCGCATAAACCTGTAAATACAACAATTCCAGTTCGGATTGATTTTTGCACCAGTCAACAGCATGTTGTAACAAGGCCGTTCCCAGTCCACAACCTTGCCAGTCTTTATGCATTCCCATCCCAAAAACCGCTGTATGCCGCATAATTTTTCGCTGGTTTCCATCCACATTGATGTTTCCTACAATTTTTCCGTCAGTGGATTCAGCAACCAAAAACAGGGAATTAGTCCGATCAATGTAATTCTTCAAAATGATTTTTTCATCCTCAAGTGCAGGGTTAAATTCTCCTTCGCTCAAAGGCACAAATTCTTCATCGTAGACAAAGCCCTGAACAAAGGCAATAATTCGTTCCGCATCCTCTATGGCAACATGACGAAGCAAAATCCTGCGCCCGTCTTTCAAGACTATTTTTCTTGATTTCAATTTCATACTAACCGGATCGAAACTGTCTATCAACTCAGGACAGTTTTTCAAAAATATTATTTAAAGATTAATGTGTCAATTGAAGTGAATTACACTGCTTCTGACTCATCATGAAGGTTCCATTCCAGATCAGACTATCCGTCTGATCATAAATTTTATAGGAGTGTGTTTTGTACTCTCTTTTAAACATCGGTTCTTTGTAAACAAAATTCCCGGTTCCACAGCCAGGATCACTGGTGAAATGGATACTCACATCAATCGTTTGTACAAACTGTTCATCCACATACAAACTAACCTGATTGATCCCGAAAGCACTCAGATTATTTGATGTTTCTGTATTATACCAAAATGAATAAGTTCCTGTAAACTTCTTTTTCGTACATGCCAATAAGGAAAACATGCAGAAAGACAGGATAATTAGTTTTTTCATGTCCTGAAGAATAATTTTATGCAAGTTAACTAAAAAGTTTTCAAAATGCTTTCTTGCAGCTCTGGTTTCATTTTAACTTATCATTCAGACCTTTTCCATTCAGAATGTTTTCTATACTTTTTTCGATTCGCACTTCACGTGTTTTTGCCTGTTTGGGTTGCGAAAAATAAAGCAGATAAACTCGTTGTCTTCCGGGCTCAAATAGCGTGATAATGCAGTTAGAACCAGCAGTAATTAAGGATAGAAAAATCTCACTGAAAAAATGTCAGAGGCGGGGAGTGCTGCTATTTCAAAAAACGGAGAAATCATTTATTCAAAATCTATCGGATTTTCTGACGTTGAAAACAAGGTTAAAGCAACAGAAAATTCCAAATCAGAATTGGTTCAATTTCCAAATCGTTCACGACTGTTTTGATTTTAAAAACAGTTGAAGCAAAAAAGTTAGACCTAAATCAAAGAGCAGTTTTAGAATTTAATCCGGCAGATAAAACTATGATATTATTTCAGGGCGGCAGCCAAACTAAATTTACGAAAGAATAAAAACAGTATTCAGTAAACTTTTTTCAATGGAAAGACAACACGAATAAAATTTTTCCCCGGTTGTGTGATCCAGATAACACGTTTTTGCCCGTTATTGATAACAATTGTAGTTTTTGGCGACATTACACAGAGCCTCATATTCACTTACAAAATGGAAGAATTACGACCTTCATGCTTAATAAAGAGCTAAAGTAGTTGCCTGAATCGGCATATTTAATTTATCTTTGTAACTAAGATATTTACTAGATAAGAAAAATGAGTCCAGATAACATCACACAAATCAGGAAACTGAGCCAGCTATACGCTTATACTTCCATTCAGATGCACGAAACCGTTGCCCGTAAAGCCGGACTTTCCGGAACGGATCACAAGTACCTTGGTTTTTTAATGGAAAAAGGGCAGATGACAGCTGGTGAACTGGCAACGCTTACTGGTCTGACAACCGGGGCAGTCACAGGATTGATTGACCGTTTTGAAAAGAAAAACCTGGTCAGCCGTCATTTTGACGAAAACGACCGGAGGAAGGTGTTTATTAAACCGAATACGGAACATATCCTGGCACTTTTAACTCCGCTTTATGCAGATTTCCGCAGTAAGTCCGAACAACTGACCGCTTCGTTTACAGAGAAAGAAATCAACATCATTGCATGTTACTTATCAAAATCCATTAACCTGATGGATGAGGCAATTCATCAACTCAACAATCAATAAAACACATGAAAAAATGCAATGCATATATTCTGGATTTCAATGAAATTGATCAAAAATCACATTCACTTGTCGGAGGGAAAGGAGCTAATCTTGGTGAATTATACCAAATAGGAGAGGAGGTACAGGTTCCTGATGGCTTTTGTATCACTACCGAAGCATACCGTAAAATGACTGAAAATCATCTGGAATTGAATCGTTTATTAAATGAATTAAACCAGTTTCAGGCAAAGGACCGAAAAGCTATCACCAAAATAAGTTCTCAGATTCGCCAAACGATTGTAAACATCCGAATCCCGGAAGAATTGACTAAAGCCATTACAGAACGAATTCACATTTTTGGGGAACAGCAGGCTTATGCCGTCCGGTCCAGTGCTACAGCAGAAGATCTTCCAACAGCTTCTTTTGCCGGTCAGCAGGATACTTTTCTGAATGTCATCGGAAAAGAAGCCATCCTGCAGCACATCAGTCAATGCTGGGCATCCTTGTTCACAGACAGGGCTGTTATTTACCGGATTCAAAACGGTTTCGGTCACTCCAACATCTGGCTTTCGGTGATTATTCAGAAAATGGTTTTTCCGCAGGTATCCGGAATTCTGTTTACCGCAGACCCCGTCACTTCCAGCAGAACGGTTTCATCCATTGATGCGGGTTACGGTTTGGGAGAAGCACTTGTATCCGGCCTGATTAATGCAGATAACTACCAGATCCAAAACGGGAAACTGATCGGTAAAACCATTTCAGTCAAGAAATCGGCTATTTATGCGCTGAAAAACGGAGGAACAATAGAACAGGAACTTGAATCCGGATTACAACACAGCCAGGCTTTGACAGATGAACAAATTTTACAGATCGAACGCATCGGCAGGAAAATCGAAGCTCATTTCGACTGCCCGCAAGACATAGAATGGTGTCTGGCTGACGGTACTTTTTACGTGGTACAGAGCCGCCCGGTCACGACCTTGTTTCCCATCCCGAAAACATCTGATCCCGGGAATCATGTTTATGTATCTGTCGGACACCAGCAAATGATGACGGATGCGATGAAACCTTTGGGCTTATCTGTGTGGCAATTATCAACTTCCCACCCGATGCACCTGGCAGGCGGAAGGCTATTTCTCGAAATTACTAAGCAACTGACTTCACAAGCGGGACGGGAAATCCTTTTGAATACGCTGGGAAAATCTGACCCGCTTTCAAAAGATGCTTTAATGCATATCATGGAACGAAACATCATTCCACTTACACAGGATAAAAATCAGGAATCCCCAACAGCCGGTAACAAACTGACTTCTCCGGCGATCATCCGGAACGATCCGAAACTTGTTACCGGTTTGATTCGGCAAAACATGGAATCCATTAATACCCTGAAGCAGCAAATTCAAGCGAAATCGGGATCAGAACTGATGGATTTCATCCTGGAAGACCTGAACAAATTAAAGCAAATACTCTTCGATCCTCAAAGTTTTGCCGCGCTGATGGCCGGAATCAATGCTTCAGCCTGGATCAATTTCAATATGCAGGAATGGCTGGGCGAAAAGAATGCTGCAGATGCACTTTCCCAATCCCTGGATAATAATGTGACTTCCGAAATGGGATTAGCATTGCTGGACGTTGCAGATGTGATCCGTCCGTTTCCGGAGGTTGTTGCATTTTTACAACAGACGAAGGATGAGCACTTTTTGGACCAATTACCGGCTTATCCAGGTGGAAACACTGCGCGGGAAGCAATTGAAAACTACCTCGACAAATACGGTATGCGCTGTCCGGGTGAGATCGACATAACCAAAACGCGCTGGAGCGAAAACCCTGTAACACTTGTGCCATTGATTCTCAGTAATATCCAAAACTTCAAACCGGGTGAAAGCAAGCGAAAGTTTGAACAGGGAAGAGGAGAAGCTTTGGAAAAAGAACGGAGCTTACTGGACCGGTTGAAACAACTTCCCGGAGGGGAAGAAAAAGTAGAAGAAACCAGAGAAAAGATCGCACAACTCCGGATTTTCAGCGGTTACCGTGAATTTCCCAAATATATCATGATTAATCGCTTCTTTGTTTACAAACAATCCATCTTAAAGGAGGCTGAAAAACTAGTGTCTGAAAATGTTATTTCTGAAAAAGAAGCTGTTTTCTATCTTACTTTTCATGAACTGTATAAGGCCTTGCAAATCCGGCAAGTTGACCGGCAGCTCATCCATAAACGAAAAGAAGATTTCAGAAACTATGAAAAACTCACTCCACCTCGCTTCCTGGTGTCTGATGGTGAAATCATCACTGGTCGTTACAAACGTGAAGATCTCCCTGAAAATGCACTTGCTGGCTTAGCGGTTTCCTCCGGAGTAATTGAGGGAAGAGCGCGTGTTATCCTGGACATGAAGGAAGCCAATATCGAAGACAGCGATATCCTGGTCACCCGATTTACCGACCCCAGCTGGACACCATTATTTGTTTCTGTCAAAGGATTAGTTACCGAAGTTGGCGGATTAATGACCCACGGAGCAGTCATCGCCCGGGAATATGGCTTACCAGCAGTGGTGGGTGTGGAAAATGCCTGTCAGCTGATCCCGGACGGACAGCGAATCCGGGTGAATGGAAGTGAAGGATGGGTAGAGATTTTGTAAAGGAATATCAGATATTGAACAATTCCTATTTATTCGATAGAATATATGGAAAAATAATTTGCAATTTGCTTGCGTTTCTTGGAAAGAGAGCTTTATTTTGCAGTATCAATTCAAACAAAATGATTCAGAAAAGCTTCACGCGGATTTTACCTGATGAGGATTTCCGGACGGTAAAATTGTGTGCTGTTTTGATTGAAATCGGGAAGAAATATGAATGAAGCCAATGTAAAACAGGTTGCAGCAGTGTGGCTGGATAAGCAGGGAGTACTTCCGGCCATTGGGAACGGGGAAAAGCTATGTATTCAGAATAACGCAATAGTGAAAAATTTAAGGTGTAAGAATTCAATTCGCCATTCATGAGAGGTTCCGATTTGAAAAATTTTTTCCCGATTCTCCTAAAAACCGACGGACTGAATGTATTGCTGGTAGGAGGCGCTGAACTTGCGTTGCAAAAGTTGGGAATCCTGCTGAACCATTCACCGGAAACAAATGTATTGGTTGTAGCAAAAGAATACACGGATGCCTTTATTCTTTTTGCCGAACAGCATGAAAATGTTTTCCTTGAAACCCGTGAATTTGATCGCAGGGATATCCATGGAAAGCAACTGGTGATCACAACGGTGAGTAACGGCGATCTGTCGGAGGAAATCATGAATTTGTCTAACGATGCGGGAATTCTGTATCATGCGGCAAAACAACCCGAATTGAGTTCGTTTTATTTTGAAACGAAAATATGGAAGGAACAGTTTAAAGGAGAGATTATTACAGATTCAAAATCAGCTATTTTGATAAAAAGACCCTGGTACTTTTTTTCTCCGATTAAATTATTGCTTTATCTTTTGGGAACGCTGGGAGTGATGCTCACCGGACACCTGTTTTTTACGCTGATTCCGCTGGACAGCATCTGGGATGCGGCATCGTTTGCAATTGATTCTTTGACATTTGATTTTATCTATTTCATTCTTGCCGGATTTATTGCACAAATGATCGATGGAGCACTGGGAATGGCTTATGGAGTGAGTGCAACTACCTTCCTGCTTTCATTGGGAATTTCTCCGGCTATTTCGAGTATGGCGGTTCATGCTTCGGAGATTTTCACTAGTGGAGTTTCAGGAGTTATGCACCTGCGTTTCGGGAATGTGAACACGCGGCTTTTCAAATCCCTGTTGGTCCCGGGAGTGATCGGAGCGATCCTGGGGGCATACGTGCTGTCTGAGTTTGAATCATACAATAATATTATCAAACCGGTTGTGAGTGCTTATACACTGTTTCTTGGTGCTTTGATTATTTACAAGGTAATCCGTAAAAAACAGGCACGAAAAAAAGTCTCCAAAGCAGGATGGCTGGGATTCTTGGGAGGATTTCTGGATTCGATTGGCGGCGGCGGTTGGGGACCGGTAGTTTCTTCCACCCTGATAGCAAGGGGAAAACACCCGCGAATGATTGTCGGATCTGTGAATTTAGCTGAGTTTTTTGTTTCTTTGGCGAGCTCATTTACTTTTTTTACGGTAATCGGCGCTTCACATGTCTGGCAGCCGATTTTGGGCCTGATTTCAGGAGGAGTTTGCGCTGCTCCGATTGCAGCTTATCTGGCTTCAAAACTCAATATCAAAGCTCTGATGCTTTTTGTGGGAATTGTAGTCGTGATAGTGAGTTTGCGCAATTTTTTGACATTGTTATTCTAAAAAAATGATTGAGAAAATAAAAGAGATTACGTACAATACATTGGAAGATTACCTGTTTCGCTTGTCTGAGCTAAAGGATGTACGTATTGCCTTTTCGAGCAGTTTGAGCTGGGAAGACCAGGTAATTACACATGCTATATTCAGTCAGGATTTACCAATTCGTGTTTTTACACTGGATACGGGCCGTTTGTTTCCTGAAACATATAGTGTACTAGAAGCAACCCGGCAGCACTATCAAAAATCGCTGGAAGTATATTTCCCGCAACATGCTGCCGTAGAGGAACTGGTTACCAAAAAAGGACCGGTCAGCTTTTATGAATCCGTCGAAAATCGCAAAGAATGCTGTTTTATCCGAAAGGTAGAACCGTTGAACCGTGCTTTGGAAAATGTTGATATATGGATAACCGGGCTACGGGCAGAGCATTCGGAAAACAGGCAGGAACTTACCCTGGTCGAAGAAGATACCGGAAGAGGAATTGTAAAAGTTAACCCACTGGTACACTGGAGCCTGGAAGAAGTGAAAGCTTATGTGAAAAAGCATCATATTCCGGGCAATGTTCTGCAGGATCGTGGTTTTGTAAGTTTGGGCTGTCAACCGTGTACGAGAGCAATCCGGAAAGGGGAACTGTTCCGGTCAGGAAGATGGTGGTGGGAAGACAATTCGAAAAAGGAGTGCGGTTTGCATGGTTAAATACGAATAATGAATTGAAAAATGATTTTAATTATTAGGAATTAAATGAGCGATTATTTAGATGAACTGGAGGCGGAAGCCATTTACATTTTGAGGGAGGTTGCAGGACAATTTGACCGGCCAGCCCTGTTGTTTTCAGGTGGAAAAGACAGTATTTGCCTGGTGCATCTGGCTTTAAAAGCATTTCGTCCCGGGAAATTCCCGTTTCCACTGGTTCACATTGACACAGGGCACAATTTTCAGGAAGCGCTCGATTTCAGAGATCGTCTTGTCGCTGAAACAGGTGAGCACCTGATTGTTCGCAAGGTGGAAGACACCATTGCTAAAAACCGCTTGCAGGATGCACGTGGGAAGTTTCCGAGCAGAAATGCACTTCAGACAAATACACTGCTGGAAACGATCGAAGAGTTTGAATTTGATGCTTGTATTGGCGGAGCCAGACGTGACGAAGAGAAGGCAAGAGCAAAAGAACGTGTCTTTTCCGTTCGGGATGAATTCGGACAATGGGACCCCAAATTACAACGACCTGAGTTGTGGAGCATCTACAACGGGAAAATCCACAAAGGAGAAAACGTACGGGTATTTCCAATCAGTAACTGGACAGAGCTGGACGTATGGAATTACATTCAACGGGAAAATATTCAGCTGCCGGAGATTTATTTTACACATGAGCGCGAGTGTGTTCTGACGGAAAACGGACAGCTGATGGCAAATAATGCGTTCCTGAATCTGGACGAAAGCGATGTTTCCGTGACCCGAAAAGTGCGTTACCGCACGGTTGGAGATATGACTTGTACTGCAGCAGTGGAAAGTGAAGCCTTTACGGTTGAAGATATCATTGCAGAAATCCGGAATGCGAAAATTTCCGAGCGTGGAGCAACGCGCATGGACGACAGAATCTCCGAGGCAGCAATGGAAGACAGAAAGAAGGGAGGATATTTTTAAAGACATTAATAATCGATTATCAATATTACAAGAGTAACTACTTGATAATTAATATACTGATAATTTCCAATTCAAAAATATGGATTTATTACGATTTTTCACAGCAGGAAATGTAGATGATGGAAAAAGTACGCTAATTGGGCGTTTACTTTATGATAGTGAATCAATTTCCACAGATGTGATAGAAACACTGACACGTCAAAGTAAAAGCACAGGAGAAAATGCTGCGATTGATCTGGCTTTGCTCACAGATGGCCTGCGTGCAGAGCGTGAACAGGGAATTACCATCGATGTGGCCTACAAATATTTTTCAACACAAAACCGGAAGTTTATCATTGCAGATACACCCGGGCATACCCAGTACACGAGGAATATGTTCACCGGAGCCTCTACGGCGCAGCTGGCAATTATCCTGGTAGATGCACGAAACGGAATTACGGACCAAACCAAGCGACACAGCATTATTTCAGCTGTTTTGGGAATTCCGAAAGTGCTGGTTTGTATTAATAAAATGGATCTGGTTTCATACAGTGAAGAACGTTTCAATGAAATTGTGTCCGACTACCGTTTCTTTGCAAAACTAATTGGTTTGAAAACAGTGGATTTTATTCCTGCATCAGCACTGAATGGTGACAACGTGGTGCACGCAAGTTCCAATCTTTCATGGTATAAAGGATTACCTTTGTTATCTTACCTGGAAACAGTTGACGTTAACAGAACAGATGGTTTTAATGAGGCCCGTTTTCAGGTACAGTATGTCATTCGCCCCCAGACGGAAGCTTTGCACGATTATCGCGGATATGCCGGGAATATTTTGAGCGGATCATTTCAAACTGGTGATGAAGTAACTATTTTACCTTCCGGACTGACGAGTAAAATTTCAGCGATTGAGTCCGGTCTGAAAGAAGTTGCTTCTGCAAGGAAAAACCAACCGGTCGTATTACACCTGAAAGATGACCTGGATATTAGCCGGGGAAATACAATCGTTCTTTCGTCCGCATTGCCTGTAACAGATAAAACTGTTGAAGCGACAATTTGCTGGATGGACAACCAGGAGTTTCAGCCGGGACATAAATTGCTCCTGCAGCAAAGCAGTTTCAGAACCAAAGCAGCTATTCGCGAAATTTATTCGAAAATCGACATTCACAGTTTCCAGGACCTGGAAAGTAACGGAGAATTGAAACTGAATGAATTGGCAAAAGTACGGATCCAGCTGGCAGAAGCAATCAGTTACGATGTTTTTGAAAAACAGATTCAAACAGGAGCATTTATCCTGATTAATGAAAATACGAACAATACGGTGGCTGCTGGTGTAATCCGTTGATTGAAAGTGCAGTTTATTCCAAATGCGTTAATGCAGTATTTTTTAGTGAAAAGGCTTCTCAACGAGAAGCCTTTTCACTATTCACTATGTTTAAATTATCTTAGTGATTGTGTCCTTCGCCTTCTCCGTGCTCGTGGTCATGTCCTTCTGTTTCAGAGCACAGTCCTACGATCTGATGGAACACATCGTGCAAAGCGGAAAGTGATTTCGTGATCTTCTTGTCATTTGCACCGTCTTTGATCGATTTTTGTAATTTTTCGCTGTCTGTTACCAATTGAGCAACCGCTTTTTTCACTTTTTCATTATCAAAACCAGCCGGAATTTTGGAAGCTTGCAAAGCTTTAGCTTTTTCAACCATTTCACCGATTCTTGTTTTGATAGGCTCCAGGTTTCCTTCTTCACTCGGGTGGAATGTTTGAGACATTACTTTATGAAAGTCCTTCAATTCGTTCCAGTCCTGAAGTTTACTTTGTGCATTGGCTTGATTCATCATTGCTGAGAGACCAAAACCTACTAATAGTAATAATGCGATCTTTTTCATGAATTGTTATTTAGTCCGACAAATTTAGGGAGGATTTTCAGAAGGAAGCAATTATTTAAAACAAAATTAACCGAAAATAAAAAGAATGCGGTTATTTTTCCTTCAGACTCAGGAAAACGGGCAAATGATCGGAATAGCCGCCCCGGTAATAATTGCCATCATAGCTGGAATTCGGTTTCTGGTTTCCATTCTCAAACGTATACAGCAGTTTCGGATTCTGAACAATGAATGCATTGTTCTGCTCCACTTCCAGTCCTGACTGACCTTGCAGCAAGCCTTGTGATATGATCAGCTGATCGAAAACGTCCCACTGACGCTCGTGAACAACTGTTCCTAATCCTTTTTTGTGTTCTTCGATCAGCAAGTTAATCAGGTCGCCGGATTTTTGCTCATGCTGGCCTTTGGCTCGGAGAATTTCCCGGATGCTCGAATCTTCCGGTGTATCGTTGAAATCACCCATAACGATGATATTGGCATCCTTATTGAAATGCAGGATTTCGTCAATTTCCGCCCGAAGCAGCTCAGCTGCTGCATACCGGCGATTTTCGGATTCACGGGTTCCTTCTCTGCGCGAAGGCCAGTGGTTGACAAAAAAATGGATCTCGTGACCGGAAAGAAGTGTTTTGATGTACAGGATATCCCGCGTTCTGAAATGTGGTTCATCCTCTATATGGACAATCAGTTTGGTTTCCAGTTCCGCTTTCAGAAAACGGCTGTCATAGACAAAAACACAATCAATTCCACGCCGGTCTTCTGAATCGAAATGCACGATTTTGTAGGGAGCGGAGCGCAACTGGTCGGTGCGAATCAGGTCTTCCACTACCTGGCGGTTCTCAATCTCCGCCATTCCGAAGGCAAGAGGGGTAGAGTCGTTAGCCAGGAGCAGAGCTTCCGCCAGCCGGTTGAGTTTTTCACGGTATCGCTCGTCATCCCATCCTTTGTCGCCTTCCGGAGTGAAATCTTCATTTCCCTGAAGCTCCGGATCATCAAGGGTATCGAAAAGATTTTCGGCGTTGTAAAAAACAATGGGGTGTTTACTGAAATTGTCCGACATGTGTTTGTTTTGAATCAGAGTCAAATATAAAGTTTAATACCCTTTTCAATCACGGACTGATGTGAAATTTAGCAGTAATAAAGGCTAAATGCTAAAACTATACAAAAAGTAGTACATACATTTCTATATCAATATACTTTGGTATACTTGCATCCAGATAATTCCGAATGGTACGTGAATTCGGAATCCGACATTCATAATTAAATGAAGATGAAATACGAAGTTAGCTTTGAAGAAGCAAAAGCCTGCCCGACCCAATTTGTCCTGGCAATTAATGATACGCTGAACGTGATCTCAGGGAAATGGAAAATGCCCGTTATTGCTACCTTGTTTTTCGGGAAGAAGCGTTTTACTGAAATCCAGCGGAACATTCCGAAGATCACACCCCGGATGCTCTCCAAAGAACTGAAAGAACTGGAATTGAACGGAATTGTCAGACGCATGGTTTATGATTCAAGCCCGGTAGTGATCGAATATGAATTAACGGATTCGGGAAAACTGCTGAGTGACGTTATGGACAGTATGATTCATTGGGGAGTCAATCACCGGAAAGGGATTATCCGCGAAAATACTGTAGAAAAAATTGCTGGTTAATCTCTTTTATATCTTTTCCGGATTGGTAAACGAAATCCATCTGGAAGTTTTTCCGTCAGAATTCCCGGAGAAATTCAAAACCCCGAATGAAACTTCATACTCTGTCGTTGGAAAATTCAAAAGCTTAAATTTAGTTTAAAATCCTTTAAATACTTGTCACAAACCGCTGGATTTCCCTGTAGAGCTTATGAGTCGGCAATCCCATCACGTTCGTGTATGTCCCGCTCATGTGTTTTACGGCTATGTAACCGATCCATTCCTGTACGCCGTATGAACCAGCTTTATCAAAGGGTTTATACTGATCGATGTAATAACTGATTTCTTCTTCTGTCAGGTTTTCAAATTGCACTTCGGTTCGGTCTGAAAATGACGCAGATTTATATTTTGAGCCGATGAAAACTCCTGTAATAACTGTATGCGTTTTGCCTGAAAGCCGGGACAGCATCTTTCCGGCATCTGTGGGATCGAGTGGTTTTCCTAAAATTTCACCATCCAGAATAACGACGGTGTCAGCGCATATAACCGCTTCGTTTGCCTCGAGCTCGGGCAACAAGGCCTGGGCTTTCAAAGTAGCTAAAAATTCGGGAACTTTTTCTACTGCCAGAGTTTCGGGATAAATTTCTTCCGTGTCTTTGATCCGGACTTCAAAATCAATACCAATTCCGGCCAATAATTCTTTTCTTCTAGGTGATTGTGAGCCTAAAATCCATTTAATCTGATTCATAGAAAATACCAGTAAAAAGGCATGGAACAGCCAATAGCCATTAAAATTTTGAGTAATAAATCAGCTGATTTCAAGTGCTGCTCATTTTTTCTGCCCAATAAACTGATCACAAAAAGAATTCCGACCGGAATGAGCAGAATAGGAGCGAAGGCGCGTAAAAACTGATCGCGATAAAGAAAATAGCCGTCTGACAGGAAAGGAACCGAGGTCAGGAGCAGCAAAACCAAGAGTACAATTGCAATGATTTTTGTTTTTCGTTTTCCCAATACGATCGGCAGTGTTTTTGCCCTTAAGACTAAATCCCCCTTTACGTCCTCAATATCTTTGATGATTTCCCTGATCAGGTTCAAAATTCCGGCGTAAAAGGCAAAAACCAGCACTACAAAAGTATTGAAGTATGCCCCGAACGCCCAGCCTGTATGCAAAGGAGTTTCAATCATCCAGCTTCCAGACAGGTAGTCACGCTGACTTTGAATGAATTCCAGGAAATGAATTCCGCAAAGAATCGGGACCAATGCCGTCAGTCCGGCGATTATGATATTCCCGATCAGGAATCTTCGTTTGAAATACATTGAATAGAACCACAGCGAATTGATACTCAACAAGTGAATAAACACGTACCAGAATGTTTTGTAGCGCCAGCTCAGGTAACAGGCAATGACAAATGCGACGAAATTCAGAATCCAGTGCAGGACAATGGCCCAGCGGGGTTTGATATATTTCCCGATAATGACTTTGTGCGGCTTATTGATCTTGTCTGCTTTAACATCAAAATAATCGTTGATGATGTTTCCAGCTGCGGCGATCAGCAAGGTAGAAAAGACCAGCAGGAAAAAATCAAATGGTTCGGAATTTTCCCGGGAATAACTCACATGGATCCGCGGAATGAAATATACGCGCATTCCGTACATCGTCAAAGCAATGACAAGCAGGTTTACAGGCCGTATAAGTCGCAGAAAATGCATTATTTCACAATCTTGTATTCCGTTCTTCGGTTTTCCTGGTGTGCTTTTTCTTTTTCGTTCTCTGTTGCCATGTTAGCAATTGCTTCATCCGTGAAAATCGGCATGGTTTCCCCGTATCCTTTAGATGACAGGCGGGAAGCATCAATTCCCTGCTGAATCAGGTAATCTTTCACTGATTTGGCACGTGCGTCTGACAGCTTCAGGTTTTCAGCAGAATCTCCACGCGTATCTGTGTGTCCGCCGATTTCGATTTTGATGGTCGGATTTGCTTTCAGGAAATCGCGCAATCTATCCAGTTCCACATAAGATTCAGGGCGCAGTGTTGCTTTTGCCAAGTCGAAGAATACATTTTTCAAAGCGGTTGTTGCCCCGGGAGCCGTAATTGGGTTCATCGGAACATCCATGTGGAATGATTCCTGATTATCTGCAAGTGTCATATTGAAATTCTGCGAGAAAAAGGTGTATCCCGGGTAACTTACGGAAAGCGCATACTCTTTGTCGATCGGTAATGAAACTGTAAACGCTCCGGAAACCTGGTCTGCTTCGGATTTGATAACCTCTTTCCCTGTTTTGATATCCACCAGAGAGAATTTCCCCGAAATTGGTTTTTTGGTTATTGCATCAAATACCAATCCATCAAAGTAAAGTGTTTTAACCGGACGGAATTTCTCCGGCATCACGAAATAATACAGATCCAGTTTCCCGAAACCGCCTTCCCGGTCAGATGCAAAAAAAGCAATTTCGCCGTCAGCGCTCACCAGCAGGGAATTTTCATCTGCACTGGTATTGATCGGATAGCCCAGGTTCTCGGGTTCGCCCCATTCGCCTTTTTCATTTTTTCGCGAGACAAAAATATCCAAACCTCCCATTCCCTGATGTCCCTGCGAAGAGAAATACAGCGTTTTTCCATCCGGATGAATCAAAACGGATTCTTCCATGTATGGAGTGTTAATGGTATTCGGCAAACGAACAGGTGTATCCCAGGTTCCATCGTCCTTCAAAGTAGAAGTGTAAATGTCGGAATCCGGTCTTGCTCCCCTGGAGATCACTCTTCGCACGAAATAAATGGTTTTTCCATCCGCAGAAAGTGAGGGTTGGGATTCCCAATTGGATGTATTGATAGCTCCCGGAAGATTCACCGGATCAGTCCATTGTACTCCCAACCGCTTGGTGTAGAACAAGTCACAACTGCCTTTTCCTTTACGATTGTCACCATAATTCCCGGATTCGTCTGCACAGGCAACAAAAATCAGGCTTCTTCCGTCAGCTCCGATAGTTGGTGCCCCTTCGTTATTGACCGTATTGATATTTTTAGGCATCGGAACAGCAGTTTCC
This sequence comes from Fluviicola sp., assembly GCA_031260455.1. GTDB lineage: Bacteria > Bacteroidota > Bacteroidia > Flavobacteriales_D > Crocinitomicaceae > Fluviicola. Next base: position 74,163 of record JAIRJW010000027.1, read on the forward strand.
CAGGTATTGAAAGTACTGAGGCTGGAAACATAAAAATCCTCCTGTTCTCCATATACCGGAACTCTTTTATCTTCGATTCTGCGTGTGAACAACAGAGTTTTTCCATCGACTGTAATGGTTGGGAAGTATTCTGCATCTTTGGTGTTTACGCCCGGCCCAAGGTTCACAGGCTTGAATTGGGTCGGGTTTTTCATCGCTTCGATAGCAAAGGAACAATCACTGATGATGTCTTTGGAACGGGTAACATAATCCGGATAAGCACCTTTGAATTGAATGAATTTATTCAGGTCCTGAGAGGCATTTTCATATTCTCCCACAGTGTATTCCAATGTTCCAAGGTAGTAATATGTGGCACCGGTAGGGGAGTGATTCGGATTGATTTCCAGTGCTTTCCGGTAATGATCGACTGCCTTGTACGGTTGTCCCAGCAATTCATACATTTCAGCTTCAGCCATGTGAGCCTCCCAAAACAGCGGATCTTTTTCCAATGCTTTCTCCATGAGGGCAATTCCTCCGGCGTAATTTGGACCGTGTGTTTTCGGGTCGATCGATTTATTGGGTTCGTTTCGTCCCTGTTCGAAAAGCGCAATTGCTTTTTTGTTTTTGGTAGAGTAGGTCATCTGAGCTGTGGAACAAGATACTCCGGTCAAAACAAACAAAGCCAGTACAAAATTCTTCATGCTTACGGTATTTCTAAGTATTTATGAGTTTGCAGTGAAATCTTCCAAGTGGGATGATTTTTTACGTACTCAATGATTAACGGCAATAATTGTTCCCTTTTTGACCATTCCGGTTGCAGGTACAGAATACAATCTGCCGAAACGTTCTTTGCCTGTTCTTCAGCCCACGCAAAATCTGATTTGTGAAAGATAACAATTTTTAGTTCAGAAGCCTTCTGATAAGCTTCTTCAACAGGTTCTTTGAATTTTTTAGGAGAGAATGTGTACCAGTCTACCGCTCCCGTCAAAATACTGGTTCCTGAAGTTTCAATTGCTATGTATTTACCCGCTTCATGCAGGGCATCAACTAATGGATTCAGATCATACATAGCTGGCTCACCGCCAGTTATGACCACCAGATTTCCCGGGCACTGAGAAACAATCTGTTTCAATTCCGCAACATTCATCTTCGGATAAACAGCTGCATCCCAGGATTCTTTGACATCACACCAGACACAACCTACGTCGCAACCTCCCAGGCGAATGAAATAAGCAGATGTACCTGTGTGTTTTCCTTCACCCTGAAGCGTGTAGAAATGTTCCATTACAGGATACCATGTAGAACTATTTTGTGTCATACCTCAAAACTATATGTTAAAGGTTGTCATGAAAATGGTAAGCAGTCAGCACTGAGCTTATCGAAGTAGATCAAAGACAGCATTTTTCAGAAAAAAATCCCGGTTCGCCTAAAGCATACCGGGATCTCGTAGTATCAATTAAGCGATTACGCTGTAACTCCTATAATTTCTGCCATTTTGGCACCGATATGAGCAGGAGAATCAACTACGTGGATTCCGCACTCACGCATAATGCGTTTTTTAGCTTCAGCCGTATCATCATCACCACCCACAATTGCACCCGCGTGTCCCATTGTACGACCTTTCGGGGCTGTTTCTCCTGCAATGAACCCGACAACCGGTTTGGTGCCGTTTTCTTTGATCCAGCGTGCTGCTATTGCTTCCAGACTGCCACCAATCTCACCGATCATAACGATTCCTTCCGTTTCAGGATCATTCATCAGCAATTCAACTGCCTCGCGTGTTGTTGTTCCGATGATCGGGTCACCACCAATACCAATAGCTGTTGTAATTCCCAATCCTGCTTTTGCAACCTGGTCAGCTGCTTCATAGGTCAATGTTCCCGACTTGGAAACGATACCGATTTTTCCTTTTTTGAAAACGAAACCTGGCATGATACCAACTTTTGCTTCACCCGCCGTAATTACTCCCGGACAGTTAGGACCGATCAAACGCGTGTTGAATCCTTTAATATATTCTTTCGCTTTTACCATATCATTTACCGGAATACCTTCCGTAATACAAACGATTACTTTGATTCCGGCGTTGGCAGCTTCCATAATCGCATCTGCTGCGAATGCAGGCGGAACGAAAATGATTGAAACATCAGCACCAGTTTTTGCTACCGCATCAGCAACTGTGTTGAAAACAGGACGGTCCAAGTGAGTAGAACCACCTTTTCCCGGAGTTACACCACCAACTACATTTGTTCCATACTCGATCATCTGACCTGCATGGAAAGTACCTTCACTTCCTGTGAATCCTTGTACAATTACTTTTGAGTTTTTATTAACTAGAACACTCATGTTTGAGAATTTAGATTTCGTTTTTAAAATGCGATTCAAAAATAGCGGTTTCTTTTTGTTTTAGCAATGTTTTGAGAGATTTTGTTTTATCAGATCAATTCCAATAGGAGAAGAGGACTGTTAGGTTTTTTAGGTTTTTATTGATGTTCTTCAAAAAATTAAACAAACGTATCTAATTTCGGATAAAATTCGAAGTCATCTCACAAATAACTCCAGCACGAAATTGCGCGGCGATTGATATATCTAGGTCAACATGTCCTATAATCTTTATTATGTTAAATAAAGGTTGTGAAATTAAGAATTTAACGAACAACGAACCTTATCCTTCAGATGTTTAATTTTGCAACATGTACACAAAAGACGAGCTCCGCCAGTTCCGCACCGATTTTTGGAACCAGTTCAATCTAAAAATGAAAAAAATCAAATCTTCCAGCGGACGGAAAATGAATTGGCTGGCCTATCCTTCAGATGTAAAAGACATCTATATCCGCATTGATACAGACGGAAAAGGTGCTCGTTTAACCTTTGATATTCAAGGGAAAGATGAAGGAGTGCGCCAGATTTTGTGGGAACAGTTACAGGAATTGAAAATAGTCATGGAATCAGAAATGGGTACTGACGGAATTTGGATCGAAAATGCTTCTTCGCTTTCGGTACCGAAATTTAACCGGATTCTGTGGGAAAGAAATGATTTGAATTTCTTCAAACCTGAAGATCATACTGAAATTCAAAACTTTTTAGCAGACCGGTTGATTCATTTCGATGCCTTTTACCAGGAATTTAAGGATATCTTGATAAATCTCGCAATGTAGCCAAAGTCTTTGTATTTTTGCTTCATGTTAAAACAAATAGCTCTTTTTTCAACTGTTTTCGTTTCGGCTCTTTCGCTGAACGCCCAGACAACAATTCTGAATGAAGATTTCCAGCAGGGAATCCCGGAAAACTGGACAATTGTAAAAGCAGATTCGTATACCGCACAAGATACTCAGTTCGCTCCGGGATGGATTGCACTGGCAGACCCGGATGGTTCGAATGATTCGGTTGCGGGCGCCACTTCGTATTTCACAACGACCGGAAAAGCAAGTCGCTGGTTGATTACTCCGCCGCTTACTATCGGAACCTACGGAAACTTTTTGAAATGGAAAGCCAGATCTGTCGACCCGAGCTATCCGGACACTTATCAGGTTCTTGTTTCAACTACTGATACACAAATTACCAGCTTCAACGATACCATTTTCCGTATGGAAGGTGAATGGGAAGACTGGACCGACTATGAAATAGATATGACAGCGCAGGGATATTCCGGCGGACAAACAATCTACCTCGCATTCGTACTTGAAACAACCGGAGGTTTTAAATTGTATCTGGACGATATCAATGTACGAAAAGATGATCCGCTTTCCCTGAATGAACATTTCCTCAAAGCTGATATCAGTGCTTATCCGAATCCGACCAGGGATCTGGTTCGTTTTTCCTCTGAAAACACTCTGAAACATGTAGCTGTGTACTCAACTGACGGAAATCTGGTTTACAGCCAGGAGAACGGGACTGAAATATCGCTGGCTGGTTTTGAACCAGGAGTTTACCTCGTTCGAATGACTACAAATACAGGACAAATTGTTACCAAACGCATTCAGAAACTCTGATCCGCAGGAACACGTATTCGCTAACAAACTGTAACATTGAAAAGACTCACTGTTTTTAGCATAAAATCTTTCGCTGGCCCGTTTGTGGTTACCTTTTTCATCTCGATGGTCATGTTGATTATGCAGTTTACCTGGGTGTACATTGACGACTTGATGGGAAAAGGACTAAGCACCGCAGTGATTATCGAATTGATGTTCTATGTTTCCGCAAGTTTGATCCCGTTGGCTTTACCGCTGGCAATTCTTCTGAGCTCTATCATGACACTGGGAAACCTGGCGGAAAATAACGAATTAACAGCTCTTAAATCATCCGGCTTGTCTTTGTTCCGCATTTTAAGACCTCTGACCCAAACAGTGATCCTGATTGCAACAGCTACCTTTTTCTTTTCCAATTATGTCATTCCGGTTGCAAATCTGAAATGGCATTCAATCATTTTCGATATCCAGGAAACAAAAGTCGGGATGCTGATTACGCCCGGTTCTTATTCAAAAGAAATCGACGGGTACGCCATCAAAGTGAAATCCGGGAAAAATAATACGTTTTACGGTATTACCATTCACGATTATACCAATCCGAATGTTCTCAAAACAGTCAAAGCCGACTCGGGTACAATTTACAAAGGAGATAATGGAAAGTACCTGCTTTTTCATCTTTCCCACGGGATTGTTCATGAAGAATTACAGGCTCAGGCACCGGTATTCACCAACCAGGGAAAGCCATTCCGGAATGGCGATTTCAGGCCGAGCAGAACGACACAGTTTAAAGCGGCAACCTACAAAATGGAACTGATCGGTTTTAATTTCAATAAATCAGATGAAGAACTGTTCAAAAACGACTTTGAAATGCTCAACGTATTCCAGATCAGTGAAGCAAAGGATTCCATGCAGAAGAGACAAGACAAAATGCTCTCGGATTTTGCAAAGAACAATATGAACAACCGTCCGTTTGGACAGTCAGTCAATCTTGAAAAGATTCAAAATCCGGTACCTGATCAAAAAGAAACTGCCCGGGAAATTCAGCAGCTTCAAGCCATTCCATCTAAAATTATCAAATTTTCGGACCTGACTCATAAAGAACGCGTAGCAGCGGTTAATACAGCCATTATGAGTGTTCGAAGTATGAGCAGCAGCAACCTGGACCAGGCTTCAACGACCTCCATGCTGAATAAAAATTACAACCTGTTTCAAATTGAGTTCCACCGGAAGTTTGCACTTTCGGGAGCAATCATCGTGCTGTTCTTTGTGGGGGCACCGCTTGGAGCAATTGTTCGCAAAGGCGGTTTCGGAGCCCCGGTAGTCATTGCTGCACTGCTGTTCATGGTCTATTTCGTACTCTTCAGTGTCGGGGAAAGCCTTGCAAATAGTGAAGTGATGTCGCCGTTTTTAGGTATGTGGCTTCCAACCATTATTCTGACTCCGATTGCTTGTATCCTGATGACTGCAGCAGCGAACGATATGAAGGTTTTTGATAAAAAATTATGGCTCTACATCCTGAGCTTCGGACAACGACGATGAGAATACTCTACATTGCAGCGAAATCTCCTGCCCCCGTTATTGACGGAGGATGCTTTGCCATGATGGAATGCCTGAAAGGTTTGAGCAAACTAGCCGAAGTAGACGGGATTATTCTCAAAACCTATAAGCATCCGTACACCAAAGAATCCGAGCGGATTTTAGCGCAATACCTAAAAAAACAGACTGTTGTTCCGATGAAAACCGAAATCAGTCCCGCAAGGGCTTTGGTCGATTTCATCCGGCGCCGCAATTACAACCTCTCCCGTTTTAAATCGGAGCAATTGTATCGCGTTATTGCAGAGAAACTGCATGAAAAATACGATTTCATTGTTTGTGACAGTGTATTTGCAGCAGCTCAGCTGAGCCATTTTGATACAACCGGATTACCGCCCGTTATTATCCGTTCACACAACGTGGAGTCGGAAATCTGGAAATTGCATGCAGCGATCGAAGGTTCGGTGATGAAGCGCTTTTATCTTCGTCAACTGGAAAAAACACTGCGTGAAGAGGAAATCGACATATTGAATAAAGCAACTGTTCTCTGGGCCATTTCCGAAGAAGACAAAAACTGGATGCTACTGCATACACAGCAAAAAAACATCCGCCTGCTTCCCGTTTCGGTGGACTTACACCCCGAAATACAAACAGATTATAGCAAGGATTCCTTTTTTCACCTGGGTTCGATGAACTGGAAACCTAACCAGGAAGCAGTTCAGTTCCTGGTCCGGAAAATCTGGTCTGATCCAGCAATTGCTCCGTTCAAATTGTTCATTGCAGGTTCCAAAAGTGAACATTTTAAATTCTACAACTCAGACTCCATCGAAGTGATCGGCTGGGTGGAAAACAGTAGCGTGTTTATGTCACAGGCTGGAGCACTGATCACTCCTATCCTTTCCGGAAGCGGAATCCGGATCAAACTGCTCGAAGCAATGGCTCTGGGAGTTCCCTGCATTACGACTACACTGGGAGCAACTGGAATTGACATAAAAAACTCCGGGATTCAAATTGCTGATTCCCCGGAATCCTTCGTTGAAATAGTTTTAAAACTTCATGGAAATGCCGGATTGAGGCAAGAACTTGGTGAAAAATCACGCAATTATATTTCAAAAGTTCATAGTTTTGAAACCGGTATCGCAGTAATGAAAGAAACTCTTGAAGGCTAAAGAACACATTATATTTATCGTTTCCCGCTTCCCCTACCCTTTGGAAAAAGGCGATAAACTGAGGGCATTTTACCAGCTGAAAGAACTTTCGGGAATATATGAAGTAACATTAATTTGTACTTCCGACCTTCCCGTTCCTGAGGAGCATCTCCGCATAGTAAATCAGTATTGTAACCGGATTCACCTCTTTCAACTAAGCAAATCAGGACTATTATTTCAATTACTCACCTCCGCACTGAGTTCCAAGCCTTTTCAGGTACAGTATTTCTACCGGAAATCCATTCACCGGAAAGTCAGAAAAATCATAGCGGAATTGCAACCCAAACACATTTATTGCCAGCTGATCCGCGTTTCGGAATACGTTAAAAACGAACACCTTATTCCCAAAACACTCGACTATATGGACGCTCTTTCCAAAGGAATGGAACGTCGCGTTCAAACCGAACCTTGGTACAAAAGCTGGTTTTACCGTTTAGAAAGTAGGCGGTTGAAGCAATACGAACGACGGATTTTCGATTATTTTGAAAATAAAACAATCATTTCGGAACAGGATCGAAAACTCATCTTCCACCCGGACAACGCAGAAATAACAGTAGTTCCGAACGGAATAGATCATTCTTTTTTTGAAAATTTATCCATTCCGAAGGATTACGATCTCGTTTTTACCGGAAATTTTTCCTATGCTCCAAACATCGAAGCAGCCGTTTGCCTTGCTGAAGAAATCCTTCCGCTCATTCATCAAAATGGCATTCCCTGCAAATTACTTTTGTCAGGTGCCAGCCCGGTAAAAAAAGTCCTCGATCTGCAGACAGAATTCGTTCACATTAGTGGCTGGGTCGCTGATATCCGCATCAGTTATCAGCGATCCAGGCTTTTTGTGGCTCCGCTTTTTATTGGCACCGGGCTTCAGAATAAATTACTGGAAGCTATGGCCAGTGGACTTCCCTGCATTACAACTCCTTTATCTAACAATGCATTAGGCGGTACCAACTACGAAAACATCTTATTGGCAGAAGATATCAGCGCCTTTGTCGAAAAAATAACCGAAGGTCTGATTCATGAAAGTCATTTCAGTTCAATTGCATTGCATGGAAAAAACTACATTGAACAACACTATTCGTGGGAAAAACAAACATTAAAACTGTTGCAGCTTCTCCATACCCCCTCTTTCTGACAGTCTCATTGTTTTTCCAAACGCATCAGCTACATACGCGGAAACGATGCTAAAATAGCAGATTAACCGGGAACTCTTTAGAAGATCCGAACAGCATTTTCTTTACCTTTAAAAAAGTTAAATAGTGAGCCCGATTGCAGAATTCGGAGTAAATTTGTGTCACTTTATTCAACACTTATGTCAGGAAAATTAAACACAATCGAAGAAGCGATTGAAGATATAAAAGCCGGAAAAGCAATTATCGTTGTGGACGACGAAGACCGCGAAAACGAAGGAGATTTCATTGCAGCAGCTGAAACGGTAACTCCTGAAATGATCAATTTCATGGCAACTCACGGAAGAGGGCTCATTTGTGCTCCGCTTACCGAATCCAGATGTAACGAACTGGAATTAAACCTGATGGTTACAAATAATACCGTTTTACACGAAACGCAGTTTACTGTTTCCGTAGATCTGATTGGTCACGGATGTACAACCGGAATTTCTGTTTTCGACCGGGCAAAAACCATCAAAGCATTGGTTTCAGAAGATACCAGGCCGGAAGATTTGGGGCGTCCGGGACACATTTTCCCGCTTCGGGCCAAAAAAGGCGGCGTTTTGCAAAGAACAGGCCATACTGAAGCAGCAGTAGACCTTGCCCGTCTGGCAGGATTTAAACCGGCGGGAATTCTGGTTGAAATCCTGAATGAAGATGGCTCCATGTCGCGTTTGCCACAGTTAATGGAAATTGCGAAGAAATTCGACCTGAAGCTGATTTCTATTGCCGACCTGGTTGCTTACCGCATGAAACATGAATCGTTAATTTCCCGCGAAATTGAGGTCGAAATGCCAACTGAGCACGGCGATTTCAAGCTGGTGGCTTTTTCCGTTAAATCAAACGGGCAGGAGCATCTGGCATTGGTAAAAGGAACCTGGAAACCGGATGAACCAATACTGGTTCGCATGCATTCGTCCTGCCTGACAGGAGATATTTTTGGATCTTGTCGTTGCGACTGTGGTCCTCAGCTTCACCACGCGATGAAAATGATTGAGAAAGAAGGCAAAGGAGTGATTGTTTACCTGAACCAGGAAGGCCGCGGAATCGGGTTGCTGAATAAATTAAAAGCCTACAAACTCCAGGAAGAAGGATACGATACGGTTGAAGCAAACCTGAAACTGGGGTTCAAATCAGACGAACGCGAATATGGAATCGGAGCCCAGATTCTGCATGAACTGAGAATTTCCAAAATTCGCCTGCTGTCGAATAACCCGAAAAAACGCACCGGCCTGGTTGGATACGGACTGGAAATTATTGAAAATATTCCACTTGAGGTGGGGCGTAATTCACACAACGAAAAATACCTTCAGACAAAGGTTCAGAAAATGGGACATTCTTTAAAACTGGGAAAATAATGCTGCTTGCAAAAGGAATCCAAAAGAAATACGGTCAGCTGGAAGTTCTGAAAGGAATCGATCTGGAAATTCAATCCGGGGAAATCGTTTCAATTGTAGGGTCGTCCGGGGCGGGAAAAACAACCCTGCTCCAGATTTTGGGAACCCTGGACAAACCGGATACCGGGACGCTTACGTTAAACGGTGTAAACCCTTTCAGTTTATCTTCCAAAGGGCTTGCAGCATTCAGAAACCAGAAAATCGGATTCATTTTCCAGTTCCATCAATTGCTTCCGGAATTCAGCGCACTGGAAAATGTGGTGATGCCAGCTTTAATTGGTGGAAAAAACATGCCGGAAGCCAAAGAACGGGCTTCCCTCCTACTGAAAAAACTTGGCCTTCAGCACAGAGAAAGTCATCAACCGGCAGCGCTTTCCGGAGGAGAGCAACAACGCGTAGCGGTAGCAAGAGCACTGATGAATGAACCGGATATCATTTTCGCTGATGAGCCTTCAGGTAACCTGGATTCAAAAAATGCAGCAGAACTGCATCAGCTTTTCTTCGATTTGCGGGAAGAATTCAAACAGACTTTTGTCATCGTGACGCACAATAACCTGTTGGCGGAAATGGCAGATCGTTCAATTGTAATGGCAGACGGTTTATTAAAATGAAAATCTCTTTTACGCAGGAAAAATTGAAAGCTTTTCTGGATGAAAAAGCAGAACTGTATAACCAGGCGAATTTCATTCAGACCGACCCGATTCAGATTCCGAAGCGGTTTACCCGGAAAGAAGACATTGAGATCAGCTCGTTCCTGATTTCCACACTGGCCTGGGGAAATCGCACAGCCATTATTAAAAGCGGTGAACGGCTTCTCGAAATCATGAACTTCAAGCCTTATGAATATGTAATGGGATATGAAGAACAAAGACACATGTTTGTTCATCGTACTTTCAACAGCGACGATCTGAACGCATTTTTTGTTTCCTTGAAGCGCATCTATAAGCAACACGGAGGTTTGGAAGCCAGCTTCCAGGCAAACCCGGAAATTCCGGGAGTTCGGGGAAGAATCGCTTCTTTCAGACAAGCCTTCACCACGGAGCCTTTTCCCGACAGAACACAAAAGCACATTGCCAATCCTCTGAAAGGATCCTCGGCCAAACGCATCAATATGTTTCTGCGGTGGATGGTCCGCAAAGATGAATCCGGGGTGGATTTCGGAATCTGGAACAGCATCCCGATGTCTGAATTACATCTTCCACTGGATGTACACACCGGAAATGTTGCCCGAAAGCTGGGAATTCTCACCCGAACGCAAAACGACTGGCGCAGTGTGGCAGAAATTCAGGAGCAGCTGATCCGGTTTGACCCGGAAGATCCATGTAAATACGATTTTGCTCTCTTCGGATTAGGTGCTTTTGAAAACTTTTGAGTAAATAACATTTAAAGATCATTATCTGTTTAATGATTTATTTTCAGATGCTTCTCAATACTATTTCAGTAATTTCAGGATAAATCCCCACTCTTCCGGGAAATCCCAGATAACCGAATCCGCGGTTAACATATAAAAACTGTTTTCCGACATGGTACAACCCAGCCCATTTCTTATAGCGAAGCGAAACCGGGCTCCATTTGATCCCGAAACGCTCAATTCCGAATTGCATTCCGTGTGTGTGGCCGGAAAGTGTGAGATCAATGTCAGTACTGGTCACCTGCTCGTCAAAATGACTTGGGTCATGTGAAAGCAGGATTTTGAATGCACTTTTAGGGACATTTTCCAATGTTTTTCCCAACTCACCACTTTGTCTGAACGGGGCTTTTCCCCAGTTTTCAACGCCTAATAACCAGAATCCGGGTCTTAATTCAACAGCTTCATTCAGCAAGGGAGTAAAACCAATTTCTTTGTGAATGGAGATCAGTTTCGACAGATTTGAGCGTTTAGTCTCTTCCTTATCCCATGGAACATAATCGCCATAATCGTGATTTCCAAGAATGCTGAATTTCCCTTCTTTCGCTTGAATTTTGGAGAATACTGGTTCCCAACCAAACATTTCTTCTGCGATATTGTTGACCAGGTCTCCCGTAAAGAAAACAAAATCAGCCTCCAGTTGATTGATCTTGCGAATGGCTTTTTCTACCTTATCGTGTTTGTCGAAAAAACTACCTACATGAATATCACTGATCTGAACGATTTTCACCCCATCCGATTCCTTCGGGAGGTTTTCAAAAGAAAGCTCAACCGTGTGAACTTTCCAGTTCCATCTCCCCCAAATAATCCCGGAAAGAATCGCAAAGAACATGGCTACTGCTACTCCATATCCGAAATATTTGATGAATACCACATGTGTTAAGAGGTAAATAATCCCGAAAAGAAAAAATCCGAGTGCCGGAACTCCCGAAGCGATCATCACTCCGAAGGCATTGAATCCTTTCCGGTAATCCGTTGTTTTCCTGTTCCGGAAGTGACGTATCATCACGATCATACTCCCGAAAAATAACGTAATTTGTAAAACTCCGAGTAGTGCCAGAAACGGGTTTTGATCCTCAAATAATGTGTAAGAAAGTGTTGCCTGGGCAAGTAAAATAAGCAGCAAAATAACTCCAATCATAGGTTCTTTTTCAACTTATAAAGGTATTGACTACGGGGATTTAGAAAAACCGCCAGATGCCAATCTTCGTTAAAACAGGCGAAATAATCAATCAACACTCAACTGTTAAAAATTTAAGCAGTCAGATAAATTACTTTTTTCCTATTTTGGAGAAAAATAAGTTACTATGAGTCGAAATTTGTACATCGTCCCGCATGATTTGACAGAAGTGGGAAACGCTGCTTTGGATTATGCCTTTTTCCTTGGCAGGCATGTGAAAACGGACATTATGTTGCTGCATTTAGTAGACAATCAGGCAAAAATAGCTGCCATTGAAGCAAAACTTTGGGATATAATCAAAGTAAAATCCGTTCCGGAAAGCGTAGAAATGTTTGTTCTGGCAACAGTAGGAGACATTTTTACCGATATCAATAAAATAGCAACCCGCGAACACGCTCAATTGATCCTGATGGGTACTCACGGAGCCAAAGGATTTCAAAAACTCACCGGAAGCTTTGCCATGAAGGTAATCACCAGCTGTGATATCCCGTTTATCGTTGTGCAGAAAGAAACCAAACACCAGGAAATCAGGAATATTGTTGTCCCGATTGACCTGACAAAGGAAAGTTTACAGATTGTAAGCTCTGCTGGAGACCTGGCACGTATTTTTGACGCAACGGTGCACGTAATTGGTGAAAAACATGCCGATGAGGGACTTTCACAACAAACCAAGAACCGTGTATTGCTTATCCGCAATAAATACGACGAAAAAGGTGCCAAATGTGACATAAATCTGCTTCCTCCGAGCGGTAGTTATGCAAAAAAAGTAATGGCATACGTGAAAGAGAAAAACATTGATATCATTGCTATTGCTTATCATTCCGAGAGCTTGCTTCCTCAGTTCGATAATTTTGCACAGTCGTTGATTACCAATGAAATGAAGCTTCCGTGTATGATTATTGCTGCAAAACAATCGGGGAATTTATATTTCTAGCTACATTTTGCATTTTTTTCTAATCATTCAGCTTTTATCCCAGAGAAAAAGACCGGTATGATTCCGGATTTGGTAATACATCCTGTTTCAGATAACCGGATTTAAGACTTAAAAGTGCCAAATAAATTTACAGAATGACCACTCTTGCTGTTCATGCAGATTTATCCTATTTCCTTTTTACTACCTTTGCAAAGTGGAATTAGGAGTTTATAACGAATTGCGTCTTGATCGGTTTACAGATCCGGGCGCATACCTGGAAGACGAAGAAGGAAATGATGTTCTGTTACCGACGAAATACGTTGACCCGTCTTTCCAGATTGATGATCTGGTAAACGTATTTCTGTATAAAGATTCCGAAGGACGAATTATTGCTACAACACTTGTTCCGAAAATCCTCGTTAATCAGTTTGCGTTTCTGAAAATCGTGGAAGTGAATCAATACGGTGCTTTTGCCGAGTGGGGTGTTGAAAAGCATTTGTTGATTCCTTTCCGTGAACAACCGAAACCACTGGAAGAAGGAAAGCATTATTTCATTTACATGTACATTGACGAAGCAACACAGCGCCTGGTGGGAACCTCCCGCATCGGAATGTACATCAGGCCGGTTACAGATGAAATTCAGGAAAATGAAGCTGTGGATTTGCTCGTTTGGGAATTTACTGATCTGGGCTTAAAAGTGCTGGTTAATAACCAGTTTCAGGGATTGATTTTCAAAAATGACTTACACAGGAGAGTACGTATGGGGGAAACCCTGAAAGGATTTGTCAGAAAAGTGCGTTCTGACGGCAAACTGGATATTGTGCTGCAACCTGCCGGTTATGAAAAAATTGATACGCTTTCAAGAAAATTCCTCGCGATGCTTCACGATAATGACGGTTTCCTGGATTTAACAGATAAATCGGATCCGGAAGAAATCCAATACCGTACAGGCTGGTCAAAAAAATTATTCAAACAAGTGGTGGGGAATTTATACAAACAACGCCTTATCAGCTTGCACGAGAATGGAATTACACTAATTGATGAAAATTGACTCAATTATCTTAGCTTTTTTATTCTTGTTCCTTTTTCAATCATATAGAGAACAGCTCTTTAAACTTAATCGCCTGTCTTCGGGAAATTTCTATTTTTTCTCCTTCACAAACTTCTTCTCCGGTTGATGTTTTGATAACGAGTGGTTTCAACTCCACCTGCAACCCGCCATTAAACCAGTTTTCTACTTTATGTATCCAATTCAGGTTGATAATATACTTGCGGTTTGCTCTGAAAAAATGTTGTGGATCCAGGCGCTCCTCCAGACTATTCAAAGATCTTAAAATCAATGGTCTGCTCTTCCCGAAGTAAACCTTTACGTAGTTTCCGTCGCTTTCAAAAATGCGTACCTTGTCCAGGGAAATGAAAAAGCACTTCTCCCCGTCTTTGATAAAAATAGAATCCGAAATAGTCAATGGACGTGAAGAACGATCAATTTTTGGTGCTTTCGCCGTAGATTGAAAATCTGCTTCCGGATTGTTCAATAGTTTTTTGACCGTTTCATCCAGTCTGGCAGGATCAACCGGCTTCAGAACATAATCCAGTGCATTGACTTCAAACGCTTTCAACGCAAAATCATCGAATGCCGTAACGAATACCACCTGTGGGATTTCGTCCAGTTTTTTCAGCATCTCGAAACCGGTCATCCCCGGCATTTGAATATCCAGAAAAATCAGATCGGGTTTCAAAGCCCTGATTTTTTCAATTCCTTCCTCGGGATTTTTAGCTTCGTCGATAATTTCTATTTCGTGATAATCCTTTAACAATTTCTTTAACTCCTCACGTGCAAGTCTTTCATCATCAATGATTATAGTTCTCATAATTCTCTAATTTCAATTATAGCTATAACAGTATTGGTGTTCTGTCTCAGATTAAACCGGGCTTTTCCCCGGTATTGAAGCTCCAGCCTCCGGAGTGTATTAGAAACGCCTATCCCGATCGAATCTTTTTTACCAGAGTGCAGATTTCCTGTGTTTTCTACTTCCAGGACAGTAGTTTGGGCTGTTTTCTTTGCCCTGATCCAGACAGTTCCCCCATTGATCAGTTGCCCGATTCCATGTTTGAGCGCATTTTCAATCAGGGTTTGCAGGATAAACGGAGGAATCAATACGCTGGTCACCTGCTTGTCGATTTCAAAAATTACATTTAAGCGTTCCTCAAAACGCACCTTTTCCAGGTCCAGATAATCCTGGACAATCAATAATTCCTCTTCCAGCAGAACCAGTTGTTCACTGCCGATAATGAGTGACTTTCGTAAAAGATTGGAAAGTTTAGTAATATTTTCCTGCGCTCTGTATGGTTCAATATCAATCAATGCCCGAATGGAATTCAGGGAGTTGAACAAAAAATGCGGATTCAGCTGGGAGCGCAGGTTTTTCAATTCCATTTCGTTGTGACTTGCAGTGAGTTGTAAGTTGTTCACCTCCTGCTCTTTGGATCGCCTGAAAAAATGAAATGTGAAATAAACCCCGTTCCACAAAATGAAGAAGATCAGGGTTGCAAAGCATTCCAGCAGAAACTCTACAAATGAGAGTTTGAACGGAATACTTTCTTTGGAATTGATATTCAACAGGAAATGAGAAATCAGGCTGTCCAGAAACGCCATGATTGCTGCAACCACCAGGGAAGTAATCAGTACCCTGGAAATCAGATTCGTTAAACGCATATTCAGCCATCCCATCCGGATGAAGAAATAACGCATCAAATGTGTTAATGTGATCCCGAAAACGAAGAAACAGCCTGTTGAAATCAGCATCATTTTCAGTTCAATTTTCTGACTGGAAAAGACGGAAGCGGAGAAGATCAGTAATGAAAGTAAAGCCCAACCACCAATTTGAGCTAACCAATATGTTTTTCTGGCTTTAAACATAATCCAAAGATAACCGAAATCCGGCGTGAAGCATGTTTATTTGGAATAAACGGAAATTAACCGTGGTAATTGGACATATTTCAGGAACACAGACAATTTCGGTCTGAAAATTGTAAATTCGTTTTTGATGAACCGGTTATTGCTTTTTCTCTTCTTTGGTTGCGCTAATGCAGTTACCTCCCAAAACAAATGGATTCCACATACAGGAGTTAAGGTAACGCTCCTGGTGGCATTTGGCTCGCATCAGAATGCACTTGGAATGAAACTGGATTCATATCTCGGGAATCAATACCTGCAACTCAACGCAGGACTCACATCGCGTTATTTTCTCACAAACCTGGGTAACCGGAAATCTTTCGGAGAATTGAGAATCAGTACCGGAGCCGTTGTCATGTTCGGAAGAGCGAATAATCCGGTCAATATGGATTGGGACGGTGCGCTGCACCAAAGTACTTCTTCTTATTCGATCGGCTATGCACATTATTGGTATCTGGATAAAGCAGGAACTACACAGTGGTCGGGAGCCTGGAATCTCGGAATCAGACGAGTCGATATTTTATTCGAAAACGACGTGTTTGCCGGACAGGCTAAGGACCGTTTCCGGACTGGAGCTTTAGTAATTTCTTATCGCGACAGTTTATACAAGGCCAGCCTGGGACTGACGATCTGGACAGGTGAAACCGGCGGAACAGTTTGGGATCGGACACCACGCCCGGGAGCACCCAACGGAATCCGGGATCTGACTTCCGGACCCTACGGAAAATTGAATCACGGGATTTTATATGGGGAAATGAAATACCGTTTCGCCGGAATGCAGACAGCTGGGGAAAGACTGGGTTGGGACAGCGAGCAGATTCGTTACATTTTCCAGAATAAAATCAGCCACGATCTGATCTTTTTCCCTAAAAGTATGAAACGGAATACACCACATTATCCGCGTCTGGATGAGAATGGGAACAACGTTTTTTCACGAAAAGAAGCACGTCTTCCCCGGTTCTACTATCAGACATTTTTGAATGACGGACTTCCTTATTAATTCAAAAGTGAAAAACTTGCTAATTGCTAATTAACAATTGATAATTATCAATTAGCAAGCAAACCCTGTCTTTAGATCTTTTCAATTCTCCGTTTACCGACATTTTATCACGTATGAACGGATAAATCAGCACTTCGCCGTTATTTGTGAAAAAGCGTGTAAAACATTCGTGTTTATTCATTTATTTGATGTAATTTTGCGCCCCGTAGTTACAATTTTTATCTATGTCCAATTCAACAAAATACGTATTTGTAACCGGGGGAGTAACATCATCCTTGGGTAAGGGAATCATCTCAGCTTCTTTAGCAAAATTGCTTCAGGCGCGTGGTTACTCTACAACAATCCAGAAGTTAGATCCATACATTAATATCGATCCGGGCACACTGAATCCTTACGAACACGGAGAATGTTTTGTAACAGATGACGGAGCTGAAACAGACCTGGATTTAGGACATTATGAGCGTTTTTTAAATGTTCCAACCTCACAGGCAAATAATGTAACTACCGGACGCATTTACCAAAGCGTGATCGATAAAGAACGAAAAGGCGAATACCTGGGAAAAACCGTTCAAATTATTCCTCACATCACAGACGAAATTAAAGAGCGCATCCAGATTCTGGGAAAAACCGGGAAATTTGATATTGTAATTACTGAAATTGGTGGAACGGTTGGTGATATTGAATCTCTTCCGTTTGTAGAAGCTGTTCGTCAGATGATGTGGGAATTCGAAAAAGATTGCCTGGTGGTTCACCTGACATTGATCCCTTATTTATCTGCTGCCGGAGAACTGAAAACAAAACCAACCCAGCACTCGGTAAAACAATTACTCGAATTGGGAGTTCAGCCGGATATTTTGTGTTGCCGGACAGAACATGAGCTGGATCTGACCATTCGCAAGAAAATAGCGAAGTTCTGTAACGTAAGTATGAATGCGGTAATCG
This sequence comes from Fluviicola sp., assembly GCA_031260455.1. Classification (GTDB taxonomy): domain Bacteria; phylum Bacteroidota; class Bacteroidia; order Flavobacteriales_D; family Crocinitomicaceae; genus Fluviicola. The sequence goes on from JAIRJW010000027.1 coordinate 91,813, forward strand.
AGTCGCGTGATGCGGAATCAATCTATGATGTTCCGCTCCTGATGCAGGCAGAAGAACTGGATAAGGTAGTTCTGGAAAAACTGGGCTTACCATCTAAAAATTCCCCGGAACTGACAAAATGGAAAGAATTCCTGACACGCTTAAAAAATCCGACGAAAGAAGTGAATATCGGCCTGATAGGAAAATATGTGGAATTGAAAGACTCCTACAAGTCTATTTCTGAAGCCTTCATTCACGGGGGTGTTGCCAACGAAGCACGCGTTAACCTGAAATGGATTCACTCCGAATCATTAACGAAACAAAATATTGAATCCGAATTGGCCGGATTAGATGGAATTCTCGTTGCTCCTGGTTTCGGGTCAAGAGGAATCAGTGGAAAAATCGAAGCAGTTCGTTATGCACGTGAAAACAAAGTGCCATTCTTCGGGATTTGTCTGGGAATGCAGTGTGCAGTAATTGAATTTGCAAGACATGTCCTGGGCTACGAAGATGCCCATACAACAGAAATAGCGGAAGATTCCAAATATCCCGTTATTTCTATGATGGCAGAACAAAAAAGCATTTCCAATATGGGAGGAACCATGCGCTTGGGTGCTTACAAATGTCAGTTGAAACCGAATACGAAAGTTGCTGTGGCATACAATACCGAATCTATCGAAGAGAGGCACCGTCACCGGTATGAATTCAATAACGATTACCTGGAAGCCTTTGAAAAAGCAGGGATGACCGCAACAGGAAAAAATCCGGAAACAGGATTGGTTGAAGTAGTCGAAATCCCGGAACATCCATGGTTTGTAGGGGCACAGTATCACCCGGAATATAAAAGTACCGTGGATAATCCACACCCTTTATTCGTTGCTTTTGTGAAAGCAGCTATTGAAAATAAGAGAAATCACTGATTTCGATAAGAAGAAGCACTGCTTCTGATATGTGATCTGCTAACGCAGATATTAAATAAGTTAAAATAACAAGAAGAAGAAACGATCCGCCATTGTGGATTGAACATAAATAAACATAATAAACGCGAATGGATAGGAATACAGTCATCGGTCTTACGCTTATTGGTGCTTTATTGGTCGTGTTCACATACATGAACCAGCCAAGTGAGAAAGAGATCAAAGCTCAAAAAGAAAAAGAGCAAAAAGAATTAGCCGAACAGGCAAAAAAAGAATCAGATTCGATTGAAAAAGCCAACAAGAACGCACCCGTTCTGCTTCCTAAAAAGGATAAGAAAGGAAATCAGTTGAAAGACGATAAAGGACGTTTGGTTTACATCAACCAGAAAACAAAACAGGATACTGCGATTGCTCCGCGTGTGAAAGTATCATCCAATGTGCTGGCGAAAGAAGAAATTATTCGCCTGGAGTCCAAGAAACTGATTGTCGATTTCTCCACAAAAGGAGGGGTTGTTTCCGCTGTTCAGCTGAAAGAATACGAATCGTATGTGGATTTTGCCAAAAAAGACGGGAAAATCACTCCTTTGTACTTGTTCAGAAACGGTGATCAGAAAAACCAGCTGATTTTCAATATCAACGGTAAAAAGTATACAACCGGAAACAAGGCTTTCGAAGTGGTCTCCAGATCGAAAAGCAAAATCGTGCTCAGACACGAAGTTGCTGATGGTTCTATCGAATATACATATACGTTAAAAGGCGGATACGATTTGGGCTACACAATCCGCGTGAAAGATCTGTCCGGAAAAGTATTGCCGAATTCCGTATTGCTCGACTGGCAAATGGAAATGTTACGTTCGGAAAGATTGCTTTCAGAGCAACGTAAGGTTTCTACAATCTGTTATCAGTCGACTGAAGGAAAACTGAACTGGAACAGTGAAATGACGGATGCTTATAAAACTGCTGAATCGGATATAAAATGGGTGGCTTATAAACAAAGCTACTTCTCCTCCATCCTGGATGCCGATAATGGATTTAAAATGACCGGAACGAAATTTACTTCCACAAACTACAAGGCAGGTTCTGATAAATTCTTCACACACATCCGTAAATACCAGTCAAAACTGAACCTGGGATTACAATCCGTAAAAGATGCATCTGTAAGTTTCATCTGGTATTTTGGTCCGAATGATTACCGTACACTGGCTGCTTACAACAAAAAGTATGACAATATTTTGAATCTGGGTTGGGGATTATTCCGCTGGATCAACCTATATGCCGTTCAACCGGTATTCGACTTCCTGATGAGTTTTGGAATGAATGCAGGAATCGCAATTTTGCTCCTGACAATCATTCTGAAAATCGTTTTAATGCCAATTCAGTGGAAAATGTTCGTTTCCTCGGCAAAAATGAGAATCCTGAAACCTCAGATTGACGAGATCAATGCAAAATATCCGAAGAAAGAAGATGCCATGAAAAAACAAATGGATATGATGGCTTTATATCGCGCTTCCGGTGCTTCGCCACTGGCAGGTTGCGTACCGATGCTGATCCAGATGCCCATCCTGTTGGCGGTATTCCGTTTTTTCCCGGCCACATTTACCCTCAGACAGAAAGGATTCCTCTGGGCGAAGGATTTGTCGTCTTTTGATTCAATCTGGAATTTCGGAACCTATATTCCGCTGTATGGTAATCACATTTCATTGTTTACCTTGCTAATGGCCGGAACAACCTTGTTGTACACGCGTCTGAACTCGTCCAATATGACCCAGCAGCAACAACCCGGAATGCCGAACATGAAAGTGATTATGTACATCTTCCCGCTGATGATGATTTTCTTCTTCAACAATTACTCATCCGGTTTGAGTTATTACTACTTCATTTCCACTTTGATGACTATTATTTTGATGCTCGTAATCAAAAAATTCTTCGTGGATGAAGAGAGGCTGAAAGCAAAAATGGCAGAAGCACAAACGAATTCTGCTAAAAAAGCAACTAGTCCGAAGAAAAAATCAAACTTTATGCAGCGCCTGGAAGATTTGCAGAAACAACAACAGGAACAGGCAAAGAACAGAACGAAAAAGAAATAACAAAATGCTATAGTAAAAAAGCTTCCGTCAACCGACGGAAGCTTTTTGCTTTCCTATCCGCAAACTGAGTGAAGTCTGCAGGATTAACGAATTTATCTTCTTTGCATACCGCTCCTGAATCCGCCGCCGCCATTCATTGGTCTGCTGATCTGACGATCCGGAACATTTTGTCTGAATACCGGAGCTCCCTGGCCGGGTTCCATCTGAATTCGTCCCGGATTTTGTTGCTGTATCGGTCTTTGTTGCGGTACTCTTTCCACCGGGTTCGGCTGCTGAATGGCTGGGTCTCTTCGAATCGGTTCCACAGTTCGGTTATTACCGGTATTGATTCTGCCATTATTTCCGTCATCGATAACTGTACCTCTGTTCGCTGGTCTTGGAACCTCTCTGACAGTTGTTCCCTGCCCTGCCGGGTTCGTTGTTGTTGACGGGCGAACGGCTTCATTTCTCATCCCCTCATTTCTTACGACCGGTCTGACACTGGTACTAACTGTTCCGTTTCCGGGTTCTACCCTGCCTACTGATTGATTACTGATATTTCTGTTTTTGTATGCAGTACGTTGAGGCTCATATCTGGCCTGTACATACGCACTGTTGGTATAACCGTTTTTGTAAATCTGATGCGCATAAGGAACATGGTAGAATGTAGTGTACTGACACCAGCCGTGATAAGGATAAACCCGCTGGTAGTATACATTCCAGTAGAGTGGTCTCCACGGATACCACCAGGAAGGATAGTAATCCCAGTAATACGGAGAATACCACGGGCTGTACCATGGATTGTAAATATATTGGATACAAGGCCAGCCCCAAACATTTACAAAAATAACGGCAGCCGGTGCTTCATAGACAGAAGGACCTGTTTGTTTGACGGCCCTTTCCTCAACAGGCTCCATAATTTTTTCTTCCCCGTACAGGGTTTCGTTCCCTATAATCTGCAGCTGAGCTTCAGAATCGGAACGTTTTTCGATCACAATAGCAGCAACATCCTGAGATTCTTTGCTGTTTACAGGAACCTGCAACATAATGGCATGATTATCTCCCTCTTTTTTGTCGATCACGCGGATGTAATCAATTTTACTGTCCCCGTTCAAGTCGAGGTTATTCACCGCATTGGATTCGGTATTGAGTTTTTTTTCAAACTCTTCTAATGTGGAAGATTGCTTAAAAAGCTGTAGAGCTCCCTGCAGATCAAAGTTGTCTCCAGGCATTCCTGTACTATCAGTGTCCTGAGCGAATGTGTTGAATGATAAGCCTGTTATCATGATCAACCCCATATAAATCAACCTTTTCATGACTGGTGTTTTTAACTCTTATACAAGTTACAAAACCTGTGCCAGGCCAACCAGTTATTAACGATTATTATGAAAACTCAAGGTTTCTCCCGCAATTGTATAAAATCCTGAATTTTATCATTTTCGATCAGTACGGACAGGTTATATTGAGCCAGTTTCCATTCTTTACCGGTTTTGACCAGCACGCCGCTTCCCCTGCAATCTTTCATCCAGGTGCTGATTTTTTCATCGAACCAGGCTGTTTTTCCATCTTTTGAAATTTCAATGTGGCGTTCGATTTTCCTGAAATCCCATGTTTTTCCCTGATCGAAATAAGATTTGCAGAAAGCTCCGAATTGCTCTTTGTTCCATCTTTCGGAAGGATCTGTTCCCATAAAAATAAAATGATCTGCCATCAAACCAAAGTAGTTTGCATAATTTGCTTCCGCAGCAGCTTTGTACCAATTGTCAATCAGAGAATCGATGATTTCTGTTTCTGAAACTTTTTGGATGGTGAAACCAGAGACTAACCAAAAAACAGCCAAAACGGCAAGGGATAATTTGTGTGTTTTCATAAGCAAAAATACCGTCCCGGCTTAATCGGAACGGTATATTATATACGGGATTAATGAATTACTTTTTCGCTTTTGCCTGACACATTTTTACTGCAGCAGCCACATCGATTATTCCTCCTGTGGTGGATAGTTTTCCGAAATCAACAGACTCCCCTGTTCCCGGAGAAGGAACCATAGTTCCTTTGTATTGTTTTGCAGATGCCAGCATAATGTCCTTAATTTCTTTCATAGACAAATCCGGGAAATAAGATTTCAACAAAGCGGCAACTCCGGAAACCATTGGTGCAGCCATAGAGGTTCCCTGAAGAATCTTGTACTCGCTTTGAGGAACAGTATTGTAAATTTCAAATCCCGGTGCAAAAACATTAACCTGACGTGAACTGAAGTTAGAGAAATCAGCTGCCAGTTGTTTTTTATTTCTTGTAGAAGCTCCTATACATACATACATGTCCAAAGGTTTTGTCTGGAAAGAATACTCATTTGTAGGAAAATTCGGGTTTTCGTCCAGGCTCACTCCGTCGTTTCCTGCCGCGTGAACCAACAAAACACCTTTGGAATCTGCATAAGCCATTGCTTCATATACTTCTTTCTGATGTCTGGAATAAGCTTTTCCGAATGACATGTTGATGACAGAAGCACCATTATCAACCGCATAGCGAATTGCCAAAGCAACATCTTTATCCTGCTCATCTCCGTCCGGAACGGCACGAACTGACATTAATTTAATGTTATCAGCAACTCCGTCACCACCCAGTTCGTTGTGTCTCACAGCTCCGATAATGCCACCAACGTGAGTACCGTGAAGTGCCTCCGGTCCTTCTACGTCATTGTTCCCATAATGAACATCATTGAAATTGTCCGGATCGTCTCCGATGAACTGACGGTCATTGTATTCCATATTCAGCTGGTAGTCTATGCCGGAGTGAAAATGATCCAAAGCGTCTTTAATATTTTCTTCGGATAATTGTCCGTTTGCAATGTACACACCAATCTGTTTCAATTGCATATCCTGTGCAGACTCGGGCTTCATTTTCTGAACATCCTCTTCTGTAAAGTTTTCTCCCAGTTTTTCAACCAGCTTCGCTTTGATTGTCGGAAGCATCTGCTCTAACTGCGTGTACTGTTCCAGAGCCTGCAGGTTTTGATTGCGCTCATCTTCAATAGATTTCAGTAATTCCTTGTATTTGTCGTAATCTGCTTTGTCTGCACTGGAAATTTCCGATTCGGATTTCCCGTTAAATTTTGCATGTAATTCTGCACAAATACGAGTTTTTTCCAGTCGTGCATAATTTTGATTTTCTCCACTCGGATTTCCCAGGAAATTCCAGCCATGAACATCGTCAATATAGCCGTTGTTGTCATCATCAATCCCGTTATTCGGAATTTCATCTTCGTTGGTCCAGATTTTTCCTTGTAAATCCTTATGTTCGATATCAATACCCGAATCAATTACAGCAACTATAACAGTAGTTGATTTTTGCTTTTTCAGAGCAGAATAAGCTTTTTCTGTATTCATTCCCGGAGTGGCTCCGTTATACCAGTTTTTGATTTCTTCTACTTTCTGACCATAAATAAAATTCATTATACCTAAGGAAAACAAGGCCAATGACAATGTGATGATTCTCTTCTTCATATCTGTACTAAGTTCTTTTTTTGAGAGGAATATACTTCTTTATTTGAACAAATATCTTAATTTGGATAAGATATTATTATCATACTTTATTAAAAGGTTTAAAAAAATGTTCATAGGAAATCTACGACAACGAGCGGTGAAGGTAATTAAAATATTACTGACAGCAGGGCTAATTTTATTCAATTCAATTATAAGCCTTGCTCAAACTGATAATTTTAAATTCAGGAAACTGCTTGCCGAACAACCGGATGTATCGATGGCTTTTGCAGTTACCAATTCAGGAAATCTGAGTCAGTTGCTGGCAACGAAAGAAATTTCAGTTAAACAGGTTACCCGTGAGTGGATTTACATTCAGGCAAAGCCAGCCTGGATAGAGGAAGCAACGAAATCAAAAATCATTCAATCATTCTACCTGGAGTTTTCATTGCCGAAAGCACTGAATGATTCTACACTGGTGAAGCATTATGTGAAACCGGTTCACCAGGGATTGGGAGGTTTGCAAATACCTTTCACGGGAAAAGATGTGATCGTGGGGTTTGTGGACCAGGGGCTGGACTACAATCATGGCGATTTCAAAGATCAGAATGGAAATACACGCGTACTTTATTATTGGGATCATTCCTTGCCGTATGATGCCGTGCGGACGCCCCAGCCATACGGATACGGACAGTTATGGAATGCAAATGATATCCAGTCGGGGAACTGTGGAAGTATGGAAGAATCCTCCGCTCACGGGACCTCCGTAACGGGCGCTGGCGTTTCAAACGGACGGGCAAACGGTCAGGAAACAGGCATGGCTCCGGATGCGAAAATTATTGTGATTGAAACGGATCTCAATTTACCGAACTGGACACTGACGGTTGCCGATGCCTGTGATTTTGTGTTTAAAAAAGCGGAAGAACTGGGACTTCCGGCTGTGGTGAACCTTTCGGTAGGTTCTTACCTGGGCAGCCACGACGGAACGGATCCTGCAGCAGTTTTAATGGATAACCTGCTGGATGAAAAACCGGGGAGAATCATTGTCTGTGCAGCAGGAAATTCCGGTTCCTGGGGAAAATACCACGTACATGGAAATGTAGATTCTGATACTTCTTTCGTTTGGATAAAACCCAATCCTGAAAGTCAGCTTGGCCCGAATACGGTTTATCTGGACCTTTGGACCGACTTAACCGATGCGGGATGGAACTACGCGATAGCTGCAAACCAGGGAAGCGGAAATTTCCAGCAACGTGCACAAACCAGCTACCGGCCAGCGATAACCGGGATCGGAACTGTTATCCGGGATACATTGTGGAACGGAACCAACCGGATTGCAACCATGGAAATTTACCCGGAAATTGTGGGACCAAACCTGCATCTTGAGTTTTATCTGAATCACGTTGATTCGACGAATTACCTGTATGCGGTAAAAACTACCGGAACGGGGCAATATGATGCCTGGAGCGGCTCTGTATTCAGTGCCCTGAACGATATGCTGACAACCGGGCTTCCGCCTGCGGTTGTTTATCCGGATATTCTGCATTATAATATGCCGGATTCGCTTCAAACCCTTGTTTCTTCCTGGAATTGTTCTCCAAAAGTGGTAACTGTGGGAAATATCCGAAACCGTTATAGTCATATAGACAAGAACGGAGACACCTACCTTCCGAATCCTCCGGATTATACGGCAGTGGGCCAGCTCACCCCTGCTTCGGCAAAAGGACCAACAAGGCATGGAATCATTAAACCGGATGTAGTAGCTTGCGGAGATGTTTCCCTGAGCGCCGGACCTTTCTGGTTGCTGAACGACCCCGGTTACAATGCTGCGGTAGATATCGACGGATTACATGTTCGGAACGGAGGAACTTCCATGGCTTCTCCTGTTGTAGCAGGAATAGCCGCACTTTACCTCGAAAAGTGCAACAAAGGAACTTACCAGAGCTTCCTGGATGCCATTCACAGCACAGCCTTTACGGATGCTTTCACCGGAACTATTCCGAACAATGCTTATGGCTACGGAAAAATTCATGCACTAAACATGATGCTGCAATCCAATTTCACGAATACCATCAGCGCAAATACATTCTTCTGTCCGGGAGACAGTGCGGTTTCTACTGCTTCTGCCATTCCCTATACCATTCGTTGGATGAACGGTGACACTACTTATAATTCAGCACTAACAGCTTCGGGAAATGTCTATTTTACAGCTTACGATCATAACGGATGCGTTTCTTACTCAGATACGATTACAGTGGTAGCAGCTTCTGCTCCGCCAGCTCCGGTGATTTATGTAAACGGAACCTTGCTTTCTACAGATCCTTACCCGAGTTTGCAATGGTATGAAAACGGAACTGCTATTCCCGGTGCAACCAACTCCAGCTACACTATTACCTTGCCTTCTTCATCTTATTTCACTGTTTCCAGAACAAGTACCGACGGATGTGAAATGTTCTCCCAACCTTACAATCCTTCATTAGGAATAGAAGAATTGGCAAACCAGATTTATGTTTACCCGAACCCGACGCATGAAAATGTGACCATTGATTCTTCGATTCCGGTGAACGATGTACAAATCCTGGATATCCAGGGACGAATGATAAAGGCAATCCAAAGCGGAAAGCACGAAGTTTCTGTTTCTGAACTGGAAGCTGGCACTTATTATTTAATTATTCACACAGATGTTCAATACTTTCAGGTGAAAATTGTGAAGAATTAAAAAGAAGCACTATTTTTGGCGCAAATATTTAATCGAATGGATTTAACAGGTATTATTGCTATTTCAGGAAAATCGGGACTTTATAAGGTTTTGGCGCAAGGTAAGAACAACATCATTGTAGAATCATTGGAAGACAAAAAACGCGTTCCTGCGTATGCTTCTGACAAAATTTCTGCTTTGGATGATATTTCTATCTATACCTACGATGAAGACAAGCCGTTAAAGGAGATTTTCATTTCGATTTTTGAAAAAGAAAGTGGAAAAGAGACTATTTCTCACAAGGAAGACCAGGGCAAATTAAAAGACTATTTGCTGGAAATTTTGCCGGATTTCGACCAGGAGCGCGTTTATGCTTCCGATATTAAGAAAATCTTCCAGTGGTATAACTTATTACTGAAAGCTGGAGCTTTGGTAATGGAAGAGGTAAAAGAAGAAGAAACTGCTACTGAAGCAGCTGCTCCGAAAGAAAAGAAAACGACCAAAGCTGCAGCAGCGAAAAAAGAGGATGCTGAAAAAGCACCTGTAAAAGAGAAGAAAGCTCCGGCAGCAAAAAAAGCAGTACCAGCAACTGTAAAGAAAACTGAAAAAGCCGCAGCTCCCAAAGCTACTGCAAAAGCAAGTAGCGCCAAGAAAGTAGCTGCTCCAAAAACAGGATCATCCCGAGGAAAATAAGATTCTTAAATATGTTTAAAAAGTCGGTGTGAAAAATTTTTCGCTCCGACTTTTTTTATTTTTGTATTATGAGAAAATTTGTAGCTCCCGACTTCACTTGTGAAAGTTGGAATTCCGTAGAATCGTACCTTTTAGATCTCCAAAACCGTGATATTTCCAGTAAAGAATCGTTTAGACAATGGTTGTTGGACAAAAGTGAGCTGGAAGCTGTCCTGGAAGAAAATATGGCCTGGCGTTATATTAAAATGACAATCAATACGCTGGATGAAAAATTAACGGAGTCGTACCAGTTTTTCGTTACTGAAATCCAGCCGAATCTGGCTCCTTATGAAGATGCTTGGAACCGGAAAATGATGCATTCGGAATGGATTTCGGAACTGGAACAGGATCAAGCTTATGCAATTTATTTCCGCGAAGTACGTACCGCACTTGAGTTGTTCCGCGAAGAAAACATTCCAATTGAAACTGAACTGAATACGCTTTCACAACAATATGGCGCCATATCGGGAAAACAGCAGATTACCTATAAAGGTGAGCAGCTAACCATGCCCCAAGCAGCAAATTACCTGAAAAACACGGATGAATCGGTACGGAAAGAGGTTTTTGAACTGATTTCAAACCGTCGTTTGGAAGACCGGGAAACATTAGACGAATTGTTCGGCAAATTAGTGATATTGCGCGATAAGCTGGCGAAAAATACAGGATGTAAGGATTTCAGAGAATACAAATTCAAAGCACTCGGACGTTTTGATTACACGGTAGAAGACTGCCTGGCGTTTCACGATGCCGTTGAGCAGGTGATTGTTCCAATTGCCAGGCAAATTACCGAAAAGAAATGCGCTAAACTGGGTAAAACAAAGTTGAAGCCATGGGATTCGGAAGTTGATCCGGATGGTCTGGAACCACTAAAACCGTTTCAAATCGGAAGCGAATTGATTGATAAATCCATTTCAATCTTCGAAAAACTGGATCCGTATTTCGGTTCCTGCCTGAAAACAATGAAAGAAGAAGGTTATCTCGACCTGGAATCCAAAACCGGGAAAGCACCGGGAGGATATAATTATCCCTTGTATGAATCCGGAATTCCGTTTATTTTTATGAATGCTGCAGGGGCTCAGCGCGATTTGTCAACAATGGTGCATGAGGGCGGACATGCAGTGCATTCATTTTTGAGCCGAGACCTGGAACTAACCGGATTCAAATCACTGCCTTCCGAGGTTGCGGAATTGGCCTCCATGTCAATGGAGTTACTGACAATGGATCTTTGGTCCGAGTTTTATTCGAATCCAAATGACCTGAAGCGCGCAAAACTGGAACAGGTCGAATCCATCGTAAAAGTTTTGCCGTGGATTGCACAGATCGATGCATTTCAACACTGGATTTATACCCATCCGGTCCATACAACGAAAGACAGAACGCAGGAATGGCTCCGGTTGAGTAACCGTTTCGGGACAGGTCTGGTTGATTATACCGGTTATGAAGCGGTTCTGGAAAGCTCCTGGCACAAGCAATTGCATTTGTTCGAAGTTCCATTTTATTACATCGAATACGGAATTGCACAATTGGGTGCCCTGGGTGTCTGGACCAATTACCGGAAAGATGCTCAAAAAGCGCTGGAAGACTATAAGCATGCTTTGTCACTGGGGTATACCAAACCAATTCCTGAAATTTATGAAACAGCGGGATTGTCATTTGATTTTTCAAAGGAAACACTGAACAGGATTGGCATTACGCTTCGGGAGTACATTGAAAATCTGGACTAAACACTTTTTTTGTAAGTTTCTCTAAACAGTGCGATAAAGAGAAAAACTGTGCATTATGCCATATTTAACACTAAATAAGGGAATTATAATGCGGAAAATGTGTTTGATTTCTATGCCCCTATCACCCTTCTCAGGTCACTGATTTGGGATTCCCAAAGGCGTACGATCTCATCTTTTTCTGTTTTTTCAGCAAAATCTGAAACTGTGAGGATTACTACTTTAGTCATTGGGTCAATCGTGTATTTCATTTCAAAAAAGGTTTCCAGCTCATCCTCTTCATCATACAACCACTGCCATTTGATCGACTCTCCTGCTTTTTTGGAAATCAGGCGTGCGCGTTCTTCGCTGCCATCCCATAAGAATGTATATACATCATTCCTGACAATTACGTCATCCGCAAACCACTCACTCAGCCCATCCGGAGTGGACAGCAACTTATCCAATACCTTTGGTGAGGTTTTTAATACATATTCTAACTCGAATGGTTCCTTTTTTGTCATAGTAGTTTAATAATGTTAACTTCGCACCCAAAAATCATTTTCGAAATATACACATTTCTTTTCATGGCATTAGTACATTCTCTTGAAAAAAACGGAAATAAGCTCTTCAAATACAGGGGGCAGATTCCGGTGATTTTATTCCTGCTTGCAGTTCCGGTAATCTATTTCACGGATGCTCAGTATATTATGAATCATGAGAGCTGGTTTTACATCTGTACGGGTGCAGCAATTGCGATATCCGTTCTGGGACAGGTAATCCGTGCCATTGCAATCGGGACAAGCAATAAGAATACTTCCGGAAGGAATACGCAGGAACAGGTTGCTGAAGCGCTGAACACAAAAGGAATTTACTCCATGGTGCGCCACCCGCTTTATTTGGGAAATTATTTCATGTGGATCGGGATTGTCTGCTTTACGTTCAACATCTATTTCATCATTATTGTCAGCTTGCTGTTCTGGATTTACTACGAGCGGATTATGTTTGCGGAAGAACGTTTCCTGGAACGCAAGTTTGGGGATGCTTATGTCAACTGGTCGAATTCCGTACCGGCATTCTGGCCGGGTATGAAGAATTACATAAAAGGAGATATTCCATTTTCGATGAAAACGATTTTAAGAAGAGAATACTCTGGGATTTCGGCAACTGCTCTGGGCTTTGTTTTCGTAGCCGGTGTGCGCGAGTTTTTCATGACAAAAACGATTGCAAATCCACTTGCTTACATTTACTGGATTGCCGGAGCAATTTTATTCAGCTTGATTTTCAAGCTTCTAAAACATAAAACAAAAGTTTTATACGAAGAGGACCGTTCTTAGACTTGCAAAGAAGAAAAAAGTAACTATCTTTGCACCTCCTTTTAGGAACAGGCAAGAATTTGGCGAGATAGCTCAGTTGGTTAGAGCGCAGGATTCATAACCCTGAGGTCCCGAGTTCAACTCTCGGTCTCGCTACAAAAAGCTCGGTTTGATACTGAGCTTTTTTTGATGCCTGCTTTATCAAATTTCAGACTTAGCCACAAGTTCATCCTGAATGCAAACCATTGAATCACGAAAACATTCTTTTTCAACTGACATTCGATTTAAGTAATTGTTAAGAACTTATATTCTAAGTTGCTTATGCACCTTTCTCATTTATAAACATAAGACACGTAACTTCTGCTGAATTGATTGGGAAATGGAAGTTGGTTAAATTTCGTACATGATATTTGTTTATTATGAGGCCGAATTTTCGGTTTCCTGAAGCGGAGGGCAATCTGAATGTAATATCGCAATATTACGATTTACTAATAGTTTTACTTAAATAAAAGTGTTTTAAATTACTAATATACAACGATTTGAATTCAAAAAAATAATTCACAATCTAAAATAGATCTCAAGCTTTAATCCATAAACTTACACGACACAATAAAAGTTCGTTGATTGATTATATTTCATTCAGATCAAAGAAAAAGGGACTGCCTTAAAAGTAAAATCTTCTCCATAAAATCAAAAATTGATAGAAAAAATTCTATCTTTTCTAAATCAATAAACAACACAAGTTTTGTGAAATACAGCGAGTTTATAAAAAAAGCGAAAAAGGCTGGCCAGCAAATGGAGCCGTGAATCTTGTTTGCTTAAAAGAATGAGTAACATGAAAAAGATTAGGATCATTATTGAAAGAAGTGCAGATTCATTCGGTGCTTATGCGGAAAATGTGGACGGTATTTATGGTGCCAGAGATACGGTTGAGGAATGTAAGCAATCTATTTTAGATGCAATTGAAACGGTTAAAACATTTGATAAAGATCAAATTCCATCCGCATTATTGGGAAAATATGAATTAATCTTCCAGTTTGATACAGTTAGTTTGTTGAATTATTACAAGGGAATATTCAGTAACTCTGCATTTGAGCACTTAACCGGCATTAATCAAAAGCAAATTCAACATTATGCAACGGGTCACCGGAAGCCCCGCCCTGCTCAACGGCATAAGATTGAAAATGCGTTGCACAATTTAGGGAAAGAATTATTAGCAGTAGAACTTTAGTTATATATTGACTTGATAGCAAAGTTTCCACAGCGGACTCACTACAATAAGTGCAGTATCAAACTGAACTTTTTTGATACTTGCTTTATCAAATTCCAGACTAAGTTAGGAAGATCAGAAAATCACGAAGAAAACTTAGCTTAGAATTTACCGAGCGCTTCTTCACTATCTTTTGTATCCTCGCCATTTTCATTCCCCATCTTAATAGCACGTTTCATAGCTACTACTGCTTCTTCCCTGCTGCCATTCTTTGCAAGCAACCGTGCATAAGTATCCAGCGTCGCAAATGACGAGTTTACTTCAACAACACCTTTCATGAGCTGCGTAGCCCGGCCGATGACATTTTTTTGACTACATTGCTCATAAATCGCCCAACAGAAATAATTGATCTCATCCCCATTAATCGTATTTTGCCGTACCCGTTCTTCAAGAATACTGGTCGCCTTTTCCCATTTTCCAGTTGCCATGCACATTTTCACCTCATAGGCTTTTACATATTCATCCGCATCACGGGATGTTAAATACTGCTTGGCGAATTTCACGGCAGCCTCATATTTTATCTCGTCCTTTTCTTTAATGGCAGTATTAAATCTTTCAGCGACAACATTATTTATTACAAACTTCACGTCCGCCTCACCATATCGCGTTTCATATTCTGACCTATGTTGTATCAACAAATCAACTATATTCTGGGGTGCTCTTCCGAAATAGGCAAGTATCGCAAAACTCACTTCTGATTTGAGATCCTGGTTATGCATCCAGTAGTCTGTCAGGTCATTGGGACTAATGTTTGCTATCCTGCGAATATATTTTTTATAAAAATCCGGGTACTTGTCTGGGTCGATAGTCGGAGAGAATCCGGTAATGTACTTCCCCTGTTCATGTAGCGAAATGCTTTCCTGAAGCAAGTTGATGTAACTCGCTTCTAGTGGTTCACTTCTGCCAAACCCATACATTTTCCGGATAAGCTTCCCATCAGCGGTAAGTACAACAGTTGTCGGATAAGAGCATACGTGATGTTTAAGAGAGAGATTATACACTGTGTCCTGCTCCGCATCGTACTTCAACACCACAAATCGCTCACTGATCTGACTGGCAATGCTGTCGTTCTTAAATATCTTTTTATCCAGCACTTTACATGGCGTGCACCAGGTCGTATAAAAATCAACAATCAACAGCTTATGCTGCTCTGCTGCCACATGTTTGGCATACTCATAATCCTGTTCTATAATTGTCAGTGTCTGCGTGCCTCAGCAGTACAAGCAATCAGGCCAATGGCTGCGAGGAAAATGTTCTTTTTCATTTGTTCCTATTTTATCTATCATTACCAATTTTGCGATTTTCTTTTTGGGCTGTTTCAAAAGGATAGTCTCTTTTTTATTTGAAAGCGATTCAATCCACAACGTAACTGTGTTATTTATTCAAAATACGCTCCATCACTGACTTCAGGTGTGAGATTTCCTCTTTCAGCGTCTGAATCTGGCTTTCGTATAACTTTCTAATTTCATCTGATACATGATAGAAATTCGAACTCTGCACACCGTTTACAGTCTGATTATGCATCACATTAAACACCAGGTGTTCGTTGAAAGTAACAATATCTTCGGGGCGGATTTCAAGCACCTTTGCAATTTTCTCCAGCTTGCCGTATGAAATGTCCGTTTCTCCTGTTTCAATCTTGCTATACGAGGGTTGAGTCATTTCCAGCCGGTTAGCCATGTATTCCTGTG
>JAIRJW010000067.1 GCA_031260455.1 Fluviicola sp.
GGTTGACTTTTTTCACGCGTAGTTTTTCTCCGGCAGCCTGAGCCAGCTCCATCCCGTTTCCTATTACTACGATATCAATGTCCTTAGAAGGCCTTTCCAGCAGTAAATCCCGCACGAATCCACCGATTACGTATGCTTCAAGGCCTTTTTCCGAAATGATCTGAGAAACAACCTTGAAAACAGGGTGTTTTAATTTATGAGCAAAATTTTCTGTGTGCATGCGGGTACAAAGTTACTGAATTTCGAAAGAATCAGCTGCGGATCACTTTGACCGAACTATCCAGCCCGATTTTGATGATCTGAGAAGGAGTAGCCAATTCTTCCGTCAGACGAGCTTCCACGATTGCATCTACCTGATCTTTGATCTGAAAAGCAATGCTTTGAAAGTTTGTTGGGGAAGGTTGTCCGGAAAGATTTGCAGAAGTTGAAACCAGCGGTTTGCGGATGCTCCGGATCAAAGCCAGGCAAATAGGATCTTTCGTCAGGCGAATTCCCACGGAACCGTCTTCAGCCAGTACGCCCGGAGCCAGCCCTTTGGCGCCGGGATAAATAATAGTCAGCGGTTTTTCAGCCAGATCAATCAGGTCGTAGCAAACGGACGGGAATTCCGGAATGTACTTCTCAATCATTTGAAAGCTGTCCGCCAAAAGGATGAAACTCTTGTTTGCAGGGCGCTGCTTGATTTCAAGAATACGTTTACAAGCCTCTCCATTCGTGGCATCGCAACCGATTCCCCAAATGGTGTCGGACGGATACAAAATAGTTTTCCCGTTTTGAAGTGCTTTGATAACTTTCGGATCTGGTAACATCTTGAAATTTTCAGTAAAGTTAATTCATTCGCTCCAGATGACAGGGCTTTCAATCGATGGAAAAAATGTTTTCTGGCAACGATTATTCTTCTCCGGTAAATTTCTTGTACAAATCCGGTCTTCGTGCTTTTGTCCGGTCAACAGCCTGCTGTTCTCTCCATTGCTCGATTTTTGCAAAGTCTCCGGACAACAGGATTTCGGGGACTTTCCATCCGTTAAATTCCGGTGGACGGGTATATACCGGTGGAGAAAGCAGGTCATCCTGGAAACTGTCCGTCAAAGCCGAAGTTTCATCGTTCATTACGCCGGGAATCAACCTTCCGATGCTGTCCACAACGACTGCGGCAGCTAATTCTCCTCCTGTGAGGACATACGACCCGATGGAAATTTCTTTGGTAATGTAATGCTCTCTGATTCGTTCGTCAACACCTTTATAATGTCCGCAAAGAATCATGATATTTTCCTTCAGACTCCATCCGTTGCTGTGGCGTTGTTCCAGTAATTCCCCATCGGGAGTCATGTAAATGATCTCGTCGTAACGGCGTTCCGCTTTCAGTTTCTCAATCAGGATTGCGATCGGTTCAATGGACATAACCATTCCTGCTCCGCCACCATATTGGTAGTCATCGACATTCTTGTTGCACGAAGTAGAATAATCGCGGATGTTGTGCACATGGATTTCTAGCAATCCGCGTTCCTGCGCGCGTTTCATGATTGAAACATTGAAAGGCCCTTCCAGTAATTCGGGAAGGATGGTCAAAATATCAAATCGCATGCGGTAAAGTTAGTCAAATTCGCACTGAGAATGAGATTCGGCATTTCTTTACCTGAAATGATTCGGAAATTCTTGATCCGGTAAAGTGATTAATGATTTTTCTTCCTGCTGTTCATGAAGATAACCGTCAGCAGAATCAGTGCCACGCCGAGCCACTGAATCAGTGAAATGTGTTCTTTCAGAACGAAGCGTGCGGAAAGAATGGAAACCGGGATTTCCAGTGCAACGAGAATTCCGGCAAGCCCCAGGCCAGTAAGCGGAATGCCGCGGGTAAACATAACTGGCGGAATGACCGTTCCGAAAATTCCAAGTACCAGTCCGAATTTCAGGAGAATCATCCAGTCAAGGTTCGGTGGAATCTGAATATTCCAGAAAGCAGTAACAGTGAACCAGCTTCCCAGGATCAGGTAAAAGCTTCTGGTG
Source organism: Fluviicola sp. (assembly GCA_031260455.1). GTDB lineage: Bacteria > Bacteroidota > Bacteroidia > Flavobacteriales_D > Crocinitomicaceae > Fluviicola. Next base: position 2,008 of record JAIRJW010000067.1, read on the forward strand.
ATGCTCGGAATCTGTTTTTCCACGTGATTGGATGCGTGCAAGCTGACTGTGTAAGAAAGAGCAGCAGCAAGTCCGTAAAGAATTCCGGTTGTTGAAAGCTTCATATCCTGCTGGATCAGGTTGGTCGCGAAAACTGTTCCTGCCAATACGGTCAAACTTCCCAGTAGCTTGCTCCAGTGCGCTGGTTTTCGTTGTTGGACCATTTCCCAGACCACGCTCATCCAGATAGATTGCATCAGGAGAATGATCCCGGTCGAAACAGAAACGTATTGAATGGAAATGTAATACAAACAACTGGTGAGCCCCATCGAAATTCCGAAAAGGACCAATTTGACTTTCGATTTCGTTTTTGGGCGCATTAAATCCGGTTGCCTCCGGTATTGGATCGTCATCAGAATAAAGAGTGAAACCACACCGACCAAAGCCTGGTAGAAAGTGAGCACACTGGTATGTGCACCGGAATTGTTTGCAAATTTGACAATCGTTGCCAGAATTCCGTAACTTGCAGCACCAAATCCCACTAAAAAAGCACCTTTCAGCTTACTCATACTTTTCTTTGATGTTCAAAATTAGTGCTTTTTCCGAGCCGGAAAATGAAGAGAAAAAGCTAAAGCGATATAGTGCGGAAAATAATTCCAGGATAACTGTTTATCTGTAAATTGGTTTCTTTCATGGACTATGCAATAAGAAAAAAATGAGCACTGGAAATGGGAATACAATAAAACCACCAGCAGCCACCTCTCATCCTCATTCGGTTGAAGATTTATGATTCAGACAGGGAATGAAAAAAAACGAGCGGGGGAGCTGAAGTGAAAACTGCTGATTTTTGGTACTTCCAGGTATTACAATTATTGACCTTTAATGATTTTTGACGTATGCATATTCCCATTTAAATCCGTTACTTTTATCACATAGATACCGTTTGCCCAATTACCTGTATAAATAATCGTATGATGGTTTTCACCCAGATCCTGTTTCCATACAATTTTCCCTGATAAATCCTGTATTTCCATCGATGAAACCTGTTGAGTACTTTCGAGTGTAAGTATTTCTCCTGCGGGATTCGGATAAATTTTAAGATCATTATCATTCTGTAGGTCCTTGATGCCCGTTGTCTCGCATACTCCATGAATCAATTTATACGGGCGTCGTGCTGTATTTTGGATGGAATACTGGTGTGTTACGGCAAATTCCTTTCCATGATGGGGAATGTCTAATCCTGCATACGAACCGTCTGTACTCATGACCATGGAGTTGTTGTTATATTGATAGTCGTTTTCGTCACCCCACACCCAAACAAGCCATCCTATATTGTACTGATGTGCCTTTTGTAAGATCAAGTCGTAATTATTCGGGTAGTAGGTTATATTATCAGAAGATGTTGACCATGCAAATTCGCCGAAAAGCATTGGCAGGCCGGAAGTCCCCATCTGATCAATTAAACTGGTGACTGCAGCATCACTGTAATCACTTTGAGGCCAGTAGGAATGAACGCTGAACAGCAAGTTATGCAGCGGGTCGTTATTGAGCAATTGCAAACCGTAATTAGTGAAAAATGATACATCATGTGCCCAGTTCATTCCGTCAATCATGATTGGGCAGGTATAGCCTGCAGTTCGAAGTGCTTCGATAGCCGTTTTGTTTGCGTTGAAATAGCTTATTTGGTCGCTTGGTGTTACATTCCATGCGCCGTTGGGTTCGTTTGCCAGGTTAATGATTAAATAATTTTGATAGGTAAGCAAAAGATTTTTCATACCGGTATTTGTCCAAAAAGCCGCCGCCTGGCTTAGCACCACAGTATCCGGCTGACCACCGTAAGTAACTTGATCGCCATTTCCTTCTCCGGTAAATTGCTGCATTTCCAATATAGGAATCATTTTGTTGGTAAGGCAGGAATCCAGCAGAGATTGTATTTGAGCAATGGTATTACCTGATTCTATCTGGATACGTACCGTATTTGCACCTGTTTTTGCAATTTCACGGAAGTGAGCCAATCCCCAGTTTGTATCAAAAAAATTCATGTCATTTACTCCTTTGAGAATGACAGTGTCTCCGCAATCATCCAGTAAATATTTTCCGGAAACCTGGAGCAGAGAAGATTGTGCATTGCTATTGATTGCAATCAAGCAACCTATTCCAAAACAAATGAGTTGTCTAAGTAAATTTTTTTTCATAAAACACGATAATACCATTGTAACAAAATTACAGCAAATTAAAGCATTAAAAATGTAACTTTAATTCAATTAAAAAGTGATATTAATCATTGATTCAGAGATTTGTTAAAAAATGATATCTATTCTGCGAAATTGTATAAAAGTCAGTCAGAGATTGCATATTCTTAAATAAATACGTCTAACTGAAACAGCATGAAACTCCCCATTTTCACCAGGCTGACAGGCAATGCCTGTTTTTTATTTCTTGATCTGAGTGTGTTGTTTTTGATAAAGCTCCTGGATGGTCTGCCATTGAGAATCGTCCAGATCTTTGACAGAAATGACGTGAGTAATCAGTTTATTCTGCCAAAGCAGCACTAATCCGGCGCGTTTTCGTACAGCAATGATTTCGTTCCACTTTACCATAGAATCATAACCCTCCCTAGAAATGGAAATCCCTTTATCCGAAAATTCATATATAGTTTCCTGCCTGATTCTCTGGTTCGCCTGGTAATGTCTTCTGGCATTATTGTAAACGCTGAATGTGAACAATCCCAGGAAAACAAGTGCTACGAAAATGAGCATATACGCGGATTCGTTTTTAAAAACAACAATGGCGATCAATGCTGCGATGATTAACCCAATATTTGCCAGAATCAGGAAAAGAACCTGGAGCCGTTTGAGTAATAAAATACCGGTTAATTTGGCAAATTCTCCTTGTGTGAGTGTCGTTTTGATTTGCATGTTGTTTATTTGTTGAAGGAATCCACAGCTGCACGGACTGAGCCGTATTTCAGTAACAATTCATTTGCTTGCTGTTCGTTCAATCCGGTTGCTTCCATGACCATGCGCATACCCCGGTCGACTAGTTTTTCGTTTGACAGTTGCATGTCCACCATCCGGTTGCCTTTCACGTGTCCCAAACGGATCATAATCGAAGTGGAAAGCATATTGAGAACCAGTTTCTGTGCAGTTCCGCTTTTCATTCGCGTGCTTCCCGTAACAAATTCAGGGCCTACGACCGGAGTGATGGGAATATCCGCCAGTTGACTCAAAGGTGAACTCGGATTACAGGAAATTCCTCCGGTTAGGATTCCTTTTGATTTTGCAATTTTCAGTGTACTAATAACATAAGGCGTTGTACCGGAAGCAGTAATTCCAATAACGATATCTTTTTTATTGATTTCGAATGCTTCCAAATCCTTCCATCCTTGCTCGCGGTCGTCTTCTGCAAATTCCACAGCTTTTCGAATTGCCTGATCTCCACCTGCAATGATGCCGATTACCATCCCGTGCGGAACTCCAAAAGTGGGCGGACATTCGCTTGCATCCACAATTCCCAGCCGACCACTGGTTCCGGATCCGATGTAAAACAATCGTCCGCCGTTTTTCATGCGTTCAATACAGACGTCCGCCAGTTTTTCGATTTGCGGAATTTCCTTCTCTACAGCTAAAGGAACCGTGTGGTCTTCCTGGTTGATTCCAATCAATAGCTCACGTGTCGATAGTTTATCGAGATCCTGGTGATTGCTTTCTGATTCCGTAATTCGTTTCATTATTGTCAGGTAATTTTGAACTAAACCAGGAACGCTTCCAAAGCACCGTTCGAAGGCATTACTTCTACACGTTCTCCTAAAGTTGTACTTAAAGTCATTCCCACAAAGTTGCACTTAATCGGGTATTTGCGGTGCATGCGATCTACCAGCGCAACGGTTTTCACACTTTTCACAGGTTTTTCCAGGATTTTCAGAACGCCGTACTGCATTGTGGTTCCGGAATTGATTACATCATCGACCAAAATGACTGTTTTTCCACTAAACTGATCCGGATCGATTGAACAGGTGATGGCTTGATCCAGCGGATGGTCCTTGTCCAGCTCGATTTTAAAATAGTTTATTTTTTGAGAACTGTTCTTTTGAAGAATCTCACAGATCTGTTGAGCGAAAGTCTCACCGTTTCCGGTAATCCCCCCAATAAACAATTCAGTAATTCCGTAAGTGTTTTCTAAAATCTCGTGTGCGAGCCGTGTGATTTTCTGCTCAATCTGATGTTGATTCAAGACCAGTTTCATAGAACATATTTTTAAAATGTAAAAGTACTTTTTTCGTCCGGAAATACGCACCTGCTCACTGAAAAATCTTTGAATGGCAACCTGTTTTCATTGCATGACCGGTAGTTTTGACTCTTCGCAAATTTTGAAAGGGTCAAAGAAATGATTCAACACATAAAATAGTATTTTTGGTTCCGGATCAAATTAATGGCATGTATCATACCTTATTTGTCCGGAGGAATTGCTTCACCATCGGATGCTGTGGTTCCGGTGAATAATAATATGTTGTAATCACAAAACAAAAATGAAAAATAGAAATATTATTAGTGCGGTAAAACTGGTTGTTTTTCAGATTTTTGGAGTCTTCTTCTTTTCAGGAGTGGGAAGTTGTTTTTTTAGATTTTACCGTTCGGATGTTATTGAATGCTTTGCGCAATCAGGTGTAGATGTAAATTGTTTTAGTCTGCTTCCGCCGGGTTATACGCTTGGAAAACTGATGACGGAGCAGACTGGTTTTCTTTTATACGGAATTGCTTTCGGATTTGCCTTGGTTGCAATCCTCAACCTGGTGCGAAAGAAATCCATTCTGTACCTTTTGTCAGTGGTTGGTGTAACTGTTTTGTTGTTTTTTACCGGGTTCTACAAACTGGGAAGAGCGATGGATGACTGGCTCAGATTCTTTGGGAATCTGTTTACAAAAAGTATCGGAACCGCTAACCTGATTGCGGCAATTTGTTATTTCATCCTTGGAGTAGTTTGCATCTGGTTAAGCGTGAAAACGATTTCATTGAAGAAGAAAAATCAGGTTGCATAACTGGTTATCAGCGATTTGCTTGAAAAATGAGTAATCAAAAGAAGTAGATATTTTCGTTTTTGCACAAGTGATTACCGCAGAGAAGACAGGAGCACAAAGAAACGGACGTTTTAGATTATCAAATTCAATAATGATTCTTTATTATATAAAATATTGGTTATCAAGAATTTGAATAGCTTAAAACGAATTGTCATCAGTTATTATCAGAGCTGCAACCGAAATTCACACGGAGTTAGGCCTGGGTTGTTTGAAAACGTATATGAAAGCTGTTTTGAATTAAGGCAAATCGGTTTAAAGGTAGAAAGACAAGTAGAAGATTTACCTGAAAAAATATCAAAAAAAGGCGACTCGTGAACCAACGAGTCGCCTAACCTAACTAACTTAATCAATAATTTCACCACAAAATTGTGCATGAAACAAAACATAACCCAAATTTATAATAAAAAATGGAAATAACCGTTTTTTTAAATAAAATCATGGCATTCATGGGTAGCTGATAATATTGATAAAACTAGGACAATTTCTCACAATTAATGCTTGGCATCATAAATCACTGGAATGAGACGGAAAGATATGAGAATTTTAGCTTATTATTTATAAAAATAGCTGTTTAGATATTGGTTTTCGACTTGATTTATTAATTCAGGATAAAGTAATTATTTAAATCAAAGCAGTGAAAGAACTTTCTGATATTCACTTAACGCAAACTATGAAAATAAACAGAAAATGTTCACTGAAAAAAAACTCTGATTGAAATGCTGTTTTTGATTCTCTGATTTCAGGGTATTCCTGTTAATAATTTCGATTAATAAAAATACCTTCTGGTCATTTTTGGATTTCGTAATATTACGAAGAGGCAATTCTCAAAAAAACAAAATCGACTTTGTAGAAATCCCGATTAAATTCCCTAAATTTGCACTCAATTTGTAGTATAGGTAGAGCCATTTACTGTGTTGCAAAGATTAATTACAAATTGAACTCTTAAAAAGCGCATAAATGCCGAAAAACAATTCCATTAAGTCCGTACTAATCATTGGTTCAGGTCCTATCGTTATTGGTCAAGCATGTGAATTCGATTACTCAGGTTCTCAGGCAGCCCGTTCTCTCCGTGAGGAGGGTATTGAGATAACTTTGATTAACTCGAATCCGGCAACAATCATGACCGATAAAGTTGTTGCAGACAATGTCTATTTGCAGCCACTTGAACCGGAAAGCATCATCGAAATCCTGAAAAAACACCAAATTGATGCTGTATTGCCTACAATGGGAGGACAAACGGCCCTGAATCTTGCCATCAAATGTGATGAAATGGGGATCTGGGAAGAATATGGTGTCCGGATCATCGGTGTGGATATTGCAGCAATTGAAATTACTGAAAACCGCGAGGCATTTCGCAACCTGATGAACGAAATCGGTGTTCCGATGGCTCCACAGGAAACGGCAAAATCTTTTCTGGAAGGAAAAGAAATTGCCCAGGAATTCGGATTTCCGCTGTGTATCCGGCCTTCATACACACTTGGGGGATCCGGAGCATCTATCGTGTATGATCCGAAAGAGTTTGACGGATTACTGGAGCGCGGATTGCAGTTGTCTCCGATACACGAAGTCATGATTGACAAAGCCCTGATGGGATGGAAAGAATACGAGCTGGAATTGTTGCGTGATGCGAACGACAATGTGGTAATTATCTGTTCGATTGAAAACTTCGATCCGATGGGAATTCATACCGGAGATTCGATTACGGTTGCACCAGCAATGACGCTTTCCGATACGACTTTCCAGAGAATGCGCGATATGGCGATTAAAATGATGCGCTCTATCGGGAACTTTGCCGGAGGTTGTAACGTACAGTTCGCTGTTTCACCGGATGAAAAAGAGGATATCATTGCTATCGAGATTAACCCGCGCGTATCTCGTTCTTCCGCACTGGCATCCAAGGCAACCGGTTATCCGATTGCGAAAATCGCATCAAAGCTGGCAATCGGTTACCATTTGAACGAATTGAACAACCAGATTACCAAAACTACATCTGCTTTGTTTGAGCCGACCCTGGATTACGTGATTGTGAAAATACCGCGCTGGAACTTCAATAAATTCCCGGGAACGGATCGGCGCATCGGATTACAGATGAAATCCGTAGGTGAGGTCATGGGAATCGGACGTTCATTCCAGGAAGCATTGCAAAAGGCATGTCAGTCGCTGGAAATCAACCGGAACGGACTGGGTGCCGATGGAAAAGAACTGACCAACCAGGATGCAATCTTGTATTCGTTGGAAAATCCGAGCTGGAACCGCTTGTTCCATGTATATGATGCGATCAAGCTTGGAATTCCGTTCAAAACGATCTTTGAGAAAACAAAAATTGATACCTGGTTCCTGAAACAGATTGAAGACCTGATCAGACTGGAGCGTCGTATCGAGAAATACCATGTCGGAAATATCCCGAAAGAACTGATGTTCGAAGCGAAACAAAAAGGATATGCAGACCGCCAGGTTGCACACTTGCTGCGCTGCCTGGAGTCAGAAGTGCATAATAAGCGCTCCGAAATGGGGATAAAGCGCGTGTTTAAACTGGTAGATACATGTGCTGCTGAGTTTGAAGCGCAAACTCCTTATTACTATTCTACATTTGAATACGAAAACGAAAGTGTGGTCAGTGACCGTAAGAAAGTAGTTGTTCTGGGATCCGGACCAAACCGCATAGGGCAGGGGATCGAATTTGATTATTCCTGTGTACACGGAGTTCTGGCGGCGAAAGAATGCGGTTACGAAACAATCATGATCAACTGTAACCCGGAAACGGTTTCCACGGATTTTGATACGGCAGATAAGCTGTACTTCGAACCAGTATTCTGGGAGCATATCTACGATATCATCCGGCACGAAAAACCGGAAGGAGTGATTGTTCAGCTGGGAGGGCAAACGGCTTTGAAACTGGCAGAAAAACTGGAGCGCTACGGAATCAGGATTCTTGGTACAAGCTTTGACGCTTTGGACCTGGCGGAAGATCGTGGACGTTTCTCCAAACTGCTGGAACAAAACAACATTCCGTTCCCGAAATACGGAGTTGTGGAAAGTGCAGAACAGGCGATCGAATTGTCAAACGACCTCGGGTTTCCGTTGTTGGTTCGTCCTTCGTATGTACTGGGAGGGCAAAAAATGAAAATTGTCATCAACAAGGAAGAGTTGGAGCATCATGTCGTGGATATTATTAACGAAATGGGGAACAACCAGATTTTGCTGGACCACTTCCTGGGTGGAGCAATTGAGGCGGAAGCCGATGCAATCTGTGATGGAAACGACGTGTATATCATCGGTGTGATGCAACACATTGAACCTGCGGGAATTCACTCCGGTGATTCCTATGCGGTACTTCCTCCGTATAACCTTGGAGATTTTGTGATGCAGCAAATTGAAGATATAACCAAAAAGATTGCGGTTGAGTTGAAAACGGTTGGTCTGATCAACATCCAGTTTGCCATCAAGGATGATAAAGTGTACGTCATTGAGGCGAATCCGAGAGCATCCCGAACGGTACCGTTCATTGCCAAAGCGTATGATGAACCGTATGTAAACTACGCAACAAAAGTCATGTTGGGCGAGAAGAAAGTGAAAGATTTCCACTTCAACCCCAAGAAAGAAGGATATGCAATCAAAATCCCGGTATTCTCCTATGAGAAATTCCCGGATGTGAAGAAAGAGTTAGGCCCTGAGATGAAATCTACCGGAGAAGCGATTCGCTTTATCAAAAACCTGAAAGATCCGTTCTTCACGAAGATTTATTCCGAAAGAAACATGCACTTGTCGAAGTAATCGAAAGTACTTCTGAAGCATTACCTTTGAGAAAAGATAAAAGAGTAAGAGATTTAAAATGAAAACATTAAATCCTGAAATAGTTGAAGCGAGCGTAACAGGAATGTTCAAAACGATCCTGATTCTGATCGGAGCATTGGTGTTGCTCCGGTTTTTGGGGAGAGTGATGATTGCCAAGCGCAACCTGGATCAGGAACGTGCCGATCTGGCGCGTGAAAAAGCTTTCGTGAGAGAGCGTAACGAGAAATTGAAGAATTTTGGCCGCGTAACAGTTTCCAGAACCAAAGCTACTCCGAAAGGAGATGTTCAGGATGTGGATTACGAAGAAGTAAAGTGAGCGGAAAAGAAAAGTAAAAAGCGAACTGAGCGGTTAACACTGAGTTTACCGGAGTGAGTTTGAGGTAGTTTTTACATTCCTTTCAATAAAACCCATCGTTTGAATTTAATTGGCGAAGACATGTATAAAACCGTGCTTCATGTAACTTGGCTCCTTGATTCCCTTCGGATAGTAAAGATAGAAATAAACCCCATCCGAAATTTTATCACCGTCCCAGTCATTTTTATACGGGCTCGCTTCAAACATTTTATTTCCCCAGCGGTTAATGATAATCAGCGTATTTCCCAATTGAGAATAGGCATCATCGATGATAAAATAGTCGTTGATTCCGTCTCCGTTCGGCGTAATGATATTCGGGAGTGCATCATCACAATCCACAGCATGAGCCATTAAAGTGTCAGATCCCACACAACCGTCAGGAGTCACGACATTCAGAATCAGTTCCTGGTCAAAAGCGACCGGGATCTGGATACTGTTTCCGTAAGTAGTCCAATAGTACGTGTTTTGGTCATTCGGGAAATAGAACGTGTAAATGTCATTGGCGCAGAAAACGGTATCCGGCAGGATGTCCAGGTTCGGTACCGGAGTCAGAGGAACAACTACGGTGTCAACATACATGCAGCCCATATCATCCCAGGTATGCAGGTAGAAATTTCCTGAGTTTTGCTGGCTCAGTGTGAAATTCAATGGGTTGTTGTGGCTGTTCCCGAACGGGGTGATCCACAAAACACTGTCTGAAATAGTAGTTGCCGTGAGGTTTCCGGATGTTCCGGGGCAGTAATTTGGGAAATTCAGATTCGAAGCCAGGTTGTAAACGGAAGTGTTAACAAAAACTACCGCACTTTCAGTTGCGCAGCCGTATTGATCGGTTGCCGTAACAGTAATTGGAGTGTAAACTGTCTTTGTCAAAGACTACCCAAAGTTTGTCTATCGGACGACCTGTTTGATACTGGTAAGATTCTTTGATTCGTTTTGCTTCAGTGATCAATGACTGTGTGTTTCTACCGGTTCCTTCTATGTCGATCTGATAAGCAGTTAGACTCCTTTCGGTAAGTCGTCTTTCAGTGCTTCAAAATAGTTGGGTTCGGTCTTTGTGCCTTCGCATACGATAAGATAATATTTGCGTTTATTCCGGATATTGATTTTTCGCTTGGAGTATCTGTCCGAAAAACGCTGTAATCTGTTTACCGGGATTTTTACTCTTTTCGCCATTTGGGAATAATATTTGAAATATTACCAATTATGGGGATTGCCCCGTATCGACCTTCGATATAGTCTTTTTCATAAGAACGATCTTTACGAATGGTTTTTCCTTCTTCTTTGTATTCTACCAGAGAATAAATTTCAGATGCTCCGTACTGATCTTTCTCTGCAAAATAGATCTGGTCTCTTCGGTAATGCCCGTAATTCAATAAATTTGTATCGTGTGTTGCGAAAATCAACTGCGCATTTTTCGGATTCAGTTCTTTTGAATTAAATAGCTTTGTAACTGCCAGTGTCAACAAAGGGTGTAAACTGGCATCAAATTCGTCCACAATCAAAATTCCTCCATCGTGTAATACATCAAACACAGGACCTGAAATATTGAATAGTTTATTTGTTCCGGATGATTCCTGAGCTCGTAAATCAAATTCAACATCTGCCACTTTGTTGTAAGTTTCGTCGTATTTACTGTGAATCGTTTTAATATCCATTCTTACAGCACCTTCTAAATCTGTAATCAATTGTTTTATTAATGCTTCCGGCATATTAGCAGGTAATTCTTTTGGGTCGAATGGTTTTTGAGAAATGGATATATCTTCAAATCCCAAATCCAGTTCTTTGTAGAATTTTTTCAGAACGGGACTTGTTACCGGATTTTCAAGCATTGTAAACGTAATGCTTTTATATCCTTCATGGCTCAATCCTGAAATGGTGTTAAAATTATTGAACCAGTGCATGATCTTTTTCGCCGTTTCCCCATTAAACTGATCTACAACCGACAGAAATAAGGCATTATGTCTTGTGCGTGATTCCAGTGCTTTTCCTTCCACAAAGGATTTCATTACTTTAATTCCGTCAGCTTCTCTCAAAAACAATGGCTTTTCCAGTCTTTTTGTTGCTTCAAATAACCATTCTGCTTCTACTTTTGTATTACTGACCTCAAAGCCATAGCGGTAACGCACCTCATCAATAATAAAAACAACTTCAAAGAGTGTCGGGGTATTTTCAGTTGCTGTACTCAATAAAAAAGGTGTAATGCCTAATTCCGAAGTAGAGGATTGTTCAAATGACTCAAAAATGATTCGCTTCATGGTGGACATCGCTTTGATAAAATTACTTTTACCACTGGAATTGGCTCCATAAATAACGGCACCTTTCAACAGATCATATCTTTCTAAAGAGAAAAGATTTGAATTTTCATATTCTTTAATACTGGTAGCAGTAAGGTTTAGAGTGTTTCTATCCTTAAACGATAAAAAATTGCTTACTGAGAATTCGACTAACATGATATGAGGAATTTTCTCAAAAGTACAGATTTTCATTTAATAATTGAAATAAATGAGAGTTTTTCTCATTTTTAATGCGATTTTTGTGATGTATCTTAAAAGTATCTCTAGATGCTCTTCTTTTAATTATCTTTTGCGCATAACTGCAACTTGGGTTAATTAACAATTACTTACACTTTTATTAACAACGATCCAAAAAAACGTCGTATCTTTGCACCCAATTTTAGATTTATTTTATGACCTTTAAAGAACTCGGATTACGAGTTGAGGTTCTGCAGTCGATAGAAGCAATGGGTTTTGCAGAACCAACTCCGATCCAACAAAGTGCCATTCCGCACTTGTTACAATTAGACAGCGATTTTGTCGGACTCGCTCAAACCGGGACAGGAAAAACAGCAGCTTTCGGCTTGCCGTTGATACACAAAGTAACTGACCGCCCTACAGAAACACAAGGTTTAGTCATCGCTCCAACGCGGGAACTGTGTTTACAAATTTCCAAAGACTTAGAAGCATTTGCTCAGTTCGATCGTCAGATTAAAGTAGTTGCCGTTTACGGTGGTACGGATATCCGTCGTCAGATCAGCGATATTAAGCGTGGTGCAACAATCGTTGTGGCTACTCCGGGTCGTTTGGTGGATTTGATCAATCGTCGTGCAATTAACCTGCAAACTGTGGAAACAGTGGTGCTGGATGAGGCAGATGAAATGCTTAACATGGGTTTCAAAGAAGATATCGATGAAATCCTGGATGCAACACCGGATACTAAAAATGTGTGGCTCTTCTCCGCAACAATGCCAAAAGAAGTAGCGGAAATTGCTAAAAACTATATGTCGGACCCGTTGGAAGTAACGGTTGGACATAAAAATCAGAGTAACGAGAATATCGAACACATTTACTATTCAGTAAAAGAAAAAGATCGTTACGATGCATTGAAGCGTCTGATCGATGCCAGCCCGGAGATTTTCGGATTGGTTTTCTGTCGTACGCGAAATGAAACTGCTACAGTTGCTGAAAAGCTGATGAAAGACGGTTACAGTGCGGAACCGTTACACGGAGATTTGTCGCAGGCAATGCGCGACCGTGTGATGGAGCGTTTTCGTGAGCGTTCAATCCAGTTGTTGGTTGCTACAGATGTTGCGGCCCGCGGGATTGACGTGGATAACATCACGCATGTAATCAATTATAACCTGCCGGATGATATTGAAAACTATACGCACCGTTCAGGCCGTACGGCTCGTGCTGGTCGTCAGGGAAAATCACTGGTATTGATCAATACACGCGAATCATACAAGATCAAGGCAATTGAGCGTCAGATCCGCATGAACTTTACTCCGGCACTGATTCCTTCAGCTCAGGAAATTTGCGGAATTCAGCTGAATAAACTGATCGCAAAAGTAAAAGATACGGAAGTAAAAGAAAAAGATATCGAACCATTCTTGGAAGGAATGATGGCTGATTTTGCCGACTTGTCAAAAGAAGAAATCATCAAGAAATTTGTTTCTGCCGAATTCAACCGCTTTATTGAGTACTATGACAGAGCTGGTGATCTGAACGTGACCTCCGGAAGAGGTGAGCGTGGAGAACGTAGTGACCGCAAGGAAAGAGGTGACCGTTTTGACCGCAAAGATCGCTTTGAAAGAAGTGAGCGTGGAGATCGCGGATCCAGAGATGCAAACAGAACGCGCTTTTTTGTTTCGCTGGGTAAGCGTGACGGGTTGAACCCGGGAGGATTGCTGCGCGTAATCTGTGATTCGACAGGATTGAAATCTGCGTCTGTCGGAAGAATTGACGTGATGCCGAATTTCTCATTTTTTGAAGCGGATAAAAGTGATGAAGCCGCAATCTTATCCAAAGTAAACGGAGCGGATTATGAAGGGCATCGCGTGAGCGTAGAAATCACTCAGAAAAAAGATGGCGGCAGTGATCGTGGACGCGGAGGAGACCGTGAACGTAAAGGAGGATTCTCTGGTGGAGGAAAATCCGGAGGTTTCGGTGGAGACCGTAAGTTTTCAGGAAGCCGTGACGGTGGAAGAAGCGACCGCAAAGGTGGTGGATTTTCAGGATCCAAATCATCCGGAAGAAGAGAAGGTGGAAAAGACCGTGCATTTGGAAACCGGCGTTTTTCAGATAAGTCGTCAAGTACAATCAAGAATTATTAATTATCAATGGATTTAAATTATCAAGTGGTGTATGAATCATGTCACCACTTGATAATTGATAATTAAGGCATTTATAATTTAAAAAATGGAAATTAGAAATATCGCAATTATTGCGCACGTTGACCACGGAAAAACCACGTTGGTTGACAAAATGATCGAAGCTGGAAACGTAGTGAACGAGCGCGACCGCCCAACCGGAGAACTGATTATGGACAACAATGACCTGGAGCGCGAACGCGGGATTACTATTGTTTCCAAAAACGTTTCCGTTTCATATAAAGGAACAAAGATTAACATTATCGACACTCCCGGACACGCCGACTTCGGTGGTGAAGTAGAACGCGTATTGAACATGGCAGACGGAGTTTGTTTGCTGGTGGATGCCTTCGAAGGTCCGATGCCGCAAACGCGTTTCGTATTGGGTAAAGCCTTGTCCATGGGGATCAAACCATTGCTGGTGATTAATAAGGTGGATAAAGACAATTGTACTCCGGATGAAGTACACGAAAAAGTATTCGATCTGATGTTTGAACTGGATGCGAACGAAGAGCAGCTGGAGTTCCCAACAATCTACGGTTCTGCAAAGAACGGCTGGATGTCAACAGATTGGAAACAGCCTACGAATTCCATTACTCCGTTGCTGGATGAAATCCTGAACTATTTCCCACCACGTAAAATCGAAGAAGGAAATACACAAATGCTGATTACTTCACTGGATTTCTCTACTTACGTTGGTCGTATTGCGATCGGCCGTTTGAACCGGGGAACGTTAAAAGAAGGCCAGCAGATCGTTTTGGCAAAACGTGACGGAACCCAGGAAAAACACCGCGTAAAAGAAGCATTTGTATTCGAAGGACTGGAGCGTAAGAAAGTAACGGATGTTCAGGCAGGAGATATCTGTGCCATTACGGGAATCGAAGGATTCGAAATCGGGGATGTTATTTGTGATTTTGAAAATCCGGAACCGCTTCCGACAATCGAACTGGATGAGCCGACAATGTCTATGATGTTTTCGATTAACGATTCCCCGTTCTTCGGAAAAGAAGGGAAATTTGTGACTTCGCGCCATATTCAGGAACGTTTGACCAAAGAATTGGAGAAAAACCTGGCAATGCGCGTTCATGACACGGACAAAGCCGATAAATGGCTGGTTTACGGACGTGGGGTATTGCATTTATCCGTTTTGATCGAAACTATGCGCCGTGAAGGATACGAGTTGCAGGTTGGTCAGCCACAGGTAATTATCAAAGAAATTGACGGAGTGAAATGCGAACCGGTAGAAGAATTGACAATTGACTTACCGGAAGAGTTTTCCGGAACAGCGGTAGAAGCGGTAACCAAACGTAAAGGAGACATGGTGAACATGGAACCGAAAGGTGAACGGATGATTATCCAGTTCCAGATTCCATCCCGCGGAATTATCGGGTTGCGTAACTATTTGCTGACTCAAACTGCCGGTGAAGCAATTATGACACACCGTTTCCTGGAATACCAGCCATACAAAGGAGAAATTCCGGGACGTCAGAACGGTTCGTTGATCTCACTGGAATTGGGAACTTCGATTCCTTTCTCGATGAACAACTTGCAGGATCGCGGTAAATTCTTCATTTTCCCGAACGAAAATATCTATGAAGGGCAGGTAATCGGTGAAAACTCCCGTGCAGGTGATTTGTGTGTAAACGTAACGAAAACGAAAAAGTTAACGAACATGCGTTCATCAGGAGCAGATGACAAAGTGCGTCTGGCACCACCGAAAGTATTCTCTCTGGAAGAATGTTTAGAGTATATTCAAGGTGATGAATACGTTGAAGTAACTCCTCAGAACCTGAGAATCCGTAAGGTTTTGCTGAAGGAAACGGATCGTAAGCGTGCAGGAAAATAACTTAAACCTGAAAAGGCTTCTTTTCAATAGGGTATTATTAAAATAAAACGGAGTTCTGTCTCCGTTTTTTTATTTGAAACGGAATGCAGGATAAAATACATACAACGAATTACCGGGATACATTCATCGAAGTGGCGGAAGACACCAAAGCTGTCGCTGGAACGGTTCCCCCGTCAAAAAAGGATCAGAAAAGTGTTGCGGAAATACAGTATGAATTGCTTTCGAAAAATCCCTATAAATACACTTCAGATGAAATCCTTTTCCAGGTATTTGCCACTCGGAACGATTTGGCAGAAGCTGAACAGGAAAAGGCGAGAAAGCAATTTTTCTCTAAAGGACAGGCTTGTTTCAGAGCTTCGCCATTAACGAAAACATACGGGTTTGGAGTACATCATGATTCGAACGGGAAAATGGCGCTTTACGGGATGGAAACAGTGGAATATCAGCAATTTTTAAACAATGCATCCGTTAAGAAGGTAAAAGCAATGCGTACGAGCAGAAAATGATTTTTAAAGCATTGTTTTTCAAATGTTTGTTCAGGATTTTTCGCGAAAGGTAAAGATAGATATAAAGTAGCAATTTGAGTTACATAGTGAAGCGGGTGATTTTTATAAAAGAGATATTACATCGTAATTTAAAATAGCAGGCTTTTACAATGGAAGGTGATTTCATTAGATATCTGCGTAAAAAAAAAAAATCGGGAAAACTTGTAAAACAGTCAACTTTTAAGCTAACATTGTAACGCGAATGTAAAAAGGCAAATTATTTTTTACAGCACTAAAGACGATATTACAAAACAACAGAGTGTAAACTAAAATATTGTAAAATGAAACGAAGTAAATTAATTATCAACGGATTAATCTGCCTTGGATTGACGTTTCTTTTTTTTGCATGTGGAAATCAGGGAAAAAAAGATACGGTAATCAAATCTCCTTATTATGAGAAAATGAAATTCATTCGTACCGGAGGTGGAGATATTGCTTTTGACCTGTTCGAAACGGAAGACCCAAACCTTTTAAAAGCTGTTGTTCACAAATATGACTTTCGGGATACAACTCTTGCGATTTCTGTTCATAAAAACGAACAAAACAAAGAGTATTTTAATGACTTTCATGAAGCTATGCGGAACAACATTGAGCTTACGGGAGATTCTGAAGAGAATAAATTGCCAACAGGGACGTGGGCTCATTTATATTTTGTATCGCAGAATAAAGATTACGAAGTAACAAATATCAATGTGCAAGAAAAGCTGTCTTATTTCGAAAAATATGTAAGAACCGAAATTGGAAAGTGAATTTTTTAGCTCAAAAAGAAGAAATAATGAGCAAATAAAAAATGCGAAGAGCTTTGATGAGTGCCAGCATTAAATATGGGAAAAGTATAAGCAACACGTTTGCTGAAATTTTAAAACAAAAAAGATGAAGAGAAATATATTGGTTTACGGGACTGTTTCCGGGTTGATTTCGGTAATTTGGATATTGATTGCGATGACTGCGCTGCCAGATAACCAGCATATGACTGTTGGGATGGTATTCGGCTATGTTTCAATGATTATTGCGAATATTTTCCTGGTAGTTGGAGTGAAAAATTACCGTAATAAATACAACGGAGGGATCATTAGTTTTGGAAAAGCATTGAAGGTTGGTTTACTGATCGCTTTGGTTGGATCGACTATTTATGTGCTTACCTGGCTGATTTATTTCTTTGGTGTGGGGACAGATTTTATGGATTATTACGTAAATAGCATACACAATGACCTGGTTGCAAGTGGGGCAAGCGCTTCGGAAATTGCAAAACAAACCAAAGAGATGAACGAGTTTATGATCAGTTACCAGAATCCGTTTTTCAATGCTGCGGTAACATATATGGAAATTCTTCCGATGGGAGTTTTGTTTGCGGTGATTACGGCTTTGGTGATGAAGCGAAAAAATCCCAAAAATGCTTGAAGCTGGATTATAAATTCATAAAATTATGAGGAAAGTCCGGATTTACTGGTTTTTTGGAAAATAAAAGCAAATTGCGGGCTATATCAAAAACA
>JAIRJW010000015.1 GCA_031260455.1 Fluviicola sp.
CACTCACCAAAGTACCCGTTGGATCATACACTGCAATGGTGTAAAATAAATCGGAAGACAGCAGCTGTGCGCTGTTAAACCGGAAGTAATGGTTTTTCGTTCCATCGGAAGAAATCAACTGATAGCGGCCGTTTTGCAAGCGGTACACGTTGACTTTAAAGTTCACTCCGGATACTTCTTCCCAATAGATGTAACCACTGGATCTTGATGGCCGGAGGATGGATGACACACCCGGGCTTTGAGCAGTCAGCCCGAAGGACAAGCCGCAGGCTGCAAAAAATAAAAGTTTTCTCATAGTTTTTTTATTATTAAATTCAGACAAACGTCGTTAAAAAATAAAATCGGTAAAACAGATCAAATTTGTAATTTACAAATGTCATTTGTAGTTTTGTGTAAAAAATAATAGGAATGGGTAAAAAAACGTCACTGGCAGATAACATCCGGATTATTCGCGAGAATTTGGAATATAGTCAGGAATATGTGGCTACAAAGCTCGGTATAACACAACAAACATATTCAAATATTGAGAAAGATCCCGAAAAAGCAACAGTAAAAAGGTTGAAAGAAATAGCTGATATTTTACAAGTCAGTTTTGTAACTCTTCTTGATGAGGATGATGTTTATATTCTGCAAAATTTCCATCAACAGGGAGGAAATGCAGCCACTCAAGCAACCATTCAAATGAATGCTTCAAATTCCGAAAAGGAAATCTATGATAAGTTAATAACCGAGTTGAAAGACCAGATAAACTTTCTTCGGGAATTAACTAAGAAATAAACCGGTTTAATTGAAATTCAACAGGATATTGCGATTTAATCCGATTCCTGAACACTTCATGGAATCTCCTTCCGGCTTAATAAATATTCCCGCTAAATCGAAATAACAAGCCATTAAAATTCGCTATCTTTGCACCAGCTTACTGGTAGTGGTGAGTTTCAAAAAATTTAGGAGAATTTTATGAGTGCATTTTCATCCCGTCACATCGGACCTGATTCAGCTGAGAAATCTGAAATGCTGGCTGCAATCGGAGTTAAATCAATTCAGGAATTAATAGATAAAACCATTCCTTCACACATTCGTTTATCCGGAGAGTTGAAGATCGATGCTGCGTTGAGTGAGCAGGAATATCTGCAACATATTACGGCACTTGGTGCCCGGAATAAAATTTATAAATCATTTATCGGGTTGGGATATAACGAAACGATCGTTCCTTCCGTGATTTTACGTAACGTTCTGGAGAATCCGGGATGGTATACCGCTTATACACCTTATCAGGCGGAAATCTCCCAGGGGCGCCTGGAGGCATTGCTGAATTTTCAGACCATGGTGATGGAACTGACAGGAATGGAAATCGCAAACGCATCCTTACTGGATGAAGGAACAGCCGCTTCTGAGGCGATGATTATGTTCTGGAATTCCCGTTCGCGCCAGGAAACAAAAGACGGAGTGAACAAATTTTTCATTTTAAAAAATGCCTTTCCTCAAACAAAAGATGTGGTTTTGGGGCGTGCCCTGAACCTGGGAATCGAGCTGGTTGAAGGGGATGAAACGACATTCACCAATGACGGAACTTACTTCGGAGCAATTATTCAATATCCGGATGCGCAGGGAAACATTACGGATGTTGCCGGATTTATTTCCAGAAATCAGGGATTGCGCGTTGCAGTTGCGGCAGACATTTTGTCACTGGTATTACTAAAGTCTCCCGGATCTCTGGGAGCGGATGTGGTATTTGGTTCTTCCCAGCGCTTCGGTGTTCCGATGGGTTATGGAGGTCCGCACGCAGCATTTTTCGCAGCAAAAGATGAATACAAGCGCACCATGCCGGGGCGCATCATTGGGGTTTCCAAAGATGCAGACGGTAATATGGCTTTGCGTATGGCTTTGCAAACACGCGAACAGCATATCAAACGCGATAAAGCAACTTCCAATATCTGTACGGCTCAGGCTTTGCTGGCGGTGATGGCTTCCATGTATGCCGTTTATCACGGTCCGGCAGGAATGAAGGAAATTGCTGAACACGTAAACGGACTGGCGTCTGCAACAGCTGCAGGACTGAAAGCTGCAGGAATTCACTTAGGCTCCGATTCATTCTTCGACACCATTTGGGTGAAGGGAGTAGATGCAGCAAAAATTAAAGCTGCTGCTGAAGCGAAAGGAATGAATTTCCGTATCATTAATGAGTCTGAGCTGACGATCAGCTTCGGAGAGCCTCATACGAAAGAAGATGTTGCAACAATACTCGGTATTTTCGGAGCGAATACAGCTTCCGAAATGGCTTCAATCAACAACGGGCAATTAAGAACGGATGCGGTATTCTCCCACCCGATATTCAATAAATATCATTCGGAATCTAAAATGATGCGCTACCTGAAGCGTTTGGAAAACAAGGATCTTTCGTTGGTTCATTCCATGATTCCGCTGGGATCTTGTACCATGAAACTGAATGCAGCTTCCGAGCTGATTCCGATTACAAATCCTCAGTTTGCAAATCTGCACCCGTTTGCTCCGGTTGAGCAGGCAGCAGGTTACCACGCAATGTTCCGCCAATTGGAGAAAGATTTGTGTGAATCAACCGGGTTTGCAGCCATGTCTTTGCAACCAAACTCCGGAGCACAAGGAGAATATGCGGGTTTGATGGTGATTAAAGCATACCACGAAAGCAGAGGTGATAAGCAACGTACGAAAATGATCATCCCTTCTTCTGCACACGGAACCAACCCAGCCTCAGCAGTAATGGCCGGAATGGAGGTGGTTGTAACGGGTTGTGACGAAAATGGAAACATCAACATCGGCGAATTGAGAACCGTTGCAAACCAAATCGGAAACGAGCTGGCTGGTCTGATGGTAACTTATCCTTCTACTCATGGAGTTTACGAAGAAGGAATCCGCGAAATTACGTCAATCATCCACGAAAACGGTGGACAAGTATACATGGATGGTGCAAACATGAATGCACAGGTCGGGTTAACCAATCCGGGGAATATCGGTGCAGATGTTTGCCACCTGAACTTACACAAAACATTTGCAATTCCTCACGGCGGCGGCGGGCCTGGAGTGGGACCAATCGGAGTGGCGGCGCATTTGGCTCCGTTCTTACCAGGCAACCCGGTGGTAGCTGCAGGAGGTTCAATGCCGATTCACGCGGTTTCTGCAGCACCTTACGGAAGTGCTTTGATTTTATTGATCTCTTACGGATATATCAAAATGCTGGGAGCGGAAGGATTGCGCCAATCTACGGAAGCAGCAATTCTGAATGCCAACTACATTGCAGCAAAACTGAAAGGACATTACGACGTATTATACACCGGTAAAAACGGAACAGTAGCTCACGAGATGATTCTGGATTGCCGCGAATTCAAGAAAACAGCAGATGTGGAAGTAGCAGATATGGCGAAGCGTCTGATTGACTTCGGATTCCACGCACCAACTGTTTCCTTCCCGGTTGCAGGTACTTTGATGGTAGAGCCGACGGAATCTGAAGACAAGGAAGAACTGGACCGTTTCATCGAGGCGATGATCAGGATTCGTTCAGAGATCAGGGAAATTGAAAACGGCCATGCTGACAGAGAAAACAACCTGTTGAAAAACGCTCCGCACACTGCCGACTGTATTATCAACAGAGACTGGAATTATCCATATTCTCCGCAGGAAGCAGCTTACCCGGTTGCTTACCTGAAAGAATGGAAATACTGGGTTCCGGTTCGTCGTGTAGACAATGCGTATGGAGATAGAAATCTGGTGTGTTCTTGCCCGGGCGTGGAAAGCTATATGCACGTGGAAGTTGAATGAAAGTGACTGATTTATAATTGAAAATCCGCCCGTTTTTGGAGCGGATTTCTTTTTTATATTCGTTTTATGAAGAAGGTGATTATTCTTCACGGGGCTTTGGGTTCAAAGGTCCAGTTCGGAGAGCTTGCCAGACTATTGGGGGCACATTTTACGGTTCATGTATTTGATTTTGACGGACACGGATCAAAATCCGGTTCCGATGTAAAATATTCAATTGAATTGTTTGCGCGTAACCTGTATGATTTTATGCGGGAAAATCAAATCGAAAAACCATTGATTTTCGCATATAGCATGGGTGGTTTCGTGGCGCTGAAATTGGAAAGTATGTGCCCAGGTTCCTGGGAACAGTTGGTGACTCTGGGAACAAAATTCGACTGGACACCCGAAAGTGCGGAAAAAGAAACGAAAATGCTCAACGCGGAAAAAATTGAAGAAAAAGTTCCGGCCTTTGCGGCATATCTGAAATCCCTGCATGGGGAACACGAGTGGAAAAAAGTGCTTGAAAGAACGGTGGGGATGATGCTGGAAATGGGAAACGAGCCGGTTTTGACAGCGACGGATTTTTCGAAGATTCAGGCTCCGGTTCAACTGCTGCGAGGCTCTGGAGATGCCATGGTGTCGGAAGAAGAAACGAAAAAAATTCAGAAACAACTCTCCAGTTCCGCCTATCGTGAAGTGAGTGGCTGGCAGCATCCGATAAACCTGATTTCCCCGGAGGAACTGACACAACAATTGTTAAGTTTGTATTTACCAGGGTAAATTGATGTAACTTTGTTGCATGAAAATTGAAATTTGGTCGGATATCATGTGTCCGTTTTGTTATATCGGAAAAAGACACCTGGAAGTAGCTTTGAAAGCATTTCCCGAAGAAGAAGTCAAAATTGAATGGAAAAGCTTCCAGCTGGATCCGGAAATTGTTCCGCAACCGGGTAAAAACGTATATGAATACCTTGCTGAACGCAAGGGAATGACCGTTGAAGCTTCGAAACAAATGCATGTGGGAGTTGTGGAAAGAGCAGCTGAGGCGGGTTTGGATTATCATTTTGAAAAGGCGATTATTTCCAATTCTTTTGATGCACATCGTTTGATTCAACTGGCAAAAACCAAAGGCCTCGGAGATACCATGGAGGAAACCTTTTTCAAAGCGTATTTTACAGATGGAAGAGATCTGAATGATCCGGATACTCTGGTGGAATTATCTGTCAGTGCGGGATTAAATGCCCTGGATGTGAAAGAAGTGTTGGAAAATGAAGAACTCTTTGCACAAGCAGTTCGGAGCGATATTGCTGAGGCACAGCAGATCGGAGTTCGTGGAGTTCCGTTTTTTGTCTTCGACCGGAAATATGCCATTTCAGGCGCGCAGCCGGTTGAACATTTCGAAGAAACAATCCGTACGGTTCTGGCTTAAAGATAAGAGGAGCTAAAATAGGATGTGTTTGGTAGTTTTGATAAGTACACTTCGTAATGCTTTCCTTCACCTTGTTTACTCCTCCCAAAGAATCTTGGTTTCTTTCTTAGTGATGAGATTGTAGAGGAATATTTCTGATTGTTCATCGATCACCATTCCTCCGGGCGTGGTCTGATGCCCGCGGACACGCTCGAAAATAATGTTTTTTCCATTCGGAGACATGCTCAACGACACAACGTACCGGGACTGGCAGCACTCCATGATCTTCTCCTCCTGCCGGGAAGCTATATTCACCTGATAAAGCCCGTTCATATAGCGCGCATAGTACAGATTCTCGTTGTTTCTACACGCTGCTACAGCTTCTCCGCCATTCATACTGAAGCTGGTCAGTTTATCAATGGACTGGTTATTGTTTAATTTGCAGTAACCGAAATTCTGAACCGGTTCTGAACCGTCATAGTATCTGTAGTAACCGTTTTTGAAATCCTGGTTACCTGAAACAACATAACCGATGGAGATACTTCCATACTGATCTTGAATAGAATCGATGATTGCCCCGTCTAAGTCAAAAATTTTATTCCCAATAAACTTGTCTCCATCATAGTTCAAAACAGGAGTAAAATTGCTTGCCCCGCCAGCAATAATTTGCGTCAGTTGAGAACCATCCTCACGCACTTTCCAAATGGCGTTATTGATGGCACTGAAAAGAATCCATCCCTGCTTGCTCCATTGCGGCTGGCTTGGAATCATCAGCGAGTTACACAGGATTGTTTCCTGTCCTGTACTGATTTTGCGTTTAACCAGCTCCGTATAAGTTCCGGTTCCCGAGCGGACATATACGAATTCATCCCCGTTGTTGGGGTTGAAGAAGGGGCGTGCATACTGCACGCCTGTTGTGATATAGGTATCGAAAACCTCTCCGCCATTGAAAACATAGTCGAGGCATTCTTCCTGGTTGGGCGGGTTGCTGCCGCCGGAAGGCTGCGGCGTGCTTTTTTTACACCCCACAGCTATCCATGCAAGCAATGAAAATAAAACCAGTTTAATGTTTAATGACCTTGGCATGAGCAGTAATGTTATTCAGATCTCTCTTTCATCCGGCTATTCCTCCCAGAGAATCTTGGTTTCTTTCTTAGTGATGAGATTGTAAAGGAAGATCTCTGATTGTTCGTCGATGACCATTCCTCCGGGCGTGGTCTGATGCCCTCGTACACGCTCGAAAATAATGCTTTTTCCATCCGGAGACATGCTCAAAGACATGATGAAACGGGACTGGCAGCACTCCATGATCTTATCGACTTGCCGGGAAACTAAATTCAACCGATAAAGTCCGTTTTTATAGAGTGCATAGTACAGATTTTCGTTGTTTCTGCATGCTCCTACATCCTCCCCGTCATTCATACTGAAACTGGTCAGCTTATCAACGGACTGGTTATTGTTTAATTTGCAATAACCGAAATTTTCAACAGGTTCGGAGCTGTCATAGAAATGATAATATCCGTTTTTAAAATCCTGTTCTCCGGCAGCAAGCCTACCCAATGAAATACTTCCATGTTGGCAGAGAATGGAATCTACGACAGCTCCATTCAGTCCGAAAACTGCTGGTGCATAACCGTAAACGGTAAAAGGGATTCCCCCACCGAAGAATTTATCCCCGCTTTCTGAAATAATGGGATCGTAGCATTCAACTCCTGAGGGAGATATTTGGCTTAAACCGGTGCCGTCTTCATATATTTTCCAGGTGGTAAGACTCAGTGTGCTAAACACAATCCATCCCTGCTTACCCCATTGCGGCTGGCTTGGGATCATCAGCGAATTACACAGGATCGTTTCCTGTCCGGTACTGATTTTGCGTTTGACAAGCTCCGTATAAGTTCCGGTTCCCGACCGGACATACACAAACTCATCCCCGTTGTTGGGGTTGAAGAAGGGGCGCGCATACTGCACGCCTGTTGTGATATAGGTATCGAAAACCTCGCCTCCGTTGAAAACATAGTCGTGGCATTCTTCCTGGTTGGGCGGGTTGCTGCCGCCGGAAGGCTGTGGGGTATCTTTTTTACACCCCACAGCTATCCATGCAAGCAATGAAAATAAAACTAATTTAGTGTTTAATGACCTTGGCATGAGCAGTAATGTTATTGACATTCAATGTTACAAAATAAATTCCGTCCGTCCAAACGGATGCATCAAGATCCAGCTCATGCTTTCCTTCCGGTAAGGAAGCCAGCTCGCGCGAATGCACCAGGCGGCCGTTGACATCATAGACAGTCAGATACCCGTCCGAATGCTCTTTGGTTTCAAAACGGATATGAAGCCGGTCATTTGTCGGGTTCGGGTAGCAGCTTAAAGAAAACAGCTCGTCCGGGTTTTCCTCCATACCCGCATAGTCCGATTTGATATGAAGCGTAAACCCGATGCGGATCGGGTCTCCCGGTGCTACCGGATACCAGTAATCCAGCGGATTGCCGTAGGTGTCCATAATCAGGTGAACAACGCTGCCGCGCGGAACCGACAAGTCATGAGTCACGCTGTAAAAAGCCACCCCTCTTTCGTTATTGATATACGCAGGTGTAAACGGCCCCCAAAACTGTTGTGCAAGGCAGGTGGAGTAACTGTTCAGCCCCCAGTAATCAATAATCTGGTCGCCCGGATACAGGTTGTTATCAAAGTAATAAGGGGTGGTATATACTTCCGCCATATAAGTGGAATAAGGCATGTTTTCATCCTGGAAATGCGTGGTTCCCGTCAGAACTTCCCCGATGGGCTGATAGATGGTATCTTTGATATAATGCTTAACGATGTATTCATCCCGATTAATGTGCTCCATGATATTTCCCGCATCCAGCAGTCCCCAGCCGGATAGATTGTCATACCCCACTGCATAACCATCATTGCTTGCGACGGGAATTATATCTCTGACATAGCGTTGCATCAGGAATTCCACATCATCCGGTGCCAGGTTATTCGGCAGGCCGGGCTGGTTGTTAATGTAGCTCAGCATCAGGGCTGCCACGCCGCTGGCGTGCGCCGCCGCTGCCGATGTGCCGCTGAAATGGGAATAGGCATTATCCGCCGTGCCGCTGGTGCTGTACACCAGGCTGTCCGAATGAGGGGCGATAAAATCAAGATCGCCTCCTGTTCCTGAATTTCCGTGTCTTTTTCCGGCTGTGTTGCTCCCACCCACATTGAGTACCCAATACTCCTGCTTGGCGTAAGAGGGGAAATAGTATGTCGAATCCTGTTGATTTCCCCGGCTGGCAACAAAGACAGTCTGGTTTCTAAAAATTTCGCGCTGAGTATCTTCAAAGAGGTTCTGTGTGGCTCCCAGCGGCACTTCCGAATTGTATGGAACGGTTCTTTTCCAGCTGTTGTTCATGATGTGCATGCCATACCCGTACCCGGTTGTGGTGCTCAGTGTTCCTTCCACGAGGGCATTGCACAATTCCGTCAGGGATAAACCAAGGCCTATTGCCCGAAAGCCATGGATGGATACACCTTTTTTGTTCATGTCCATATCACCGCCTGCGATTCCCGCAACACCCAGATTGTTATTGCGCAGGGCACCGATAATCCCGGCAACCTGTGTTCCGTGTCCTGCGGGGTCTCCGTTATTGGAGGTGTTGAGAAGGCTCGCGTTTGTCTCGTAGTCCCATCCGCCTTTGACTACGCAATCCGTGCATCCGAAACCGCTTCCCAAATCTTCATGGGACCAGCGCACACCCGTATCGTAAACGCCAACCTTGATGTCCGGGTTTCCCGTTTCCTTGCTCCACGCGGGATTTATATTGATATGTGCTTCGGGGTGAGCGGTGCTTACCAGGGATTCTTGTAGCGGGAAACCGGGATCATCCGTCTGGGTTTTGAATATTCCATTGGCCTGGACGTATTGAATGAGCGGGAACCCTCTGTGGTGAATGCTGTCTATGACCTCCACTTCGTCATAAGGTCCCGTATTTATCAGGAGCGTTGCCCAGAAAGGTTGTACTTCCACTGTGTGGCCGTTTCTTGAAATGGAAACGGAATCCGCCATGGTCATGCGCAGGAATATCTTATACGTTTGGGCACGGCTCCAGTTTATTGCGGGGTAGGCCGCTTCAAGAGAATCAATGGTTGCCGGTGTAACAAATTGGGAAAGCTCCCCGAAAGTTGTTTCCTTCCTGTTGATGGCAGCGGGAAGAACCGCATGGCGGCCAAAACGCACCACGATTTCATTTGCGATATGAGCCGGAACACCATCTCTGGTAACAACAGCCAGCGGGCGTTCCGAAAGGGAATACTTGATGGAGGTCAGTGATCTGCTCCCGGAGGTGTTGCGGATTCCGGTCAGGTAAATATCGGATCCGCTTTTGATGATTTGGGGTTCAAGTGCGTACCCAGTTTGGTTCCTGCTCTGGATAACGGTTTCAATATCCCCGTCCGGGTTGTAGAGAACGGTTGTAAACCAGGCATTTGATCCGTCGGCAACGGTTCCTGTAACGAATATTTTTCCGTCCGGTTCAACATGAATACCTGAGGCAATTGCATCATTGTTTCCCTCAGCCCGGTAATTCTTTACCCATTGCTGAACACCGCCCGGATTGTACTTGATTGTTGTGTAAGCTTTGATACCGTTTGCACCGGATCCCGACCCGCATACATAGACATTACCGTTTCCATCCACCCCGATTCCGCTGGAGAGATCGTCGAAGCCGCTGTCAAAGGTTTTTATCCAGCCAATGGAGAAGTCCTGGTTTATTTTATAGACCTGTATGTCTGTGTTTGTGCCGTTATGTATTCTACCTGTGATATACAGGTTATTGCCCGCATCTGAAACAATGCCTGTCGGCATATCCAGGCCTGCGCCGGGTATCGGAACTCTTGCATCATTGATGAAGCTTCCGTCTGTGAGTTTGAGTTTAATGGTTGCATTGTCAATAGTGTACAACGAAGATGCCGAAATGCCGCTGACCTGGATATAAGCCGGGAAAACGGTCAGCATTGCAGCCATATCCTGGAGTCCCGCGTAATCATATCCGTTTTGCCATAAGAGATTTCCCGCTGCGGAATATTTAAGAACGGCAAAGTCGGGGAGGCCGTTGAGTGCCTGTGCTCCGCCAGTCACGTATATGTTTCCCGAACCGTCCAGTTCGATATCCGTCGGTGCATCGTAACCGTTATTTGCATCCCATGTTGCAGACCATTGAAGGTTTCCGGATGCGTCGTACCTAAGTATTCCGAAATCGGTATCCGTATTGTCCGCAACACCGATAACTGCTGCGATATAAATATCGCCCGTGGTGTTATTCACGGTTAGCTGAACGCCATAGTCATCTTTTCCTGCCGGGCCGTCAAACGTTTTCTGCCACAATATTGCACCGGTTGCATCATACTTGCTTACCAAAACATCCGCATTACCGCTGGCATTGAGTGTATTGGAAACAGTGATGATATTACTGCCCGATCTGGCCGTTGCTTTCCGGGTTATCTGGCTGACGTTGCCTGTGTGCGTTGTCCATTCTTCATTTGAATAGATTTTTTGTGCATACCCATGAAGATGATTCAGGAATATGCCTGCGAAAAATAAAGCTTTTTTCATATAAGTAATTGTTTAAAATTCAGATTTCTGGACGGTTTTATAACCCGGAATAATGGTTCCTGAAAGGCAGACAGGGAGAACCTGAAAGAACACGGGTCAGTTGGTTAAGAATGAGTGTCTGCCGCAACTTTATCATTTTTTCACACAGCATAGTAAGTTTCATTTTTTATCATTTCCATAATGATCTGATTAGCCGTTGTTAAATAACGGAATAGTTGATACAATTCCGCACCTTAAAAGTGTTATTTTACCACTATTGAAATTATTTTGCTACTTTAGCGGTATCTAATAGAGATTTAAATGGAGACTGTCAAAATAGGGGAAAATATAAAGAAGCTCCGTGAGCTGAAAAAAATCACTCGTGAGCACATGGCGGCTGAACTGGATTTGAGTTTGAGCGGTTACGGCAAGATCGAACGGGATGAAGTTGATCTGTCAATTTCTCGAATTTACAGAATTGCCGAAATTATCGGGGTCGATGTATCTCAAATCCTCCATTTTGACACGTCACAACTGTTTAATATTTCCAACCATGGAAATGTCGTTCAGAGCATCGGTGCGAATGCAAAAGCCGAGAACATGCATTTCCACGCGGATAATTACATGGAGAAATATATAAAAATACTGGAAGCCGAGGTTGAGCGTCTTAAAGCGGAAGCGGGGAGAAAGTAAATTTGGCAGTTTTTCAGTAACACATGTGATTATTTTCACTCGTTTAGAATTTGGCGTGAAAATTCTAAACATCTCTGAAAGCTTCTCAAGGAGAGGATTATTGTGACAGCCATAGAGTCGGGTTGATCCGCTGAACCGTTCCGTCAACTACCTGGTGAATCTCAAAATGGGCAGTTGACAGGTTTCCTTCGTCGTCTGACAGCAAGGAGCCGATTGCTTGTTTTGAATCAACTTTATCTCCCACGGAAACGTATGCTTCCTGCAAGTTGCTGTAAACCGTCCGGTATGCTCCGTGTTTAATAATGATTACTTTTCCGGCACCGGGAATATTGAGCACACTTGTTACTTCACCATCAAAAACGGCTCTTACCTGTGAGTTTTTGGGCGTACCGATGTCAATTCCGTTATTGTTTGTATACACGTTCGGAAGTGTCGGGTGGGCATTTTTACCATAGTTCTCCGTGATGGAGCCTTTGGCAACTGGCCACGGAAGTTTTCCCCTGTTCGATTCAAAGTTTTTCCCCAAGGCAATGTTTTCCTTCGTATCCGTAAAAACAGCTTCTTTTGCCGGAGCAGCAGTGTTGGTACTTGTTTTCGGTGAAGATGCCGTGGAAGGAGAACTTTTTGCAGCCAGCGCGGATTTTTTCTCCGCTTCTTTTTTAGCTTTTGTTTCGGCTTCGGCAATTTCTTTCTCGATGGCCAGTTTGATTCTGCGTTTCAGTTCGGCTTTCTGACGTTCCTGTTCCTTCAGCTCAGCCATCAGGGAACTTTCGTCTTTACGCAGTTCATCCAAAGCCTGCTGCTTACTCGATTTATCTTTTTCGATTTGTTGTTTTTCGATGATTTTTTCCTGTAGCAAAGTCTTTTTGTGCTCTTTTTCCGCACGAATGTCCTTGATTTCCTTGTGAATCGTTTTTTCATTTTGCAGAATGACCTTGAACTGTTTTTGCTGGATTTCGGAAAGGCGCTTCAAATAAGAGGTGCGCTTCACGGCTTCGAAGTAGTTTGAAGAAGAAAAAATGTACATCATTTTGGCAGATTTACTGCGGTGCTTGTAAGCATAGATCAGTAGTTTTTTGTACTGCTCTTTCAGTTGTACCAAGCGTTTTTGAAGTTCCTTGATTTGTTCCCCCTTGGAAGAAATGGTCAATTCGGCACTGCGAATCTGGTTGTCGAAGTTGCGCACAAGCAATTCGCGGTTTTTGACCTGATTTTCGATCAGTTTCAGTTCATTCAGAGAAATTTCAGTTCCTTTTTTTACCTTGTCAAGCAAGGATTTGGTAGTGGAAAGTTTTTTCTCCAGCTTGTTTTGCTCAGCCTGCAACTGATCACTTTTTTTCTGAGACCAGGCGATCCCTGTGACAGTCAGCAGGAGGACAAGCAAACTATTTTTCAGAACCGCAGATATCATAATTTTCCGGTATTACAAAGTAAATTTCCTGGGGAATATTTATTTCAGTTTTATCATAATCCATGGTTAAAACAATGTGATTGCGCGCGGTTACAATGTCGATCACCACTTCTTTGGGAAGCAGGTAGGTATTTACCGTATCGCGGCTGAGATAATTGACAGAAATATGTGTTGTATCTTCCGGGCTGTCGATAATCACGCGACTAATGCTTTTCAACGAAGGATGAATGAAGTAACGGATCATAATATTATCCCCTTCTTCGTTATCGTTTTTATCTTTTTTCGGGTTATTATTGTCTTTGTCCTTATCGTGTTTACTCTTATTTTCCTTTTTGATGATCCGTTTTCTGTGGGATGAAATAATATAGTTATAAGGATCATTGATTTGGAAATACTTTTGTGTCGTATCGTATGCAATTGGCAATCCCAGCAGTAATTCTTCAATATTCCGGTAGTCGAAGTCAACGCCGAAAGATTCTTTGATATAACTCATGTTTGTGCGGATTGCACATTTATCTTTTCGGTTTGAAATAAATAAAGAATCGTGCCGGATGAGTGAATTTACAATCGGAATTCCCGCGTAAGTAATTATTGGGTTTATGATGCTGTCTTTGATGGAACGGATGGATGCTTTGAAGCTGATCCGGCGATTGGTGTCGGAAAAATGACATTTGATTTTAGTATAAAACGAATTTGGCCGGAGGCTGGAAAGGCTGTCCATTACCTGGATCAACTCGGTGGTTTTTCGCTTTTCAACCTTTACAGGTTTTTCCGCTAAAGGCCTTCTTGCACATGAAACAAGAAGTAACAGAGCAATGCCTGACCATTTAATATTCCGGATCGACATACGTTTTTGATTGAATTTTTTTACTTAATGATTTATTTTTTGAACCGAGAGAAAGTGCTTTTTTCCATAATTCCTGTGCTTTTTCAGTGTCGCCAAGTTTGAAGAAAGCATCTCCCATGTGTTCCACATAGTTTTTGTTTTCTTTTTCCAGCTCATCTGCGATTGTAAACTGTTCCAGCGATTGCTTGAATTTTCCCTGTCTGAAGAGCACTAATCCCTTGGTATCATGATAGGGAGCTTCGTTTGGTTTGATTTCAAGAGCTTCATTGATCAGTTTTTCTGCCTTTGTCAAATCGGTATTCGAAAGGGCCAGGCGCATAGCGTAGTTGTTTTTGGTCAGTAAATTATCCGGGGAAATAGCCAGGGCCTTGTCATAAGCCTCAGCTCCTTCCTGGAATTTCTTCAGGCCGAAGAGCGCATCTCCTTTTTGAGCGTAAAACTCCGATTCTAATGCCGGATCATTTACAACCAATTCTTTTCCGGTATCTGCAGCATCTACTGCTTCCTGGAAACGATCCAGCTGAACGCATGCAATTGTATACATTAGCTGGACATTGGAAATGGTCGGGAACAAGGCGCTGCATGCGCGTGCATCTTTGTACAGGTCGTCGAATTTTAATAATTCGTATTCCAGGATGAGTACCTGGTCCCAGATCGGGAATTTGTTTTCTTCAAATTTCAAAGCCTTTTTATAAACATCCAATGCTGCTTCTTTTTCACCGTTTCGCAACAGCAAATCTCCTTTGACGGAATAGCCTTTGGCATTATCCGGATAATTCCGGATCAGCAAATCTGCCAGCTCTAACAGTTCTTTGTCAACCACAACCTGTTTTTCATATATTTCCAGGATCAGCGACATTTTAGTGTCCAGGTCGATATCCGTTCCCTGGAACGCTGCCTTGAAATACGTGTAAGCTTCCGGCTTGTTCATCTGGCGGTAGTACAAGTCTCCCAAAGCCAGGTTTGCGCGGGCATTTGTCGGATCGTTTTTCACCAGTTCCACCAACATGGATTGTGCTTTGGAAATCTCGTGTTTGGAAAAATAATAATCCACCAAGGTTCCGATCAGGCTCAGGTCATCCGGGTACACCTCACGTGCTTTTTGGATTTCGGAAAGCCCTTTTTCATCCTGTTTCAGTGAAAGATACAGCTCGAATTTCTGGATTGACAAATCGGGTAACACCCCCAGCTGGTCTTCCATTTTGGTGAGCGAATTAATGGCATCGTTCTGACGACCCAGGCGCTTCAGAATTTCGGTGTATGCAAAAAGCCAGTCTACATTGGAAGGCTGGGCCTTTATCATTTTAGCAAAACATTTTTCCGATTCTGCAAACTTACCCTGATTGTAATACATGTAGGCCAGTTCCTGTGTATACCAGATATTGTCCGGGTCCAGTTTGGTGGCCAGCTCCGTATATTCGGCAGCTTTGCTTTTATTGTCCAGTTGCAGGTAGCACTGACTCAGGCCGAAAGCTGCCGCATCATCTGTGGGGTGCATTGCCAGGCAGGAATCAAATGCTTGAATAGCATTGTCGGTTTGTCCCTTTATTTTGTAGCGAATAGCATTGTGAAAAGCCTGGATATAGGCCATATTCTGCTGGGAATTAGTCTTTTCAGAAGTGGCGGCAACTTTCTTTGTTCCGCAGGAAGTGAAACAAAAAGCCAGAACACCGATGTAGAGGAAATATCTCATTAGCTGATAATTGAATAGTCGCTTAAGCTCAAATCCCGGGCCAAACCTTTGTATTTAGAGTGAGATCCCAGCATGGAGTTATGCATGTTTGCATCCACAATGATGGAATAATTCTGTAAAATACTGTTTTTAATGATTGAGTTGGTAACCATGGAACCTTTTCCGAGAGAAACGTGAGGTCCTACAACGGAATTTTCAATAATAACATCCTTTCCGACAAAGCAAGGCGGAATAATCACCGAATTCAAAACCTTTGCAGAATCATCTATCATATCTATGCCTTTTTCCTGATCGTATTCCAGCACA
The DNA here is from genome assembly GCA_031260455.1 of Fluviicola sp. Taxonomy (GTDB): domain Bacteria; phylum Bacteroidota; class Bacteroidia; order Flavobacteriales_D; family Crocinitomicaceae; genus Fluviicola. Next base: position 15,705 of record JAIRJW010000015.1, read on the forward strand.
CGCTGGTTGGTAATTACAGTTACTTCCTTGTTTCCGCAATCCAGCCATTCATCTACTTCACCCGGTTTGAAACGTTTTCCTTTCTCCGTTAATCTGCGCAATGCATCGGGAAGCTGATATTCACCGCTCTTTATGATACCGTTTTCTACCAGAAAGTTTAACTCGTCTCGTAGAGCTAACCCATCTTTAAAGTAATAAATGCCGATCATGGCCAGGTCGGAGACGAATTCTTTGGGTTTTTCAACGAAGTCAATGATTTCACCTTTGTCATTCATTTTCACCACACCGAAAGCACTCGGATCTTCGATTTGTTTTACCCACAAAATTCCGTCTGCGGAGGGATCAATGGTGAAGTTTGCACGGAAAAGGGTATCGGCAAAAGCCACTACAACCGGCCCGTCCAATAATTTTTCAGCACATAACACTGCATGAGCAGTACCCAGTGGTTTATCCTGATAGAAAATGCTTCCCTTTGCTCCCAGTTTTTCAGCTACCATGATGAGTTCGTTTTCGATCTCAACACCGAAATCACCGATTACAAACCCGATTTCTTCAATTGGTTCATTACACACTGCCGCGATGTCTTCCACCAACCGGTGAACGATCGGTTTTCCACCAACCGGAACAAGTGGTTTCGGAACTGTCAATGTGTGTGGTCTTAACCGGCTACCACGCCCCGCCATTGGAACGATTACTTTCATTCTAAATATTTTTTCAAAATTAATTTTTTCTGTTTTGGAATTTCTGCTAATTTCTGTTCCAATTCGGCAATTTCTATTTCAATTTTTTCTATTTCGGAAACGATTTTTTGCAGGGTGGATACTATTCAAATTTTATTTTTTGCTGTTCATCACGATTATAATGCTGGATAATCCTATTAACTTGATATGATTTATTTATATATGTGTTAACGGAACTGTCAAAAATCTGATTTATTTGCAATTCCACCTCCAAAATATCTCCTTTGGCAAAAGATTCACCGTTATCAATTAATTTCTGAAAATTAGGGTCGGTAATTTTTGCCGAAATTTTATTTCCACGATAATAAAAATCCCATTTTAAGCCTTCTTCGAAAGACAAGCGAACTATGTTAAGGCGTGTATTTTCAATGATTGTTTTCTTGTTTTCATCAATGATTTCTATTTTTTGACTTAAATCTTTAAAATCGGAACGTTCCACTCTGACGTAAGGTTTTTCTTTTTCGTCTGTAATTTCAAAAGCAGCGATGGCAGGATCTTGGTCAATGGTGTCAAAATTTTGTGAGAGCGCATCATTAATAACAGTATCGCTTTCATAGATTTGATAAATATTACTGTCTATTGAAAGCTGATTGTTGTCGCCATTTATGATAATTGTTGTACTATCCTTACGCTTTATTTCTTTGGGGGATTTTCCTTTCAAGTGTTTTTTAAGCTCAATGAGCGCAACTAATCCTGTAATGATAGAGGAGGCTACAATAATATTTTCTTTTGTAAAAATATTTTTTAAAGACTCTAAAGTGGTTTCTAGCAATTCAAGATGAATTAAAAAACTTCCTTTCTCTAAAGCCTTGACTTTTATTTCAATTTTTTTTCCTGAATCTAAATGTTTGTTTAATTCCTGTATGATAGTAGTGGTGTGTATCAAACTGCTAATAAGCACTTGTGCATCCACTTGATGTGCTTGTCCGTCAAACTTTATCTTGAAATTATTGCTGTCAATTTGAGGTTGCATAATTTTATAAGTATTTTTTTAGTATATCCTCTTTCTCTTTCGGAATTTCCGCAAGTTCATTTTCCAACAGTTTTATTTCTGCTTCTATTTTTTCGATTTCGGAGACGATTTTTTGCTGGGTGGAGAGTGGAGGAACAGGAATTTTGATTCCTTGAATTCTATCAATAGAAGCCCTTTTTGTTCTTGAAAAATCAAATGTTTTTCCTTCTTTTTCCAAAACAAAAGCTAAATATTTTTCGTTTACAGAATTGCCTTTTACTCTCAAAACTCCACAATGGTCAGTTGGATAAAATGGATAATTTTCCGGAATATAATTTACCATCCAGTCTCCGTCAATTCCCCATAAAACTGAAGGTTTGCTAAAATCTTCAATCAACAGTTCATCAATATTTCCGAAAGGCTCAATAACATTAGCACTGTAAACAGGAATTTTTCCGTTGGGAACAAATTCGTTTTTTAAAACTCTTTTTCCTATGGAAATTTCAAAAATATTATTATCACTTAACCTTAAAGTTTGGTCTGATTTTGACAAAGCCGATTCAAAAAGTTCTGCAATTCTGTTTTTTGAACTTTCAACCTCCTCTTTTGCTTTCTTTTCTTTTTCTTCTATAACTTCGGTTTCAGAAACAATTTTTTGTTGGATTTCTTTGGGAGGGAGGGGGATTTTTATTGTTGATAAATCTTCAGCATAAACGTGTGGCTGCGCCTGTCCTCGCTGCAATCCGTAAATTTCTTCTTGAATTGATTTTAAAAACAAATAAATCAGTTTTGTAGAAATATTATTTTCGTCTTTCGAATTAACGGTATTGCAGTCAGAAGCAAAAATCGGATTATCAAAATAATTTACAAAACCTGAATATGCACCTGATGCACTTATGGTTATAATGTTTCCATTTCTGTTTGAAACATTATGAAAATATGCAGGTTCCTTTCCTCCTGCAACAACGGGAATACTTCCTTCAACAGTTTTTTCCTTTGTAATTGACGTGCCTTTTTGAATTATAGAAACATCAATTAGCGAAATCAAGTTGTCAGTTCCCCAAATCTTATCGTATTTCACTTTTTTTTTAACCGACAATTTTATTTCCTTCTGAAATTCTGCACGGTCAAAAGTGAGCATATCCAACAAATCAACGTAAGAAATGTTGTTTTTTAAGTTCTCAGAAACTTCGAGATTTTTCTTTCCAAGAAAGGCATTGTAAATATAGCTGCTTGCTTTGGTTTTGTCATTTACATCGTTTGCATTGTAAAGCTGTGTAGCTTCATCAATGGTTTTTCCTCTTTGCATTGAGTGCATTCCTTCGTTTCCTCTGCGGTTGGAAAATTCGTAACCGAGAAAACGTTTTTCAGCATCTTTTTCTCCGCTTTTTACCAATACAATGTCTCGTTGAAAATACACCAAAAGGAAATAATGCAATTTGTCTTTTTCGGTTTCAAGGAGTTTGCTCCAAAAATCATTTTCGTTTTTGGATTTTATCTTTTTACGGTATTCTTTATAAATTTCGTGTTGTTCAATACTTTGATTTGGCTGTTTTTTTAATAGAGAAACATAATCGTCAAACGAACTGTTTTCCCAAACGTGATTCACATATTTTGATACTGGTTTTTCTATCTCAATAATAGAATTATCGATAAATTCCGTAAAGAATTTATCAACATACGTTTTCAGCTTTAGCGTGTCCTGACTGTTTCTTCTTTTCAAAAACAAGGTAACCGTATTGGTATTGGTTGCCATAAAGGTATTTCCTCCCAATTCCACAACAGCTACAATATCAAAATACTGCAAAATGATTTCTCTTGTTTTGGTTTGAATTCCTGTGTTGTTCAGGATAGAACTCGGTAAAATAACGACTGCAATTCCGTCATCTTTGAGTAAATGTTTAGTTCTTTCCACAAACAGACATTCAATGTCTTTGCTTTTATCCGTCAAATAAGGATAGAGTTCAAAATCGTTTTGCGCACCGATGTATTCCAAATCGTCTTTGCAATCGTTTACGGAATACGGAGGATTGGAAAGCACAAGAGAAAACTGTGGTTTGTTAGCATTTTCCTGCAACAATCCTTTATATGTTTTAGAAGTTTTGAAACTGTCTAATCCGTCTCCGTGAATCACTTGCGCTACGCCGTCTCCATAAAAATAACAACCCACTTTGGCTACTTTTACCAAGCGATAATCTTTTTCGATGGCATATACATATTTTGCCGCCCAATTATAAGGGTCAGCTTGCCAAGATGCCACTTCTTTTTTGGCAATCGGAAATTTAATATCATCAACATTTATAGCATTGATAATATCTTGATACTCTTCCATTGCTTCCGTAATGAAATGTCCGCTTCCGGCTGCATAATCAATTATTGCCGGTAATTTAGCCACTTTATCATTTACTTCTTGTAAAATCATTTCTTTTACGGGAAGCGAGCGAACTATAAATTTGGTAATCGGAGGAGGCGTAAAATATTGCCCGACTTCTTGCTTTAGACCTGTGGTCAATAATTTTTCAAAAAAGTCCGATAAATGTTGTTGTTTTCTCGGATAACGAATTTGATATTTTTCCAAAAGCTTAACAACATCTTTTAGTACTCTGTGATTTTCATCAAAACTTGCATCATCTAAAACTTCCTTTATAGCCAATATATTGTTGAACTTTAGGACTTTTTTCTTTTTTTCAAGAAGTTCTTCAGGAGAATTTGCTTTAAAATCGGAATTCTCTATTCCTTCAATTTCTTTTTCTAAAAAAGCTGATAATCCATCTCGGTGTAAATTTACCAAACGAACCTGAAAATCAACAGGATGGTCGTTTTCTCTCCAGTGAAATTCTAATTCTTCATCATCAGCTTTTGCTTCATCGTATAATTTTGCCAGAAACAAATTGAAGATTTTGTTAAAAGCATTAGGTTTATCCGAAACCGAATGTTTACGAAGTATTGAGGCAAATTCGTGAAATATTTTTTTGCTTTCTTCTTCAGTAAGTTCTTTTAAATCGTTTTTTGTAACTATTTTTTCTCTGAAATTGTATGGAGGGTTTTCCCAAATCCCGTAGTTTTTGGTTTGTTTATCCCATTTTTCGTAAAAATCTTTTACACTCGAAGTATTTTTATATTCTTCTTCGATTTTTATGATAGTGCTCTGAAAATCAATTTTACTTCCTTTTAATTGAGAAGTATATAGCATTAAGATTTCAGCATTTTTATCTTGCTGAAAATAAGAAAAAAGCTGTCCTCCGTCTTTGTGTAGATTTTTTAATTCTTTATCGTATTCTTTTCCGAATGTTTTACATTCAATCATCAAATAAGCAGCCTTGTTATCTTTTTTTACCAAAATATCAAGTCTTCCTTTTTCCTGATGTCCGAGTTTCCAAGTAGGTTCAAGAACAATATTTTCAGGTTTATAGCCTGTTTCAAGCAAACGATTCACACATTCCAAAACAACAAAGTTTTCGGGTTGTGAAAAGTTTTGCGTGGTTTTGCTTTCAGATTGAATTTTATCGCCGTAGTTGATAGATTCCCTTGCAAAGTCTACTTCAATAGCATATCCACCTGAGTATTTTTTTATAAAAATACCTGAAGTGTTTTCCTTTGGTATAAATCCAATTGCTTTGATCAGATTTTGAATAGCATTCACAGCGTTTTATTTTTTTAATTGAATATAGTACAAAATTTCATATTCTTGATCGTAAGTTATTTACGATCTGTTTTATTTCACTCCTGTACTCCCAAAACCACCGCCTCCGCGGTTTGTTTCGGAAAGCTTATCCGTTAGTTTCAATGTTGCCTGTACAAAAGGCGCTACCACCATTTGAGCGATACGTTCACCGTTTTCAATGATGACATTTTTGCTTGATAAGTTAATCAACAAAACCCCGATTTCGCCCCGATAATCCGCATCAATTGTTCCGGGGGAGTTCAGGACAGTGACTCCCTGCTTAAACGCAAACCCGCTTCTCGGACGGATTTGAACCTCGTATCCGCCTGGAATTTCCAGGTATAATCCCGTAGGAATTAACTGGTGTTCCAGTGGTTTTAGAGTGACGGTTTCACTCAAAAAAGCACGGATATCCAGCCCTGCGGAATCCGTAGTTGCATATTCCGGAAGTTCATTTGCTGATTTATTGATGACTTTGATTTCCATGCGTTATTTCTGATTGGGATCCCGGATAACTGCGAAACTGATATCCATTACATTGCGAGCACTTTGTTCGGTAATTCCCTGCTCAAAAGTGAAAGTGTAATTTCCTTTTTGGGGGAATTTACGGTGTTTGAAATAGACCGTATTTTCTACAATTGTTCCGGAGGCTTCTCCGATCCAGGAACCGTCCGGATTGGCAATTTTCATTTCAACAGGTTCGCGTCCCGTTTGTCCCTGAGGTGTTTTTGAATGAATGAAAAACCACAGGTTATTGAAAGCATAATCCGTTGTTGTGCGAATCGTGATCTGGATGGTATAAAAATGAGTTGTATCCGGAATCGTAGCCTGAAATACCGGTTTTACGTTCTGTTCCCAGGCATTGTTCTTAAACGAATAAGACTTGTTATAGAGCGGTGTTTCTCCACAGGCGCAAAGAACAACGATCAAACCGACAGCGATCCAGCTATTTTTCAGTGCCTTCATTTTCTCCCTTATTTTTACGTGGCGGCCTGCGACGGTTGTTTTTCTTTTTATTCGGGTTTGCCTGGGCCTGAGGATTTGCTCCGCCTGCATTCTCTGCGGAAACTTTGTGCTGGTTTTGTTGCTTCGGTTTGTTATCCTGCTTCGGCTGGCCTTGTTGCTGAGATTTCTCTTGCTTCTGAGCCAGTTTCGGATTGGCAACAGCTCCATCAGTTTCTGTGCGGGTTCCTTTCGACTTTTTCTTCTGACGTTTTTTGTTCTTACTAAACGTATTGTCAAAACGGTTCAGGGAATCCTGACCTACCACGTTATCGTAATCCGGTTCTTTGCGCAGGATCTGAGTTGCCGCGTCGAAATCTTTCAAATCTGCTGGCTTCCCCCCCGATTTGTTGACCTTGATGATGTCCAGTACACGTTCCGGTGAAAGTGCCACCAAACCTACGCCGATGGAAGCTTCTCCTTCGTACATATACCACAACTGGCGCTTGAAAACATCCGTTTTAATATGAAATGCAGTTCCTTTTTCGGTTTGCAGTTTCACATCCGTACTCGGGAATGATCTGATTGCTTCCAGGTACATATCAAGTTCGTAGTTCAGACAGCATTTTAATTTTCCGCATTGCCCGGCTAATTTTTGCGGATTCAGAGATAATTGCTGGTAGCGCGCCGCTGCTGTGGAAACAGAACGAAAATCTGTCAACCAGGTTGAACAGCATAATTCTCTTCCACAGGAACCGATTCCACCCAATCGTTGAGCTTCCTGCCTGGAACCGATCTGACGCATTTCAATACGGATCTTGAATTTATCTGCCATGTCTTTGATCAGCTGCCGGAAGTCCACACGGCCTTCTGCGGTGTAATAAAACGTTGCTTTGGTCAGGTCTCCCTGGTATTCCACATCGGAAATTTTCATTTCCAACCCAATATTTACGGCTAAGGTCCGGGCTTGAAACATCACCTCTGATTCAAGGGAGCGTGCGCGGATCCATTTATCGATATCTTCCTGATTTGCAACGCGCAAAATCTTTTTCGTCTCCATAGGTTTCAAACCCGAAGCTTTCTTCTTGACCTGAATTCTGGCTAATTCACCTACAACGGAAACAACCCCGACATCGTATCCGGGACTTGCTTCTACAATTACCACGTCGCCTACCTGAAGCGGGAGGTTTTTCGCGTTTCTGTAAAACGTCTTACGACTGTTTTTAAAGCGAATTTCAAGTATATCGTAAGGAGTCTGTCCGGCGGGTAACTGCATGTTTCCCAACCAATCAAATACTCCTAGTTTATTACATCCACCAGAACTACAGGTTCCGTTATTTTTACAGCCCCGGGGCGAACCGCCACCACTGCTACACGAGGAACATCCCATAGTTTAATCTAATTTGATGTAAAAATACTAAAATTAACAGTTGCTTTTTGCATTTTTCCGCTGACTTCACAACAGCCATTTGTGAATAGTCTGAAAAGACCTGGAAATTGCCCGATTCCGACAGTGGTGTTCGAAAAAAATTACTTTCTGTAGGTTTTTCTGGATTGAAGAAAAGAATTTTAGGCCCGGTGAATGAAGCGCATCACCTGGAAGCACAACTGCGTGAAAAGCAATTTCCCAAAAGCATTCCGGTCGATGTGGTAATGCGCATTATTGAAGATTTCCATGAAGTCTGCTACGTTGTTGTTTGAGATAAATCGCGCAAAATTGGCCAAAAAAGCAGCTTCCTCCTGAGAAACCCGGGTGAGCATATCTTGTGTATAATTCTTCAGTATGCTTTGGCGAACCATGTGCAGTGCATACTGGACAAACTGTTTTTGACCTTCGCGGGAAAGTACAGAAACCTGGTCGGTCCAGTCCAGCATGGCGTTGACATCTTTCTTGAAACAAACGCGCATCAGTTGAATGAACAATTCCCGGAAGAGGTTTACTTCGGACTGATCTCCCGTGATTTGTTGCGCATCGATAAGATTTCCGTTGCTTCTGGCAGCAATACTTTCAGCAAGCTGGCGGCTCACACCACTTCTTTCAACCACTTGTTGAATCATGTCCATCGGGTAAGATGGAATGCGCAGGATCTGTGTCCTAGAAAGAATGGTCGCAAGAAGTTTATCAGGGTTATCCGTCACTAGCAAAAACAGCGTTTTAGCTGGAGGTTCTTCCAGGATTTTCAGCAATTTATTGGCACAAGTTGCGTTCATTTCTTCCGCCATCCAGATGAGCATGACCTTGTAACCACCTTCGTAGGATTTCAGCGAGAGCTTTTTGACGATTTCAAGGCTTTCTTCCGTTCCGATAACTGGTTTTCGCTCCTTGTCATCCATTCTTTTGGTCCAGTGATACAAATCGAAAATCGGTTGCTCCTGGATTTGTGCTCTCCAAAGCGAAAGCAGCGGATTGGTTGTTTTCGAAATCGTTTGAACCGTTGGGAACGAGAAGTGCAGATCGGGGTGTTGCAGGTCGCTTATTTTTTTGCAGGAAGCACAGTTTCCACAGCTGTCGTTTTCCTGTTTGTTTTCACAGAAAATGTATTGAACAAAAGCCAAAGCCAACGGAAGTGCCGCATGGCCGGATTTCCCTGCAAAGAGTTGAGCATGACTGATTTTTCCACCTTTAACCTCCTCGATCAAATGCGATTTTATCTCTGTTTGCCCTGGTATTGAATGAAATTGCACAGGGTAAAGTTAAAGCTTCTTTTTGAACAACAGGATGTAAAAAAGACATAAAAAATGTTGGAAAACGAATCAAAGTCCCTACATTGCGTCAGTTAAAAAGTCAGCATTATGAGAGTATTTGTTTTAATTATTGGGTTTTGTTGTTCCTTTTCTGCGGCATTGCTGGGGCAGGAAGTCAGAATGACCGATGAGTCAGTATCATTTTCTGTTGGAGTGAAGAATGCTATTGTCGCAAATATCCCTTTTGCGAAAAAAGCTGTTGTGGAGAAACAATTAAAATCCGAATTGAAGAGCTGGAAGGGAAAAATGGTTGTATTAGGTGACGAGTACCAGATTTTACAGGGAAAAAACAAGATTTTTGGAGAAAGTCATGTGAATGTTTATGCGAAAATCATTGAAACGGTCGATGATATTAAAGTTGCTTTTGTAGTTGATAAGGGTGGAAGGTTCATGACAAGTGAAGAAGATCCGGCTGAGTACAAAGCAACCTGGGAAAAGGTAAAGAAATTTGGAGCAACTTCAGCAGCAGCAAGTATCAACGTGGATGTGAATGCGGATAAAAAAGTATTGAAATCAATGGAAAAAGACGAAAAAAAGATCAAGAAGTCAATTGAAAGTTCCAAGAAAAGCATTGAGAATTATCAGAAAAAAATTGATCAGTCTCAGAAAGACATTGAAGCAAAGCAAACGGAGCTGAGTAATAAGCAGGAAGAGATTAAAGCTCAGAATCAGCAAATTTCGGATCGCAAAAAAACAGCTAAAAAAATACAGTAAACTATAATACTTTAAAAAATGAAACAGTTAACATTACTAGTTGTTGCAATATTTCTGACTACCCGGGTAGTCAGTCAGGAAGTGAAAACATCTGATGAGAAGGTGAGTTTTTCACAGGGAACCGTTGATGCTGTTGTTGTAACGATTCCTTATGCCAGCAAAGATGTCGTGGAGAAGGGGTTGAAGTCCGAAATGAAAGATTGGGGAGGAAAATACAGTAATTCAAAGGATGAATATTCTTCGAAACAAGCTAAAATGAAAGCGATGGGAGATAAGTACTTTGACGGATATGCGAAAATCATTGAAAGTGGTTCCGATAATATCAAAGTAGCTTTTGCAGTTGACCTGGGAGGAGTTTATTTAAATTCTGATAATTATCCCGATCAGTACAAAGTGATTGAAGACCGGGCAAAGAAATTTGGGCAGACCGCATCCAAAGAAAGTGTGAACGGAATGATTGATGTGGAAACCAAAACGTTGAAGAAATTGAACGGTGAGAAGGAAGATCTGCAAAAAGATATCGAAAGTTACAAGAAAAAGATCTCTGAAGCTGAACAGAAAATTAAGGGCGATGAATCTGCGATTCAAAAGAAAGAAGGAGAAATTGAAGCTCAAAGTAAAAAACTGGAAGAAGTTCAGGGACTTTTGAAGAAGATAAAATAAGGTAAAAACAATGGGAAGGAAAATCGTCCGCCATTCCGAATTGCTGTCGGAAGGCGGACATTTCTTTTTTATACCTTTGGAGCTATGAAAATCCTGGTTGTCCGTTTTAGTTCAATTGGAGACGTAGTGCTCACAACCCCGGTCGTGCGCTGCCTGAAGGAACAATTGGGTTCGGAGATTCACTATATTACCAAACAGGCGTTTAAACCGGTTTTGGAGCAAAATCCATACATCGACAGGATAATCACCATTCAAAAATCTGTTGATGAAGTGATTGATTTGCTGAAACAGGAGCAGTATGATTATGTTGTCGATCTGCATCACAACGTACGGACTTTACGCCTGAAAAGAGCGCTGAAGGTGAAGTCTGTTGCTTTTCCGAAAAAGAATTTTTCCAAACTGTTGTTAACAACATTCAAGATTAATCACATGCCGAAGGTTCATGTGGTGGATCGTTATTTTGAGGCGGTTCAAATGCTGGGTGTCAAAAACGACCGGAAACCCTGTGACCTTTACCTTTCTGAAAGTGATTCCGTTGACCTGAAGGCTTACCAACTGGTAGAAAAGCAGTTTACTGCTGTTGCGATGGGAGCTCAGTTTGCAACGAAACAAATGCCGCTTTCCCTAATGGGAAAAGTGCTGGAAAAAGTAGAGGAACCGATTGTTTTACTCGGAGGCCCGACTGATTCGGAGCGTGCTGTTGAGCTGACCGTACTACTTGAAAATCAAAAGGTTATCGATCTTTGTGGCCAGTTATCGCTCCGGCAATCAGCTTTTATGACAAAAATTTGCAGTAAATTACTGACAGGAGATACCGGGCTGATGCATATTGCCAGTTGTTTTGAAACACCGGTTATCAGTGTTTGGGGAAATACTGTTCCCGATTTCGGAATGTATACTTATGCTCCGCAAAACCCGGGTTTGTATTCTATCCATGAGGTTGAGGGTTTGTCTTGTCGGCCTTGTTCGAAAATTGGGTATAAAGAGTGTCCGAAAAAGCATTTCAAGTGTATGTATTTGCAGGATGCCGGGAAGATTGCGGAGGAGCTGGGGCGTTAATCGAGGATTTATTATTAGGAAAACCGGACGTAATATTGCGTTTTTACGTCTTGAATTGGAAAGAGTAAATTTTACTTTGAAAGCTTTAAAATGCTTGATTATCCTGAGATAATGATAAAATCAGAGCACCTCAACCAAAGCGAAAATTCTGGCGTAAAAACGCAATATTACGTACTTAAAAAACCGGAAAATTTGAGCTTAATCGACAAACAGCTTCTTTAATTCTGTAGCATCCTTCGGATTCATCTTCTTAGCCAGGATCAAAGCCAATTGCTTTCGTCTCAAAGCACCTTCAAAACGCTCAATCTCTTCTTCCGTTTCAGGAATCAGTTCCGGAACCTGAATAGGTCCGCCGTGCTGATCAACAGCCACAAAAGTGTAAATAGCTTCATTGGATTTGTTGCGTTTTCCGGTAATATTATCTTCTACAAAAACATCCACAAAAACCTCCATTGATGAATTGAAAGCGCGGGAAACTTTTGCTTCAAGTGTCACAATAGAAGCGTGATTGATCGGCGAGTTGAAGCTGACATTGTTCACGTTGGCTGTTACAACCACTCTGTGCGAGTGTCTGTGAGCGGAAACGCTGGCAATTTCGTCCATCCATGCCAGCAACTGGCCACCGAATAAATTTCCGAGTGTATTGGTATCGTTCGGCAGAACAACCTTAGTCGTAATAGCTAATGTTTCCGATGCATGACGAGACTTCATTTTTCAATTTTTTGATAAAAGTACACTTTTATTTCCGGGAGAAGATTTTTAAAACTTCTTCAGTTGGAAAAGCCTTATTATATTTACGGACTTCAAAGTGAATTATGGAAAAACTCATTCAGGAATTTTCGTCTAATATCAGTGAAGCTCTGGAAATTGCAGCTAAAGTAACTATTGCGAAACCCACTGGTGAAATAAGAAACATTGTTGTTTGCGGTATGGGTGGTTCTGGTATCGGAGGGAAAATTGTTTCCCAATGGGTTCAGAATTACTGTCCGGTTCCGGTTTTGTTTGTTCAGGAATATGCATTGCCAGCATTTATCGATAAACACAGTCTGGTCATTGGCTCGTCCTATTCCGGAAATACGGAAGAAACCTTATTTGCTTTGGAAGATGCAAAACAAAGAGGGACAACTATTATTGGAATTTGTTCCGGTGGATCTTTGGAGCAGTTTTGTAAGACAAACAATTATCCGTGCATTCTTGTTCCGGGAGGAAATCCACCAAGAGCAGCACTGGCATTTTCATTGGTTCAGCTAAGTAATATTTTCCTGCAGCTCGGTTATGGACAAAAAAGTATCCTGGACGAAATCTCGAACGGAAAAGTCCTGATAGATTCCGAATTGGTACACATGAAGTCAGAAGCTATGCGGGTAGCGAAAGAACTTCAAAAAAGAACGATTGTGATATATGCTGGTTCTGCATACGAAGGGATCACAATTCGCGCAAAACAGCAATTTAACGAAAACTCGAAAGAATTATGCTGGCAGCATGTAATCCCGGAGATGAATCACAATGAATTAGTCGGATGGGGTGGAGGAGATAACCGCTATGCATGTTTGTTTATTCAGACCGGAGACCTGACTATGCGCAATCAGAAACGCTTTGATATTTCAATAGAGCGTACCAGGTCCAAGACAGATAAAGTAGAGATCATCCAGGCAAAGGGATCTACGATCGTTGAAAAAAGCATTTACCTGATTCACATAATTGACTGGATTTCTTTATACCTGAGCAATTTGAAGCATGGTGATCCGATCGAAATCGAAATTATCGATTATCTGAAAGCCGAATTGGGAAAAATCAAATAAGAAAAAAGCGGTAGTTTTTGATATCAGCAAGCGTCAAAGCAACTGGTATGTCCAGCTAAAGTCAAAATTAAAAACGAAATAAGAATCAATTTTGCATATTAGTTTAGTCTGCGAATTTCCCACCTGCATATACCTGGAACTCGAAACCACGGTCATCATGCACCTCAAAATTCACTTTGACTTTTGCTCCCAGGTACTTGTCGGGATCACTGTATAAGATATTGATGAGCTGATCCTTGTAATCCAGCCTCAGAGCAGTTGTAAAGCCGTTCGGATCGTTGGGACCAAGAATGAGATAACTGAAAATATCCTGATGCACAAAACCCTGAAATGTTGTACTGAACTCTTTTTCCGAATTCAGTGCGTCCATTGCCCGGTCCATTTTAATGGGATGTAACGGAGCTGGTTTGTATTTCTCTTTATTGATATCATCCTGGAATGAAGCACTGCGTTCTTTCGTTTTGATGATCTTTCCTTTTTCATCATAATAAGAAATACGGTCCATGAAGACAGTTTCATTTGTTCCGTCAGTCTGATCAATCAATTCCTGCGTCATGAAAGGTTTTCCGTTGTTCAGGTAATAAAAGCGCGTTCCGTTGGTTTTGCCGTTTCCATCCGAGAATTGTTCCTCAAGGATCTGGATTACGTTAGTAGAATCCAGGTGGCCGATCACCTCAATCATGGTTCCGTCTCCCTTTTCGTAATGCAGGGAATTGGCAATCATGCCGGAAGCTTCCGTGATTTTTTTCAATTGCAAAACATGCTCATCCATTTCAGCTTCGTTCTTGAAATGCTTTACAATAACTTTTTTCTCTTTATCTGCCGGTTTATCCGTATGATCGGAACCGCAAGAAACCAATCCGATAAGTAAAATGGGGAAAATATACTTTTTCATAGCTTTTGTTTCTTTTCAGAATGACAATGACTTGTAAAAGTAACAGGTTTATAGCAAATGGCGGTCTTTTTTCGGTTAATTTAGATTCCCGCATCTTCAACTTTGTAATCACCAATAAACCGGAAGGATTACGCCACACAATTGATGAAACCGGTTGCCAAAACATTGAACAAAAGAATATTACCAGTTGTGCCTCCAACACTAAAATCCGGTCTGCAGGATTTTCTTTTGTAAAGAGGAGGATCTTAATTCAACAATTCCATGTATTTTTGGGTAAACAAAAAACCCTTTGCCAAAAGACAAAGGATTTTTTTGCTATTAATCGAAAAAACAAGAGCACCCCTACTCCTGTTACTCAAATGAGTACATTTTAAATGTACAAATGATGTTTAAATCATTTGAATAGTATCAAAGATGATACATAATGTTAAATATTCGAAATCAATGTTTTTAATATTTACGATAACCAAGCAGCAATCAACATTAACCAAGTCATTGAAAATCATCACAGTACAAATGATAATTTAAGAAAAAAATTACAATGTCCACAGGGTCAACAGATAGTTTAGTTCGTTTGATTTCTTCCCTATCAAAAGCTGAAAAACGAAGTTTTAAGCTTTATGCGAATCGGAGCTCTTCGTCTCAGGAAGAAATAAAATATTTACAGCTCTTTGATTTTATTGAAAAAATGGAGAACTATTCTGATGAACTGGCAATTACCAGGATCAAAGGAATCAAAAAAAGCCAGCTTTCAAATATCAAAGCTCATTTATACAAACAACTGCTTACCAGTTTGAGATTGCAGCATGCTCCGCATTTGCCGACCATCGAAATCCGCGAATCTATGGATCATGCCCTGATCCTGTATGAAAAAGGATTTTATAATCAGGCCTTGAAATTATTGGAAAAAGCCAAGCAAAATGCCATTAAAATACAGTCGACGATTCTTCACATGGAAATCCTCGATTTTGAAAAATTCATCGAATCACAGCATATTACCCGAAGTGTTCTTTCGCGGGCGGATGAACTGACAGCTGAGAGCAGAGAGTTGAGCAGGCACATGCAGGGAAGCGTCCGATTTTCCAATCTGTCTTTGCAGCTTTATGCACTGAATGTGCGGGTCGGTTTCGTAAGAGACGAAAAAGATTACCGCTTCGTACAGGAATTTTTTGCGAAACGCTTACCAGAATACAACGTTACGGAATTGAGCTTCGAAGAGAAAATGCACCTGTATAATGCCCATGTCTGGTATTATTACATCACACAAGACTTCCTGATGTGTTTCAAATACGCCAGCTTGTGGGTGAAATTGTTCGAAGACCATTCGCACGTGAAAGACCATTACCGCGAAATGTACCTCAAAGGACTTTACAACCTGCAGAATGCTCTGTTTAACCTGAGAAACCACAAACGTTTACTGGAATCTATCGAAAAACTGGAAAGTGCAGATCTGGGAGACCGCGAGAATGAAAATATTGCCTTGTTGCACCGTAATTATTGGCTCACAGCCAAAATAAACTACTATTACTTATGTGGAATTTTTTCCGAAGGATTAGAAATTGTTCCAAAAGTGGAACAGTTTATTTCAGATCATGAAGACCGTCTGGATAATCACCGGATTATGATCCTGTATTATAAGGTTGCATGTCTGTATTTCGGGAACGGCGACAATAAAATGGCGATCAGGTACCTAAACCGCATTATTCAGCTTCGTGACGTTTCCCTGCGGGAAGACATCCAGGCCTTTGCGCGGATTCTGAACCTGATTGCGCACTTCGAACTCGGAACAGACGATCACCTGCTGGATTATCAGATCAAATCGGTGTATCGTTTCCTGAGAAACATGGGCGACCTGCATGGAGTGCAGCATGAAATCCTGAATTTCCTGCGCCAGCTTCCCTTCGCTGATGAACAGTCTCTAATGCGGGCATTTCGTATTTTGCATGGGAAACTGGTAAAACTGTCCAAACTGCCCTATGAAAAACGTCCGTTCCTGTACCTGGATATCATTTCCTGGCTGGAATGCAAGATCGAAAAACGAACAGTTCAGGAAGTAATCCGAAGCAAATTCTTATTGGAACAGGAAACCGGTCAAAGTGTTTATTTTCCTGAATAACAGGAGTTTAATATTAATAAATACTATACCATATAATTTATTCGACGAAAATTTAAACAAAAAGTGTTCTTAAAAGTTGTCAGTTTAAAATAAAGTTGTACTTTTGATTATATATTCGTCGATTAATCGTTTAAATACTCAACAATTAATAAATGACAGAACTAAAGACAGGTGACCAGATGCCAGATTTCTGGGGAATAGATCAAAACGGAAAAGAATGGACGAATCAGAGCTTTAAAGGAAAAAAGCTGGTGATATACTTCTATCCGAAAGACAATACTCCTGCATGTACAAATCAGGCTTGCAGTTTGAGAGATTCATACCAGGAACTGAAAGAGAAAGGGTATTCAATTCTGGGAGTAAGCATGGATACGGAAAAGATGCATACGCGTTTTAGTGAAAAATTTAGCCTGCCTTTTCCATTGATAGCAGATACCAAACGGAAAATGATTGATGCGTTCAGAGTGTGGGGATTGAAAAAGTTCATGGGGCGTGAGTACGACGGAATTCATCGGACTACATTTATCGTGAATGAAAAAGGAATTATAACACATATTATAGAAAAGCCGAAAACAAAAATTCACGGTGAAGAGATTTTAGATTTGATCGAAACGTCGTAAGTAGTTTACGACCTACCGGTCATACCTTTGTAGAAACGATTAAAATTGAAACGATATGGCAGTGAAAGAAATCAACCCGGAAAAATTGAAAGCGCTTCAGCTGACAATGGAAAAGTTAGACAAGACTTTTGGAAAAGGAACGGTAATGAAACTGGGAGATGACGCGGTAGAACAGGTTGAAGTCATTCCAAGTGGTTCCATTACGCTGGATCTGGCTTTGGGAGTAAATGGTTATCCAAAAGGAAGGATCATTGAAATCTACGGCCCCGAATCATCAGGAAAAACAACCTTGGCAATTCATGCCATTGCAGAAGTGCAAAAACAAGGAGGAATTGCCGCAATCATCGATGCAGAACACGCATTCGATCAGTTTTACGCCCAAAAATTGGGAGTGGATATCGACAACCTGTTGATTTCACAACCGGATAATGGGGAGCAGGCACTGGAAATTGCAGATAGCCTGATTCGTTCCGGAGCAATAGATTTATTGGTGGTCGACTCCGTAGCAGCTTTAACTCCGAAGGCAGAAATCGAAGGAGAAATGGGTGATTCACAAATGGGACTGCAGGCTCGTTTGATGTCGAAAGCGCTTCGTAAACTGACTGGTTCTATCAATAAAGCAAAATGCTGTTGTATTTTCATCAACCAACTGCGTGATAAAATCGGGGTCATGTTTGGAAACCCGGAAACAACAACTGGGGGAAATGCCCTGAAATTCTACGCGTCAATGCGTATTGATATTCGCAAATCAAGCCAGATTAAAGAAGGAGAAGATGTGATCGGAAACCGTGTGAAAGTGAAAATTGTGAAAAATAAAGTTGCTCCACCGTTCCGCAAAGCGGAATTCGATATCATGTATGGAGAGGGAATCTCCAAAGTGGGTGAGATCATCGACCTGGGAGTGGACCTGAATATTCTGAAGAAAAGCGGATCCTGGTTTTCATACGGAGAAACCCGTTTGGGGCAGGGAAGAGACTCTGTTAAAAATATGATTGCAGACAACCCGGAATTAATGGAAGAGTTGGAAGCAAAAATCAAAGAAGCTCTTGGTGCTGCTGGCACTGCAGTGCCAGCAGGCCAGGACTAACTGCATATCGTTTCCGGTAAGTCCCGTAAGTCATTGCGGGACTTACACCGGAACGGAAAAATCAATCTTTTCAAACAGGATCAATTCTTAAACCCTTTAAACAAACGCTTCTCCACAATATTTCCGTACTTTTGCCCAAACTGAAGCAAATGGTATTATCGATGACTGGCTACGGAAAAGCAAGCGGATCCTTCCAGGGAAAGAAGATCGTTGCGGAAATCCGGTCCTTAAACAGCAAAAGTTTAGATTTGAATGTACGCGCAATTCCATTGTACCGCGAGATTGAATTGGAAAATCGTTCGATAGTGGCAGAATTGCTGGATAGAGGAAAGATAGAATTATCCATCTCCCTGGAAAATTCCGGCGAAACAAAAAATTACGTTATCAACAGGGAGCTTGCACAGGCTTACTACAAAGATATTAAGGAAACAGCCGGACTTTTGGGAGAATCGACCAATGACATTCTTTCATTGGTTTTGCGTATGCCTGAAATCTATACTAATGATAAAGAAGCGCTTTCGGATGAAGAATCTGTTTTTGTGCAGAGCCTGGTCCGGGAAGCTTGTCAGCATCTGAATGAATTCCGTAAACAGGAAGGAGACCAGCTCAGAAAAGATTTTGAATCGAATATCTGTCGCATTGACGAATTATTGTCTGAAGTTCCCAAATATGAAGCAGCGCGCATTGAAGCAGTTCGCGAACGCATGAAAACAGGGCTCGAAAAAATCTCCAGCCAGGCAATTGATCTGAACCGTTTGGAGCAGGAAATCATTTTCTACATTGAAAAAATGGATGTTTCGGAAGAGAAAATGCGCCTTTCGAATCACCTGAACTATTTTCTGGAAACGATGAATATCCCGCTTTGCGGAAAAAAATTAGGATTCATCACGCAGGAAATCGGACGTGAGATCAATACATTGGGAAGCAAATCCTACCATGTGGAAATGCAGAAACTGGTAGTCGAAATGAAAGATCACCTGGAGAAAATCAAGGAACAAGTTTTAAATACTCTTTAAATTAGAATGAAGTTTGATCCAAGTGCTGGAAAATGTGTTATTTTTTCTGCTCCATCGGGAGCAGGTAAAACAACGATTGTGCAGCATCTGCTGGGAAAAATGCCGGAACTGGCTTTTTCAATTTCTGCTTGCAGCCGTGATCCGAGAGGTGAGGAGCAACATGGAAAGCATTATTACTTCCTCGGAATCGAAGGCTTCAGACAAAAGATTGCCGAGAAAGCATTCATTGAATGGGAAGAAGTGTATACCGATAACTTTTACGGAACACTGACTTCCGAGTTGGAGCGCATCTGGGCTGATGGAAAAACGGTTGTTTTTGATGTAGATGTTGTTGGAGGATTGAATCTGAAGAAAATTATTGGGGTAAATGCTTTGGCTATTTTTGTACAGCCTCCATCTTTCGAAATACTGGAACAGCGCTTGAGATTGCGCAGTACGGAAACAGAAGAAAAAATTACAATGCGCCTGGCAAAGGCACAAATGGAACTGGATCGAGCACCTGAATTCGACTATATTCTGTTAAATGATGACTTGGGAAGAGCTTGCAAAGAAGCTGAAGCACAAGTTCGAAATTTTATTTCCAGATGATGAGAGTAGGGTTATATTTCGGAACTTTTAACCCAATTCACGTCGGCCATTTGGTCATAGCAAATTACATGGCAGAGTATACGGATATTGACCAGGTCTGGATGGTGGTAACTCCGCAAAATCCTCTGAAACTGAAATCGTCTCTGCTGACTGATTATCATCGGCTGGCCATTGTCAACGAAGCAATCCGGGACAATGCTAATTTGCGTGCTTCGGATATTGAATTCAAGCTTCCGCAGCCGAATTATACCGCAACAACACTTGCTTACCTGAAAGAAAAATACCCGACTTACGAATTTTCCCTGATTATGGGTGAAGATAACCTGAGGACTTTTCACAAGTGGTACAACCACGAACATTTACTGGGAAACTACCGGTTTTATGTTTACCCGCGGGTTTTGACGATCCAGGAGGAGGAGGAAGTGCAGGAAATCGGCTACCATTCGGAGAACGGATTTAAAACCCATTCGAATATTGTAATGTGTGAAGATGCACCAGTGATGAAAGTTTCGTCCAGTTTCGTAAGACAAGCTATTAAGGAGGGAAAAGATGTCCGCTACCTTCTCACAGAACCTGTCCGTAAGTATATCGATGAAATGAATTTTTACCGTTAAGTTGTTTTTTTACGTTTAAACAAACGTGCAGCAATTTGTTTACGGAAGAAAAACATCAAAATCAGGTACGGAATTACGATCAGAAATAAAATCCCGGTGTTAATAGACGAACCGAAAGAATTCTCATCCAATTCACTGCCTTGCTGAGCCAGAAGCTTACATTGTGAGCAACCTTGCCCAAAAGCAATATTAACTGCAATTAATGCGATTGTGAGTAAAAACAATCCTTTTTTCATGCTTTAAAAATACAAACAAAGGATCAGAAGTGAATTCATTTTTGAGGATTTAACAAATCTTCAAAGGCAACGAAAATCAGTTTTGCTCATCTTTAAGTTCTTTTCTCAAGAATAGTTTGATATTTGTATCAGTTGATTGTTCCAGTAATTTGAAAATCTTGAAAAGAAGAAGAATAACAAACAGCATTGCACTTCTGTTGATCACGTTGATTACTTTGGTTTTCCAGGGAAACTACCTGAATGAAGTTCCTGCGTATACACATACCTGGGCACAGAACGATCGCCTCGCATTGGCGCAAGGCTTTGTGCGCAATGATCTGAATTTTTTCAAACCGGAAAATTACATCCTCAACCACCAGTTTCCCCGGAACTGGACATATCCGAGTTATTCGACCGTAACAGCTGTTGAATTCCCGATCCACGATTATGTTCCAGCTGTCTTTATGAAGCTGTTCGGAACGAAGGAACCCTGGATTTTTCACGTGTATATTTTACTCTACAGCATTATCGGGTTGTACTTTTTATACCTGCTGGCCGAAAAAATCTGTGATTCTCAAATCAGAGCTTTGCTGGTGGTTCTTTTTGCCGTTACATCACCAGCGTATACCTTTTACCAGGGCGGATTTTTGCCCACCATTCCGAGTATTTCCAATACGATAATAGCGCTTTATTGCTATTCGTTGTGTTTTGAAAGACAATCCAGGCGTTGGTTCCGTTGGGCATTGTTTTTCTTCACGCTGGCAGCACTTGCCCGCCTGACTTTCGTTATACCGTTTCTGGCAGTGCTTGGGTTCGAATTGATCCGGGTTTTTCAAAAGAAAGCGAAATTCTGGCCGAATAGTTTTGGAGTGGCACTTTCTTTCACAATTATTCTGGCCTCAAAATTTTACAACAACTTCCTGCGTGAAAAATACGGGTCGGATTTCCTGAATGAATTATTACCAGCCTCCAATTGGGAAGAAATGAAACTCATTCTGAAGCAGATATGGGACAATATGGTGTTGGTTTATTTTTCCATCAGGCACTATTTCCTGCTGCTCCTTCTCAGTGTACTAGTGGCGGTAGCATTCCTGATCAACGAGTGGAAAAAGGAAAATCCGTTTACATCCTGGTGGATTGTTTTCCTGTTCTGGCTAATTGGCGTTTTGCTGTTTTTTTTCGCAATGGCCAAACAGTTTTTTGCCCACGATTACTACTTCCTTGATACCTTCTACCTGCCAACAGTCTTCTTCGTGACGCTTTGTCTGGCAATTCTGCCTAAAACTCAGTGGCAGAACGGAAATGCGATCACGGCTTTGTTTGTAGCGTATTTCGGAATCGTAGCATTTAGGGAAACACATACTTTTCAGAAAGGAAGAAGGCTGTATGTTGCAAACGATCACTTTACGGGTACTGTCATCAATTTCACAGGCTCTGATGAATTCCTGACGAACGCAGGCGTTCCAAGAGAAGACACGATGCTGGTCATTCATGCTTATGGTCCGAATATTCCATTTGTACTGATGGATCGGATCGGATTTGCCGTTGTGGGGAAAAATCCGGTTGATATTAAAACCGGGATGTCGTGGAAATGGAACTATGTTGTATTCCAGAAGCCTTATTTTATAGAAGATGTTTATGCAATTTATTCGGATGTTTTGAAGGACCTGGAATCGGTTGCAACCAATGAAAACCTGATTCTGTGTAAGCGGAAAACGGATACCATTCCGCAGGATCTGATGCAGTTTATGGGAATCGGAAAAGCATACAAGACTCTTCGGGAAAACTTTAATCAGGGTGATAGTATTGAGAATGTCCGATTGGAAACTGACCCGGAAAACAAGGAGAATTCCATCGGGAAAATCAGGGAAGAAGATGTGTATGGATTTTTGCATGATTTCACGAAACAGGTCGGGCCGGATACCAAAGGCAGAGTATTTAAAATAAAAGGAAAATTCCTGCGCCACAATGACAACCCGATCTCCATCATTGTGGCATATTCGAAGAATGACCAGTTATTGTACTACCAGACGATTGAGTTGAACCCGATATCGAAAGCGAATGAATGGACAGAAAAGGAATTTATTTTGTTTCTTCCGCAAAGACAATCGGCAGAAGATAAATTGAGTTTTTACATCCACAATCCGAACCGGAACGCGGTTTTGCTGGATGATTTTGTGTTTAAGTTTTACCGGAATTAAAATAGTTATAACGATCCGTAAATGAAGGCTTTTGTAAATCGAATTGTAGCGTATGTGGATGAACACGGACTGAATTATCAGCATGTTTGCATAGTCGTTCCGTCAGAGCGGATGATCGCATATTTGCAGCGTGCTTTTTACGAATTTCATCAAAAACCGGTTCTTTCCCCAAAGATTGTCACCATTGACCGCTGGATTCAGGATGCGAGCCCTTTTCCGGTTTTGGATAGAACGAGCCTGTTGTTCGAATTATATGAAATTTTTAAAGCTGATCCGGTGGAAATTGATGTCAATACTTTTGATTCATTTATGACCTGGGGGCAAACGCTTTTGAGTGATTTTGACGAAATTGATCGTTATTTGGTCGCACCCAACCAATTGTTCAAAAACCTGAGGGACATCCGGGAAATTGAAAACTGGTCGTTCAACTCGACAGAAGAATTGTCCAAAGGACAAATTCAGTTCATGGCGTTCTGGGACAAACTGAAACCATATTACCTGGGCCTGGAAGAACGCCTGAAAGAAAAAAAGGTAACGACCAAGGGAAAAGCTTACCGGGATTTTGCCAACCAGATTGAGCGTGCCTTCGAAGAAAATCAGGAAGCGCAGTTTGTTTTTGCCGGGTTCAATGCGCTTTCCGAATCGGAGATTTCCCTGATGCGGCAGTTTGTTATTATGGGAAGGGGACACATCCTGATGGACTCCGATGAGTTTTATTTCAACGACCTGATTCACGAAGCCGGGCAGTTTCAGCGGGAATTATGTAGGCGTCTTGAAGTGCAGGCACTTCCGTTTGTTGAGAACCGGCTGATGAACAAAAAGATGGATGTCCGGATTGTGGAATGTCCGCAGTTTACTTCCCAGGCACAGGTGGTGGGAAGCGAACTGAAAAAACTAACTGGTGAGCAGTTGAACAATACCTTGATCCTACTTGCGGATGAAGGTTTGTTGAGTTCCATCCTGAAACACTTACCAGCGGAAATTGAACAGGCAAACATTACAGTCGGGTTACCTTTGAGGCAAACATCCCTGCGTTCCTGGGTCGACTTGATCTTCCGTTTGCAGGAATCGTTTATGCGCCGTGGAAACAGCAGTATTTACTATCGGGATTTTATTCAGTTTGCGCATCATCCGTTCATCCTGGGTGTACTTTCGGCTGCGGAAAAGCGGGAAATACAGGAAATCGAATCGCGCATTATCAATCATAACTGGCATTTTTTGGACTGCAAAAAACTGGATCTGAGTAAGCGCCTGGAAGAATTGAACCGTCTGGTTTTCGAACCGTGGAAACAGGATTGGCTGCAGGGAATCCGGATCATTCAGCAGTTAAATGAAAAACTGGATTTGTGGCTTGAAGAAAAAAACGAACTGGAACGGGCAATTATTCGCCGCTTTGCAAGTGCTACAGTCGTCCTGCAGAATATCATGAATCGAAATGCACCGAAGATGAATCTGGGATCTTTCCGAAATTTATTTAACGGAAACTGGAGTAATGAAACGATTGCTTATTTCGGAAATCCGCTGGAAGGACTGCAGATTATGGGGCTTTTGGAAACCCGTGGACTGGATTTTGATCGGGTACTCGTTTTTGGGTTGAATGAAGGCGCAATGCCTCCGCAGAATATCATCAATACCATCATCCCGATGGATTTGAGAAAATATTTCGGGCTGCCAACTCCAAGAGAAAAGCAGGGACTTTTTGCACATCACTTTTACCGTTTGCTGCATGCTGCGAATGAAATGCTGATTACTTATTCGAGTGCTTCGGAATCAGTCGGATCGAGTGAACCGAGCCGCTACATTCAGCAGATAGAACTGGAGCTGGCACAGATGAACCCGGGAATCCGCATTCAAAAGGCATTTTACACGGCTGGAAACCGGGAGAAGGTCGAAACGACTTCCATCCCGAAAACCGATGAAGTTATTAATCGGATCTGCGAAGTACTTCGTGATGGGATCAGTTTTTCCATGCTTGATAAATTCATGACCTGCCCGTTGGATTTCTATTACCGTTACGTGCTGCGTTTCGGAGAAGAGAACAAGGTGGAAGAAGACATTGAAAGCAGTACGCTGGGAACAATCATCCATTATGTCCTGGAAAACCTGTTCTCACCGTTTATTGACCGGTACGATGAGTCGGGGCGGAAAATTTCCGGGAAAGCGGTCACAGAAGAAGACCTGGCTCAAATGGAAAAGAAAGTGCCGCTGCTGGTGAGTAAAAGCTTTGAGAAACACTTTTCAGAGGATCAGAATTCCTGGCAAACCGGAACCAACCACATCAATTTTGAAGTAGCCAAGGAAATGGTTCAGAATGTGCTGCGCAGAGATCGTGCAATTTTAAAAGAGAACCCCGGGAAAGCTTTGTTTATACTTGGATTGGAGAAAAAGCTCGAAACGGCTATTGTTATTAACTCTGACAGCTATGACGATGAAAACAGCTCCGGAAAGGCTTTTGAAGTACGGCTTTCGGGAGTTTGCGACCGGATTGATCAGTTTGATGGCATTCACCGGATTATTGATTACAAATCGGGGAGTGTGAGCCAGGAGAAAGTGGAGTTGAAAAAGACCGCCAACCAGGAAAATTACGAAAGCGCCATCCTCATCAACAAACGCAAGGGGAGCCCGGATCAGAAATATGTGCTTCAGCTGTTGATCTATTGTTATTTATATTACAAATCGACGGGAATTCTGACAGATAAGGCAGGAATTTTCTCTTTTCGTTCCATCAGGGAAAGTCCACATTTCCTGAATTTGCCGGATGATGTTCAAAAAGAAGATATCCCGGATTTGCTGGAACGCATTTTAAAACAAACTATTTCGGATATGCTGGATAAAAGCCATCCGTTTGTACATAATAAGGATTCAAAGTATTGTGCGTATTGTAATTGAACTATGCGGAAATCGTTTTCTGAAATAGGCATTCCGTATGTGCGGGATTTGATTTGCAAATCGGGCATTTCGGAGTGATTTTGAAAACCACGGAATCCTGCAAAACCAAAGGGGGTATTCGCAATATTGCGAATAGGTGTTTTTAGTAAAAAACAACCAAAAATCGCTGATAATTATTACTCCAATCCGGCATTCTTCAGTGTCTCATCAATTCCTTCCAGGTCGCTGTAAAATTCTTCTCCGAAAGCGCGGATCAAAGGTTCTTTCAGGAATTTGTAAACCGGAACGTCAAGCTTTTCTCCGCAGGCACAAGCCGGTTTGCAGATGCTCCATTCTTCGTAATTGAGCGCTATTCCTTCACTCAGTTTCTTCACACGGATCGGGTACAAATGACAGGAAACCGGTTTTTTCCAGTTAGTTTTTCCAGTTAAACAAGCCTGTTCGATAGCACATTTCGCAATTCCCTTTTCGTCAAAGTAAACAAATGCACATTCTTTCCCATCAACCAAAGTACTTGCGGGTTCGTTCCACGGATCGATGTAAAATACGCCTGATTTCTTTACCGCTTCAATGCCTTCCGGTCGCATAAACGGGATTACTTCATCAAGGATTTCTTCCATGATATCAACCTCTTCAAATGTCAGGGGCGCTCCGCCGTCACCTTCTATACAGCACGCTCCTTTACACGCATTCAGATCGCAAACAAATTTGCGGTCAAATACTTCAGTTGAGATCAGTTTATTATCAATTGCTACGATCATAGAACAGATTTATATAAAAAAATGATTATAAACGGGTTGTACAACCTATTAACAAATTTTCTAAAGGTACGGCAAAAGCATCTAAAAAAGTCACAAAAGGATGGATGATTAGATTTTATAGGGATTAATAAAATCAAAAATAAATTGATTAAAGAAAGTTGAGTATATTTTCATTTGTTTTTGTCACATTCCTTACAAATGGCCTCTAGATGCTTAACGGCAAGGTTTGATGTGGCCTCGTTAATATCGTATCGAGAATATCTAGCTGACTGACTTTCAGAAATTAAGAATTTATATGCTGTATTTATTTTCGTCAAATAGAGATTTACTAATATCCCCCTGGTCTGATGAACACTTTGAGAAGATATATTATTGTGAGCTTCGCTGATATTACTAAATTTTTTACCATTATGCTCTAACGGAAAAAGGATATGATCGATAAAATGTATGGAGGAGTAAAAAGCTGTCGTTATGATCCAATCGTTGCATTTTACTTTATCTCCTGAATTTAAATGCAAAAAATCACAAACCGCTTTATTATGCTTGCCGTGGTCTCGTTTCATTAGTAAATCTTTAGTAGACTTTTTTCTGCTCTTTCACATTATAAGCAAATGTGTATCCATCTGCCTTAAGCAAATTATAATCAATGCTTTCGCTCTCAGAAATAAAACCTATATTTAGATTAAATCCTTCTTTAAAGCATGTTACTTCCAGCTTTGAAATAAAGGCATAAAAATCATTAATACTATCAGTAGTATAAACTGATGGGTCTATGGATACTAAAATGGAGGTTCCTTGCAAGGAATTATTTAAAAATAATTTCTCAACTTGAGTTTTTTTCCCAGATAGAAAGTCGGCTAGTAGATTATAGTTATCTATTCCCTTTTTTGCATTGTCAAGAAATTTAACTCTTAATTTCTCCTCAGCTTCAGATTTAAAATTTGCGGCTCCCTTTTCTTGTCCTTTTACAAAAGCATCGACAATCATCTCAAAGGAAAAGAATCCTTCACGTGGAGAAAAGACAACATCATCTGGTCTTGTTGCAATCCATTCAAGCACATCTTTTTCCAAAGTCTCAGGGATCATAACTTTTTTTATTATACAAATATAGCCTTTAATTATTTAAGATAACGCTCAAAACTCATGAATCTTATCAAGTAACCATCATTTTCTACTGGTAATCAGTATTACCAGTAGCTTTCATTTATTTTGATTCCTTTTTCTGTTCCTAACGACTTATACTACTGATTTTTGGAGGGTTACATAACCCGTCCCTAAAAAATTCGACGAGCTGATTTAAATCTTCAAATTGTGCATCCGCCAGAATTAGTTTCGGATCCGGATGATGCGTTTTTTCCGGCACACAGATCACGGTCATTCGCGCTGCTTTTCCGGAGATGATTCCATTCGGGGAATCTTCGATCACCAGGCATTTTTGGGGATCCACACCAAGATTTTTTGCAGTTGTCAGGTAAACAGCGGGATGGGGTTTTCCGAACAATTCATACTCAGCAGAGTGAATCGCTTGAAAAAACCGACGGATCCGGAGTGTATCCAGGATGCAGTTGATCAATACCTGATAAGATGATGTTGCCAAACCGATCTTCAATCCTTTTTCGGTGAAAAATTTTAAGGATTCGATCACACCCGGAAGTGGCGTTGCCCGTTCGGTCAGCAGTTCGGTCATGCGTTGAATAATCGCGTTTTCTACCTCTTTTGGTGTTCTATCCGGCCAGGGTGATTCATAGTACCAGTATGCAATGACCTCGTCGATGCGCATACCGGCAGTCTGTTGAAAATCTTCTTTGGTCAGTGGACAGCCTACACTTTTGAAAACTTCTTCCATGGCAATTTTCCACAGCGGTTCGGAATCGGTCAAAACGCCGTCCATATCGTAAATTACGGCTTCAAAACTCATTAATGTCATTGCCTTTTTTCGGTTGGTTTAATTACGTACATATTTCCTCCTCCCACCAGTTTCTGTCGCTCGTCCGCGATATAGATTTTCCCGGAAGAATGAACAGCCAGGGATTCTTTTTGCGTGATTGGGAACAGAGTTTGATGTGATTTATATTTGGCTTTTCCGTTTTCAAAGGTATAGGTGATAAAACGGTTATATGTCAGGATATAAAGCTTCCCGTCATGAATATCGGCTGCTGTAACAGCATCGCGGAGCCAGTCGCGCTTCCCGATAACTATATAATACTTTTTAGTGGCCTTGTAAGTTCCGGGGTTGGTCGGAAGGGTATAGACAAAACATTTTCCGTCAAAAGGTTCCGTCCGGCATTTGGTAAACAGATACAGGGAGTCGTTGTAAAAGCTCATAGCTTCACAATCGAAGTATTTTTGGTTCAGTTTCGGAGGAAAACCGGTTTGCTCGGGGTACGAAAAATCAATGAATTTAGCTTCTACATTTTCATTGTTGAGTACCTTTTTCAGGCTCACTTTCAGGATCCGGAGATTGGTGCGCTGGTTTTTGTTATTTCCGAAATCCCCGACATACAAGTTTCCCTTCTGATCCAGCGTGATATCTTCGAAATCGATGTTATCAGCGTTGAGTATCGTGACCTTATTCCGGATGCTTCCGTCGAGGTTCAAAACGAACAATTTGGGATCGTTTCCGCTGTCGTTGTGTGCAATCAGCGTGGTATCATTCGCAAAAACCCAGCCCGAGATTTCTTTTAAATCTTTGGATAAACGTGTTGTTTTTGGAACAGCTGCCGAAACAAGAAAGATGCTTGCAAAAAAAAGAGCAAGATTTCGCATATTGCAAAAGTAAGAAGAATGTTTCTTCACCGAAGATTCCGGAAAGGAAAAAGCAAAAGGATTTGAATATAAATCAGCCGGAACTGTTTTTAAAAATGTGTGCTGGTATCCGGCAAAGCTGTTATATAACCTCTTACATTAATGCTGCGAGGGAATCAATTTTAGCTAAGAATTGATTCTACCCAGGATTTTCCCCATTCTGAAATTTCTGCTTCAGACCATAATTGAGGGTAGAAAATGCGTTTTTGAAAACGCGGTGGAAGATATTTTTGCCAGTTGGTCCCACCAGTTGCTGCGACGTCTTCCTTGTCTTTTTGCAGGTAGCGAACGGCAGATTTGTAATGAACCAAAGGCCAGTTAATATTCACATTTACATCATTTTGTTTCAAAACATGAATGACCTGAGGTAATGCCTGATCTTCCGGTGACAAATGCAGGTAGCACTGCCACAGATTGTTGTTTCGAAGTTCTTCACCCAACTGGATGAATTCTTCCCGGTACTGATCTTCGAACTGTGTTAGCGTCAGTGTCTTCTTTCCGGTTTCAATATCTGTTGCGCCCTCTTTCCAGTAGATGTTCTCGAACAATTCGGAAATGGCTTCTTTTCCGGAGTATTTGCTGCGGTGATCCTTATGAACCAACTGAATGAAATCGGTGGAATGAATTTCAATTTTGCGGTATTGCGCCGACTGGAATCCGGAAGCAGGCGCCAGGGACAAACGGAACTTCAGGAATTGCTCGCGCTGCATTCCATCAACCATGATTTCGAAACTTTTGGTCAAAGCCTCAAAATAGCGGTTGATTCGCTGAACGTGCTCTACGAAGAAAGCAGCATCCGGGTTCTTGCGGTCGGAAATCTGCTGGAATTCGTGCAGGCACAGTTTAAAATATAATTCAGTTATCTGGTGATACATCAAAAAGACCAACTCATCCGGGAAATCAGTATATGTTTTTTGAAGCGATAATAGTGTGTCTACCTGAATGTAATCCCAATAGTTCGGCATTCGTGAATACAGCAAACTATCCAGGTATGTAACTAAATCCTGACCTTGTGCATCATATTTTGCTTTAAGAAGCGTAATTCTCTCTAATATTTCAGGAGTTAATTCCATAACATTTTCAGATTTTAATTAACAAAGATATGCGAAAGCCATGTATTAATCATGAACAAAAATGTGAATATTTGAACATTTACCCTTTAAGGCCCTGTCAGACTAAAAAGGTAGTAAAGAAGTTAAATTTTTTATTTTGCTTTCACTAAGTCATGTTTCAGCCCGGACCATTCAACCAAATGCAGTTTTACTGAACCTACCGGAATTTTTGCCTTAACCAGAACCGGAATGTGGTTATCATCTTTAGTCACCCAGAAATTCAAATCATCCTGCTTTTTGAAAACACGTCCTGTTTGAACAACCGGAGCGAACTTCATGCAGTTGAATTTACCTTTTCGGATAGAGATTTTCTCGTCGCCCAGGTATTTGACTTTCAACGGCCAGATTTCGTCATCCATAAAGCATTTGAACTCAAAAGTGTCTCCGATTTTTGCAGACTTAAAATTCAGTGTTCGGGCATAATAGAAAGAAGAGATCATGTCCTGAATTCCGGCAGGAGTGGTGAAGTCTTTTTCACCATTGTGCACTTTTTGTTTATCCTGTTTGAAAGCATAATCCTGTGAGAGTTTGTATCCGCCTTCTTCCACGCGACGAATAAACTGCCATGGAAAAACGCCTTTTTTATCGATGTAACTTTCGTAAATGTCGTGTACTTTGAAAACAGCATTGAAACCACCAAGTGTTTTGCCTGTCCCTGTGATATGATACAAATCCCGGGTGCCGTTTCCTTTTTTGCTGGTTTCAGTTACTTCAAGTACTGCTTCCCCGGCATCTATGAAGCCGTAAGTAATACGGTAACGCAATTTTTCACCGGATTGAAACGAATCATTGGTAACTGAAGGCAATGTAAGTTGCATACTGCTTGATAAACCGAACATCAGAAGAATGACCGAAGTAATGATACAAGTTGTTTTCATGACTTAAAAATGCTATTGTTGAATGGGTAATAACAAACTAAATGCCAAAAATTTGTTTCTGCCACGTTTAAAGAGAAGAATAAATTTTCTCAACAAAAGATACACTTTTTTGATTTAAACTAACACTTTCACCATTAGATTTATTCCTGTAATTTTAACTTTCGTTAACAATATCCTCCAAATGCACCGTGATTTTTGAAATTTCATCACGGAACATTCGGAGTAAGAACTTTTTAATTACATTTGAAACCATAAAT
>JAIRJW010000036.1 GCA_031260455.1 Fluviicola sp.
ATCCGCCCCCCGCCAAATTGTTTTTCACCCAAATGAATCAAGCCATTCAAAAAAGTCCCATTTGTTAACACCACAGACTTCCCGTAAATCGAAATTCCCAGCAATGTTTTCACACCAACTATCCTTCCATTTTCTACAATCAATCCGTTCGACATATCCTGCCAAAAATCAACATTTGGGTTTCTTTCCAACAATAAGCGCCATTCTTCTGCAAATTTCATTCGATCGTTCTGAGTACGCGGAGACCACATAGCTGGCCCTTTCGAACGATTCAGCATCCGAAATTGGATCGCCGACAAATCCGAAACAATTCCGGATCCACCACCCAAGGCATCAATCTCCCGCACAATTTGCCCTTTTGCAACACCACCCATTGCCGGGTTGCAACTCATCTGGGCAATTGTATTCATATTCATTGTAACCAACAGCACGGAACAGCCCAATTTTGCTGCCGCATTCGCAGCCTCACATCCAGCATGTCCACCACCAACAACAATGACATCATAATTCTTCAACATATTATTTCATGTTTCACGTGAAACAAAATTACCACCATCATTTCAAGCCTTCAAATGTTCCACGTGAAACTTACGCAACATTAACATTTCATTTTCTTTGAAACGCATCAATTTCTCATCCGCATCCGATTTGTCTTTATAACCACACAAATGCAGCAAGCCATGCACACACACTCGGTGTAATTCATCCTGGAAAGCAATATCAAACTGATCCGCGTTATCTTTCACCCGATCTACACTAATAAATAAATCTCCTGAAACCAAAGTACCTTGTGTATAATCAAAAGTGATAATGTCTGTGTAGTAATCGTGTTCCAAGTATTCTTTATTCATTTCCAATAAATGTTCATCTGAACAAAAAATCAAAGAGATTTCTCCCAATTGCTTTTGTTCCATCTCACACACATTGATATACCATGCAAACAAAAATTCCGGGTTAACACCCGGAACCTCATCAATATTTTCAAAAAAAACTTCTACCATCATTTATTAAAAAAAACGGTGACTTCATTTCCAATGTCATTGAAAAAAACTTCATCCGCCAGATTCCTCATCAGGAAAATACCACGACCATTTTCCTTCTCAATATTCTCAGGAGCAGTCGGGTCGGGGAGGTTCAAATAGTCAAACCCCTTTCCTTCATCACAGATCCGAAAACCAAACCCGTCACTTGTTTCATAAAACTCCAGCTTCACTGCTTTCCATTGATGTAACGCATTACCATGAACAATTGCGTTGTTCACAGCTTCTGTCACTGCTATCAAAACATTGCCATACATGTCTTCATCAATACCAACAGTTTGACATGCTTTATCGATCATCGACTCAACTACCGGCAAATTATTCAACTCTGAAGGAATGCTTAATGAATCAATTAAAGTAAACCCTTCTTTCATTCTATTCATTTAATGTTTTACGTTCACTAGAACTGATTGAAATATTTACTTGCTTTGTCCTTGTAATACTTTGTCAACAAAGGATCAACCGCACGCAGCAATTCAACCTGTCCAAGCTTGTTACGTTTATACTCATCAAATCGAATAAGGTTACCATAATTGATGTTTTTTCCTGACGTGGATTCTCTTTTCTCTTCAAAGCCTCTTTCTCTCAGAGATTTTTCACTTTCCAGCAAACGCGTAAGAATATCCTGCTGACGACGAATCATTTCCGGAGAAAATTGTTTGTTAATCAAATCTTTCTCCTGTTGTTCCAATTCTTTAATCAAAGGATTCAGTTGATTTCCCTTTCCGGTTCCTTCCTTGTTCATTTCGTTCCGCAATTGCTCAAGTCGTTGGCGAATAGCTGTTTGCTGAGCCGCCATTTTCGCAATTTCTTTATTGCCCAGTCCCGGCATACCCATGCTTCCTTGTCCTTCTTTATCTCCAGGCTGTTTTCCTCCGGGGTTTGGACCCTTCTTCATTTGCTCCAATTGCTTTTTCAGCATTTCTTTCATATCACCTGGCGACATTTCACCACCACTTGGTTTTTGTCCAGCCCCTCCAGGGTTATCACACGAACCAGAGCCCGGCTTTTGTTGTTGCGCCTGTTGCTGCATCGATTGTAAACTTTCGTTCAGCATCAATGCCAGGTTATTATAACTGGTCATTACATACTGTTGATGTGTTTGCAAACTCCTGCGGTTACGCTCGCCTATTTCATCCGTAATCAAACCAAAATTTGAACGAATATCCTTCAGCTCTTTGTCAATAAATGGTGCAATTTTTGTCTGGCGCTTTGCCAAAGCCATCAAACTATCTTCCACCACTTTATTGTCATCCATAATGCTTCGCTGTTTTCGACCTAGTTTATTATAGTATGGATCCATGTCCTTCACTTTCGCGAACTTGTCCATGATATATTCCTGATCAAAACTTAGAGACATCAGGTTCTCCAATAACAAACGAATCAAGCTCATGTCTTCTTCATTTTGCTTTTTATTGGCTGCTTCCTGTTGGTTGTTCAGTTGATCGGAAAGTTCTTTCATTTTTTGAGCAGCACTTTTCTGGCTTTCTCCTGCTTTACTTTTTTTCCCCTGATCCAGTTTATCTTTCGCATCATTCATTTCTTTTGAAATTTCCTGCTGTTCCTGGTCAAAAGAATCAATCGGCATCGGGCGCTCTAACTCTTCGTTCAACTTCTGAAGTTCCTGCATGTCCTTCTTCAGCTCATCAAACTTCTTATTCAGCTCATCCTGCTTTTTCGAAGCGTCTTTCTCATTCAGTTTCTCGTTCCTGATATCTTCTTCAAGTTGTTTCTGTTCGTCTGCTAACTGATCCAGCTCCTTCTCCAGATCATCAATCTTTTCATTTACCTGCAGACGCTTCAACATTTCCATGGTACGATCGAGTTGCTTTTTCATTTCATCACTCGATTGATCCAGTTTTTGCGTTTCATTTTTCATCTGGATCTGATCGTTTTTTTCCATCATTTTTTCCAGTTCATCAAGTAATTTCTTCAACTCATCGTCCATTACTTCTTTGAGCAATTCCTCTATCAATTCTTGCTGTTTCAACATTTCCTCATCTTGCTCACTCAACTTGTTTTTCTCCTGGTTGCTGGCATCTAGTTTTTCCTTGATGGATTGCAATTCTTCCTGGAGCATTTGTTGCTGCTGTTTCAATGATTGAACCTGCTCCATATTTTTAAAATCACTCTTTGATTTGTTCATCAGAGATTTCTGCAGCGCGTTCACATCTTTCTGGAATTGCTCTGTCTTCTTGTAAACATTCGTCAAAGCACTTTTCAATTCTTTCTGAACTTCGTCACGTTTATCATTTAAACCGGTAAGTGTTGGCAATTCGTAAACAAAATTCTGTGAAGCTGTACTTTTTGAACCATTCACACCATCGTTGTCATACACCAGGAAATGATAAAAGATTTTATCTTCCACACCAATATTATCGCGGTTAAAGTCTACAGCAAACGAAAATTTGTCATTCGTTCCGGAATAGTTATCCACCAGCATTTTGCGCTTCAATTCCGACCCGTCTTTCTTTTTGATCGTATACAGAAAATATAAAGAAGTCAGTCCATAATCGTCCGAAATCAATCCTTCAAACAAACGCACAGATGGTTTCACCGAGTCCACACTTTCTGAAACCAGAATAGCAGGAAATGCATCTTTAATCACATGCACTTGAATATTTGAAGTATCAATCACATTCAGGTCTTTGTTCTTCAATACAAAATTCAATGTTTCGTCGTTTTTGAAAACTGATTGAAATTCCCCATTTCCAGAGTCAAAACGTTTTGAAAATCCCTTACCAAATACTCCAAACCAACTTACATTCCGTGCTTCAACCGTCCAGTCCACCTTGGTTCCTTCCGGCAAATCCAGATCGGCAATATTTAACAAACGTTCATCTTTCTTCTTCAAATACTTCGGATAATGCAGCATAGCAACCACTTTTCCCAGAGAAGAATTCCCCAATACTTTTACTGTAAATTCTTTTGACTGGTATCCCTCACTTTCAAAATGGAAAACAAAATCGGATTTCAGATTTTCAACCGGGAAAGCCAGGCGATTTCTGCGAATTTTATTCATCTTATAACGTCCGCGATTTGAAACCAGGAACACATGCTCCGGAACATACATTCCAGTGATGTCCACTTCTACATTATACGAACTCCCTTCCTTCAGGCGGTCTTTCTTTCCAACGAGATGAAAATCAAACGGAGCTTCCTGTGCTCTTGAAAAATTCACTACGTTTGATGACCCTTTCGTGATCCAGCCCGGAGTGAAAATGGCAACTGCACCAAAAATCAACACAACGGGGATTACGTACTTTAAATATCTCTTTGACTCTTCATAACGAACAGCCTCCTCAAATTTAACTGTCAGCAATTCATTGGACCTTTGAGAAACGCTTGCACGAATCAGTTCAAAGCTTCGGTCATCGGCATTTACAATTTCATTCAGCTGAAGAGTATTTAACAACCGATCCGAAACATTCGGAAAAAATGCCCCAATGATTTTAGCTGCCTGCGCGCGATTGATTCTCTTTCCAAAAGAGTACAAACGCATAAACGGAAGCATAAAGTAGCGCACAAGTAAATAGCCGTTTGTCCCGATAAACAGCAACAACAAAATAAAACGTACAGGGCTTGGGAAGCGGCCAAAGTATTCCAGCACACTTACTGTTAACCCGGAAGCCAGCAAGAAGCCGGTTACAATTAAAACACCTTTTAATATTTCACTCTTGTAATACTTCCGGATAAAGGCATCTATCTGTTCAATTAAGCGATCAAAAGCTGACATAAAATCAATTCTTATTACGAAGTAACTTACTAAAGTAGAAAAGTTCAATCAGAATGTCCTCCACAAATTCTACAGAGCTGTACATTTTAATATTAAAAAAGGTTAATATACTCCTGTTCTCCAGCCTGGTTTTGAGACTGTAACAACACAATATTCAGATTAGGTGATTTTGAATAACCGGGGTTAATATTTCATTATTTTTGTACAAAAAAATAACATGATTTCGTCAGACGTACGTGTGCGCTTTGCTCCTTCACCTACAGGACCCTTACACATGGGTGGAGTCCGAACCGCACTTTACAATTATCTTTTCGCTAAACACAACAATGGAACCTTTATTATTCGTATAGAAGATACTGACCAAACCCGTTTTGTTCCCGGGGCTCAGGAGTACATCATGGACTCGTTGAAATGGTGCGGAATTATTCCGGATGAAGGTCCAGGGATCGGAGGAAAATATGGTCCGTATATTCAAAGTGAACGAAAAGAAATGTATCGTCCGTTTGCTGAAGAACTGGTTGCAAACGATAAAGCTTACTATGCCTTTGACACTCCTGAAGAACTGGAAGCTGTACGCGAACAGGCTAAACAAATGGGGATGCCAAACTGGCAATATAACAGCGTCACACGTACAAATCTAAAAAACTCCCTGACACTTCCGGCTGACGAAGTAAAACGTCGTTTGGATGCAGGCGATTCGTATGTTATTCGCATCAAAATGCCTCGTAATCAGGATGTTAAATTTGAAGACATCATCCGTGGATGGGTGGTTGTGAATACGAACAACCTGGACGACAAGGTACTATTTAAAAGTGATGGGATGCCGACTTATCATTTGGCAAATATCGTGGACGATCATTTGATGAAAATTTCACACGTAATTCGCGGAGAAGAATGGTTGCCTTCTGCCCCGATGCACATCATGCTGTATCAGGCATTCGGTTGGGAAGCACCGAAATTTGCTCACTTGCCTTTGTTACTGCGTCCGGATGGAAACGGAAAATTGTCTAAAAGAGACGGGGATCGTCTGGGCTTCCCTGTTTTCCCGGCAAACTGGATCACTTCCGAAGGAGAATTATATTCCGGGTATCGCGAAAACGGATATTTCTCCGGAGCTTTCATCAATATGCTGGCATTTTTGGGATGGAATCCGGGAACAACCCAGGAAATCTTTTCGATGGATGAACTGATTCAGGCTTTTACACTGGAAAGAGTAGGAAAGGCCGGAGCGAAATTCGACCCGGAAAAAACGAAATGGTTCCAGCAACAATACCTGAAAAATACTTCTGAGAAAGAGCTGGCACATTTATTAAAAGAACAATTCAACCTGACAGATTCCGAAGAACGTCTGAAAGCGTTCTGTCATTTGATGAAAGAGCGTGCTACGTTCGTGAAAGATATGATGACCGAAGGTTCCTATCTGATTTTCAAGCCGGAATCTTATGACGAACAAACAGTTTCCAAAAAATGGAAAGCTGACTCTGCAATATTAATGACCGAATGGAAAAGCAAACTGGAAGTACTTCCAACATTTGATGCACAAACAATTGAAAGCGCATTTAAAGCATTCCTGGAAGAGAAATCGCTGGGAATCGGGGTAGTACTTCCATTATTCCGTTTATTGGTAACGGGAGCAGGAACAGGGCCTTCCATGTTTGAAATTGCTGCCTACCTTGGAAAAGAAGAATGTCTGAACCGAATGAATGACGGATTAGTGAAACTGGGATGAAATACATCATTGAAGTAAACGGAATCAGACTTTATGCTTTTCACGGATGCCTGGAGGAAGAAGGGAAAATTGGTGGAAATTACCTGATAGATGTTCACATGAAAACCGATTTTCAACAAGCTGCTTTAAGTGATGAATTAAGTCAGACTATCGATTATGTTCATATCAATGCAATTGTAGAACAGGAAATGGCCATTCGCTCCAAATTGATTGAGCACGTAGGTCAGCGCATTGTTTCCCGCATTGAACAGGAAATCAAAGGATTAGTTGGTTATCGTGTAAAAGTCACCAAGATTTGTCCGCCTATCAATGGCGATGTAGATAATGTGGCAATTATTATCGAGTCGGGAACCTGGTAGGAAGATCCAATGAAAATCGTCATTTTTGTTGGGATTAAATAAATATTTACTATTTTTGCCCGCGTAATAAGGTCTCGTGGCCGAGTGGCTAGGCACCGGTCTGCAAAACCGTATACTCCGGTTCGAATCCGGACGAGACCTCTAAACCAAAAAGTCTCCATCAGTTGATGGAGACTTTTTGGTTTAGATATTGTCGCTTGTTCTATTATGATAAAAATGGTGTATCGCTTATGTAGGGTCAGGCATTTATTTAATGTCTTATCAGCTGGAACATCTGGATATCTCTGAAACTTTTTCCGTTTTGTTGTTTACCTGTTACAACTGCTGCGTACATTCCTTCCGGAGCTTCTTCTCCAGCCTGATTTCTTCCGTCCCAATGCTCTTCCGAATCATTTGTTTCAAATACCAGAATGTTGTGGTCATCAAAAATAATCAGTCGGAAATCATTGATGTTTTCAACTTTTACAAAATACGTGTCATTCTGACCGTCATTATTTGGTGTAAAGGCATTTGGAAAATGAGTGACTTTCGTTTCCAGGTTCGCAAAAACTTGCTTATCCGTATTTTCAGGATATTTTTTCGAAGGCATTTCGGACACTTTACCTCCTGTTGTGGTTGCAGTTCCCGCTGTTGATGTTCCTCCTGCCGGAACCGGGGTTGATTTTTTTTCTTCTCCCTGTTTTGACTCCACGATTTTTTTATCGTCTGCCTTTTTATCTGAAATACTGTTTGTTTCTTCCGTCAATTTCGTTTCGTTCGCCATCTGATTATTTTGGCCTTTGTCTGAAACGACCGAACCTGGCTCCATTTCAGATTTCTCTTTTTCAGATACTTTCTGATCACCGGAATTCTCAGCAGTATTTAATGGAAGTGTGCTTTCCTTAACAGGTGTTTCTTCCGTCACGGTTGCTACACGAACAGCTTCTTTCTGAGGAGTTTTTTCTTTCTGACTGACGGATTTACCGCCGGAATTCAGCATAACAACTGTTGCGACTACACCTACAGTTCCAACCACAGCTGAGCCGATTAACCATTTTGTCAAAACAGAAAGGCCTTTTGTTACAACAGTTGCTGTTGATGCAACTCCTGCAGCGGCCATTTTTGCCTGAACACCAGCCCACAACTCCGGCCTCACCGGGGAAGTCTGGTTTTCAAATGCCTTCGAAAACAGTTCTTGTATATTATCTTTTTCAATCACGTTCTAATAATTCTAATTGAGTGCGTAGAAAAGCTCTTGCACGCGAGTATTGTGATTTGGAGGTATTCTCCGTTACTCCCAGTGTATCTGCTATTTCTTTATGTGAATATCCTTCTATTGCAAACATGTTAAAAACAATTCGGTATCCGTCCGGCATGTCACTAATCAACTTCATTAACTGTTCCACATCCATTCCTTCGAACTGATGGTCCGTAAAAGATACTTTGTACTGAACTTCTTCAACCTGTACTTCATCCAATAGTTTCTTATTTTTCCGGATGGTATCCAAAGCCGTATTCACAATAATTCTTCGAATCCACCCTTCCAGAGATCCTTCCATTTTGAAATCCACAATTTTCTGAAAAACCTTTACAAAACTATCCTGTAATACGTCTTCAGCTTCCTGGTTATTTCGCAGGTAACGCTGACATACTGCCAGCATTCTGGGAGCAAACTTATCAAACAACGCTCGCTGTGCTTTTGAATTTCCTTTGGCGCATTCATTTACCAATATTAAATCTTCCATAGCACTTACTGTATCAATAGACTTTAAACCACCAAAAAAGGTTGCATTAGTCCGTTTTCTCAAAATAAAAACTAACTTTAATGCTACTTTAAAATCCCATGAAATTACAGCTTATCTTTTTGTTACTGAGTATCTCATCAGCAACATATTTATACTCTCAAAAAATTTCACTCACTCCAGGATCTTATTCAGCGTATCTTCAATTAAACGAAACAACGCTATTACCCATACATTTAACTGTAGAAAAAAAAGAAAAAAGAATGCTGCTCGTTGTCAATAATGCTGAAGAGCGCATTGAACTGACAAATGAAACTAACAAAGAAGATACCATCATTCTTTCCTTTCCAAACTTTGATTCCGAGTTGCGGTTCACTACAAACAGAAAGAAAGAGATCCATGGTTTCTGGTTCAATTACAACAAAGGAGCGAATTACAAAATTCCTTTTTTCGCGAATTTCAATCCAAAACAACGAAAAACAGAGGAATTAAGCGAAAATCTCAATGGAAAATGGGAAACACATTTCTCTCCCGAAACCAACGACGAAGAGGATGCACTGGGAATCATTTCCCAAAATAAGAATCACATCACGGGTACTTTCCGAACTGAAACAGGAGATTATCGTTTCCTGGAAGGATATATCAACGGTTCCAAATTCTATTTATCTGCTTTTGATGGTTCGCATGCTTTCCTGCTGAACGGAACGGTCAAAGACCAGAAAATACAGGGATTATTTTACAGCGGAAATCATTATTCCACCAATTTTATTGCAAACTACAATCCAGATTACAAACTGAGAGACCCGGATTCCATTACTATTTTAAAGAAAAACGCCCAGGATTTCAGTTTTGACCTGAAAACCATTGACGGAAAAGATTATCACTTTCCAAATGAAGACACGAAAGGAAAAGTAGTCATTATCCAGATCATGGGAACCTGGTGTCCGAACTGCATGGATGAAACAAATTATTATAAGGAACTTTTTGATAAATACCACTCAAAAGGACTGGAAATCATTTCCATTGGGTATGAAGCTACAGATTCCTTTGAAAACCAGGTAAAAAAGATCCTGACGTTAAAACAACGCAAAAATCTGGATTTTACGTTCCTTGTTGGTGGTAAAGCCTCCAAGGAAATTGCTTCCGAACATTTTAGTATGCTCAATGAAGTGATTTCTTTTCCAACTTCTATCTACATCGGAAGAGACGGTGAAGTGAAGCGCATCCATACCGGTTTCAACGGACCCGGAACGGGAGAAGTTTACCTGGAATATGTCAAAAAAACGAATGCGTTGATTGAATCTTTGCTGGGAATCCAATAATTAATGATTTACTGTAATCCTTTTTGAAGCATTGGTCAGTTCCCAGGCTGTAAAGAAAACCAGTCTGGCTACTCTCTCCACTTTGGAAAAAATGATCTTTTCCACATCATCTGTTGCCTGATGATAATCTTCATGTACTCCACTGAAATAAAAGATCACCGGGATATTGAATTTAGCAAAATTATAATGATCTGAACGATAATAGAACTGATTCGGATCTGATAAGCTGTTAAATTTGTAATCCAGTTTCAAATGTGTATATTGTTCGTTGGCTTTCTCATTGACTTCATGCAATTCGTCGCTTAACATATTGGAACCGATGATATAAATATAATTTGTATCCTTTTCATGTGCAATGTCATTTCGTCCGATCATATCAATATTCAAATCTGCAACAGTATTTTCCAGTGGAATGACTGGATGGGAAGAATAATAATCTGAACCGAGTAATCCTTTTTCCTCACCAGAAATAGGCATGATCAGGATGGAACGTTTTGGGCCCTGTCCGTTTTTCTTTGCTTCCATAAAAGCTTCTGCCAATTCCAGTAAAGCAACTGTTCCGGTTCCGTCATCATCTGCTCCGTTGAAAACCAATCCGTTGTCTATACCGATATGATCATAATGAGCAGAAATAATCACCACTTCTTTTGAAAGCACCGGATCATTCCCTTCAATATAAGCCAATACATTAGAACTGACGAGTTTTTCTTCCTGTATATTCAATCCGGCATCCAGGATAAAGACCGGTTTGGAAAATTGTATTACCTTTCCTTCTCCCATTAAAAATCCATTCGAGTTTTTCTTCAAAGGATTCAGCGATGATTTCTTTACAAACAGAACCGGGAATTCTTCTTTCTTTTTCTGATCTGCCAGATACATAGTTTTGGTAGTAACATAATGTTCCAAATAGTCATACAATGAATCATACTGATCAGAAACCAGTATAATCCCTTTTACCTGTTTCGGCAGTTCCTTTTTTAAAGCGGAAATCTCTTTGCGTATTTCCATGCCTCTCAACATGTGAATCACATAACACGAATCTTCACCAATTGCTGATAACTGATCAGTACTATAAACAGGAATATTCTTCAATGTGGTTTTCAATTTACACGCATAGTAAATAAAATCTGTTTTGAAGTTCAGTGTCGAGCCATTTAAACTCATGGTTCCCCCGGGAGTACTTTCAATCACATTAAAATATTGTTCATAGCCGCTCATTCCGGGAGCATAATCACAGCCCAGTTTTTTAAAGTAAGCTGTTAAAAACTCCGCCGTCATTTTCTGGCCTTGTTTTCCGGTTTCCCTTCCTAAATAGTCATCTGATGCAATGATAGAAAGGTTCTTTTTTAAATCCGTTTCATTAATATAGCCACTGTATTTTTTCGCAAGATCCAGTTCCTGAGAACGGCATACAAACAGAAAGCCCAAAAACAAGACACTAAGAATTCTCTTCATACTTTATATTAATTTAAACTCTTATTTACACAATGGAATTTTATTGATACGGTTTAAATGTCTTCCGCCTTCAAAAGCAGTATTCCAAAAAATATCTACCATTTCCAATGCTTCTGCAACAGTAACAAACCGCGCAGGCAATGTCAGAATATTTGCATCATTGTGCTCACGCGCCAGCCGGGCAATCTCTTTTTTCCAGCA
This sequence comes from Fluviicola sp., assembly GCA_031260455.1. GTDB lineage: Bacteria > Bacteroidota > Bacteroidia > Flavobacteriales_D > Crocinitomicaceae > Fluviicola. The sequence goes on from JAIRJW010000036.1 coordinate 11,564, forward strand.
AAGTGCCCCGCGAATTCCCTGGTGTTTATTCACAGTCATATTAATACCATTTCCACTTCCACAGATCACGATTCCCCTGGAACCTTCATTTGCTTCCACATGACTGGCAACCGGATGACCGAAATCTGCATAATCGATACTTTCTTCACTGTAACAACCATAATCTTTTACCTGGTAACCCAATGATTCTAAATGCTTAATAATTTCTGATTTCAATTGAAACCCTGCGTGATCCGCTCCGATTGGAATAACTTGAGACATATAATAAATGTTTTATCAAAGTTACACCTTATCAACAAATCGAACAATCAATTAACAACAAGAAAAAATGTATCTGGTTAAACCGTTGATTTATAATGAATTTTTAAAAGCAGTTTTACACAACTTTCAATACATGAATTGTCAATAACTGTTAGAAAAAATCAAAAAGTATTTCTAGGAAATCCGAACTATTTAATCATATATACAAAATTCCGGATTGAGCACTGTGATATTAAATGAATTTATAGCCAATTTATACACTGTGTTAAACACATATTAATATAGTAAAACCAAATCATTTTATCCACATGAATAATTCTACACTATTTGTTTATATCTGTTCAACTAATTGAATTTGAAGTAATATAAATAGTTAATAATTGTCAATAAACTGACGGAAACAATTTATAAGTCAAAAAAACGAATCATTGGACTGAAAGTTTTACACGAATTCACAGCTTTAATAAGAATAATAAAATTCTTTTTAAAAAGATTTTATTCTATTTTTCTTCTTGTTTTCCATTCCAAAAACAAATTTGTATAATTCGTAGTTAAAGTCTACATTCGAATAGATGAATGAAAAGAATGTATCTATGAAATTGAAAGAGATGCTGATTAAGTATCAATTTTAATTACTTTTGAATTCAAAGCTGTAAAGAATGACGAAGGCTAATGTATTAGTTGTGGAAGATGAATTCATTGTTTCCAAGGATATTCAGTCGAGCTTAAAAAAGCTTGGATACCAAGTAACTGGTGCAGCTCCATCGGGTGAAAAAGCACTTGAATTACTCGAAGCAAATCAGCCGGATATAGTTTTAATGGATATCATGTTGAAAGGTGAAATAAACGGAATTGAAACTGCAGAAATCGTCCGGAATCAATATTCCATTCCGGTGATTTACTTAACAGCTTACGCCGACGAAGCTACTTTGTCAAAAGCGAAAGTCACAGAACCTTACGGATACATTCTGAAGCCTTTCAAGGAAATTGACTTGCATACTTCCATTGAAATGGCGCTTTACAAACATAAAAAAGAGCAGGAAGTGGAACGCGAACGCGATATGCTCTATTCCCTGGTTGAAAACAAAGAAAAAGATTCTTTGAATGAGTTCATCTTTGTGAAATCCAATAGTAAACTGGTGAAACTGAATATGCATGATATTTATTTCATTGAAGCGCTAAAGGATTATGTAGTGATCAATACCAATGAAACACGCTATACGATCCATTCAACTATGAAAGATATCGAAACCAAGCTGGGAACCGATCAATTTATCCGCGTTCATCGTTCGTTTATTGTACGCCTGGATAAAATCGCATCTATTGATTTTCCGAACTTGCAGTTGGAAAACGATCGTAAACTCATTCCGATCGGTGGTTCTTACAGAGATGAATTGACCAATCGGATTAAAATGCTTTAAATTCAAAATTTTACGGGTCTTTTGTTGATGTTAGATCCAGTTTATCTGAACACTCTGGTGATTGTTACGTTATAACAGGTAGTGTATTTGGGTGCTTTTATATGGAAAATTTGATTATCACAACAGAAAAGGACTTGCTGGACCCTGAATACATCACAGCGGTTCTGTCGCAAACATACTGGGCAAAAAACCGTAGTCTGGAAACTGTGAAAACCTGTATTGAACATTCGCTCAATTTTGGTGTTTACCTTAATGGAAAGCAGATAGGGTATGCCCGGGTAGTGACGGATTATACCCAATTTGCTTATATTCTGGATGTATTCATAGATGAAAACTATCGTGGAAAGGGATATTCTGTATTATTAATGAATTATTTGCTGGAACACGAAGCATTGAGCCACGTAAAACTTTTGCGTCTTGCTACATCAGATGCGCATGGATTATACCGAAAATTTGGTTTTACAGAACTGTCCAAACCGGAAAATACGATGGAATTGCTTCGTTGAAAACCAAAACATTGAAAAAAGGAAGGACAGCAGTCTGAAGTTAGGAAAATCACATATTTTTGAAATCGGGTTAGAAAGTAAGTTGACAAGTATTATAAATAACTCTTTTCTTTGGAAAATCTGCTCCTTCTAGCCTTAGACGTAATTCCGCAATATTACGTCTGGGAGTGGAGAATGTACAAATCAACAATGAACCTGCAATCTGTACTTTTGTTGTGCTGTCCGGACGAATGTTCTTTATATCATTATCCAGCCGAAACTAATTCCAAATCAATTGTGCGTTTTTTCGGACTCACTTCACTGATTTTCACACGGACAGAATCACCAAAGTGGAACAATCTCCCCGTTTTTTGTCCCACAATGGTCATTGTTTTCTCATCAAAGCTGTAACGATCTCCCGGAAGTTCCTGTATTGGAACCATTCCTTCGCAAGCATTCTCGTTCATGCGCACATACAAGCCGTGTTCTGCCAGTCCGGAGACAATCCCGTCAAATTCCTCGCCGATTTTGTCGTGTACGAAAACCACCTGGAAGTACTTGTTCGACTCGCGTTCCGCTTCTGCAGCTTTGCGTTCCGTGCGGGAAATGCGTTTGCAAATATCATCCAGCACCTGGTTATATTTGTGTGTTTTGTGTTCCAGACATTCCAGCAAAATGCGATGAACCATCAGATCGGCATATCGGCGGATTGGAGAAGTAAAATGTGTATAATATTCAAACGCCAGCCCGTAGTGACCGATATTTTCCGTATCATAAGTAGCTTTTGCCATGCTTCGGATGGCCATCTGCTGAATAATGTTGTATTCGTTTTTCAACTGAATATCGCTTAAAAGTTTATTGATACTCTGAGCAGCCTTTTCCGGGCTACTGGACTCCAGGGAGTAGCCGAATTTATCTAAAAATAAACTGAATAATGCGATTTTTTCCGGATCTGGCTTATCGTGAACACGGTACACAAACGGAACCGGATCTTTTCCTTTTTGAGGTTTTCCGACAAACATAGCTACGTGCTTGTTGGCAAGCAGCATGAATTCTTCAATCAGTTGGTGTGCATCTTTCGAAACCTTTACCACCACATCTACCGGTTCTTTGTTTTCATCCAGTTTAAAGCGGATTTCTTCTGAGTTGATCATTAAAGCGCCCTTTTTAAATCGCTCTTTTCGATATATTTTTGCGATTTTGTCAAGAATATGTAATTCTTCCTTATACGGTCCGTTTGCTCCTTCCAGGATTTCCTGTGCATCTTCGTAGGTGAAACGATGATCGGAATGAATGATACTTTTTCCGAACCACTCTTTATGGATTTTCCCCCTCTCATCGATTTCGAAAACGGCAGAGAAGGTGAACTTGTCTTCCTTCGGACGCAGGGAACAAACCATGTTTGAAAGCTGTTCCGGAAGCATCGGGATTACGCGGTCTACCAGGTAAACAGAGTTTCCACGCTTGAGAGCTTCTTTGTCCATTGCAGAATCAGGCTTTACATACTGGCTCACATCCGCAATGTGCACGCTGATTTCGAAACGTCCGTTTTCCAGTTTTTGAATAGAGAGCGCATCATCGAAATCCTTTGCGTCTACCGGGTCAATGGTGAAAGTGAGAATGTTACGGAAATCACGTCGTTTTGCCACTTCCTCCGGATCCAGTTCCAGGGTTACCTGTTCGGCTTCGCTCATCACATCGGAATCAAATTCGATTGGAATTCCCTGCCCGACCAGAATGGAAATCATTTCATTGTCATGGACCGAATTACCGCCCAGGGTTTGGATCACTTCACCAAAAGGGAATTCGGCAGATTTGGGCCAAACGGTGATTTTCACCAAGGCCTTGTCATTGTTTTGTGCCTTGTTCAGTTTTTCCAGTGGAATGTAAATCTTCACGCCCGTTTTGGTATTATCCGGGATAAGGAAAGCGTGTTTGTCATACAAGCTAATTGTACCTACAAACTGTGTGCGCTCACGTGAAATAACCTCCACGATCCGTCCTTCTGGACGGTTTCTGCTTTTTTTAGTGAGTACTACCCGGACAATATCTCCATGAATGGCTTGACCGAGATTATGAGGAGCGATGAAGATATCTTTCTGGTTTTTTCCAAGGTTCACAAAACCCGAACCACGCATTGTCAGTTCCAGCTCTCCCTCAATGGTTTCCAACTGGTTAGAATACATATAAGTTGCATAACCATTCTGGCGGATAAATCCTTCGGTTTCCAGTTCACGCAACAAAGTAACAACTAGTTTGCGGGACTCACTTTCGTGCACATGTAACAGGCTGCACACCTGTTTGTAATTCAGAAGTGACTCCGAATGTTTCTCAAACAATCTGCGAATATTATGATACAGTCCAGTCTTTAGTTTCTTGGTTGATTTATCTTTTATTTTTTTTGCTGGTCTTTTTTTACCCATTGTTTTTGTCGTGTCTAAAAGCCTGTTTAAAATTTATCTGATTTCTTTGTTATGTGTCTTTTCGCTTGATACTTCGTTCGATTTTTTAGCTCTACTTTTTTTATTATATATTAATGAATCGCTGAATACGCTTCGCTATTTCGACAAAACTATTCCATTATGCCTGCAAAATTGGCTTCGTCTAAACCAAAAATCCATCATAACAAATTTATGATATGAAATTTAAACAGACTCTAACAAAAATACAAAATGACTTTTAAGGTTTTTAACTGTTTGGAGATATTTGTATAATATGTTGTTTTTTCCATTAAACAGCTAATATTCAGTAAATTTCGGATAGTAACTATTTCCTCACGGCGCATGACTATGTTGTTTAACCGTTTAAACTTGTTTACAGAGTAATAAAAAACATTAAATCATCTAAAAATTTAGAACAAAACAGACATTTATTAACAAGTGAGAAGTATTATTCTAAGCTTAAAACCGTAATTTTGATAGAAACAGAACAAAAATTACAGCAATGAACAAGCGAATTGAAGCAGCATTAAACGATCAGATTCAAAAAGAATCTTCTTCTTCTCAATACTATTTGGCAATGGCCTCCTGGGCCGAAAACAACGGATTGAACGGGACGGCAAAATTTATGTACACACACTCGGATGAGGAGCGTTTTCACATGTTGAAACTGATCAAATTCGTCAATGAGCGCGGAGGAGTAGCGATTGTTCCGGCAGTTCCGCAGCCACCAGTGGAATTTGATTCACTGGAGCGTGTATTTGAATTATTGCTGGAACACGAACTGATGGTGACAGAAAGCATCAATAATGTGGTGGATATCTGTTTGAAGGAAAAAGATTATTCTACTCACAACTTTATGCAATGGTACGTTTCCGAACAATTGGAAGAAGAAGCATTGGGTCGTGGAATTTTGGATAAATTACGCCTGATTGGTGGAGATAAAGGCGGACTTTATCTCTTTGACCGAGATATGGAAACCATGGCGGCAGCATCAGCCAAAGCAGATCAGAATGCCTAAGTGCTGATAGTGAAACTTTTCAGTATCTTGTTCATTGAATAAACGAAATGAATAACAAATGTTCGTTCGATTAATAGGAATTGGAGCTATTGTTGCGTTTGTTACTACCAGCGCAATAGGTCAAGTCTCGTATCGTTTTAGAAACTTTTCTATCAACGATGGACTCTCACAAAGTTCTGTGACAACTATTGTTCAGGATGACGTGGGGACATTGTGGCTGGGAACACAGGATGGACTTAACCGCTTTGACGGACAGCAGTTTGAAGTTTTCACCTCCGATGACACACCTGGTTTGGCAAGTTCCTACATTCACTGTGGGTTAAAAGACCAATTTGGTGAATTGTGGTTCGGAACCGCTGATGGAATTTCGATCTACGATCCCAAAAAGGAAAAGTTCCGGTCCTTGCTTGCTTCGGATGGTAACAACCTTTCCATAGAAGGAATTTCAGAAGAATACAATGGGAATATCTGGATGGGTTCTTCCACACACGGACTGGCAAAATATGACCGGAATACTAAAAAGATTTCCTTCCTGGAAGAATCGCCGTCAAAGCGGATTCACTACATCCGTTTCGTTACAAAAAACGAATTACTGGTCTCCTTCGAAGATGTGGGAGTTTACATTTATAATCTGAAAACGGAAAAATGGAAACTGTTGTGTCCGCAGAAAATGGAAAAAACCTGGCTGGTATCGGATGTGGAGTTGTTTTCAGAGAATAGTTACATCTTATCGAGTAACGAAGGTTTGTGGCTGTTTGATGTTAAAGTGAACAAGCTTTTTCCTTTTCTGAAATTCATCGGAGATAATTATGGTATTGAGGAGTTTTCGGATGTATATGTCAGATCGACTTCGGAATTTTACATTGCTACCGTCAATAACGGGTTAATTAGTGTGAACAGCTCACAGGAAGGCTACCGGGTCACCTTCAGTAAAAGAGACATTTTCCGGAAAAATGGGATTTTGTTTAATGAACTGAATGAATTGTTTTGCGATAGAAACGGTACGATCTGGATCGGTACACTTCGTGGCTTGAGTGGCTTCAACCCAAAGGATGACAAGTTTTTTGGAGTAGGCCCAACAGCCAACCTGCTTGAAGGCTTGCCCTCGGAAAGTGTCTGGGGTTTTGCCGAATCGCCGGATCTTTCCAAAATGTACATCGCTACTGATTTTGCTATTTCGGAACTGGATCGGAAAACTGGGCTTTTCAAACACTATTATATTTCCAAATCCGATGATTACAATGAGAAAAACATTGCTTCTGTTTACTTGTTAGACAAGGAACATTTGCTGGTCGGAGCCAATGATGGTTTGTATGAGCTGACGATCCTGAATGGAAAGGGAACTTTCCAAAAAATCAATTATAAAGGAATATTAAATCCTTCGGCATTTCAAAAGGTATATGAAATCACACCTTATAAGAAAGAACAGTTTTTTCTGGCTACAAAAGGAGGAGTACTGCTTTTTGACCGAAAGACCGGGCATTTTACGCCGTTTGTTTACGATCCGAAAAAACCGAAAACAACTATCGGAGCGGGAGTATGTCGGGTAGCCTACAAAGGATTAAACGGTGCCTATTATTTTGCTACTGGAGTAGGAGGAATCAACCTGCTGAAAATCCAGAATAACAGAGAACAAATAGTGCCTTATGCCCTGAATAAGTCTATTCTGAAAGCAAGCCGGGATGTAATTTCCAGTATTTACCAGGCAGACGAATCCACACTTTGGCTGGGCTCTTCCGGTTCGGGTTTGCTGAAGTTGGATCTGGAAACAGGAAATGTAACGGCTTTTACCCGGAAGCAGGGCTTGCCGAACAATTTTGTATATGGAATCCTGCCGGATAAAAAAGGCAATTTATGGTTGAGCACTAACAAAGGGCTTTGCCGTTTCAATATGCTGCAGCAGCGTTGCATGAATTACTCCGAAGTAAATGGTTTGATGAGTAATGAGTTCAACACTGGAGCTTACTTGCTTTCGGGAACTGAAGAACTGTATTTTGGTGGAATCGAAGGGTATAATTTCTTCAATCCTGCTTCTATACAGGAGCAAAATGAGAAGATTTATGTGAATTTTCTGAAATTCCGTTTCGACGATCATTGGCTGAGCCCGGGAGATAAAGGCGCTCCGTTCAGGGAAGCATTTTCCCTGCAGTCTGAAATCAAGCTGGGTTACCATGAGCGCAGTTTCACTATCCGCTTTGTTCCGACTGATCTGATTAACCGTAATTTACTGCAATTCAAATACAAACTGGAAGGATTGGACGAAGGTTTTGTGTACCTGGGTTCTGCTAGTGATATTCATTTCACGTCTCTCACTCCGGGTTCATATATACTGAAAGTGTATGTTCGCAGGGTAGACGGAGGCTGGATACAGGCAGGTTCCCAGATGAGTATCGAAGTAGCGGCTCCTTTCTGGTGGAAATGGTGGTTTTGGATTCTGGTTGTATTATTCCTGGCAATTTTCATTCTAGTGTTCATCCACTCACGAATCAACCTGGCACGCAGAGACCAGGTGCGCCTGGAAATGAAGATTGTGGATCGCACTAAGGAAATTAGGGCACAAAACCTGAAAATCGAGTCACAGAAAAAAGTCATCGAAGAAGAAAAAAATAAGGCTGAAGAACAGCGAAGATTGTTGCAAATCGAAAAAGATAAAACAGAAAACCTCCTGCGAAACATTATCCCGGAATCGACAGCTGAAGAGTTGAAAACGAAAGGACGCGCTTCTGCAAGGGCCTACAAAACGGTTTCGGTATTGTTCACAGATTTTGTCGGGTTTACCCGAATTGCCGAAGGACTGAAACCAACCGAACTGGTAAATAAACTGGATGTTTACTTCCGTAAGTTTGATGAGATCATTGTGCGGAATAACCTCGAAAAAATCAAAACAATTGGTGATGCTTACATGTGTGCTGGCGGAGTTCCGGTGCGAAACAATACCAATCCGATTGATGCGGTACTGGCTGCACTTCAGATCCAGGATTATATGGCTCAGCTGAAATGGGATGCCATTGCAAACGGAACGGAATACTGGGAATTGCGTTTGGGGATTAATACTGGAGAAGTAACAGCCGGAGTAATCGGTTCGGAAAGATTGGCTTATGATATTTGGGGTGCAACGGTGAACCAGGCGCAACGAATGGAAATGATGGGTGAGCCGGGAAGAGTAACCATTTCCGGGTCCACTTTCAAACTCATCGAACCATATTTTGAATGTACTTACCGTGGAAAGGTAAAAACCAAGAGCAAGGTGCTGGTCGAAATGTTTACGGTGGAACGGATCAAACCGGAACTGTCTGTGAAAGGAGAAGGCTTGTTCCCGAACGAACGCTTCCAGCAGATTGTGAACCTTCACCTGTACAGCAGCATCAATTATTATAAGGCGGAACGCCACATCATCAAAGTGCTGGAGAAAGGGCTATCGCCAATGCTGCACTACCATAGTATCGAACATACCAAAGATGTGATACGCGCTGTAGAACGCTACGCCCTGTCGGAAGGTGTGACGGATGAGGGCTTGTTCCTGTTGAAATCCGCAGCAACTTACCACGATGCCGGGTTTGTGGAAAGCTATGAAAAGAATGAACCGATCGGAGCGCGGATGGCCGAGGAAATCCTGCCAAAATACGGCTACTCCGACCAGCACATTTCGCAAATTAAAGAGCTGATCTTCGTGACACAAATTCCGCATCAGCCGAAAAACAAACTGGAACAGATTATTTGTGATGCGGATTTGGATTATCTGGGAAGAGATGATTTTCATGAAATTGCAGACCGTTTGCGAAGAGAATTGCGCGAACACGGAAAAATCAACAGCGACCGTCAGTGGGATCAGATGCAGGTTGCTTTTCTGAATATGCATAAGTATTTTACTCCAACAGCGATTGCCAGCAGACAGGCCAAGAAAATGCAGAACCTGAAAGAAGTTGAGGAACGCCTGGCAAGAGACGAATACAAAGATTAACCCCGGGGACACAGACAAAGAAAGTAAAAAAGGCTGCAAAAGTGCAGCCTTTTCGAGATAAATACGGGTACTTGTTCCTAGCTGAACAAGATGCTCGCACCATATTTTTCGGAAACCGGGTTTACGATCAAAACCGGAATCTGAGCATCATTAGTCAGGATGTATTGCTCGTGGTTTGCTGTGATCACTCCCAGCATGTTATTGCGGTTCAGATTCATAATCGCGATCAGGTCCGCATCCAGTGAAACGGCGTGTTTTACAACCTCTTTACCAAATCCGCTGGTAGGGGCCACTTTGGTTGTTACGTCAATCCCTCTTTCGTGGAAAAAGCGCACGGCAAACTGGATATTGGCTTTTACCTGGTGACGCAAAAATTCGTCTGTTTCGTCCGGAGTAATGATATGAACGCGGGATTTGAAGTACATAGCAATATTGGCAACATAAGCCAGTTTTTGTTTGGTTTCCTTGTTCAAATCCAATGGAACCACGATATCGTCATAACCTGTTTCCTTAATTGGTTTTTCCTGAACAACAATGAACGGAACCGTTGAATGTGTAATCACTTTCAAGGCATAACTGCCGGTAATGTGCTGCCATCCCGTTTGTCCGTGAGTTCCCATGAAAATCAGCTCCGCATGGTTTTCAGAAGCGAAATCGCCGATATCATCGAAAATGTTCCCAACACGGACAAACGGAGTGATTTTTATTCCTTCTTTGTGGTTTTCAACGATTGCGTTTAGTTTTTCTTCCGCCTCACCAATAGCCTTTTCTTTCGCCACAACATGTAGTAACAGAATTTCTGCACCGGTTGTCTTAGCCGTGTTAATTGCATGATTCAACGCATTTTCCGCAACTGAAGTAAAGTCATGTGGAACAAGAATGGTCTTTTTTTCCATAAGGATTTTTTGTGGGTTTTAATAGTAGTGCAAATGTAATTAAAGCTTTAGAAGGGATGATCTATTTCTTAATTCAATATTAAAAATAAGACGTTAATTAAAGCAATAAATTGTGCTTTTTTCCCATTTTTGCTAGGATTAAGCTACTTTTGTGGGTATTAATTAAAATAAAGAAAAGATGCCAATAATCGGGAAATTATTGAAAAAGACTACCGAGTTTTCAGCAAGAAGAAATGCACTGAAAGGGATGGATTTCAAAGATCAGCTGAAAACACTGTCCAAGCTTTTGAAGTTTGCCGAGGAAACAAAATTTGGCTATCACTATGATTTTCAGTCGATCCTTGATTCGGAAAATATGGTAGAAAGTTTCCAGAGAGCTATTCCAATCCGGGATTATGACCAGTTTTACCAAACCTGGCTTCACCGTTGCTTGGACGACGAATCGGATGTAATCTGGCCGGGGAGAATCAGATATTTTGCACTTTCATCCGGAACAACTGGCTCGCCGAGTAAGCGGATCCCGGTTTCCAAGCAAATGATCCGCTCATTCCAGCGAAATACTCTTAAACAATTTACTGCAACAGCAGATTTGAATTTATCGGACGGTTTTTACCAGAAATCATTTCTGGCGGTCGGTGGTTCTTCCAAACCGGAACGATGCTCCAAACATTTTGAAGGAGATTTGTCGGGGATTTTGAAAAAACACACTTCTGTGGTGTTGCTTCCGCTCACCAAGCCAGATCCTGAAACGGCAGCGATCAGGGACTGGAATAAAAAGCTGGACCGCATAGTGGAAAAAGCACCTGAGTGGGATATCAGTACCATTGCCGGAATTCCGAGTTGGTGCATCATGCTGATGGAACGCATTATTGAAAAATATCAGGTGAATACCATTCACGATATCTGGCCGAACCTGGAATTGTATGTTTACGGGGGAGTTTACATCGAACCATATTTGAAGCGCTTTGAAAAAGTGTGTGGTAAAAAAGTACACATATTGAATACCTACCTGGCTTCGGAAGGATATTTTGCATATCAGAACAGGCCGGAAAGCAATGGCATGCAACTTCTGCTGAAATCGGGGATTTTCTTCGAATTCGTACCCTTTAACAGGGACAATTTCGATGAATATGGAAACCTGAAACCTGAAGCGAAAGCATTGACCGTTAATGAAGTTTCCACTGAGGAAGACTATGCGCTGGTGATTTCTACCAACGCAGGATTATGGCGTTACCTGGTTGGAGATTTGGTACAGTTTGTAGATCTGGAAAAACACGAAATCCGCATCAGTGGCCGGATCAAGCAATATCTGAGCCTGGTTGGAGAGCACTTGTCACTCGACAATATTAACATGTCAATCATGAAAGCTGGTGAAAAACTCAATGTGGCCATTCCAGAATTCTGTTTGTATGCCAATTCGAAAGAACAAAGACACTATTGGTGTTTCGGGACCGATAAACCAATGGACAGCGACCTGGTTATGCAAACCGTGGACGAATACCTCTGTGAATTGAACGATGATTATGCTTCTGTCCGGAAGTACGATACCTTGAAGTCACCAGTTTCTTATCAGACAGATGTGAATAATTTCTACCAGTTTATGGAGGAAAAAGGGAAATTGGGATCACAAAATAAGTTTCCACGTGTGATGAATGAACACCAGGCACAAGAGTGGAGATTGTTCCTGAATTTGTAAGCTGGACTTTGTCTTTGATCGATACGGATAGCAATCTATCTTTGTGATTCATTAAAAATGGTACTTTTTTGTTTTTAAATGCAAAGTTTTCAACGCGAAAGTTATCTGTCCGGGTTCTTTGGGAGAAGCGAAGAACATGAAGGTAATTCCGGGAAATGGTACAAATCAGACCATCATTTCCTTTTTCAATTCGCGTGAACGCTGTTTTGCTTTGTAGATCGCATTGGCAATAACCACCAGGATAATCATCGCAGAACCAGCGTAGAAATTTCCATTCAGCAACTCGTCTTCGTGCAGAACCGGAATTGCCAGCAAAATAGTGTAAACCGGTTCCAGGTTAATGCTCAACGAAACGGTAAATGCTCCCAGCCGCTTCATCACCTCAATAGTAGCGATAAAAGCAAAAGAAGTACAACAAACCCCCAGGAACAGCAACCATCCGAAATCACTCCAGGTTATCTGAAAAAGTCCGGTATTCAGTTTTCCGTTATAGAAAAGCATTCCCGAAATAAATACCAGTCCGATTCCCATTTCGTGCAGGGTAATGGTAGAGGGAGGAATCTCTTCCGCCAGTTTTGCATTGAAAACGGAAAATAACGCAGCTAGAAGAGCCGCTGATAAACCAGCCGCCAAAGCCAGGAATTGTTTCTCATTGAAATTATCAGAAACAAAGTAGATTCCAAAAATAACCAGCAATCCGAAAATGAATTCGACCGGTGAAAAGCGCTTTTTGAATACTAAAGGCTCCAGCCAGGTTACATGCAGCGTAGTGGTAGATAAACACAAAATTCCCAAAGAAGCAGTTGATAATTTGATGGATGTGTAAAAACTGATCCAGTGCAAGGCCACAATAATTCCAACCCCGAAGACTTTCAGAAGGGCTTTCGTGTTGCGGATCCGCATGGGCATTTTCAGAAGATATAATCCGATCAGCAGCGAAAGGAAAGCAATCAGGATACGGTGCCAAACGAGATATTGTGTATCAATGCGTATCAATTTTCCCAAAATGCCGGTGAATCCCCACATAAAAATAATGAGATGCAGTAAAATATGATAACGGAACTTCTGAAACATGTTGCAAAGGTAGAGCTAATTCAGGGTGTTGCTTTGTTTCGGTACGTAAATTCTATGAATATTTCATTTGGTACCGGACAGAAGGCTCTGATTTAACTGACGACTTCAACACGTGTGTTGTATATGTGCAATGAATTGAAAAGGTTTTTCTGGAAATGTTCACTATTATCCGATTAAACCGTTTTCGGAAAGAATGCTTCCGACCAACTTGAGTTTCATATTCTTTAATTTCTATGTTTACACCATCAAATTGGGACGAAATTCAGAGAGTGGGTTAAAATTATTAGAATAAAAGTGAGTAGTTTACAACAATGAGAAATATATGTGTATAAAGATACACGATAAAGCGCAGATTTTTACCACATGGTACATCGTGGTGAGATAGTAGAAAGAGTTATTCGGGATAGCGGGATTCCGCTGACAAAAATAGCGAATAAAATGGGGAAGAGTCGCCGATGGATTTATAATGTTTTTGAAATGCCGGATTTGTCGCTCGACCTGGTTCTGGAATTTGGCAAAATACTGCACTATGATTTTTCGGATGAGATTCCCCAGATAGCAAATCGCACAACGATTCTCAATGACATGGAGGTCCCTTACGGAGTGAACAAAGCGGAATACTGGAAAACTAAATATTACAGTCTTCTGGAAGAATATAATGAATTATTGAAGAAAGATTCAAAAGACAAATAATTTGATTTCTGGAAGACTTGTTTCATTTTACAGGGTTTACGAATAAATTGGAAAAATCGTTTTTAATTATTCCCTACATTTGTTTAAATCTTTGTTTATGTCACATATCATCACACTGAGCGATTTTATTATGGAACGTCAAGCGGAATTTCCGGGTTCTTCCGGAGAGTTATCGCGGATTTTGAATGACATTTCAATTGCTTCGAAAATCGTTACAAGAGATGTTCGCAGAGCCGGTCTGGCAGATCACATTCTGGGAGCTCAGGGAGATGTAAACATTCAGGGAGAAGAACAGCAAAAACTTGATGTGATTGCTGATACCCAATTTATCAAAGTGTTTGAATCCAGTGGAGAAATTTGTGGAATTGCTTCGGAAGAAAACGATGATTTCCTCGCATTTACGGCTCCGCGTGCTCAAAACGGAAAATACATTGTGTTGTTTGACCCGCTCGACGGTTCTTCCAATATTGATTGCAACGTTTCAATCGGAACAATTTTCTCTGTTTACAAACGTGTTTCGGAAAAAGGGACACCGGCTACACTGGAAGACATGCTTCAAAAAGGAACGCGGCAGGTAGCTGCAGGATATGTGTTGTACGGATCATCAACGATGCTGGTTTACACGACCGGACACGGAGTGAACGGCTTTACGCTGGATCCTTCTATCGGAGAGTTTTGTTTGTCGCACCCGAATATGTGCATGCCGGAAACAGGCCGTATTTATGCGATGAACGAAGGAAACATTTATGAGTGCGAACAAGGTGTGAAGGACTATATTTCTTTCTGCCAGCAGGTGCATGAAGACGGAAGACCTTATTCCGGAAGATACATCGGCTCGCTTGTTGCTGATTTCCACCGGAACCTGATCAAAGGAGGAATTTATATTTACCCGGCAACAAACCAAAGCCCGAAAGGAAAACTGCGCTTATTGTATGAATGCAATCCTTTGGCTTTTATAGCGGAACAAGCAGGCGGAATGGCAACAAACGGAACGGATCGCATTTTGGATCTTCAGCCAGCACAATTGCATCAGCGCTGCGGATTCTTTACCGGATCAAAGCAAATGATGGAAAAGGCGATTAGTTGTCTGGAAAAAGCACGGCAGTTGAATGTTTAGATGTTTTTGGATTTCCGGAAAAACAGAAAAATCTGTATATTTTATTGTGATTGCTTAAAAATGTCTGTTGGGTAGTGCGTCCTGCTGTGATGAGGTGTGTTCCGAAATGAAAACTTAACGGACTTTGAGCAGCAATCTATTCAGAAAATGTTTCTTTATTCCTTACCTTTGCAAAACTTTTAAGGGGGTACAGTGCGCTGTGTCCCCTAAAGTGTTTATTCGACAGTATAGAAATGGAACAGACACAATTTTTAAACCTTTTCAAAAAACTCAGAGGTTTAGACGAAACAGCCGATTTATTACAGCAGGCAAAAATCCGTATTCACTGGAAAGGACTTATCGGATCTTCCAAGTCCATTGCAAGTGCTGCTGTTTGTGAACAGGTTCCGGGGAATCATTTGTTTGTGCTGGAAGACAAAGAAGCGGCGGCTTATTTCCTGAACGACCTGGAACAATTGTACCCGGAGAATAAACACATTTTGTTTTACCCGGCATCGTACAGAACGCCATATCAGCTGGAAGAAACAGACAATGCCAATATCGTTACGCGGGCCGAAGTGCTGGAAAAGATCAATTCCGGTAAAAACACCTGGGTGGTAACTTATCCGCAGGCCTTGTTTGAGCGGGTTCCGACACAGAAAAAATTGTCTGAAAATACCATGCGTGTGGAACGCGGAAAATCGTATTCCATCGATTTCTTCAATGAACTGTTGCTCGAATACGGTTTCGAACGGGTGGATTTTGTTTACGAACCGGGCCAGTTTTCCATTCGTGGAGGAATCGTGGATGTTTTCTCTTTTTCCAATGATCAGCCTTTTCGGGTGGAATTTTTCGGTGATGAGGTGGATTCGATCCGGACCTTTGATCCGGTTTCGCAATTGTCAATCAGTACACATGTACATTTCTCCATCGTTCCGAATGTTCAGAAACAATTGGTTTTGGACGGAAACGGAACTTTTCTGGAATTTATCGGTAAGCAAACGACCATTTGGCTGGCTTCTAACGATCTGGTAAAAGTGGCTTTGGAAAAGGATTACGAGAAGGCAGTAAAAATTTACGATCAACTGCCGAAAAACACGGTAAAACACAGTTTGCCGGGCGAATTGTATATGCATCCATCCGATTGGAAAGAGCAGATTCAGTTGCATTCCATCGTGGAATTTGGGCCGGAATATGTATTCAAAGCAAGTGCCGTGGTGTCCTTTGAAACGATACATCAACCAACTTTCAATAAGGATTTTGACTTGTTGAAAGACGATCTGACTGCCCGCAAAGCGGCTGGTGCAACAAACCTTATATTCTCCAGCCAGCCAAAACAAATCGAGCGCCTGTACCAGATATTTGAAGACATTGGTGCTGAAGTGGATTTTCAACCGATGGATATTTCACTTCACGAAGGATTTATTATTCCGTCGCTGAAATTGGTCTGCTACACGGATCACCAGATTTTCGAACGCTACCACCGCTTCAAACTGAAAGAAGGCTTCCGCCAGGCAAAACAAGCGCTGACATTAAAGGAAATCTACAATTTGCAGAAGGGAGATTATGTTACACATATCGATCATGGAGTGGGGCAGTTTTCCGGTTTACAAACTATTGATGTAAACGGAAAGCCACAGGAAGCCATTCGCCTGGTGTATAAAGACGGCGATGTATTGTACGTCAGTATTCACTCCCTGCACCGCATTTCGAAGTTTACTGGCAAAGAAGGGTCCGCTCCGAAAATGAACAAACTCGGAACACAAGCGTGGGCAACGCTGAAGCAGAAAACGAAAAAACGCATCAAGGAACTCGCTTTCGATCTCATTCAACTCTATGCAAAACGCAAAAATCAACCAGGATTTGCGTTTTCTCCTGATTCTTACCTGCAGAATGAGTTGGAAGCATCGTTCATGTATGAAGATACTCCGGATCAGTTGAAGGCGACACAGGCCGTGAAGGAAGATATGGAAAAATCAATGCCGATGGATCGCCTGGTATGTGGGGACGTTGGTTTCGGGAAGACGGAAGTAGCAATCCGGGCAGCATTCAAAGCTGTTGCAGACAGCAAACAGGTGGCAGTTCTGGTTCCAACAACAATCCTGAGTCATCAGCATGCGCGTTCGTTTGCAGAGCGCTTGAAAAATTTCCCGGCAAAAGTCGATTACATTAACCGCTTTAAATCCACGAAAGAAATCAATGCAACATTGAAAAAAGTGGAAAGCGGTGAAATTGATATCCTGGTAGGAACACATAAAATTGTCAGCGACAAAGTAAAATTTAAAGACTTGGGTTTGATTATTATTGACGAAGAGCAAAAATTCGGCGTGGCTGTAAAAGATAAGCTGAAAACCTTCAAAACAACGGCTGATACCCTGACGCTGACTGCAACACCAATTCCGAGAACACTTCAGTTTTCACTGATGGGTGCACGTGATTTGAGTATCATCAACACGCCGCCGCCAAACCGTCAACCGGTTTTAACGGAGGTGATTACGTTCAATGAAGAAATGATCCGTGATGCGATTTCGTATGAAATAAGCCGCGGAGGACAGGTGTATTTTGTGCATAATCGGTTGGCGAATATCAAAGAAATTGCCGGAGTAATCTCCCGTTTGTGTCCGGAAGTGCGTGTGGCAATCGGCCACGGCCAAATGGAGGGAAAACAGCTTGAAAAGATCATGATGGATTTCATTCAGGGAGCATATGATGTGCTTTTGGCTACGACGATTATTGAATCGGGAATTGATATTTCAAATGTAAACACAATCCTGATCAACGATGCACATAACTTCGGACTGAGTGATCTGCACCAGTTGCGCGGACGTGTAGGACGTTCCGATAAAAAGGGATTCTGCTATCTCATCTCCCAGCCGATCGGCTTGATCACTTCTGAAGCGCGAAAACGCTTGGAAGCTTTGGTTCAGTTTTCAGATCTGGGCTCGGGTTTTAACATTGCAATGAAAGACTTGGATATTCGCGGAGCCGGAAACCTGTTGGGTGGCGAACAAAGCGGATTTATTTCGGAGATCGGTTTCGAGATGTACCAGAAAATTCTCAACGAAGCCATGGACGAATTGAAAGAAGAAGAATTCAAGGATCTTTACGGCGACCGCAACACTGAAACTATGGGCGCACACTTCGTGAAAGACTGTGTGCTGGAAACAGACTTTGAATTACGCATTACGGAAGATTATATCAATAACGTCTCTGAGCGTCTGAGTATCTACCAGGACCTGGATAACCTGAGCACGAAAGAAGAAATCGAAGCATACAAACAACAACTGATAGACCGCTTTGGACCACTTCCGCGCGTAGTGAAGGAATTGTTGCGTTCCTTTGAGCTGCGCTGGCTGGCACAGGAAATTGGTTTTGAAAAACTGGTAATCAAACAAGGATCAATGATCGGTTATTTTGTTTCCAATCCGCAGAGCAAATACTACGATTCCCCGATGTTCCAGCAAGTATTGTACTACGTGCAATCCGCACCGAAAGACTGTAAAATGAGCGAAAAAAACGACAAGCTTCGTCTCATTTACAGCCATGTGATGAACATAGATCAGGCATTTGGACGATTAGGGGAGGTTGTGGAGTGTTTTACACAGACTTGAGATTAGAGCATATTTTCGGTTAAAAAGATTTTACAAATTTGTACACGTTTCATTTTCATATAAAGAAAATCGAAAAATCTATACACGTTTTGTTTTCATGTAAAGAAAATGGGCATATCTTTATATGAAATACTCTGAACTATGATTACAAATTGGAAACCAATAAATCTGCCTTACCCAATAGATTTAGAGACAAAGACAGTATTAAAAAAACTAACGGGGGCACATCGTGCGCTTGCAGAGTTAAAAGGAATAGCGTTAAGTATTCCGAAGCAAGAGATATTGATTAATACTTTAGCTTTGCAAGAAGCCAAAGATAGTTCTGAAATCGAAAATATTGTCACCACACATGATGAGTTATATAAAAGTTCACTAGAGGTTGGGGAAGCAATTTCCGCACAGAGTAAAGAAGTTCAAAACTATATTGCAGCGTTAAAAAAAGGATTTGCCATAGTAAAGAGAACAGAACTTTTAACTGTTAATTCGATTTTGGAAATTCAGGAAGTGCTGGAACAAAATAATGCTGGTTTGAGAAAGCAACCAGGTACACACCTGAAAAACCAGAAAACGGGGGAAATTGTTTATAAGCCGCCACAGCATGCCGAGATCATTAAAAAATTAATGGATAATTTGGAAGTTTACATCAATGACCCACAGCAGTCTGATATTGATCCGATAATTAAAATGGCAGTAATCCATTTTCAGTTTGAAAGTATTCATCCTTTTTATGACGGAAATGGTAGAACCGGACGCATAATCAATATTTTATACCTGGTATTAAATGAACTACTGGATCTTCCCATTTTGTATCTCAGCAGATATATAATCAAACACAAAAGTGACTATTACAGGTTACTGCAAGAAGTCAGAGATCTGGAAAACTGGGAAGAATGGATTCTCTTTATGATTGATTCTGTGGAACAAGTAGCAAAAAACACAATTACATTAATTGTCAGCATCAAAGAGTTAATGCAAGAAGTGAAACTTCAATTAAGAGATAATTATAAATTTTACAGTCAGGAATTGCTCAATCATTTATTTAAACAACCATATACCAAAATTGAATTTTTAATGAATGAATTGAAAATTACCAGAATAACGGCTGCTTCGTACCTCAATCAATTGACAGAGGGTGGATTATTAATCAAACACAAAATGGGAAAAACCAACTACTATATTAACACCCGGCTCATGGATCTGCTATTCTCACTTGATTAATTTTGGTCATATATTATCCGTGAAATCTTTGCGAAAAATGAGTATATCACCCAGAGTATATTTAAGGAAGTAAAGGTTAATTCCTTAAACAGGAATGTTCATTCAATATAATGATATTGTTTTCTCGGAATAAAATAAATTAAAACCCCGGCAAAGATGCCGGGGTTTTATAGTTAGTTATAAAATTTCGCTGAGAGAAACATTGCTGTTGTAAAAGGATACAATTTCATTTCTGCTTCCGTCGAAATAAAACTTCAGGATATAATCGGCTAAATAATCGCGGTATTGCTCGCGTCCAATCTTCGGAAGATAAATGTAACCCCTTCCCATCGGCTTGTGTTTAATAAACTTTTTGCGTTCAAGAATTCGTACGATTGTAGAGACAGTGTTGTAAGCGGGTTTCGGATTCGGATATAAATCAACAATTTCCTTAACTGTTGCTTTTTCTAGCTTCCAGAGCCGTAACATAACCTTTTCCTCTGCAGGTGTCAGTCTTTCCATGTTATTTCAAAATTTGTGGTAATACTGCGAATTTAACAAAAAAAGACATATTTTCCAATTAGTACACTTACAATTTTAGTTTCATTTTCAGGTCCTTAGGTAAACCATCTTTGTTTAAATAGATGTTGATCGTCTTCATGCGGAAATAATGTTCAGAAACATACAAATAACCCTGAGGTAAATTATCTGTTCCCCATGAGTTTTTAACTAAAAAGAAACGCGTACCGTTCTGATCTTTGAATAATCCCACAATATGCATTCCATGATCATCTGTAGTCATTTTTTCGTCATAACCCTTCTGGCGTTTTTCCTGGGTGATGGTTTGCTCTTTTACTGGTTCCAGGAATGCGTTGGATACTTTTGCAGCACCAGCATCGTTGAATGACTTGTTGTCCTTTCCACGCACCTGGATTGTTGATTCGTCTTCCGGGATAATGGCAATTCCCTGGCGGAAGTTGAATCCTTTCTCAGAAACATCAGCTCCCCATGCCAGCGTAAACCCGTTTTTCAATGCATTTTCAGCAACGGAAACCAAGTCTTCCAACGGAACGTTGTAGCTGTCGCCCCATGCCCAGTTGTCCGGAATGGTAATTTCACAAGGCTCATAAAAAGGATCATTGCTGAATGAAGTGACGGAAACGTAATCATCCATTTTTAATCCAAGTGAATTAGCGTAAGTCATTGGGGTATATTTCTTCCCTTCAAAAGTAAATTCAGTGATATCCGGTCCTAAATAACTATCCAGGATTGCGGAGAATGCTGTTTTCCACTCTGTTCCGATCCCGTGGCCTTTTTGTACTTCCGCAAGAATAGTTTGCATAAAACTGTTTAATACGGAGAATAATTCTTCATGGTTGTAAGTGGTTTTTCCGTTTGTCAAACCGGTATACACGCTTTTCGGGACAATTCCATAACGCTTGATGACATAAGGAATATCATGGAATGCACCTCCTTCGCTGAAGTTGATTTTTCCGTCCATGCGGATAAAACGGTCTGCCTTGGCTTCATAAGCTTTACGTACAATGTACATTTCAGATAATTCTGCCGGATTTTTATGTCCCAAACGAATCAATTCGCTTTCAAAGAAAGATAAGGATGAAAAACTCCAGCAAGTACCACTCATTCCCTGGTTTTCAACCGGAGTTGCATCCAATTGAGCAACTTTTGTGAACTGATATTTACTGTCAGGGGCATTCGTTACCGTTTGACTGAATGCAATCTGGGTACTTAGGGCTAAAATGCTAAATAAAATCTGTTTTTTCATGTTTTTGGTTTAAGGCCCTAAATTTAGATATTAAAGTGCAAACAAACCTGTTCTTTAGTGTATTAGTTGAAACCGCTTTCCAGGAAGGGCACGAACCAGGCCTTTGAATTCAAGGTTTAGGAGATCGCCGGTAACTTCACTGACTGTGAGTGATGCCAGGTAACCAATGGTATCTAATGTCAGTTCCGGTTTGGTATGCATCACAGACATAATTTTTTCTTCACGCTGATTGAGATTTGCGAATAGTGAGCGCTGCCTGTTGCGGTTTGGCTCTTCGGGTTGCCAGTTCATAGATTCGACAAGATCAGAAGAATTTCTGATTAAAGCCGCCTGGTTTTTTCGGATCAGGCTTAAACATCCTGTGGAGTAAGGTCGTGAAATATCGCCTGGAAAGGCAAAAACATCCCGGTTGTAATCGGCTGCTAAGTTTGCCGTAATCAGCGATCCGCCTTTTTCACCGCTTTCTACCACAATGGTTGCATCTGTCAATCCTGCTACAATCCGGTTTCTC
Source organism: Fluviicola sp. (assembly GCA_031260455.1). Classification (GTDB taxonomy): domain Bacteria; phylum Bacteroidota; class Bacteroidia; order Flavobacteriales_D; family Crocinitomicaceae; genus Fluviicola. Next base: position 33,711 of record JAIRJW010000036.1, read on the forward strand.
ATTGGGAAATGAGCGGGCTCTGGTTTTTGAGTGGGAATGAATTCACTGATAATTCCTCCTGTTTCGAGCATGCGATCGGCGATTTTACGGTGCTCCCGCGGATACATTTTAGACAGGCCGTGACCCAGAACTCCCCATGTGGGAAGATTGAATTTCAGAGCTTCCAGGTGGGCGCAAACATCTATTCCGTAAGCCATTCCGCTCACAATGGTAACTTCGTGCCCCGCCAGGCCTTCAATCAATTCATGTGTAAGTGCTTTTCCATAATCGGTTGCGTGGCGGGTGCCCACCACTGAAATCGTTTTTTCGGGATTCCAGTTGATATTTCCTTTGCTGTAAAGTAACAAAGGCGCATCGGCACACTGTTTCAACCTGCTGGGGTAGCCTTTCTCGGTAAAGAAAACGGTTTTTGCACCAATCCGGTCCAGCTCCTGAACAACTTTATCTGCCTCAGCCAGGGCACTTAAACGTTGTTTAAAAGAAACAAAATCGGAGGGAATTCCGGGAATCTTTGCGAGATTTAAGTGTTTCTCTGCAAAAAATGTTTCTAAGTCGTTGAAGTGTGAAACAATGGTGCGGGCTCTTCGGCTTCCGATGCCACTTAAAAAGGTAAGTGCAATTTGATGATGGATAGTTTTGAAATTCAATTTTTTGGTACTTTGGTCTCCTGAATTTACAAAATACGCCTGTATGAAACAAGTGTTGCTACTACTTTTTTTCCTCCCCCAATATCTTTTTTCGCAAGAGCTGTCCGGGGTAGTGCGTGACGGTGAAACCAACGAAATAATTCCTTTTGCACGAATCAGGATAATGGGTGGAATGCAAACACAATCTAATGAGAATGGCGAATTTTCACTCCCGGTGGATGTGTTTCCGGTTAAGTGTATTGTTTCAGCAGCAGATTATTATACAGACACTATTTTGGTGAGTAATCCCCGGATTGAAATTCGTTTAAAACCGCTGGTTTCAGTAAAGGAATTGGGTCCGGTGGTAGTTGCGGCTTCCCGCAGACAACAATTAGTAGAAGAGTTGGCGGTTTCGCTGGATATTATCAAGCCGGAATTGATTGCCAATAAGGGAATTATGGATCTGGAGCAGGCTGTAGATCAGGTTCCTGGAGCATATGCGATGGATGGACAGGTAAGTATTCGGGGTGGAAGCGGATTTACATACGGAGCGGGAAGCCGCGTTCTGGTTTTGTGGAATGAAATTCCGTTGCTCTCAGCAGATGTGGCGGATGCAAAATGGAATGCCATTCCGATTGAAAATGTGCAGCAGATTGAAGTAATTAAAGGAGCGTCTTCTGTCCTTTACGGATCCGGAGCTCTGAACGGAATGATTTCACTGATTGAGCGCGAACCAACAGAAAAAACCAGCCTGAATGTACAGGTTCAGGGAGGGGTTTATGACAATCCGAAACGATCAACCCTGAAATGGTGGTCCAAAAATCCGCAGTTTTACCAGGGAGATCTAACCTTTGCCAAACAATTTGGGCGTTTTGGACTCACTTTGGGTGCTTACGGTTACACTAATGATGGTTACCGCCAGGGAGAAACGGAGGGCCGTGGAAGATTTAACGGGACGATCAGTTACCGCCCGAAAAACATCAAAAACTTCAAAGCTTCCCTGGGTTGGAATGCACAGTTGCAAAAAACCGGGAATTTCATCATCTGGCAGAGCGATACTTTTGCTTATCAGCCTTATGGGGGGGCAGACACCAGTTTACCGGGTTCCAGCCTTACATATAATCGCGGAGTTCGCGTGTCGGTTGATCCGACGGTAAAATACATCGACAAATTCGGAAACAAACACCAATTGCGGGGGCGCTTGTATTTTGTGGATAATAAAAACTTCACAAACTTATCTCAAAGCTCCAAATCGGAAATGTGGTACGGAGATTATCAGTTTCAGCGTGGTTGGAACAGCAATTCCTGGGTACTGACAACCGGGGTGACCGCCATTGCTAATGAAGTCAGGTCATATTTATTTGGAGACCACAGCTCGCTGAATAGCGCTTTGTACCTGCAGGGCGAGAAAAACTGGGAAAAACTGAACATTGTTTTGGGAGTTCGAGGAGAATATTTCCAACAGGATGGAATTCGCGGAGATTCGGATTATTACTTCGGAAAAGATTCTGCCAAAAAAATCCCAATCCGGCCGGTTATCCGGTCCGGAATTCATTATGCGATAGCAAAACACACCCATTTACGCGCATCCTTTGGACAAGGAGTGCGCTATCCGAGCATTGCCGAACGCTACACCACCACTTCAGTTGGCGGATTGGTCATTTTCCCGAATCCGCAATTGAAACCAGAAATGGGCTGGGCGGCGGAAATCGGGGTGAAGCAGGGAGTTAAAATCGGGAAGTGGAGAGGATTTGTGGATGTGGCCGGGTTTATCAATCACTATGATAACATGATGGAATTTACCTTCGGAAACTATAAGCCAGATTCAATCCCGTTTAATTTCTTTGATCCGAATGCTTCGGGGTACTACAAAAAATGGCTTGGATTCCGGGCACAAAATGCCGAATCTGCCGAAATTACCGGTGCTGAAATTTCTGTTTCCGGCGAAGGAAAAATCGGACCGGTCTCCATACTTGCCTTGTTGGGTTATACCTATATGAATCCGGTTTCAAAAAACCGGGATTCGACATACCGCACAACCTTTTCCGACACATCTGCGAATATGCTGAAATATCGCTTTAAACATTTGGCAAAAGCAGATATCCAGCTCGAATACAAAGGAATCAGCATTGGGGGATCCATGCGCATGAACAGCTATATGCAAAATATTGATGCGATTTTTGAAAATGGCGTTTTGGGTCAGCAGATTTTGCCCGGACTGAAAACATACCGTGCAGAACACAAAGGAATCACAGTAGTTTTTGACATGCGGATTGGTTATACTTACCGGGAAAAATACAAGGTTGCGTTTATTGTGAATAACCTTGCCAATGCCGAATACATGACACGCCCGGGAGATGTGCAGGCTCCGAGAAGCTTTATGCTGCAATTATCGTATAAAATTTAGGATAAAAACCATGTAGTCCGGAAATATCATTTGTGACGATAAACAAGAATTCTCATAACAGACTTAATTGCACCTTATTTTCACAGGTTCGTATAATTTCGAGGTCACCTGTGACTGCTTCGGTTTTTGCATCCCCACAGCGATGAAAATTGTTCTAAAAGGCTCCCTTTTCAGGAAAAAACAGATGAGGCATGTAATCACCTCATTTGGCGAAAACGTAATTCCGCAATTTTACGAACATGTGCAATCAGCTCCGGTGCAAACCGGAATAAGAAATTCCCTGGTAAATGCACCAGGTCATTCATAAAAACTCCGAAACCACCCGCAGAAGCTCATCACTCGTTAAGCTGGAACAGGTTATAATAATGCCAGTGATTTCAACCGGTAGTATACGATGAAACTAGCTTATTTTTAACAAACTCTTCAACAATGCAATTTCTTCCTCCTTGGCGGCAATGAGCTTTTCATAAACTTCCCGGTTTTCAGAATACCAGTTTTCCACTTTTTGCAGGGAAATGGCTGTACCAGGATTATTATGTATTTCCTGGTGAAAAGACGGTGGTTCCGGGTCCAGAAGCTCGGCGAGCTTCATTTCTAAAATTTCCGCAATTTTCTGCAAGCGGTCAACTGTTAATTTTGTTTCTCCCCGTTCGATCTTGGTATAAGCTGTTTGGGAAATACCCAGGTTTACAGCCATTGCTTCATGGGAAATGCCTTTGTTTTTCCGTGCTGTCCGGATATTTTCAATCACAGTCATATCAAAAAGTGTTTATTTGTTTCGTAAAAGTAATGATTTATTCCTAAAAGTAATGAGCCCTTTAAAAACCGGGCCTTACTTTCATACCTAATTAATTTCTAATAATAAAAAAACTATGAGAAAACTTTTATTTTTTGCAGCCTGCGGCTTGTCCTTCGGGCTGAATGCTCAAAGCCCGGGTGTGTCATCCATCCTCCGGCCATCAAGATCCAGTGGTTACATCTATTGGGAAGAAGTATCCGGAGTGAACTTTAAAGTCAACGTGTACCGCTTGCAAAACAGCCGCTTTCAATTGATTTCTTCCGATGGAACGAAAAACCATTACTTCCGGTTTAACAGCGCACAGCTGCTGTCTTCCGATTTATTTTACACCATTGCAGTGTATGATCCAACGGGTACTTTGGTGAGTGAAGGCGAGCCTGCGGCCATCAATCCGGACCTGCTTCCTCCTTCATCTGTTTGTTTCATGGATTGCAATGGCCTGCGCGAATCGTA
>JAIRJW010000031.1 GCA_031260455.1 Fluviicola sp.
CACAACCCGACGGTAAATGAAGACCTCACACAACACGGAATTCGTTTTATCCAGGATACTTCCGGAAAACAACTGATTTCCTGGGATGAATTGACTGAAAATGATGTCATCATTGTTCCTGCTTTCGGGACCACGCTGGAAATAGAGGCAATCCTGAATGAAAAAGGCGTTTCAACGGAGAAATACAACACAACCTGTCCTTTTGTGGAAAAGGTGTGGAACAGGGCGGAGAAGCTCGGAGCGGAAAACCACACACTGGTCATTCATGGAAAATACAACCACGAAGAGACCCGCGCAACATTTTCTCACACAGCTGCGAATTCTGAAGCAGTCATTATCAAAAACATGGAAGAAGCGGTTTTCCTGGCAAAATGTATTACCGGAAAAGCATCCAAAGATGAATTCTATACTTATTTCAAAGGAAAGCACACACCGGATTTTGACCCGGAAATTCATTTGAACAGAATAGGGGTTATCAACCAGACTACGATGCTGGCAACCGAAACGCAGGAAATAGCAGAGTTTTTGAAGCAGGTAACAGAAGCGTACGCACTTGTTTCCGGAACAGATAAAACGTTTGCTGATACCCGTGATACGCTTTGTTACGCAACAAATGATAATCAGAGTGCCACGGAAGCTTTGATGAAAGAATCACTTGATTTTGCGATCGTAGTCGGAGGTTATAACAGTTCCAATACAACGCATTTGGTGGAATTATTGGAGCAAGGTTGCCCAACTTATTTCATCAGGGATGAATCTGAAATTTTGAGTGACTGGGTTATCCGCAGCTTCAACATTCACACACACGAAACGGAAACGATTGAAAACTGGATGTCAGGAAGTAAAATAGGAATCACTTCGGGAGCTTCCTGCCCGGATTCGGTTATCGACGCGGTTATTTCAAAAATCCTGGAACTGAAGCAGAGTGAACGGTCTGTTGAAGCCGTAATTCCTGATTGAATTAACGGATTGTGATTTTATTGAAATGCGGTTTCGTCGTCGAAATACATATCCTTTTCAAAAATTAATTCACAGGCATTACACTGAATGTGCCATTTGAACCCGACACCTTCAATAAAAATCTTACTTGTTTTGCTGGAGCACTCAATATTAATAGTGTTACACAATTTTTCTTCCCCGTTTACGATTACGTGCCATTCTTTCGAGTGAGGGTCTTCCTGATTATAATTTGTGTTGAAACGGATTAAGACTTCCAGTTCAGATTCATATGGTACTATAAAAAAATATTACTCTCTTAAATGAATGATTTTTTGTTTTTTTAATCACATTGTTTCATTTAAAAAAAACATTGTACATTTGAAGAAATTTAAATTAAATAATAATGAAAAAAATTTACGCTATTTTAGCATTAGCATTAGCAACTACAGCTTCTTTTGGTCAACGTCATTTTGATATTGCATTGAATTTATCTACTCCGGCTGATGGCTCTACGGTTCCTCAATCTGCTTCTCAACCAATCACCTTTAGCTTGACGCATTCTGGTGATGCATTGGCTGCAGGAGACACTTTGGCCTTGTATTACTACAACGTTACACAAAATGAAATTTATTCTCTGGACGAAAGTGCTGGATATTATACTATTTTTGTTTTGACTTCTCAAATGGCAACATTGATCAACGGCGGGTCTGCTGTTCCTTCAATGGTGTTCAATAGCGGCTCTCAAATGACATTGAACACATTAGCTTCCGGATTTAACACTGGTGATACAATTTTAGTTGTTGCTGAGATTTGGGCAGGTATTAATGATGAAGATACAGATCTGACAAATAACTTTGGATCGTTCATTTTGTCTGCACCATTACCTGCGTCAGTAACAAACTTGAATACTATTGCATTGTCTGCTTATCCTAACCCTGCATTGTCTGAATTGAATGTAACTGCTGACGAGCAAATTGTTTCATTGACAATTATTGACATGGAAGGAAAAGTTGTTGCAACAGCTGCTGATAGCAGAGTTGACGTTTCTACCTTAACAAGTGGGGTTTATATGTATGAAGCTACTACTGTTAGTGGATTGAAAGCAATCAACAAATTTATAAAACAATAATAGTTACAGCGTCATAAAAAAGGTTCTGACAAATGTCAGAACCTTTTTTTTGCATTATTGCTTCAAAAAAAATAGAGAGACCACTGAGTGGCGTTAAGAAAAATCAGAGAATAATTGGGTGTCATCCTATCCTCATCATGTTGTTGTAAACTATCAAAGGCGCTATTATTTTATTCATAGATATTGACTAATTCTGCTTTCATATAAAGGAGTTTTTGTTAGTAGTGAACAGTGTTTCTTGACGAAACAATCGGAAATAAAAAAGCAGTAATGAAATTTCATTACTGCTTTCTTAATAAGATGTAATTTTATTTTATACAGAAAGAGGATTAGTTGCCTCCGGCAGTATTTTTATCTTTCTCTTCTTTAGCTTTTAGAATACTAGATTTTTTAGCTGGATCTACTTTCATTTCTCCCGCACTTTCGCTGATCTCTTTCGCCGCTTTCATCTCTTTCGCTCCAATTGTTGTAGAAGGCTTTTTTGCCACCTCTTCTGTTTTAAAAACGATTGTTTGGTCTTCTTTTTTAGCTTTAGCAGGCGCTTTTTTTATTTCTTCCTTCTTCTTCTCAGCCGTAGTTTCGGATTGAGCAGGTTTTTCAGCAGCCTCTGTTGTAGTAGTAGTAGTTGTAATTACTTCTTCTGTAACTACTTCCTTTTTTGGAGTTTCCGCTTCGTTTGACTTACAACTTACTAAGAAGAATGCCGCCACAAAGAAAGATAAGTATAAAAAATTCTTTTTCATTTGTTTTTATTTTAAATAAATTATCCTAAAGATAAAAAATAAATTAGCAATCTATTTTGTGAATAAGTAAACTTTTTGTTTTATTCGCCTTGTTTGGTTGGAATCATATCGGCAGGAGAAGTTCTTTTTTTCTGTATTTTCTGCATTTCGAAAACAGGTGATTTACTTGTTGTTTTTTCTTCCACTTGTTGTGGCACAGCCGGAGCCGGGCTTACAGTCTCAGTATTACTTTCTGAGAGAATTACCTCAGATGAACTGCAATTTGCAGTTAGAAAGAATAGAACAGCGATACCAAAAAGTTTTACAAGTGTCTTCATACAACATTAGATTAATAATTACAAATTTATTAAATTTAGGGTATAGATGCCTTTTTATTTAGGAAATGATTGATTTTATATAGGTTTCCAATAAATATACTTTTTTTAATTTATAGTTAATGAACCATTCAACATTATTCCAACCGTACATTGTTTAAAAAACAGGTCTTGTGCCGGAATTTAGGTGATGATTTTTATAGAATTAGGAATAGGAGTAAACTGCTGAAAAGGTTTAAGGAGTTCAAAAAAAAATGGATAATTGAACTTTTGAACCCTTTCTTTTAGGGATTGTACCAGAATTTAGATAATCGTTTAAAAAATCCTCTGCGCTTCCGATAGAAATCGGGATTGCTATCTTCGCGGTTAAAATGATGTTCTGTCGTAAAAAAAACAGGTGATTTTTGGCTCGCAGATTTCAACTAAAAGGATCCCTGCATCAATCAGCGCGAAAAATGAAAGATCAACTAAATTTCAGGACAATACCTTCTTTTAAACCGATAAAATCAGAACTTTCAATAAAAAAAGTTTCATTACCTCTATTTTAGAACAGTAGTTTGCGGGAATACGAATGAAAAAATCATTTTGTTAAAAGATTATGTTTATTTTCAATTTTGAAAAAATCTCTAAAAGAATTGCGTGGAGCGCTTAATTAATATTCTGATTATTGATGAAAAGGAATCTGATCGTTCGGCGCTCAGGGAAATTTTAGGAGGCGGGGGAAATATTCTGCTGTTTTGTGATTCGGTTGTTGAGGCACATCAGATACTGAATAGAAGAGAAGCAGGAATTGTGCTTGTGAATGTGGACAGCCCGAATTTTTCTTCCATGGATGATTTCAAAAAATTGCTCCAGGTGCACGCTTCCAAAACGCATTACTCGATTATTATTACTGAGAATACCCGAACGGGATCCAGATTGCTGAAAGGATTTAACTCCGGAGCGGTTGATTTCATTACTAAGCCGTTCAACCCGTTGCTGATCCAGGCAAAGCTGGATGTTTATAAATCACTTTATTACAAAGACCAGCGGATTGCTCAGTTACTTGGAAATATCTTTCCGGAAAACGTGCTGGACGATTTGAATCAATACGGAAAATTTTCTCCGAAACGGGTCGATAAAGGAGTCGTGTTGTTTACGGATTTTGTGGACTTTTCTATGAAGTCGAAATCCATCAAGCCGATCAAGCTGGTAAAACGATTGGAATATTACTTTACCGCATTTGATGAAATTGTGGAGCGTTACAAACTGGAAAAGATCAAAACAATCGGGGATGCTTACATGGCCATTGCCGGGGTAAATGAAGATAACGCAGAGCCGATACTCCGGGCTTGTATGGCTGCTCTGGAAATGCGGGATTTTATACGGAATGAAAAAGAACTGGCCCGGGCATTGAAAAAAGACTACTGGGAAATCAGAATCGGGGTGCACGCAGGACCACTGGTTGCCGGAATTATTGGCTCGAAGAGGTATTCATTTGACGTGTGGGGAGATACGGTCAATATTGCCGCAAGAGCGCAGCAGTTCAGTGGTATCGATCAGATCACGGTGACACAGGTTATTCATGATGAGTCTGCCGCTTATTTCGAGATGAAGGATTTGGGAAATGTGCCGATCAAGAAGCGGGGAGGGAGCATGGAAATATTTGAACTGGAATCACTGAAATCCGAATACAGCTTATATAACAACGGGAAAGTACCTTCTGTGGAATTGCGTGTTTTGTGTCAGATTGCAACGGTTGACTTTGAGCACATGCGGAGTGATATTCTCAATAAACTGAAATCCATGTTGCCCGATGAAGTCATTTATCACGATTTGGGACATACGCTCAATGTGGAAAAAGCCGCCATTCGCCTGGGAAAACTGGAAGGGCTGAACGATGAAGAAATGCTCTTGCTCAGAACTGCTGCTTTGTTTCACGATACCGGTTTTATATTCACTTATGATCACAACGAATTATATGCCGTGCGCTTAATGGAACAGATGTTGCCGAAATACGGATTCAACGAAGAGCAAATCCGGGTAATCCGCGAAATGATCCAGGCAACGACACTTGGTATTGAGCCGGTTGGCTTACTTCAGGAAATTCTGTGCGATGCTGATCATGATTACCTCGGAAGGGCGGATTATTACGTAGTTGCTTCCAAATTGAAACAGGAAATGGCGGCTTTCGGAAAGGATTTATCAGAGGAAGAGTGGATGCAAATGCAGATTCGGTTTTTGGGAGAACTTCATAAGTTCTATACCGTGACAGCATTAAATATCCGGCAAAAAGGAAAAACAAACCGCCTGGCAGAATTAAAATCAGCACTGGAAGTGCTGCAAGAACAGGCTCGGGTTGGGAGTTAATAATTCAAATTCTATGTATTTAACCACAAGCGATACACAGGTCGCATAGTTAGTTTATAAAAAATTCCAGCTTTTTTAAAAGCTTGGTTCAATCAAACTCAACAAATCATTTGTGGAAATATCGGGTGTTTTAACTTCTTTTCTTCCAAATGATTCCTTGTTTCCCGTTGGATTTAAATCAGCATCCATACCTGCTTTTGCAAAATAACCGGATAATTCGTCTGATTTTTTTTCCGCTCTGAGCATGCTGGAAAGGCCCGGACTGTTTGCAGACAGGGTTGTACTTTCCTGTTTTTCCAGCAGAAAATATGTATTTTCTTTATCTGTTTCCAAATAGGTAATTGGAGCCGCCAGTGAATTTAATGGGCTGAGATCTTCAGCAGATTGATTTTTGGAGATGGTTGATGAGGCAGTATATTTCCGTGAAGTAACTTCATTAACCGGGAATTGTTTTTTCGTTTTTAAAGAAGTGGTATTATCCTCTTCCTTTTGATCCGTTTTATGTGCTGTTTGTTCCATTTTTGCCAGTTGAACGGATTCCTTTTTTGAAGGAAAATGTTCTTCCCGGGTGGCAAACCAGATAGTGGCAATTCCGGCAGAAATCACAAAGATTGCAGCTATGCGGAACCAGCTGCGGTTATAAAGCGGAGCTACCTTCTTTTCCTCAAGAGCCGGAGTACTCCAGTGCTGCTGAATTCCCGGGTGTTTTGCCCGAAAAACAGCATTCAGGCTGGATTTTACGGAAGAAGAGACCTCTTCTCTTGTAGAGACCGAAAGCTGACCGATTTCCGTGTAAAAAGCCTTCATTTCATTGAATTCCTGTTCCGAAGAAACCAGTTCCCGGACAATGCTCAATTCATCCGGAGTTAAATCCCTGTAAGCTTTTGTTTGTATAATTTCGTCAAATGTGTTCATATCATTTTGTGTGTTCCGGTTGATATTCTTTTAATCCTTGCGCCAGGTACTTGGTCGCATAAAAAAGCCGTGATTTGATTGTTCCTTCACTGATTTCCAGTGCTTCGGCGATTTCCTTAATGGACAATCCGTCAAAGTGGCGCATTTCAAATACCTCCCGGTGTTTGTACTCCAATTGCGTAATCTGGTAATTATAAGCCTCCTTGAATAAGGCGTGATGTACTTCACTTTCCGTATTCTTACTGGCATCACTGACTGCATACGTATGGTCGAGCCCGTTGCTGGTATTCTTGCGGATTTCTTGCTTTTTATATTCGTTTTTGCACATATTGCTGGCTACGGAATACATCCACGTTTTGAAGGAGCGCGTAGTGTCAAAGAGTTCCGGCCGGTGAATCAGCTTCGTGAAAAAATCGTGTACAAAATCTTCCGATTTCTCGCGGTCTCTCCAAAGCATGCGCATAAAATAGGATAGCAGGGCAGAGGAATAGCGCCCGTAGAGCTTGTCAAAAGCCCTTTGATCGCCCCCCGCCATTGCGATAACCAATTGTTCATCGGTCATTTGATCGTACTCTTTTCGGATCACCCGCATCAGCGCTTAATTTTAGAAAGTTGACCGGTTTTTTTGGCTCTGGTGGCAACGCTTAAAATGAGCTGACTCATTTCTTTTGCTTCTTCACTTCGGTTATACTCCCGGTACAATTGTTCTATACTGATCAGTGTGGGCAAATAGTTTGCCGAAAGTGCATCCGATTGTGCATCTTTTGAAATTCCCAACAGATCCTTTTTCCACACACTCTGAACCAGGTTCATGTTCCAGGCATTGCGGTCCGGGATTGTGGAATTATAAGCAAAAGTCAAACCTACGGGATTTAAAGACTGGCTGATTCCCTGGAAGTATTCCTTCGGGAAAGACATCGACAGACAGATATTCCTGGAAGCATTCAGAGAGCAAAATTCCCGTACGAATGTTGTGTCAACATAAGTCGATCCCGGCATGATAAATCCTTTCGAACTCAGATTTTCCTGATATGCCGGACTTTGCATCAGATCCGCGGAAATCAGCTCGATATTTGTCCGGTTCTGAAGGTTCACCTGGTAGTTTGCCGAAATCAGTTCGGTATAACCGTGGAGTAAGAGTGTGCTGTTGCCGGGAACGGAATTTACCAGATCAGCAGCGTAGGCCAGTATACCTTCTGTGATTTTATTCTGATTGATCATCTGAAGTGTGACACTATCGGAAAGTTTCCGGTTATTAGTTGCGATCCCATAAACAGCTAATTCCTGTTGCACTTCCGTCTGATTGGGATTCAAGATCGCAGCCTTTTCCAATTCCGGGAATTGCTGTGGGTTGTATTTGTTGAGCAGATAATTGTAAAAATAATTTTCGAAACTTTCAGGAAGCACTGCAGAATACAATTGTGCGCTCTGCCGCATATTGGAAAGCTCCTGTGGGCTTGGACTTCTTCGGTACAGTTGGTGCCGGGAATTGGAATAATTGGTTTCAAACTGGTATTTCGCACTTTGCAATTGCTGGGCGCTTGTTTCAAAATTTGCGTCTTTTTTTTCCACATCGAACCAGGGATTGCTTACAGATTTGTAAGTCCCGGATTTTTCGGACTGGATAGTTCTTTCTTCCAAAACGGGCTTTTCTCTCACCGTATCTGTAACAATGTTCCCCTGTGTTTGCTGATAATTGGTATTTGTATTGGTGTTCTTGTGCATCACATTCTCTTGTGACTGAGCCTTGCAGGTCAGTGCAAAGAAACAGGTCAAAACAAAAAAGGTAAAATAACGCATATTGTCATTTTTATCTGTGTACAATCAAATCAAAATTAGGTTCAAAAACTGAAAGAAAAAAATGATTACGAATTGGAATCTGCAGCAAACAGGAATTTATTGGGAGAAACCAGATTTGTTTTTACGGCATAAATCACAATTCCTGCGGTGTTTTTCACACCCAGTTTTGCCATAATGTTTTTGCGATGTGTATTAACCGTGTGATTACTCAGGAAAAGTGCGTCAGCAATCATCACGTTGGTTAAGCCTTCTGCAATCATGGTAATAATCTCGGTTTCGCGTTCGCTCAAAACGATCGGTTCACAGCTGAAAGAGTCGAAATCTATATCGTTCACATCAATTGCAGCATCGCGGATTGTTTCGAGAATCTGCCCGCAAAAGAATTTGTTTCCCCTCCAGGTTTCACGGATCGAATCGATGATTTCCTGGCTGTCACAATCTTTTTTGATGTAACTTTTTACACCGGAACGCAAGGCATTCACCAAAGTCTGGGCAGACTGCTCGGGAGTGATAGCGACCACGCTCAGATCCGGTTTTTTCTGGAGAATCTGAGGGATGACATCAATTGAAAAGCCTTTGGCGGTGTAGTCAACTAAAATAATGTTTGCATCAAATGCTTTATTCAATGCAATCAGCTCCTCGTTGTTTCTCGCTTCACCCACAATCTGGATGTTGCGTTCGGTAGACAACAGTGCGCGCAAACCAATGCGTATGATCTCGTTACTGTCGGCCAAAATGAGCTTCATTATTTAGATTAATTTTAAACAAGACAAAAGTAAACAAAAAATGATATGCTTGCCTGTTTCTGTTTATAAAACTTTCAGATCGTGTAAAATCAGTGGAATTCGTCTGAAAAAGGATGGAAACTTTCGCGCAGGACCGGGAGTTCTTTATAAGGAATCGGGCGGATTTGGAATGTATCTTGTTTAAAAATGAGCTGATTTCCGGTTTGTTTCCACAAGCAGGTAAACGGTTGACCGGATACCTGGTACCGGTTCGGATCACGGATATCCAGTTTGAAATCACTGAATACTCCCTGTTGACTCTCCAGGATGAGGTAGCCATCGCGGTGGATGAACATTCTCCGGATTCCGGAAGAATGAAGCACTTCGTATGCCCCGTGGTGCTTCAGGCGGGGAAATTGATCGTCATTGAAATTTCCATACCTGAAGCTGGGCAAAGTGCATTCCAGAACAATTGCAAAAGCAAAGATTCCTTTAACAATTCGGTGGTTTAAGGTGTTTTTAGTGAATGAAGGGGTATTTTTCAGTCCCAGGATCCCTTTCCAGTTTTCGGGGAAACAGGAGGTGTAAACCAAACTGAAGATGAGAAGAGAGGCAGATAGGAGTTTGACTGAGATATCGAATGAAAAATTGATCAGTACGATTTGTGCAAATACGATGATTGAGAGCAGGGAAGCCAGGAACTGAGTTCGTTTGAATAACAGCAATAAAGCTATTAGCAGTTCGATGCTTCCCAAGGCTACGGTGTACGGGTAGGAGGCTCCGGTTAGTGACCAGTATGCTATATCTTTCGAAAGCTTTCCGAACGGAGTGTAGAGAATATTGGGTTCCGGCCGGTAGAATTGAATCTTTACCAATTTGTCCCAGCCGTATTTGAACAGGAAAAGAAATAAAATTCCTGCAAGAACTGTTTTGAGTAGAGCCGTTGGGGTGATTCGCAGTTTTTTGCACAGCCATTTTACGGGAAAGCCCGAGAGTATTCCCAGGATCAGGCTCAGTGCGATCAGAAGATAAGTTCCAAAGGTATCTGTTTCAAAAATGAGCGTTTCATCCAGCGATTTCAAAATGCTGAAAAACGGACTTTGAACCGAATGGAAAAACCAGTTGAAAAGCGTGTAATCGAATGGAAGCAACAGCAGCCACCAACAGGCAATTCCAATGAAACTTATTTTCAGTCCTTCGCTCATACAGTCGTTTGAGGTATAAACAAGCGATTAAGTGCTCCGAAGAGCAACATTCCGCCTCCTGTGATTCCGAAGAGGAACAGCAAATACGACTTTTTCTTCTTTTTAGGAGTATTTTCAGGTACTGAAGGATTCATTTCCAGGTTCTTTTGAGGCTCTTCGGCATTAATTTTAACCGGTTGCTGATAACCTGGAATTCTTGGCTTCAATGAATCAGGTGAATGCTTGAAATTGATATAATCTACACGCTGATACCTGTTGCGATTCATGGAATCAATATTCAACTGGTAGTTTGAATAATTGGGATCGCGATACACGGTGTCAGAGTACCTGAAAGATCCTCCGAAATCTTCATAGACTTCAATACTTGCAGTATCATTGAGCCGGATGACTTGCGTAAGCCTGGAAGGTGGTATTCCGAAATTTCCGGAAGGATCAATGACAAATGTAGAAGCCATTCCGGAATGACTTTTATGAGCAA
>JAIRJW010000059.1 GCA_031260455.1 Fluviicola sp.
CGTAAGAAGTTGCATGAATCGTCCCGTTTACAGTCACCGTCCCCGTACAATGGATAGCAACTACACCGCCTTTTCTGAATGATCCTCCATCCTGCCACAAGACTGGAACGATGGATGCACCAGCATTAACTGTCAGAGAAGTGTAAGAAGGCACTTTGATTAGTTGAATCCTGCCGGAAGTAGCATAGCTATTTACCAGGGGATTCTGTAAATTCACTGTATTTCCATTGGCAAAAGTGACGTAATTGAATTCATACAGTCCAGAGCTGTTGTATGCAGTAATTGCCCCGTAAGAATCCGAATTAGAAGTGTTGACCGAAGCTCCCTGTACCTGATAAATCATAACAAGATCACCACATTCCCAGTTACAGTTACTTCCGCCTGAATTATTGACAGTAACGGAAGTAGCTCCGGCGCTCACATTATTGGTTACGGAGCTGTAACAGTTCACAACAGTATTGAGAGCAGAAATGGTCACTGCCCCACTCTTTCCAGGTTGTCCAAATGAAAAACACGAAAACATCAAGAGAGCAACAGAGAATATAAACCGGATGTACCCTATGTATGAATTTGCTGATCGTTTTTTCACTGCAGAGTATTTTTCTATCATAAACTTATCTTAAACGTTTATATTAAATATAACTAAAATTCCTGAATCAGCGCTTAAGATTTCAATGAAATTTATTCAAAAAACGAATCTCTATCTAAATAAAAAAGTTATCATGTATTACTACTTTCATTTTCAGTAAAATGAGTACAAAAATCAAAAAAAATCCAGATTATCCGGCCAATTCAATTATTGAAATTTATGACACAAACAAGTTTTAATGTTATTTATTTCATTCCGAACATGAAACAACCCCTTCTTTTCCGGATAGAAAAAATATCAATTAGGATTTCAATAATATTAAACTTCTAGAAATCACCAGCCAATACAATATTTTTGCATTTCTTAAATTCAAAAAACTGAGAATAAAATAATAGCTTCAACTCTTTGTAAATAAAAGTAATAGTCGTACCTTTGCACCCGTTTTCGTTGTGAAAACACTGTCGTTTCGTTCAGACAGTTGATTATTCATTCTTTCAGGTACCGCGAAACAACCTGAAATACAAGTAGAAAAAGCCAGATGGCAAAACAAATTAACACGCAGGGATCTGCGGATTTTGATTGGGACGCATTAGCGTTGGACGGATACACTTTAGTAAAACGCTCAGAACTTTCTGACATTTATGAAAAGACTCTGACTTCAATTAACGAGAAAGAAGTAATTGAAGGTACTGTTATTGCAGTTTCCAAAAAAGAAGTAATCATCAATGTTGGTTACAAATCTGAAGGAGTTGTTCCTGCTTCAGAATTTCGTTACAACCCGGATTTGAAAGCGGGTGATAAGGTAGATGTATTCGTTGAGTGTCAGGAAGACAAAAGTGGTCAGCTGATCATTTCTCACCGCACAGCCCGTATGCACAAAGCATGGATCCGTGTGAACGAAGTATTGCGTTCAGGCGAGGTAATCACCGGATACGTGAAGTGTCGTACAAAAGGAGGTTTGATCGTTGATGTATTCGGAATTGAAGCATTCCTGCCAGGTTCTCAGATCGATGTGAAGCCAATCCGTGATTACGATATATATGTTGGTAAAAACATGGAATTCAAAGTTGTCAAGATTAACCAGGAGTTCAGAAACGTAGTTGTTTCTCACAAAGCGCTGATCGAAGCAGAATTGGAAGAACAAAAGAAACAAATCATCAGCGGCCTGGAGAAAGGACAAGTGTTGGAAGGAACTGTGAAAAACATTACTTCCTACGGGGTATTCATCGATTTGGGCGGCGTAGATGGTTTGATTCACATTACAGATTTATCCTGGGGACGTGTTAACCACCCGGAAGAAATCGTTGAGCTGGATCAGAAACTGAACGTGGTTATTTTAGACTTCGATGATGACAAGAAACGTATCGCTTTAGGGTTGAAACAATTGCAACCACATCCGTGGGATGCTTTGGATGCTAACTTAGCTGTTGGTGACAAAGTTTCCGGAAAAGTTGTTGTTTTGGCTGATTACGGTGCATTCGTTGAAATCGCTCCCGGAGTGGAAGGCTTGATCCACGTTTCTGAAATGTCCTGGTCACAACACCTGCGTTCTGCTCAGGATTTTATGCAGGTTGGAGATACCGTTGAAGCAGTTATCCTGACTTTGGACCGCGAAGAGCGTAAAATGTCACTGGGTATCAAACAACTGATGCCGGATCCATGGTCTGCAATCGAAGCGAAATATGCTGTTGGAACGAAGCACCACGCTAAAGTTCGCAACTTCACTAACTTCGGTGTATTCGTAGAACTGGAAGAAGGTGTTGACGGATTGATCCATATTTCTGACCTTTCATGGCAGAAAAAAATCAAGCACCCATCTGAATTCTGCAAGGTAGGTGACGAGATGGAAGTAATTGTATTGGAAATCGATCGTGAAAACCGTCGTATTTCTTTAGGACATAAGCAATTGGAAGAAAATCCATGGGATGTGTTTGAAACAATCTTCGGAGAAGGATCTGTTCATCAGGGTACTATTATCGAAACAAAAGATAAAGCCGGTATCGTAGCGCTTCCTTACGGTGTAGAAGGAATTTGTCCTTCCAAGCACCTGCGTAAAGAAGATGGCAGCAACGCGAAAGTTGATGAGACACTTGATTTCAAAGTAATCGAGTTCAATAAAGAAGCGAAGAAAATTGTTGTTTCTCATACACGTACGTTTGAAGAAGGAACAGATGAGAAGACAACTAAATCAGCAACCGGTAAGAAAGGTGCAACAGCAGGATCTTCTACATCTCAGGCTGTTAAAGCAATCAACCAGAGCAATGAAAAATCAACATTAGGTGATTTGGACGCTTTGGCTGCTTTGAAAGAAAAAATGGAAGGAGGAGAGTAATCTTCACCATCACATAAAACAGGAACAGGGTCATTCGCCGTGGCGAATGACCCTGTTTTTTTGTCCGTACCCTTCGATTTCACCCGATCTGCAAACAGTTCAAAGTCGGTTGGTTGTTTATTCTTATCTTTTTCCTTATTTTTGAATTGCTTAAAAACCATAAACCCACTATGTACGACGACACAGAACCCGGATTACTTGAAACACCTTTCAAAAGTATTGCACTGGCCTTTTCAGGCGGAGGATTCAGAGCAGGAACTTTCGCATTGGGAGTTCTCTCCTACCTGAATCACGCCTCGCTGGATGAAGACGGATCGGAAACTTTACTGAGTCATGTCACCTACCTTTCATCTGCATCCGGGGGAACGATCGCCACAGCCATGTATGCACTCTATTCCGCACAGGGAAAATCATTCGACGATTTTTACAAAGCACTTTTCGAACAAACTGACGGAACCGGACTGGTTTCCGAGGCCCTGCGCATATTAAATGACCGGGAGGAATGGAAAGAACGCCCGAATAAACGCCGCAACCTGATCAACTCATTCGCACTGGCATACGACAAATTACTCTTCCAGGGAGCTTCCGTTGAAACCTTAAACAAAAACCAGAAATCCGAATGCTCAAACCTGGAGGAAGTTTGCTTCAATGCAACCGAACTCCATAACGGCCTTCTGTTTCGCCAAACAGTACAAATGAAGAAAGGTTACTGGAAATCGAAAGTGCTTTACGGAAACTTCAATATCTCACTGGAACACAAAACCGCGCAATACCTACGCTTATCTGACCTTCTTGCTGCTTCGTCCTGTTTTCCGGTGGGTTTCGAACCAATTGTTTTTCCGCAGGATTTTGAAAACCCTTCCATTAATACAACCGAGCTCTTAAACGGTTTCGATATTAACCTACAGGAACTGGACTGGGATGAGCTACTGCTTTTATATCCCAAAAAGGATATCGAAGGCGTGATTAATTCACTTCCGAAACCATTGAACCTGGCAAATCTGAAATACCAGCTTCAGCAACTGAAGAAAAAAGAAAGTGTGCAGATTTCAATTATGGACGGAGGAATCACCGATAACCAGGGTGTTGAAAGTATGATCCAGGCCAATACGCGAAGAATAAAAGACGGTGGAAAATCATTCGACCTGATGATGGTTTGCGATGTTGCCAGTCATTACATGAAAGCATACCAGCTTCCGAAAGAAGACAACTCCAGTTTCTGGAGCATCAACCGTATCCGCATTTTCTCACTGACAAGCTCCATTCTGGGAATTATCACACTGATCCTGACCTGGAAATATATGTCTCACACCATCGGATGGTATGTTGCAAAATGCTTTATCGCCATCTTTTCAGCAATAACAGCCGTTTTGTTCTTTATCAGTGAAAAAATCAGAAAGACTATTACCGGCCAGGTACACGGCAATTCGGGATTCGATCTCCAAAAAACCTTCCCGACAAAAATTCTGGAGATGATCTTCCGGCATTTTGGAAACCTGCGTCTGAACCTTCTCAAGAATATGATCCTGACACGAATCACCACGCTCATTACATTAAGCAACGATGTATTCCTCAAGCGGATCCGCTACCTGCTCTACAATCAATTTTTCCAGTTGAAAGATCTGAAATCCACCGGAAGAGCCAAAGCCAACCATATCTACGACCTGAGTTTTTCCAACGACCTGCAGCGTAAGGAGAGCTACTGCAATTACATTCCATCTTACTCCATGCAGAAAGTAGCTGAAAATGCATTCGGAATGAGTACAACTCTTTGGTTCAGCAAGGAAAACAATAAAGAGCTCCGGAAAGCATCCATCATTGCTTGCGGACAATTCAATACGTGCTTCAACCTATTGGATTACATCTGTAAACTAAAAAAATCATTTGAAGGCCGCCCACCGGTATTTGACAATTTTTCTGTGAAAAACCAACAAATGGTTAACCAGCTCCAACAGCGCCTGGATGCAGATTTTAAGCAATTCTGTAACGACCCTTTCTGGATGTACAACGATCTGGGAAAAAAATACCAGATCAAAAACTTCAAAAAAGCAACCATTGAAGAAGTTCCCGACCCAAAAAGATTCAAAGGTTTACGATAAATCAAAGAATCAATCCTCAACAGGCCATTTTTTTTGTTTGGCATGTTTTCTCAAAACAGAGCTATTTTAAGGCTTTGCACTTTTCATACCCCATATAAACGTCCTTTCAGTTCGCGTTTCGTTTTCAAAACACAAAATATTGAAAATCAAATAATTATAGTCAAAAATCACAATTATCTTTAAACTAAAACAGTAATATGCATTGCATACTACCATATTATACATATATTTGTGTCATAAATAGTACATTGCTATGAATGTAGAAAATACTCAGGCCCAAATGCGAAAAGGAATCCTGGAATTCTGTATTCTCAGTATTCTGAATCATCAGGAAGCTTATCCTTCCGAAATTTTGGATCAACTGAAAAAAGCCAAGCTAATTGTAGTTGAAGGAACCCTTTACCCGCTTTTAACCCGCTTGAAGAACACTGAACTCCTCACCTATCGCTGGGAAGAATCTACTTCCGGTCCGCCGAGAAAATATTACTCAATCACGGAAACCGGAAAGAACACATTGGAAGCTTTACAAATAACCTGGAATGAGCTTCAGCATGCCGTAGAAACATTAACTGCTTAAAAAGAGCTAATCATGAAAAAGACACTTTCAATTCATTTAGGTCGCCAATTATTTATTATCGAAGAAGATGCGTACGACCGCTTGCAGGCTTATCTGAAAAAACTAGAAGCTTCACTTTCAAACGAATCCGGGAGCAACGAAATTGTAGAAGACATCGAAATGCGCTTCGCGGAACTGGTACATCAATACCTGGGCGATACGCGTCAGGTCGTAACCATTGCCGATGTGGAAAAAGCCATTACCTCTCTGGGAGAACCGGAAGAAATTACCGAAGAACCGGAACAACCCAAACAACAAACACAGACTAATCACGAAAACAACGGGCAAAAAAGAATGTATCGCGACGTGGATAACGGAGTATTAGGTGGTTTGGCAGCCGGAATCGCAGCTTACCTGAACATTGATCCAGTTATTGTGCGCATCATCTTTATTATTTTCGGTTTTATGGGCTTTGGTTTCCCACTCTATATCATTTTGTGGATCATTGTTCCGGGTGCAAAAACACCTTCCGAGCGCCTGCAAATGAGAGGAAAACCCGTCAATATTGATACATTAAAAGAAGAATTCGAAAAAACAGCCAGCCGTTTAAAAGACGATACAATCAATACAGTCAACCGCTTTAAAAACAACAACGAACACATAACACAGCAGGCATCAAAAATCCTGCGGTTCATTGGAAAAATAATTGGAGTCGGCTTCATTACCGGAGCTTTAATCTGGCTCATCATCTTCACATTAATTGTAAGCGGAATCATCGACGTTATTCCAATGACGGGAGACCAGGAATTTGCTTCCCTGTATGAATTCCTTCAGCTGGTTTCTCCGGTAAACAAATCCTTCTCCCTGATCTGGACGGGACTTTTGCTGGTCGGTTTTGCAGGTCCGTTACTTTCCATCGCAATCGGTGTCCGCTTGCTTTTAGGTAAAGTAAACAGATACTTCCGTCTCAACTTTATATTGCTGCCTGCAGTTATTTTTGTCGGAATTGTTCTTGGAGTCATCGGATCGATCAATTCAGCAAGAGATTATGAGGTTTATTCCGAAGTGGAAAACCAGCATTTAACGATCCATGCAAGTGAACTGAAACTGGAAGAACTTCCCTTAATGGTCAACAATAGAAGAATTGTGAGTAACGGAGGAATTGATTTCATTTCTGTTCATAACGGCCAGATTATGGAACACGGTATTCATATCAAATACAAAGAATCGAGCGACAGCCTGTTCCATGTTTCTCAGGTTTTCAGTGCGCACGGAATTGACCGCACTGCCGCTCAGAAAAGAAGTATGCGCATTAAACAAGATCTGAGAGTGGAAGGAAATAAATTGCTGATCGATCCTTATTATTCCTTTCCTCTGACTGACGGACTCCGAAACCAGGAAATTGAAATTGTGATCCAGGTTCCGGACGGAAAGAAATTGTTCATCAATAACCAGCAAGTATTAATAAACGGAAAGGAATACATTGGTGTGATGTATGCTAATGAGCCGTTTGAGGCATATGAAGACTAAAGAAGTTAAAAATGTTCAAAGGTGAAAAATCAGCCGGGATTGGATGAACAAAAAACGCAGGAATTCCTGCGTTTCATCCGTTGAAACCGCCCATACTTGGCGAAAATTTAGTATATTTGTGCAACTTTAAAGGAAAGTTATGGCATCACAAGCACCCCAGGAAGAATTGATCGCAGTGGACTTCAATACCTTCAGACTGGAAGTTTTAAATGATTTCCGCCTGGCAAGTATTTCAAGAGAAACATCGCTTTTGGGACGAAAGGAAGTCCTGACAGGAAAAGCGAAATTCGGAATTTTCGGAGACGGAAAGGAACTGGCTCAGATTGCATTGGCAAAGCAGTTCAAAGATGGTGATTTTCGTTCGGGATATTACCGCGATCAAACCTTGATGATGGCCATTGATCAATTGAACGTGCGGGAATATTTCTCCGGTTTATTCGGTCATACAGATGAAATTATCGAACCGCAATCCGCAGGACGCCAGATGGGAGGACACTTCTCCACCCGCAACCTGGATGAAAACGGAAACTGGAAAGATTTAACAAAGCAAAAAAATTCATCTGCAGATATTTCACCGACAGCAGGACAAATGCCGCGTTTGCTCGGTTTGGCACAAGCTTCCAAAATATACCGCGAACACCCAACCCTAAAAGACCTTGAAGCCTTCAAAAAATTCTCCAATGGAGGAAATGAAGTTGCTTTTGGAACGATCGGTGACGCTTCCACTTCAGAAGGCCCTTTCTGGGAAACTATCAACGCAGCAGGAGTATTGCAGGTACCAATGGTCATGTCCGTCTGGGACGACGGGTACGGGATTTCCGTTCCGCGTGAATACCAGACAACGAAAGGAAGCATCTCCGAAGCTTTGAGTGGCATGCAGCGTACGGAAGACAAAGCTGGTTACGAGATTTTTGTAACAAAAGGCTGGGACTATGCACATCTGTGTGAAACATACGAAAAAGCAGTTACCTTAGCACGGACAGAGCATATCCCGGTACTGGTTCATGTCAAAGAAGTGAATCAACCGCAGGGACACTCTACTTCCGGATCACACGAGCGCTATAAAAATGAAGAGCGTTTGAAATGGGAATCTGAATTCGATTGTATCAACAAATTCAGGGAATGGATTCTGAACTTTGACGCTGACGGGCAAAAACTGGCTACGGAAGAAGAATTGTCCGAAATTGCGAAAGAAACAAAAGCATACGTAAACGAGCAAAAAAAAGAAGCGTGGATTCTGTTTACACAGGATTTAAAAAACGACCTGAACCAGGCAGCAGCACTTCTCGAAAGTGTGGCAGCCGACAGTTCAAACGCTGTATTCATCCGAAAAGAAATCGAAGTATTGCAAAAGACCATGAACCCTATTCGGAAGGACATTTTCAATACGGTCCGGAAGGTATTATGCATGGTACGTACTGAAAATTCAGCAGCAAAATCCGCCTTAATTTCCTGGTTAAAGCAGGAAACAGCAAACAATTACAACCGCTACAGCGATTACTTATACTCCAATTCTGAAAGTAACGCACTGAAGGTTCAGCTGGTTGCTCCGACGTATGATGCCAATAACCATCAGGAAGATGGAAGAATCGTTCTCCGCGACAATTTCAGGGCGATCTTCAAAAAATATCCGGAAGCATTGATCTTCGGAGAAGATGCCGGGAAAATTGGTGGTGTAAACCAATCACTGGAAGGCTTGCAGGAGCAATTCGGACAACTGCGCGTTTCTGATGTCGGAATCCGTGAGTGTACGATCATCGGGCAAGGAATCGGGATGGCAATGCGCGGTTTGAGACCAATTGCAGAAATCCAGTACCTGGATTATTTGCTGTACGGAATCCAGATCATGTCTGACGATCTGGCAACAGTGCAATACCGTACCAAGGGCGGACAAAAAGCCCCATTGATTGTTTCCACGCGCGGACATCGCCTGGAAGGAATCTGGCACAGTGGCTCCCCAATGGGAATGATTATCAATTCCATTCGCGGAGTACATGTCTGTGTTCCGAGAAACATGACAAAAGCAGCAGGTTTCTATAACACTTTGATGCAGGCAGATGAGCCAGCTCTGGTGATTGAACCGCTGAACGGATACCGTATTAAAGAAGCGATGCCAACCAATATCGGTGAGTTTACCACTCCGCTGGGAATTCCTGAAGTGGTGCAGGAAGGAAATGACCTGACGATCGTTTCTTACGGTTCAACATTCAATCTGTGTGAAGCAGCGGCGAAAACATTGGCTGAACTGGGAATCTCGGTTGAGCTGATTGATGTACAAACCCTGCTTCCGTTCGATATCAACGGAATGACAGCAGAATCGTTGAAGAAAACGAATCGCCTGATGATCGTTGACGAAGACGTGAGTTCCGGTGCAACGGCATTCCTGCTGGATCAGATCCTGGTGAAACAGGGCGGATACAATTACCTGGATTCTGCTCCGGTCACTTTGAGTGCAAAAGATCACCGCCCGGCTTATGGAACAGATGGCGACTATTTCTCCAAACCAAGTACGGACGACATCATTGAAGCAGCTTACGCAATCATGAACGAGGCAGATCCGAATGCATATCCTCCGATTTACTGACGTAAGATTTGAAACAATTCACGGGCATATTGAGTGTGATTTTCGTAATAGCTTTGCTCTGGAAAGATATTGCGGCATTCTCCTGGAATATCTGGTTTTACAATAACCAGGTTGAGCTTGCGGCAAAATACTGTGTCAATAAAAACAAACCGATGCTTCATTGCAACGGAAAATGTTATTTGGCCAGACAGCTGAAAAAACTGGAGCAAGAAGAGAAGAAAAATCAACCTGTTCCAAAACTCCCTCTGAAACTGAAAGAAAATGTCTGGAATTTAGATCCTCAACTGATCACTTCTTTCGAACAAGCTGAAATTGACCTTCCGGAAGAAGCGGAATACTTTTTCTATCAAAACAAAGAACTGAATTCCTTTTCAGGTTCAGCCTTCCACCCACCCGTAACCGGATAATTTCTTGTGGTTTTATTCTGAATTGTATAATTATTCCCGTAAATCATGCAGATTACGCAGGTTTTATGGAATTGTTTTTTGTACAGTTGTTTTGTCACGTCCTGGAATAGAACCATTCAATTCGTATTTTTTGCATCCATTATCAATCTGCATTTATCTGCGGGACAAAAATGATATACTAGTTTCCCCTGCAAAAAAACATTTAGAAATTATTTTAATACAAAATCATGAAAAAAAGCATGTTCTTTTTCGTGTGTCTTGTGCTGTCGTATCAAGCGCTTTCTTGCGATGTATGCGGCTGCGGGGCTTTCAATTCCACTCATGGACTGGGAACACTTGCACAGGGCAACCGAACGAGTATCGGATTGAACTATCAATACCGTTTATACAAAAGCCAGCATCCAAAAGTATTCGGCACCGAATTAGAAAGAAGTACAGATTACTTTCAGCGCCTTGACATTACGGGGCAGATTCGCCTGGCAAAAAGATGGCAACTGCAGCTCGCTGTGCCGATTGGTTTCAACACCCACATTGCCGATGATACCACTGCACACAAAAACGGACTCGGAGATCCGACTCTGACTGTAAACTATTTTCTCTTCAATCATCAGGACAGCCTGAAAATGTGCTTGTTCCGCTGGATCGTCGGTGCGGGAGTGAAAAGTCCGATTGGAAAATTCACACAACCAAGCGATGTGAACCTTTATCTCTACCCCGGAACCGGAACATTTGATGCCGTGTTTCAAAACTTTTTTTTCTTTCAGAAAAAAAAGTGGAGTTTGCTGCAAACCAGTCAGTACGTTCTGCGCGGTGAAAACAAGTATCAGTACATTCCGGGATCTCTATTCAGCACCAGCCTCTTCGGGCAGTACAAATTCCGGACATGGGGACTGTATGCCGGGGCGCAATATTCCTGGAGCGGGGTAGATTATCAAAACCGGAAAGCGGTAGCAAGTTCCCCCACTCAGGGACAAGTACTCACCGGAATTACAGGAGCTTCTGTTCAATGGAATTCCTGGGTACTCCAGGGAAATTACCACATTCCACTGGCTCAAAGCCTGGGAGATGGAAAATCTCACCAGAAGGCCGCGTTTAGTGTTTCAATCAATTATTTTTTCAATTAAATGAATATGAGAATCTGTTTCTTTTTAGTAATCCTTACGGGAAGTCTTGGTTTGGCTTCCTGTAAGAAAGATAAGAGTTCGAAAAACGAACCTGTTTCAGCCGTCGTTATGATTACCAACCCTCATGATGGGGATACCATCCAGGGAAATTTCACGTTAACCGGAACAATTGTCGGAACAGCGAATCTGCACGGATACCAGATCACAGTAACTAATACGCTGAATGATTCGATCATTTACCAGAATGAAGTGCATGATCATGCAGCGAATTTTACCGTGAACCAGGCAATCAACCATGGATTTTCAAACTACACTCTGTTAAAACTGGATCTGGTAGCAGCATTGGATCATGATGGAAATACTACATCCAAAAAAGTGCAGTTTACAGTTCACTGACCATTGAATAAAAAGCCTCTCTGCAGGCGTGCGACGCATCGGGACATATGTATTATTATTTGCACACAAACCTTCTTAGCATGTAAAAACAGATGTTTGAAGTGCTTACCAGTCGCCTCTTCTGACTCGAGTGTGGCAGCCGGGCCAAACATTTGCGCATTCGTGGGAGAAAATAAATATGGGTGTGAATTGTGATTAATTCCCGACGCATAGTACGCCTGCAAGGGGGTAATTCCCTCTGTTTTTTTAACTACTTTTACCAGTGCCATGACAAAAAAAGAAAAAGCACAGTACGTTATTGAAGAGCTGGAAAAATGCTACCCGGAAACTCCGGTTCCACTCGGTCATTGGGATGCTTACACCCTGTTGATTGCCGTTCTGTTATCGGCTCAGTGCACAGATGAACGCGTCAATAAAATCACGCCTGTTTTGTTCAGACGCGCTTCACGTCCACAGGATATGATTCGTTTGTCTGTAGAAGAAATCCGCGATATTATCCGACCATGCGGGCTTGCCCCGAGAAAATCCCAGGCAATCTATGACCTGTCCCATATCCTGACAGACAAATACAACGGTGAAGTTCCCCAGAGTTTTGAAGCACTGGAAGAATTACCGGGAGTAGGCCATAAAACAGCATCTGTGGTAATGTCTCAGGCTTTTGGCTTCCCTGCTTTCCCGGTTGATACACACATTCACCGCCTGATGACCCGATGGGGACTGACGAGCGGAAAAAACGTAAAGGAAACCGAACGCGATGCTAAAAAACTCTTCCCGAAAGAACTGTGGAACAAGCTGCACCTCCAGATTATCTTCTATGGAAGAAGCCACTCTCCTGCCCGGTCACCCAAACGCGACGTGGATTACATCACGGCTAAAATCGGAACGAAGAATGCGCTGGAAGAATTGAAATAATGCTTTGACCTGAAGTGTAAATGACTGAACGCCTTTAGCTCGCTGAATCAATTGTTAAAAAACAAACAATTAGCTGGAAATTTCATTCTGCAACACCAATTTTTACCCGGATATGGATAACTCAACCGGTGTGCCTGCACCAACTAACATATTAACACTCTGATTTTTCCGGTCAATGAAATTATTAAGTGTGCTTCTTTTGATTTGTTGTTTATTTTGCAGCATCAGTAAATCCAGGGCCGACAGCATCCCTGCCAGCTCCCGCCTGGCTATTCAGATCGCTCCACTGGCGTTGATTGATTTCTACAATGGTTCCTGCTACAAAATCGGTACGGCTGTCCGCCTAACGCATTCTCTTTTATTTTCTGCAGATTTCGGCTCTTATTTCAAGCATTTCAGCGGGATCAAAAATAACAGGGGGTTCCTTGCTGATTTCAGGTTCAAATACCGCTTTCCAGGTAAATATTCCGGGATTTCCCTGAGTTATTTTTACAAACAACAAGCCTTTGACTACGCTGATTTTCTCAAACCATCTGGTACCCCCATTGTTGTTCACACTCAAAAATACATCAACTGCTTCAGTGTCAATTTTGAGCAGGACATCCCTTTTCTGAAACATGAAAGGGCTTATCTGACCTTTTTCGGCGGATTCGGAGTCCGCTTCAGAAATGCCATTTCGTCACTGATCAGCAAGCATCAATTTGATTTGCTTCAGGAGGGCGGTGATTCCCAATCACTTTATTTCGTCCTGATTCCCGGAAAGAACATTTGGCTGAACCTCAACCTGGGAGTGCGTGTGGGATTTTATCTTTTTTAAAGCACTATTTCAATACTTCTTTCAGCACATTTTCATCCAGCTGTTTTTCCCAACGGGCCACAACAATAGTTGCAACGGCATTCCCGATGAAATTGGTCAGAGCACGGCATTCCGACATGAATTTGTCTACACCGAAAATCAGTGTCATTCCTTCAATCGGAACTTTTGGAAACACGACTAACGTTGCTGCCAATGTTATAAATCCGGCACCGGAAACTCCTGCTGCTCCTTTCGAACTAAGCATTGCCACCACCAGGAGTGTTATCTGTTGCGATAAGGTCAATTCTACATTACAAGCCTGTGCAATAAACAAAGCTGCCAGTGTCATGTAAATATTGGTTCCGTCAAGGTTAAAAGAATATCCTGTTGGAATAACCAGTCCGACTACCTGACTGGAACAGCCAGCTTTTTCCAGTTTTTTAATGACTCCGGGCAATGCAGGTTCCGATGAGCTTGTTCCAAATACAAGAAATATCTCTTCTTTAATATATCTGATGAGTTTGAATATACTGAAACCGTTATAGCGGGCAACCAGACCAAGCACCACAATGACAAAAAAGGCGGAAGTTCCGTAAAAGATCAGAACTAATTCACCTAACTTATTTAAACTTTGAATTCCGGTTTTTCCGATTGTAAAAGCCATTGCTCCAAAAGCTCCGATTGGCGCCAGTTTCATCAGCAATTCAACAATCTTAAAAATCGGATGTGTGATTGCCTGAAAGAAATCAATTACCGGCTTGCTTTTTTCGGCTGTCAGTGATAATCCGATTCCGAACATAATTGCTGCAAACAAAACCTGAAGGATGTTTTCTCCGGTTAAAGGGCTCATTAAAGTCTTTGGGATAATATCCAGTATGAAATGAGTAAAGGAATGATCATGCGCAGATGTTGCGTAACTACTCAGTTTCGTGGCATCATCGCTATTTTTTACAACTGAAGCCGGATCGAAATTAAATCCGTCACCGGGACGAAGTAAGTTACTGACAATCATTCCGATTATTAATGCCAATGTTGAAAATGTAATAAAGTAGATAAATGCCTTTCCGGTAACTCTTCCAACTTTTTTCAAATCGTTCATGGAAGCAATCCCTACTGTAATCGTTACAAATATGACCGGAGCAATAATCATTTTTATCAGAGAGATGAACCCATCTGCTAAAGGCTGCATTTTTTGTCCTAAACCGGGATTAAAATGCCCCAAAAGAACCCCAATAACAATTGCCACAATTACTTGAAAATACAAAACTTTGTACCATTTTTTCGGTTTCACCGGTTTTGCTGATAAGTCAACTTCCATTGCTGATTTTGCTATTTAGAGAATATTGGGACTGAATATATCAAATAATGGCCACATACAAAGAATTCCGTGAAATTAGGAAAATTATTCTTCCACAAAATCCAGGTTTCTTCCATGAGTTTCCGGGATGCTCCAGGTACTGTAGATTCCGATTGCAAAAGCCAGAAATCCAACAATTCCGGCAGCAGCCAATGCAGATAATCCTGATTCCATGAGAGATTCAAAACCGATTGTCATCAGGATCACTGTTCCGCGGACCATATTCGGAATCGTGGTTGCAGCCGTAGAGCGGATATTCGTTCCGAACTGCTCCGCACCTATAGTCACGAACATAGCCCAGTATCCCGTTCCGAATCCGAACCAGCAGCACATGATATAATACATTTCAGCGGAATGAATGGTTCCGGAAAGAATCCATATTACACTGATTAGAGTAAAAGACATCATCCACAAAATGGATTTCCTTCGCGATTTGAGCCAATGACTCAAGACACCGCTGAAAATATCTCCTGTAGAAATGCCAATGTAACCCCACATAATAGCATCTCCGGGATTGATTCCTCCATGAATGCCGAGTACTTCACCAAAAACATTTCCGAACATAGCCAGGATCCCGATGCAAAACCAGGTCGGTAAGCCAATGCCGATACAACGCAGGTAACGCCAGAAACGCTTCCAATTAGTAAAAAGCATTAGGAAATTTCCCCTGCTCACTTCCAGCTTTTTCGTTTCTTTGAAAATACCCGACTCCAAAACTCCGATTCGCAGTAACAATAACCCGATTCCCATTCCTCCACCGACGAAATAAGCAATGTTCCACCCTTCCGTCAGTTTTACAGTGAGATTTGCAATCACAGCACCGGATAAGCCGA
Organism: Fluviicola sp.; assembly: GCA_031260455.1. Lineage (GTDB taxonomy): Bacteria > Bacteroidota > Bacteroidia > Flavobacteriales_D > Crocinitomicaceae > Fluviicola. The sequence continues at coordinate 15,516 of JAIRJW010000059.1, forward strand.
TTCCTGCAACCAGTGAAGTTCCCAAAGCGCGCAATTCTTTCGGCAATACTTCCGAAACCAGTGTAATTCCCGCACCCAGCTCACCTGCCAATCCAATTCCCGCGATAAATCGCAAAGTTACATATACCAATGTCAGCATTTCCTTATCTTTCGGGAAGTAAGGCAAGAATCCACACAGGATGTTTGCCAGTGAATACATCACAATCGAACCGAATAACACCGATAAACGTCCTTTTTTATCTCCCAGAATTCCCCATAAAATGCCTCCCAGAAGCAAACCACCCATTTGCCAGTTCACAATTATAGTGCCCACATGCGTTATTTCCGATTCAACAAAGCCAAGTCCCTGCAAACTCGGAACACGTACGATCCCGAAAAGCAGCAGATCGTAAATATCTACGAAATAGCCTAATGCGGCAACAATAACAGGCAAAGACCAAAGTGATTTATAAGAGGTAATCTTTTCCAAAGTAGTTTATTTGAAAGCCGAATATACTAAATAATCAAAAAGGTAAAAGTGAGAAGTTAATCCCTGATAATTAAAATTATTTTCAACCCGGCATTCACAATTCGTATATTATGAATTCGTAATTTCACGAAATGAATCCGGATGAAAAATACATGCAACGTGCACTGCAACTGGCAAAACTGGGAGGAATTCACGTTGCCCCAAACCCCTTGGTTGGCGCAGTGATTGTTTGCCGGAACCGGATTATCGGCGAGGGCTATCACCAACATTTCGGTGAAGCACACGCGGAAGTCAATGCCATCCATTCAGTGGAAGATCCGTCTCTCCTGGAAGAAGCAACAATTTATATCACGCTGGAACCGTGTTCACATTTCGGAAAAACACCTCCTTGTGCAGATTTATTGATTCGTTCAAAATTCAAACGGGTGGTCATCGCCCAGGCAGATCCGTTTCCAGAAGTAGCAGGCCGGGGCATTGAAAAACTCCGGAATGCAGGAATACAGGTCGATTGCGGAATCCTGGAGCAGGAAGCAAAAGAACTGAACAAGCGTTTCATTACATTTCACACAAAAAAACGCCCGTTTGTGACCTTGAAATGGGCTCAGACTTCAAACGGTTTCATCGATCGGGATCGTTCGGAAGAAAACAAAACCGGAATCAACTGGATTTCACAACCGGAAACGCAAGTCATCACGCACCAGCTAAGGACTAGCGAACAAGCCATTTTAGTAGGCTGGAAAACTGTTCTGAATGACAATCCAAGTCTCACGGCAAGAGCTTTTTCCGGGAAAAATCCCATTCGCATTGTGATTGACCCGGAATTGAAAGCCCCGGAAAACGCTACACTTTTCACTGATAACCATCAAACGATTGTATTCAATAAAAAAGAAACAAAAACGTTTGATTCAGTACACTACCTGAAACTGAATGATTTTACCCCGGAAGCTATTTTATCCGAATTGTATCGGATTCATATTCATTCTGTTCTGGTAGAAGGTGGCGCATTTACATTAGCCCAATTCATCGAATCCGGCCTTTGGGATAAAGCATTGGTCATTACCGGGCAGGGTGAATTCAATTCAGGAGTAAAAGCTCCAGTTTTGGCAAAAATGGCAACCCGGCAGGTGCAATTTGGGAAAGATTTGTTGTATTATTTTCATAATTACACATTCTAAAATCGTTGAAAGCCTTGCCAGAATGCCTGAATTTCCTATTTTTAGTTCATTAAAGACAATCTGTTTCATAATCAGATGAAACACTTTCAAAATGAACAACGATGAAAATTTACCCGATTGAAACAGGCACATTTAAACTGGACGGAGGAGCCATGTTCGGGGTAGTTCCCAAAAGCCTCTGGTCAAAAACAAATCCGGCAGATGAAAACAATTTGTGCACCTGGTCTATGCGCTGCCTGCTCATCGAAGACGGAAACCGGCTGATTTTAATTGATACCGGAATCGGGGATAAACAAAGTGAGAAGTTTTTTTCCCACTATTACCTCGCTGATACCAAAACTCTGGAGAAAAGCCTCAACAAACTCGGGTTCGGGCTGGATCAGATCACTGATGTCTTTCTTTCACACCTGCATTTCGATCACTGCGGCGGAGCGGTGAAATGGAATACAGACAGAACAAAGCTGGAAACAGTATTTAAAAATGCGACCTACTGGAGCACAGAGAATCACTGGAAATGGGCCACCGAACCGAATGCACGCGAAAAAGCATCTTTCCTAAGTGAAAACATCCTTCCCCTGCAGGAAAGCGGACAATTGAGATTTGTGGAACGAAACGGGAATTTTACACAAAATGTATTTAATAACTTCGATGTGCTTTTCGTAGACGGGCACACAGAAAGCATGATGATCCCACATATTCACTATCAGGATAAAACCCTGGTTTTTATGGCGGATTTGCTTCCGAGTACCGGGCACATTCCTTTGCCTTATGTCATGGGCTATGATACACGTCCGCTACTTACTTTAGGTGAAAAAGGAAATTTTCTCAACCAGGCTGCCAGCAAGGATTTGGTACTATTTTTGGAACACGATAGCGTAAACGAATGCTGTACGGTGGAACACACGGAAAAAGGTGTCCACCTGAAAGAGTCTGTGACTTTCGCTTCGATATTTGGATAAAATCTTTAAATTAGACAAAACTTCGCATCATGAATAATTACTTACTACAGCTATTAAAAGAGGTCAAAACACTGATTATTCCGGGATTGGGAGCGCTTACAGTGACTAACGAAAACACCGGGGAAATCATGTTTATGCCTTATCTGAAGTTTGATGATGGGACACTCGCAAAACACATCGCGAGTAAAGAAAACATGGAAATCAATGATGCTTCGAATATGATTTCGAAATTTGTGCGCGAAGTAACTGCCGAACTGGACAAAGGGAATTCCTATGATATGTACCTGTTTGGAAAATTCCTGAAAATAGACGGCGAAATTGCTTTTGAGGCATGGAATAGCGGGAATTCAGACGAACCGGTAAAAGAAGAACCGAAAGCTGAACCTGTGAAGCCGGTTGCCGGAGAGCAAAAATCAGAGCCTGTTAAAGCGTCGGAACAAGTTGCTCCGAAAGTAACAGAAACGCCTCTTCCGAAAACAGAGATTCCGGTAGAAAAACCGGAGGAAAAAATTCCTGTAGCAGCAATTCCAAAACCGCAAACGATCATTGAAATACCTGCTAAAGAAGAACAAGTAATTCCACTGATTGTGGAGAAAACAGAATTGAAAACACCGGTAGAAAAAGAAGTACCAAAGAAAGAAAATGTGGTCCAGGAACCGAAACAAAAGAAGAAAAAACCGGTTTTATCCTACATTCTTTGGGGATTTCTGGTTCTGATTCTCGGTTCGGGGATCTATATTGCTATCCGGTTCGACAGCCTGAAAAAGGACTTCCCTATTTTGGCAGAGCTGGCGGGAGAAAACGACAATACGGCAAAAGGAAGCAAAGATGTCAAAGTATTGGAAGATGAAGATGGGGTAAATATCGACTCAAATACCAAATCAGAACCGGTTCCGGACGACCAGGTAAAGGTGATGGAAGATCAGCTTCCGGGCGAAAAAGCTACTGAGAAGTCCGGAAAAGAAACAACAACTCCCAAACCAGTAAAAGAAAATACTCCGAAACCGGCTACAAAACCAACGGTTGTCAAAACTCCGGTAAACAATTCGGGCTCTACCCCTTCTGCAAGTTTCGACAGTTCCAAATCATTTCATATAATTGCGGGTTCTTTCGGGTCAGCTGAAAATGCAAACAAACTGGCAGAAAAACTGCGTTCTCAAGGCTTCGGCAATACATCGGTTGCATTACACAACGGGATGCACCGGGTAAGTATCAAAGGATTCAGTACACTAAACGAAGCAACAGCTGAAGCGGCTAAAATCCGGGGAACTGTTCCTGGCGCATGGGTTTTGAAGTTGTGATGTAAATTTTCAGATAAACACAGTAGGGGTACGATTAATCGGGCCACTGCTTTAATTATACCATTATTAACATCTGAGATAATATCTCAGCACCAAATAAGAACCGCTATTTTAAGACTGGCAATCTATTATGATCAACATTTCATTGTCTAATTAAACAAATATAAAGATGAAAAATATAACTTTAACCGTTATTTTTTTGACTCAATATTTAGTAATATTTGGTCAAACACCTATTAATGATCCCCATTGGCAGTTAATCTGGGAAGATCAATTTAATTCATTTGACAATACAAAATGGCGAAAAGTAAATAATTGTGATCACGGAGGTGAGCCCCAACTTTACTTATCTCAGAATGTAACCACTGCAAATGGAAATCTGGTCATAACTCTAAGGAGGGAAGAATATTCATGTCCTACCAATGCACTGATAAATGTGTGGGAATGTGGCTCTTGTAATCAGGGAATGAAACATTACACTTCAGGGATGGTGCTTTCTCAAGTATCAGAGCAGGTAAAGTATGGTTATATTGAAGCCATGATAAAGCTACCTTATGGAGCTGGATATTGGCCTGCATTTTGGACATGGGTAGGCACGCCAAATTACGAGGAAATAGACATCTTCGAAATGATTGCTGGAACTTCTGATGTGTGCAATCAAACCTTGTTTCACAATCAGAATGTCATGACATCAAATATGCATAATTGCAATGGCTGCATACCTGGAAATTTTTTCTGTACCAGTAATTATATGACATCCTTAATAAGTGATTACACTCAATGGCATAAATACGCTGTGGAATGGTCCCCAAGTAAAATTATCTGGTATGTAGATGATTACCCGTATAGAGTTGAAGAAAATGACAATAAATTTGACCCTACAAACATTATTTTCAATTTTGCTTTAAATAACCACGACAATAACGCATTCCCTCTGGGTTTTGCTTATGGAGGTTTAAAACTGGGACAAAGTTCAGAAATGCTGGTGAATTATGTCAAATATTATAAATTGGCGAACAGTGCAAATAGTTGCAATGAAATACCTTCCAGCTGTTCATATAACTTCGCAACTCATACTAACACGGTCAAAAAATCGATTACATTTGGGAATAACACTTGTCCGGTAACCGTGCCTTCAGATCACCCCTATTATTTTAGAGCTTCAGAAGGAATCCAGATAAATGGAGATTTCACAGTACCATTGGGTTCTGAAATATACATGGACGTTAATCCTTGTTATTAATTATCAAACTCATAATAAAAATCACTTTTACAAACACAAATCATTAATACGTTGAAATCAAAGATGATGGTATCCGGTTAATGATCAAAAAAATTAATATCATGAAAACAAAATCATTCATACTTACTTCATTTTTTGCGGTATTTGCTTTAGCATCTTTTGCTCAGTTAAAAGTTGATCAATACGGTCGAATCGGAATGGGGACCAATTACCCAAATCCGAGCTACAAATGTCATGTATCGGGAAATTTATTATGTACAAGCTACCCTGCCAATCCTTATTATGAATTAAGATTAAAAGTTGGGAACGGATACCCTGGTTGCGAAATTGGAGCTTCTAGCGACATCCTTGCATTTTGGACAAGTGAAGCTAGTTACAACTCTCTCAGAGCTTCGGATTTCACTCAAATGTCTGATAGTACCTTAAAAAGAGATATCGTTCCTATTAATCAACCTTTGGATCGTCTGATGAAAATCAGACCTGTCTTCTATGCCATTGAGAATAATAAAATAGATGGAACAACAGGTAAAAAAATACTACAGGATAAACATAATTTTGGATTTTTGTCACAGCAAATCAGAGATTTGTTTCCTGAAGCTGATATTACGGTTACTGATCACGAAGGTTATGTTTTAATGGAATACAATCAGATAATTCCAATTACCGTAGCCTCTATCCAAGCTCAGCAAAAAATAATTGATTCTTTAAAGAGTGAAATCGCCAGCTTGAAATCACAAATTAATTCAATCAATTCATTGGGACTTGGAAACGATAATTCAGTATCAACAGGAAATGTATTGAATCAAAATTCACCAAATCCATTTAATGAGAAAACAGAAATAAAGTTTTCAATTGATGAACGAAATTTTAAAAGTGCATCGATTGTCGTTTTTGATATGAATGGTTTGCTCTTAAAAAAATATGAGATTCAAAATAGTGGAAATGGATCAATAACAATCAATGGAAATGATTTGAAAGCAGGTATGTATATCTATACATTAATTGTAAACCAGCGTGAAATTGACTCCAAAAGAATGATACTCTTAAATTAAGAATTTACGTTTGTTAATGCGCTTGGCTTCATTTTTTGATATCATACTAAAAAATAAAGTCAAGCGCTAATTCTTAGGCCAACCTTCATTGATTAAAAGACTAAACGCTAAAATAAAAATCGAAATCCCACTATCAATTCTGAGTAATGAAGCTTCTCGCCTTTAGGAGAGTTTATGTATACTGTTACTTAAAAATGAGTTTATTTGATAACTTTATCCGATGTACCTTGAGAATAAAATGAAATATATTCACTTTTTGGGATTATTAATACTAATCTATCTGGTGATTTTTTTGAAATTAGGTAGTTTTCCTATGCGCCATTGGGATGAGTCGATGTTTGCTGTCAATACCTATGAAATGATCCATAACGGCAAGTATTTTTCACTCTATTTTGATGGTAAACCAGATTTATTCAATACAAAACCGCCATTAACTACCTGGATCCAAATTTTATCGGTTAAAGTCTTCGGATATAATGAACTTGCTTTAAGAATGCCTTCTGCTTTAGCAGCAGCAACTTCAGTAATCATTGTCTACCGGTTTATATCAAAACATTTCTCTATTCTTTGGGCATGGATTAGTGCATTAATTCTGCTTACATCAACAGGATTTATTCATTTTCACACGGCGCGTACAGCTGATTCAGATTCTTTGCTTTGCCTCTTCGTATTGGTAAGCAACCTCTATTTTTTAAAATATTTAATGACGGATGAAAAGAAATATATTTTTTTATTCTTTATATTTATGTCTTTAGCATTTGCTACTAAAATGTATGCTGCTTTGTTGTTTATTCCAGCCTACATGATTCTTTTAATAAGGTATAAAAGATTTCTAACATTCATCTTTAACAGGCATTTTTTAGCTGGAATCGGGTTATTTTTAGTTACTGCTATTGGGCTTATCTTACTCCGGGAAATGGATTCTCCCGGATATTTTCGGGAAATTCTTCTGAAAGACGCCGGGCGGGTATTAACTGTAGTTGAAAACCACAAAGAATCTACCACCTTCTATTTTGACAATTTTTTCAAAACACGGTTTTCTATCTGGTTTATACTCTTATTAATAGGTGCTAGTTTAGCATTTTTAATTGAAGATAAATTGAACAGATCCTTTTTGTTAAGTCTCACAGTACTTACCATTATATATCTGACAATTATCACTTTTTCAATAACGAAATTAGAATGGTATGATATGCCTTTGTATCCGATCATTTCAATAATAGCTGCATATCCTGTATACTACATCATCAATACCTCAATCAGTAATTCCGATCCAAAAAAATGGCTAAAATACATTACAATTCTTATTGTTGTATTTATCTATCCATATCACATGCTCTTTGATAAATCCCAAAGTAATCGGATGCCTACCGGAGAGAAGAAGCAGGAAGCAAATGAACAGTATATATTTAGTAAAATAAATCAAAATAGTAACCTGAATAATATCAAGGTTTATTATTCAGGATATAACGGTTCATTAATTTTCTACAAATACAAATTAGCTATGTTAAATCAAGCAATTGAACTGAGTAACACGGGAGAGTTTCATCTAAATGATCGCGTATTAGTTTCGAATGATAGTTTAATTAATAAAATGAATCAGCATTATACTTTTTCAACAATCGATCAAATAGAAAATGCTCGACTTGTTCATATCACAAAAGTATTCTAATCAAACTGCTAGGTTTTGAAAATGTAAAATCAACGCCAGAATAACCACTTAGGGTGTGATTAATCTCTGATAAATATTTTCAATACCAGATCCACCAAACGGTTCGAATACCCTGCTTCGTTATCATACCATCCGACTACTTTGACCATATTCCCGATCACAGAAGTCAATTCACTGTCAAAAATACAGGAATTGGAATCTCCCAGGATATCTACCGAAACAATTGGGTCTTCCGTATAACGCACAATTCCTTTCAAGTGCGTTTCAGAAGCTTGTTTGAAGGCAGTATTGATCTTCTCAACCGTTGGCGGATTTTGTTTCACGATCACCGTTAAATCCGTCAAAGAGCCATCCGGAACCGGAACGCGCATCCCACAGCCTCCCATCTTTCCTTCCAATTCCGGGAAAATACGGGTGATGGCTTTCGCTGCCCCAGTTGTTGTCGGAACAATGCTCTGAGCCGCTGCTCTTGCTCTGCGCAAATCCTTGTGCGGGCTATCGTGTAAACGCTGATCCGTTGTATAACTGTGAATCGTTGTAATATATGCTTCTTCAATATCACAAAACTCCTTCAAAACAGCTACCAGTGGTGCTGCTGAATTTGTTGTACAGGAAGCATTGCTGATGATACGGTGTTCATCCGTAATCAAATGATCATTCACACCAATCACCACATTGAAAATGTCATCTCCCTCAGAAGGAGCACTCAGTATCACTCTTTTTGCACCTGCTTTCAAATGCGCCTGAGCCTTTTCAGCTGTTAAAAACAACCCTGTCGACTCCACTACAATATCCACTCCTAATTCTCTCCACGGAATTTCTTCCGGGTTCTTATGCTGCAGGAATGTAATCTTCTTCGTTTTGTTGAAAATCAGTTGATTTCCTTCGATCTGAAATTCGTCATCCATCCGGCCGTGAACAGAATCGTATTTTAATAAATGTACCAACGTGGAAACTGGTGCCAAATCATTGATCGCTACCAATTCGATATTCGGATTCTTTAACGCCAGGCGACTGAAATAACGCCCGATTCTTCCAAAACCATTTACTCCTACTCTGATTTGCTGTTCCATGTTTTCTCTAATTTGTATTGTTCAATTTATCTTGTTTGCATGACCGGTAAACCGGTCGGTACAAAAATAAAAAAGGCCCTGTTTTCACAGAGCCTTTTAACATCATTTTTCATTAGTGGAAAACCTGAACAAATCCTTGTTGTTCGATTTCTTCTCCGGTTTGCATTTTAGCAGTAAACTTGTAGAAATAAGTTCCTTCAGAAACGACTTCTCCGTTCATATTTCTACCATCCCATGCTGCTCCCGGATCGCTGTACTCCGTAATCAGGTTCCCCCATCGGTTTACGATCGAAATGTGAAACTTATCTACCCCATCATAAGAAAGGAAGAACTTGTTGTTTCCGGATGTTGATGAAAGTACAATAATGTTCGGAGCAGTAATATAACAAACCTTTCCGTCGATTGTCATCGTGGCCGAAGATGAGTTACATCTGTTACTTGCCGTAACGGTATAGACCCCGGGACTGGCTGTAATATCATGTCCAATCGTTCCGTCACTCCAGACATACATATCATTTTGCGGGTAAACTCCACACGAAGTTGTAATTGTGGCCCCGATACAAATCACTGTATCCACTGTATTTACAAAAGCCCAATCAATGAATTTGATGGATGAAGTCACAGAAGTATTACATTGGTTATCCGTGAATGTTACTTCAAACGTTCCGGGGATACTGGATGTAATCACCGGGTTCAGTACGTTTGCATTCGGCGAGAAATGAATATTCGTATCGGCACTTGACCATACACCACCATTGGCAGCCACTGTACCGTTTACATTGTAAATAAAGTTACATGCAGAAGTATCCGGGAAGATATCAGGTAATAAGAACAGGGTAACAAAAGCTGAAACCGAATTGTTACAAACATTATCCGTATAAGTTACCTGATACTGACCACTTGTACTTGCCGTAATCGTCGGATTGATCGTCGTGTTATTCGGCAGGAAGCTGACCTCAGGAGATAACGCCGACCAGACTCCGCCTGTAGGATAAGTAATGGTTCCCGTTACCTGGAAATCATCCCCGCAGAGTGAAGTATCACTGAAAATATGTGGATAAGGCGGGAATATGATCGTTGAGGTGATGGTATCACTACATGCATTATCAATGTATGAGACTGCATAAATCCCTGCACCTGAAGCAGTTATGTGTGGATTGTTTACAGTTGCAGAGCTGAAATTCAACCCGGAAGGAACCGCACTCCAGATACCCCCGTTGTACGCCTGTGTTCCGCTTACCTGGAAATTCATATCACAAGCAATCGTATCCGGGAAGATAACCGGTAAAGGCAGTACATAGATAGTTACGGTAGTATCGTAATGACAACCATAATCGTCTACCAGGTTGTAAGTATAGCTGTGGCTTCCAGGCTGATTCGGAACCACATTTACCAACGTATCAACTGACCCGCTGACAATTGTAGGATCCGGATTCCAGTATGTATTTACCGCATGGTTGCTATATCCTGCCAATCCGGGGAAGAAAGAAGGATCAAAGTACAATCCCCACTCAAAAATATACCCGTCATCGATAGCTAAATTATCACGCACGTGAATTTTCCAGTCTCCATTAACCGGACATCCCAGCAAAGCTGCTCCAAAGGAAGATTCCGGAGCATATACATCAGCCGGGTTCATTGAGCTTCCGGCTGACAATGGTGGTGTTCCCGGTACGAAAGGCACTGATATGGTATTTGTCCAGTTTTGATTCATTGGTCCAATCGTATTGAAAATGGAACTAAAGCAGTATTCCCAGCCTTCTCCCGCGCCGCCGCCGCCAGCATCATCGTATGGATGCCCAAGGAATCTGGAACCTCCGCTGATTCCTCCAGGTAAAACGCCCGGATTATAAGAATTCAGCAAATTAACGGTTAAACCAGTTGTCGCAGGAGCTATCGGCGGACATTCCAGCCAGATCTCCAGGTCACCTGTATAAGAATGTTCCATTGTGATACACACTTGGTTCAAATCTTGCGCGTTTTGGATTGTCGCATCAGATGGAAATCCGCTGATGTTAATAGTAGTCACATAATTTTGTCCTGAGCCATCCGGCAGGTAAGTTAAACCAGCGTATGCCCCACCCAATTGAAAAGTTCCGTCAGGAATAGTAATCCCAACCGTATCCGTCGGAGTAACACCTCCGATCAAAAGCGTATTTTGTCCCAAACAAACAGTATCTTCAACTGGTCCGGTTCCCGCGAAGATCGGCTGCTGGGAAACTCTCACTTTAGCCGAAATCCGGTCAGAATATGGGAAAGCATCCGTAATTTTCAATTCAATGATAAAACCATTTCGTGTAGGCGGAACAAACCAGACTGAATCGTTATTAGGATAAGTTCCTCCATCAGAAATGTTCCAGGAATAATTAACATTATTTACATTTTGAGAATATCCGTATCCAGTAGCTTCTACGGAATAAGGGAAAAGAGGCTTAGCAACCAGCAGGATGCTGTCCCCCAGACAAACATCAACAAAACCCGTATCAATTGGATTCAGGGAATTCGTAGCCGAATTATTTACAAATGCCTCCAAATGCATCTCAAATGGTTGAGCCTGGTTTCCACATTGAACGCTTGCAGTCCAGCCTGTTCCCTGATTCGCACCATCAGAAATAAACACCACCGTCAAACATCCGCTTGGATTATTCCAGGAAGCAATATGAGTGAATCCGTTCGGATCCGACACTGAGTTGTGAATTCCAAGCAACGGAGCACTTGTATTTGGCCCGTCATATACGTATATGAAATCCGATCCGTCAACATCAAACGTATATCCTGCATTGATTCCGAAAGTTATAGCCATTTTAGTTCCCAGATTCAAATCAGGACAAAAAACAACCGTATCATTAAAATTGGCAGAATAATTTCCTCCCGGACCTCCATCATCGTAAAAGTTATTCCCTCCCGCACCGAAAGTATTGCAATCTGCGGGGCTATTTTCAGGAAACTGCATCCCGTCCCCCATAATTACCGTTTGTGCATAAGTCGATTCGGAAATCATAAAACCTGAAAAGACTAATAATATAATTGCATGTATTTTTTTCATCTGTTTCTCGTTTTCATTTCGTTATCCAATACCCATGTTGACTTCACAATCAACATCTGATTTGTTCCGGTAATTTCAAAAAATTGATTTCTGTCAATGATTTTAATCCCCATTGCCTTAGGATCCACTTTTTGGGCATTTTCCGGGGTAACCTGCCCGTCAAAGGAAACTTTTTTTCCTTCGCCTGTAGCAAAATCAACAATGTAACTACCGTTCTTAACGGCATACTGTTCCATTTCTGCAGTCAGAGCAGGAGCCTCACGTTCTATCCTGACCTGCTTGCCCAGATGAGTCCCGCTTGCCTGTTGCCCAAATGACAATCCTGCACAGAGAAGAAAACCGACAGAGAGTAATGTCTTCATAGTTCATAATTTATAATGTAATATATTCCAGACTCAATTATGAAAAAAAGAGTTGCATCATCATTTAAAAGTAGTTAAAAAAAAACGAAGTGGAAGCGAATATTAAGTTTAGATTTGCAATGCCAAATAGGATATCACAATGGAAATTCAACAATTACGTGCAGTCGCATCACAAGTAAGAAGAGACATCGTTCGCATGGTCGCAGGAGCAAATTCCGGTCATCCGGGTGGTTCTCTGGGATGTGCTGATTTTTTAACAGTACTTTATTTTGAAATCATGAAACACAATCCCGACCATTTCTCTATGGACGGAAAGGGGGAAGATCTGTTTTTTCTTTCTAACGGGCATATTTCCCCCGTTTGGTATTCTGTTTTGGCACGCGCAGGATATTTTCCAATTGAAGAATTGGGAACATTCCGCAAAATCAACTCCCGCCTTCAGGGGCACCCAAGTGTTGACAAGAAAATCCCGGGTGTGCGTATGGCTTCAGGTTCTTTGGGGCAAGGCTTGTCGAATGCTATCGGAGCCGCATTAACAAAAAAATTAAACCGTGACAATGCTTTAGTGTACTCGCTTCACGGAGACGGAGAATTACAGGAGGGGCAAATCTGGGAGGCAGCCATGTATGCTGCAGCAAATAAAGTAGATAACCTGATCGCTACCATTGATTATAATGGAAGGCAGATCGACGGAGACGTGGATGATGTACTTTCTTTGGGAGATCTGAAAGGAAAATGGCAAGCTTTTGGATGGGAGGTGCTGGAAATGGATGGTCATGACTACAACAGCCTGATCGGAACATTGAATCAGGCAAAACAATTAACCGGAAAAGGAAAACCGATTGTCATCATTATGAAAACAGAAATGGGTCAGGGAGTGGATTATATGGTTGGTTCTCATAAATGGCACGGCGTTGCTCCGAATGCGGAACAGTTACAACTCGCTTTGGATCAACTAGAAGAAACCTTAGGAGATTATTAATGAAATTTTATGTGGTCATTTGTTGTTTCTTTTTAATGGGCTTCGCGCAAGTCCAGGGACAAGAACTGACTCGTATTTTGTTCATCCTGGACGCATCGAATTCAATGAATGCCAATTGGGGTGGGCAAACCCGGATCGAAGCAGCGAAGGAATTATTGGTTAAAACAGTCGACAGCCTGAACGGTTCTGCCAACCTGCAGATTGCATTGCGGGTCTACGGACACCAGTCTCCTATCACAGCCACTTACCAGGATTGTAACGACACCAAACTGGAAGTTCCTTTCGGTCCCGATAATTTTACACGGGTAAAAAACAAGATCAAAACCATCCTGGCAAAAGGAACCACCCCCATTGCCCGGTCCCTGGAAGCAGCAGCATCCGATTTTCCGGATACCAATGCCCGGAATATCATCATCCTGATTACGGACGGATTGGAAGCCTGTGATAACGATCCCTGTGTAATTGCCAAAAAATTACATGACAAAGGAGTAAAAGTGACACCTTTTGTGATTGGGCTCGGATTGGACTTGTCCTATCTGGAACAGTTCAAATGCATCGGGAGTTATTCGGAGGCAGAAACAAAAGAAGCTTTTAGTAACGTATTGAAGTCCGTTATTTCGAAAGCCATCATCAACACAACAGTCCAGATTAACCTGAATAACATCAACAAAGTTCCGAACGAAACGGATGTAACCATGTTCCTGTACAAAGCCGGAACAAAAGACTTGGTTTACACCTTTGTTCACACATTGAACCGTCAGGGGAGCCCGGACACTCTGACAATGGATCCGAATTTCAAGTACGACCTGGTTGTCAATACCATTCCGAAGGTTTACAAAAACAATATTTCTATCATCAAGAACACACACAACATTATTCCGGTTGATTGTCCGCAGGGATACATCCGGTTGCGTTTTACCAACGCTACCAGCCCTTACCAGGTTCTCTCCAGGATTTATCAGAAAAACGAGCAGCTTACGCTCAATACCCAGTCAGTTGGCACAACAGATAAATACATTGTGGGAACTTATGAGGTAGAAATTTTGACTTTGCCGAGAATCTACCAGACGGTCGAAGTGACTCAAAGTACTACGCAAACCATTGATCTTGCAGCTCCGGGCCAATTCAGTTACAGCGCTACCAAAGCAATAGCTGCACAGCTGTTTGTGATTCGTGAAAACGGAAATCCGGAATGGGTATGCAACCTGGAGCAGAGCTCCACAAAAGGGCTTATTTTCCTGCAACCAGGAAACTACCGCGTAGTGTACCGTCAAAAACAATTGCGGTCAACAACTTATACCACCGAAAAGAATTTTAAAATACAATCAAATAAAACAACTTCGATTAATTTATAGCAATGAAGCAATTTGAAATTTTAGGAAAAAAAGACACACGATCAGGATTTGGAGAAGGTCTGCTTGAAATCGGCAAGAAAAATCCGGATGTAGTTGCCCTGTGTGCAGATTTAACCGGATCCCTGAAAATGGATGCTTTTCAGAAAGAATTTCCGGACCGGTTTTTCCAAACGGGAATTGCTGAGGCAAATATGATCGGAATGGCAGCCGGAATGACTATTGGTGGAAAAATTCCTTACACGGGAACATTTGCCAACTTTTCAACCGGACGCGTTTATGACCAGATCCGTCAATCGGTAGCTTATTCTCAAAAGAATGTCAAAATTTGCGCCTCTCATGCAGGTTTGACTTTAGGTGAAGATGGTGCAACACACCAGATCCTGGAAGATGTGGGCATGATGCGTATGCTTCCTCACATGACTGTGATTGTTCCGTGTGATTTCAACCAGACAAAACAGGCTACCATGGCAATTGCTGAGTACAATGGCCCTGTTTACCTGCGTTTCGGAAGACCAGTTGTTCCTGTTTTCATTCAACCAGATGCGAAATTTACGATTGGAAAAGCAGATGTCCTGATCGAAGGAACAGATGTAACAATCATTGCCTGCGGACATCTGGTGTGGAAATCCATCGAAGCAGCTCGGCAACTGGCTGAACAGGGAATCCATGCCGAAGTAATAAATATGCATACAATTAAACCATTGGACGAAAAAGCAATCCTGGACTCCATTAGCAAAACAAAGTGTGTTGTCACCGCAGAAGAACACATGCTGAATGGAGGTTTAGGCGATGCCGTTGCGCAAGTACTTGCCAGACATTTACCTGTACCACAGGAATATATAGGAGTAAATGATACGTTTGGCGAATCCGGAACACCAGATGAGTTAATGGTGAAATATGGTTTAGACACACCAAACATTGTTGAAGCGACTAAAAAAGTATTGACCCGTATAAAACCATGAATCAAATTCCTGATGAAAATACCATCATTTCTTATTTTCATCAGGATGATGATTCAGCCTACGAAGCCCTTACCTGGATTGTTGATACATACAGCAAACGCCTCTACACCACTATTCGCCGCTGGGTGAATAACCATGAACTGACCAATGACATCATCCAGGAAGTTTTCATCAAAATCTGGAATAACCGCAAGCAGTTTCAGGGAAACAGTGCACTCTTTTCATGGATTTATCGCATTGCGTATAATGAAACCATTCATTTTATAAAAAAGGAAAACAAACACAAAAGCCTAGATGTAGATGAACCAGTTGTTTCTGTCTCACATCAGTCGCAGCATTACGGGAAACTGGACGCAGAAGAAATCTCCAGACTCCTGTTCGAAGCCATTGAAACCTTACCAGAAAAACAACGCATGGTATTTGAATACAAGTATTTCGAAGATTTAAAATACGAAGAAATTGCACAGCTGACTGGCGGCTCAGTTGGCGGATTGAAAGCGAATTATTTCCATGCAGTCAGCAAAATTGAAGAATATTTAAAACGCAAATTAAACCATTAAATAAACTAAGAATCTTAGTGTTATGAATAGGGAAAACAAACATACTATTGACGATTTAAAGGTGAACCCTCCTCAAATGCCTTCAGATATTTATTTTGAAGATTTGAAAAAGAATATCCTGAACCAGGTTCGGTATAATGGTTTGAACCGGGATAGTCAGGCAAAAATAATCCCACTCTACAAACACTGGTATATTTGGGCTTCTGCTGTGGCAATTCTTTTGTTTGCTATTCTTTTTTCCTGGAATAACTCCGACTCCATAGATGAATCTGCAACGATTAATCTGTCATCCGTCAGCAATGAAGAAATCTGCAAGTACTTAAATCAACACATCGAAGACATGGATGCGGAAACCATTACCTCTCACCTGAGCACAGAGAAATTCACTCAAAACAAACAGCAAACAGCTCTGGAAACGGAAAAAAACATCCGTAAACAATCCGTTTCGAATACCACGATGTTTGAACATATCAAGGACGAGGAAATCCTGGATTATCTGAAGGAAGAATCCGGAGAGCTGGATGAATATTTACTCATTGAAAGTTAAAAAACGTATGGTGAAAATAGCACACAAACTGGTTTGGGCTTTGCTCCCACTCCTATTTACAGGGACATCCTTTGGTCAGGCCCCCAGAGATGATAAAGAACGAGACGACAAAATCGAAGCGTTGAAAGTAGGTTTCATTACCAAAGAACTCAGCCTGACAACCAGTGAGGCGGAGAAATTCTGGCCTGTTTACAATGAAATGGATGCCAAAATGAAGGATCTTCGTCAAAGTTCCCACAAAATCAATGTGGAACTGAGAGATTCCGAAGACAAACTTTCGAATGACGATGCCAAAAAAAAGCTGAATACCCTTTTTGAGAATGAACAAAAAGAACTGGACATCAAAAAAGAATACAGCGAAAGATTTATTAAGATCATCGGTGAAAAAAGAACCTTAAAACTCTTAAGTTTGGAGCATGAATTCAGACGGGCTCTCCTGGAACGGTTAAAAGACCGGAAAGACGGAGATCCGCAAGATAAGAGACCTCCTCATGGAAAACCGTAAAGAAGACTTTTTAAAGCATTTAGGACAAACAAATCCCTTTCCCTATTTAATTGATGTTGAATTGGCCGAAGGGATTTTCATTTACGACAAATCCGGGAAACGCTATACTGATATGATTTCGGGTGTTTCCGTTACGAATATCGGGAACAGACATCCACAGGTAATCAAACGCATCCGGGAACAGCTTGACAAATACCTGCACGTCATGGTTTACGGGGAATTTATCCAGGATGCTTCATTAGAAATGGCGCGTTTGCTCTGGAAATTTCTTCCGGAAGAACTCAATTGTGTCTATCCGGTAAATTCCGGTACAGAAGCCAATGAAGCAGCCTTAAAGCTGGCTAAACGCGTAACAAACCGAACACAGCTCATTGCGTTCAACGGTTCTTATCATGGAAATACACACGGATCGTTAAGTGTTTCAGCTAATGAAATCAAAAAGACACCTTTTCGCCCGCTGCTACCGGATGTGGATTTTATTCGTCTGAACGAAACTGAAGACCTGCAGCGCATCACCGAACGAACTGCCGGAGTAATACTGGAAACTGTTCAGGGAGATGCGGGCGTTCGAAAAGCCTCGGTGGAGTTCCTGCAGGGATTGCGTAAGCGTTGTGATGAAGTGGGTGCACTCCTGATTTTTGACGAAATTCAATGCGGTATGGGACGCACCGGGAAAATGTTCGCATTCGAGCACAGCGGCGTTATTCCGGATATACTGACACTTGGAAAAGCGCTCGGAGGAGGACTTCCGATCGGAGCCTTCATTTCGAAATACGAGTACATGAATCAGCTGAGTCATTCTCCGATGCTGGGACACATTACGACGTTCGGAGGAAACCCGGTTATCAATGCTGCTGCATGGGGAACACTGGAGGTTTTTGATTCGGAAATTGATTTCCGGGAAGTCGAACGGCTGGGAGCTATGCTGGAAAGCTACTTAAGTGAAATCGGCGAAATTTTTGAGATTCGTCGCGTAGGAATGATGTTTGCCTGCGACATGGCAAGTGATGAACGCGTGGCTAAAGTAGTAGAACGCCTTCTGGAATACGGAGTAATCAGTTTTTGGTTCCTGTCCCACCCATACAGTTTCCGCTTATCACCTCCATTGAACATCACGGAAGAACAAGTACATGAAGTTGGGAAATTAATCCAACGCGCCGTTGCAGAAACGAAGCAATGATAATTTACGAATACCGAATCACAAATGAATTCAACCGTTTAATTCAAAATTCGATAGCCATTAATACCAAATCAGGAAAGGAATTTCAAATGAAAACAGCAATTGAATATCGAAAAACAGCTCTTTTTAATAGGACTACTTGATTATGTTAAAAACAAGTTGTTATAAACATATACTATTTCGAACTCAGGTTATTAGTGCTGACTGAAGGAAAAAACGGAACGGAAACCCGAAAAATTGCACGGGTTTAGTCCCCGATTTTCCTCTCAAACGTAATTCCGCAATATTACGTCCAACAGAAAACAGCATTTTAGAAAAAACTTCAAAATTCCGTTAACTTTCTTTTTTTGTTACAAACGACTTTCCGAATATTCGCCCACAGTCCCTATATTTGTTAGGAAATTCACTTTTTATGCGGTTTCAACCGATAAAACAATTTAATATCATCCTGCAACAGGAATATCTGGAGCCCACAATCAGTAGGTCTATCCGGGTAGTTCTGGCGTTAAATGTCCCCTTAATCATATTTCCGCTTTTCCTCGGTTTTTCCTATCACATCGTCTGGGCGGCCTTTGGCGCTTACATGCTCACATTAATTGACTACCACGGCTCACACTACCGGAAAATGCTCATCCAGGGAGTAGAAGCCATCCTGATCCTGATTGCAGCCATTATTGGAATGAATATCGGCAATTCCGTGACGCTTTCTGTCATCGGAATGTTTGTAATCGGAGTGTTCGCTGCCTTGATTCGCAACTGGAGTGACTACGGATCAACTATCGGGGTCGGAGTAGGATTCTTTTACCTCTTCGGAATTTCAAACCCCAATTCGTTCGGAGAATCACTGATTTACGGGAAATATATCATATACGGAGCACTTTGGGCTATTGCAATTATTTTTCTTTCTTTCCCCTTCTCTGCTTCCAATCCCCTCCGGCGTTCAGTTGCGACTATCTGGAAGAAAAACACCGATTACCTGGATGTGATTATTCAGCAATTCCTGGAAACAGAACAGAAACCGGATTTTTTGGAAATTACTTCCAAAGAAACGGAAATCCGCCAGGCCATAGACAAATCTATTGAGCTTTTTAACCGCAGAAAGGAAAATGCCCGCTTCAAAGCTGAGCACTACGACCAAATGATAGAAATCCGGAAGTCTGCGGCATTTTTCGGAGCCGGTATCAAAGTCATTCATGAAGAACTGGAAGTTATCAAAAATGAACCGGTCCTGATTCAGAATCAATCTATTCTCTATAAAACACTTTCGGCGCTTTCCCAGGCTTCTGCCCGTTTGTCTATTGTCATTTTCACCTTCCGGGGAGAAGATCTCACAATGGCAAAAGTGCGGATCAAACGCTTTGAAATTGCCACGGGCATTTTAAAAGAAAACCTCGAAAAGCAGGAATTGTCGGAAGAACACAAACTGGCACTTGACCAGTTTATCACAGGGCTCATCCAATGTAAACTATACATGGAAAACACGATTCACCTGATGAATCAGAAATTGAATTTCAAGCACAGTAATTATTTTGAGAATTATAAATTGTCATTCAATCACTTCATTGCTGGGCTACAACCCCGTGTGGTGCTCCAGATCGTCCGTGAAATTTTCAATATTGACTCCCAGCAATTCAGGTACTCGCTCCGTGTTGGGCTTGGATTGGCACTCTCCGTCTTTATTTTCAAATTTTTCAGAATCGACCATGGCCACTGGATTGCACTCACCTTACTGATTGTCATTCAACCCTATTACGGCGCAACCCGAAAAAAAGGTTTTGAACGAATCATTGGCACAGTTGCCGGAATTGTGATCGGGGGAGCCATCATGCTGCTACCAATCAAACACGAAGCCTTCGTTGTTATCCTGATCTTCATTTCGTTCTTTGTAGCTTATTACCTGCGGAACAATTACAAAATTGGTGTACTTTTCGTGACGATCATGATGGTCGTAATGATGCAGCTTTCCAAACAAGGATCCTGGGATTTGATCTGGTGGCGGGTACTTTCCACCCTGATCGGATCGGCACTTGCAATCTTAATCAGTTTCGCTTTCTGGCCAATTTGGGAAAAACAGCGCTTCCCGGCTTTGCTGAACAAATCATTTAACCAGAACTTGTTTTTCCTCAACCAGGTGGTACTCAGCTATGAGAAAAAACTACCTGTCGGAGTGACCTGGCACAAAAGCAGACGTTTGAGCGAAGCCGCTAACAGTAACTTGTTTGCCTGTGTTCAACGCATGTATGAAGAACCGCAGACGCATCAGCAGGAAATTGACATTCATTTTGCCAAAGTAGGCTCCAATATACGAATATCCAGGGAAATCACTAGTCTGGCCTTCGGATTGGAGAAAGTCACCAACGATAAACTAGCCCCGATCCTGGATGAATACATGGAAGAAATCCAGACCATTTTTTACAAGCACATGCAGCGGGAAAGCGAAATTGATTTCAAGAAAGCAAGACAAACCCTTCAAAATCCTATTTTTCAACAAAATCAGTTGCATCAGCTCATACAGATTGACCTGGAAAAGATCCTGTTCGAACTCAAAGCATTACAAGCCTTCCGTTCAAAAAATGAACCAGGCTTTAAGAAATAACTGAAAACAGATACACACATCTGTATCAATCACAACTCATCCAGGAAATCCAGTAAAACAACGTGCAGTTTGTCCAGTTCCTCTTCCGAAATGCAATACGGTGGGTTCAGATACAACACATTTCCTAAAGGCCGGATCAGACATCCCCGCTCCAGGAAAAAGTTATATGCTTTGTCGCGAACAGAAGAAAAATAGTTATTTCCCTCACCCGTTTCTACTTCAAACCGCAGGATCGTTCCGCACAAACCAATCTCTTTAGCCTTCGGATGCACCTTCAGCGCATCAATGAAAAAACGATGCCGTTCTTCGATCCATTCAATTGAATTCCAGGTTTCGGGTTGTTCAAACAAATCCAGGCTCGCATTGGCAACTGCACAAGCCAGGGCGCTTCCCGTAAATGAATGACCGTGAAGCAGAGCTTTTGCTGTTTCCGGGTGAAGGAAAGCATTGTAAATCTCATTCGTTGCCACAGTCAATCCTAAAGGAAGCACTCCGCCAGTCAGCCCTTTCGATAAGCAAACGACATCCGGATCCTGCTCACAGAAATTGTGCGCAAAAAGCTTCCCGGTTCGCCCCCAACCAGTCATGACTTCATCAAAAATGACCAAAGCGCGGTATTTTCTGGCCAGAGAAACAAAAGCATCCAACCAGACAGCATCATACATGCGCATTCCTGCCGATCCCTGAATCAGCGGCTCCACAATGACAGCCGCCACTTCTCCGGTTTGCAGCATTTGCTCCGCCTGGATCAAAGCTGCACTTCTGGCCTCTCCAACCGGAAAATCAATGAAATCTACGTCAAAGAACAAATGTTCGAAAGGTTTGTTAAAAGCACCGCGTTGCCCAACTGACATCGCTCCGAACGTATCTCCGTGATACGCCCCGTCAAGTGCAATAATCCGTTTCTTCGGTTCGCCTTTATTATACCAGTATTGAAAAACCATCTTCAGAGCCACTTCAACAGATGTCGATCCATCATCGGAAAAGAACACTTTTTCCAGTTTTTCCGGTAAAAGTGACGTAATCCGGTCAGCCAGTCTGATTGCCTGCGGATGTGTTGCACCAGCAAAAATCACGTGATCCAGCTGAGAAAATTGTTCCTGCAGAGCCTGAGCCAGGTATGGATGCCCGTGTCCGTGAACATTCACCCACCAGGAGGAATTGGCATCAATGTATGTTTTTCCGTTTGCATCAATCAGGGAAGTTGCTTCTGCCTGAACGATACACAAAGGCTCTCCGGCAACCTGCATTTGGGTAAAAGGATGCCAAATATGCTGACGGTCTTTTTCTAAGCTTGTTGTTCTATCCATAATCTGGCTGCTTCCCGGATACTCTCAACTGAAAACTCAGCCAGTTCGGGAATGTATGTAATCGTTAAATTAGGGAAATATGAGCAGTAAATGCGTTCCGAAGCTTCGTTTCGCTGACCGTTAACGATCAGCCCGGCAATCGGAATTTCACGCATCAAAAGTGTATTCAGTGTCAGTAAAGTATGATTGATGCTCCCGAGATAATGCTTCGTGACCACGTAAACTGGCATTTCCCACAACTGGAACAGGTCAATATAACAAAGTCCTGCATCATTCAACGGAACCATCAGGCCCCCCGCTCCTTCAATGATAGTTGTTTTGGTAAACTCCGGCAGATCAAAGTATTCTTCCGTCAGTTCAATTCCGTCCAAACGCGCGGCTTCATGGGGAGACACGGCTTCATTCAGCAATACACTGGCAGGAAGAATGATTGTCTCAGAAGTATGATTTTTGACAAAGTCGCTATCCAATGCGTGTAAATCTCCCGCCTGAACAGGTTTCCAGTAATCTGCTTTCAAAGCTTCACAAAGCACAGCACTTACAACCGTCTTCCCTACTTCAGTTCCAATTCCGGTAACAACGAATGATTTCATGTTTCCTTTCAGCAAAGTACAAAAGTAGAATTTCAAAGGGTTTTGAAGTTTTTTTTAAGAAAATTAACGACCTTTTCAATTCTCACTTTTCAATTTTAACTTTTCAACTATCTCAGCTCCGCCCCCAGCTGTTTTTCCAATTCCGTCCGAATGGCATTCATAATTCCGTCCACCTGCGCATCTTTCAACGTTTGCTCCGGATCCTGGAATGTAAACGAAACGGCATATGATTTTTTCCCTTCCTGTAGATTTTTTCCTTCGTAAACATCGAATAAACCCACTTTCTGTAAAATCTTTTTATCGGCTTTACGTGCAATCTGCTCAATGTCAGAAAAACGTACTTTGGAATCCAGCAACAGGGAGAAATCACGTCTCAGTTCAAATGTTTTCGGCAATTCCTTATACTGCGTTTTAGCCAATTTCAACGAGGAGATGATCGCATCCCAATCCATGTCAGCAACAAAAACATCCTGTTTCACCCCGAAATGCTTTTTCACTTTCGGATTCACCCAACCGACCATACCAATTACATTTTTCAAAATGCGCACCTGGTAACCATCAGTCAGCACTTCTTGCTCCTGCAATGATTCTTCCTGCAATAAACCAATCAATCCCAAACGTTCGAACAGGTTATTTACGATTCCTTTCAGGATAAACAAAGAAGATTTCTCAGACTTTTGCGCCCAGGATTCTTCCAGTTTATTTCCGGTCATCAGGAGTAACAGGCGTTTGTTCTCCGCATAATTTCCGTTGTCAGTTACATAGGTTTTCCCAAATTCAAACAGGCGCAAATCCGGATTCTGGCGGTTCTGGTTATGCGCAACCGTTTCCATTGCCTGGAACAACAAACTTTGACGCATCACAGCCAGATCCTGACTCAAAGGATTCAATACCGGAACGGCATTCGATACCGGGAACTGATTTCCACCCAGCTTTTCAGCGTATTGCGGACTGGTTAGCGAGTTATTCAGCATTTCGTAAAAACCGGTTCCAGCCAGCATTTCCGCCAGATTTACCCCCAGGCGTTCCAAATCCGGTTTTTCACTCAGTACTAATGAAGTATTCAGTTTCTCTGGCAACGGAATCTGGTTGAATCCATATATACGCAGAATTTCCTCAATCACATCAATCTCGCGATCCACATCTATGCGGTAGTTTGGAACAGAAAGCTCCAAACCGTCATTCGTTTCTGACAGTATTTCGAAATCCAGGGAAGTCAGAATCCCCTGAATGGTTTGTTGTTCAATTTCGTGTCCCAAAACCTGGTTTACGCGATTGTAGCGCAAAATCACTTTTCTGCGTGCAATCGGGTTCGGATAAAGATCAACCACATCCATCCCGATTTGCCCTCCTGCAACCTCCAGGATCAACTGAGCTGCACGCTCCAGAGCATACGGAACCAAATCCACATCCACTCCACGCTCGAAACGAAAACTTGCATCCGTCGATAAACCGTGTCTTTTTGCCGTTTTACGCACTGAAACAGGCTGAAAGTATGCCGCCTCCAGAAATACATTCTCTGATGTATCTGAAATTCCTGACCGGTTTCCTCCGAATACTCCTGCAATGCACATCGCTTCTGAAGCATTGGCAATTACCAGGTCTTCCTGATCCAGCTCGCGTTCAACACCATCCAGTGTGATGATCTTTTCACCCGGTTTTGCCGTGCGAACGATCACCATTCCGTTCACCACATCTGCATCGAATGCATGCAAAGGGGTTCCCAGTTCACGCATCACGTAATTCGTTACGTCCACTATGTTATTGATTGGTGAAAGCCCCACAGCACGCAGCCTGTTCTGCAACCATGCAGGTGAGGGTTTCACTTTCACTCCGGAAATGCTTACGCCCACATAACGCGGGCAACGCTCTGTATTTTCAACAATGACTGCAACCGAAAGGTTACTTTCTTTCTGAGGTTTTTTCGTTTCTTTTAACTGCAATTTGGTAGTGCTTCCTTCATGACAAGCCAGATAAGCCAGCACGTCCCGCGCCACTCCGATATGCCCCATTGCGTCTGCCCGGTTCGGTGTCAACCCGATTTCAATCTGTATATCACTTTCCAGTTCCAGGTATTCTGCAGCCGGAGTTCCCACTTTCGCATCCGGTGAAAGCACCAGGATTCCATCGTGACTTGTTCCGAGGCCCAATTCGTCTTCTGCGCAAAGCATACCGTATGACTCCACATCACGAATTTTGGAAACCTTCATTTTCAGCGGTTCATCCGGTTTTGGGTATAGTACAGCTCCAACCTGTGCCAGAATTACTTTTTGTCCGACCGCCACATTCGGTGCACCGCAAACAACCTGAATAATTTCCGTCCCATTGTTCACTTTGGTCACTTTCAAACGATCCGCATTCGGATGCTGTTCACATTCAATTACTTCAGCAACAACTACTCCCTGCAAACCACCTTTTACACTTTCAATTGTCTCAAAACCTTCCACTTCCAGACCGGTACTGGTCAAAAGCTGATCTAATTCCCCGGGAGATTTTTGAATTGGCAAGTACTCGTGTAACCAGGCAGATGAAATTTTCATTGTCGTTTTAATTTTGGAAGCCAAATTTAAGAAAAAGCACAGAAAGCAAGGTTTAATTTGACATAAAAGCTTAAATTCGCTGACACGAAAATCTGGATGAAATTCCTCGCTCTACACATCACATGTTTATTCGCTTTTTCCCTTTCCTGGGGACAGGAAAACGTCACTATCAGCGGTTATATTTTAGAGAAAAGCTCGGGAGAACCCATTATCGGCGGGCAGATTTATGTTCCGAATATACAACAAGGAGCTGTTACCAATGAATTCGGGTTTTATTCCCTGACCTTGCCCAAAGGTTCTTACCAACTTGTTTATCGCGGTGCCGGACTTCCGAATGATACACTCAGTATTCAACTCAGCAGAGATACCACTATCCAGGCAGAACTGGGAGAAACGACCAACATCGAAGAAGTGGAAATCAATGCAAAAAAGGGAGATAACATCAATTCTACGAAAATCGGGCAAATTGAACTGGATGTAAAACTCATCAAAAAACTACCTGCTTTTCTTGGTGAAGTAGATGTATTGAAAGCAATTCAGCTGCTTCCAGGAGTTTCCTCCGCCAGTGAAGGTGGACAAGGTTTTTATGTGCGTGGTGGTGGCCCGGATCAAAATCTGGTTTTACTGGACAATGCGCAGGTTTACAATGCTTCGCACCTCTTCGGGTTCTTTTCCGTTTTCAATGCCGATGCAATCAAAAGTGTAAATCTCATAAAAGGGAGTATGCCTGCAAGTTACGGAGGTCGTCTTTCATCTGTACTTGAAGTAAATATGAATGAAGGAAACAATAAGAAATTCAAAGTCACCGGAGGTCTGGGTCTGATTTCTTCGCGTCTCACACTGGAAGGGCCGATCGTGAAAGAAAAAGGTTCGTTTATTGTTTCTGCCAGAAGAACATATATAGATCTGTTCATGAAAGCATTCATCAAAAAATCAAGTTCTTTCTATGGTTCGAGCTACTTCTTTTATGACCTGAATGCCAAACTGAATTACCGTTTGGGACCGAAGGACAAGATTTACCTGAGCGGATATTATGGTAAAGACCTCTTCAATTTCGGGAACAAAGAACAGGATTTCAGTGTACGGATGCCCTGGGGAAACGGAATCGCTGCACTGCGCTGGAATCACCAGTTCAACAGCAAACTTTTCATGAATACCACTGCAACCCTGACAGATTACTTATTCAGTTTCGGCTCTGCGCAGGATCAGTTTCAATTTGAGTTGAAATCCGGAATCCGCGATTATGGAGGAAAAGTGGAACTTTCTTATTTCCCGAATTCCCGGAACTCAATCAAAATGGGTGCGGATTACCTCTACCATACTTTCACTCCTACCAGTGTATCTGCTTCACAGGAAGATGTGGTTTTCGACACCGGCCTGGCACAGAAATTATACAGTCACGAATCTGGGGTTTATTTCCAGGACGAAGTTGATTTTACTTCCTGGCTTCGCGTCAATGCAGGAATCCGGGTAAGCATGTACCAGTTTACCGGGCCGTTTACACGTTATTACAAAGGTCCGACCGGGCACACCGACTCAACAAAAACGTATGCCAAAGGAGATATCATCAGTTCATATTTCGGTTTTGAGCCGCGCATTTCTGCCCGTTTTTTACTCAAAGACAAAAGTTCAGTTAAGGGCGGATTTGCCTACAACAACCAATACGTGCACCTGGCGAGCTTGAGCGCAGTTTCACTTCCTACCGATATCTGGTACCCGAGTACAGACAAGGCAAAACCGCAGAAAGGATGGCAGGCCAGCCTGGGATATTTCCGGGATTTCAACAACGACAAATGGGAAGCTTCCGTCGAAGTTTACTATAAGAAAATGGAAAACATGATTGAATTCAAACAGGGAGCTTTACCAACAGATAACGTAAACGACAATACCGATAATTTATTGGTTTACGGAACCGGCTGGAGCTACGGCGCAGAATTCTTCATCAAGCGGATTTTCGGAAAACTGACCGGATGGATCGGCTACACACTGGCTAAATCGGATCGGTATTTTCCGGATATACAGGACACGAAATATCCGGCAAAATACGACCGCAGACATGATTTAACGCTGGTCGGAACCTACGAACTCAACAAACGGTGGACTTTCGGTTTTTCATTTATTTATGCATCGGGAAATACATTGACTTTACCGAACAGTTGGTATTTCAACAACCAGGATTTGCTCTTCAATTACGGCCCCCGCAATTCGACCCGCATGGCACCATATCATCGCCTGGATATTTCTGCAACCTGGTATGACAAGCCAACCAAAACGAAAATCGATAAGAAAACAGGCGAAAAGACCGAGGTACAGAAGAAGTTCAGGCAAAATGTTGCTTTTTCTGTTTACAATGTTTACAACCGTGCCAATCCTTATTTTTTGTATATTGATAACAATGGGAGTATCACTTCAAACGATTTCAAGATTTCCGTGAAACAAGTGTCTTTATTTCCAATTTTACCGAGTGTCACATGGAATTTCGAGTTTTAACCCCTTTCCTGATTTTATTTCTGCTTCTTTCAAGTTGTACTAAGGAAGTGAAGATTGATATTCCCGGGTACAAAGAACAAATCGTTGTTGACGGGCGCATTGAAACCGGCATGCCACCGATCGTGCTCATTTCCAAAACGCAGGATATTTATTCTCCGACTACATTGAATGCTTTTCTGAATAGTTTTCAATCGGGTGCAACCATAACTGTTTCGGACGGTACAAACACAGTGATTCTGGATGAGATTTGCTCCGACAATCTTCCCCCCGGAACCGAAGCGATGGCCGCTGCCCTGTTTGGAATTCCTCAACAGGAACTAACCAGTTATCACTTGTGTGCCTATTCCAGTTTCAATACGGCAATCTGGGGACAGGTAGGAAAAACATATTCCCTGAAAATAGAACTGAACGGGAAAACTTATACGTCCAGTACTCAGATCGTTCAGCCTACTCCGCTGGATTCCGTTTATTGGGTTCAGGATCCTGGTGCCAATCCCGGCTACGGATTTTCATGGGCAACATTATCCGACCCTCCATATCAATATGATGCTTACATGTGGGAAGTAAAACGCATCAATATGGTCAACGGAGCTACAAAAGATCCGAATTTCAAAGCTACTTTCAGCCCGGTTATTGACGATGAATTTTTCAATGGTACAACGTTCAGTTTCTACTATGAAAATCCCTTTACATGGAATGACAACACAGTAGCAGACAAAAACAAAGGATATTACAAGATCGGTGATTCTGTCGCAATCCGTTTTTCCAAACTGGACGCAACAGTGTATAATTTCCTGGAAAAAAAGTACATGCAACTTCAGACAACGGGAAATCCGTTCGCTGCTCCAACGATGATTCCAACAAACATACAGGGAGGAGCAATCGGACTTTGGGCCGGATATTCTCCGTATTATGATACGCTGTATTGTACTCCATAACTTACTCAAATGAAGACTGAACAGAATCGAAGGCTCATCTAAACAAGTTATTCACGAAATTTTGTTACTTTCATTTTCAATTCCGTATTTCAGCTGGGCACATCGGTATTACTTTTGATCCATGAAACAACAAGAAGAGTTCATAAACGTCCGCAGATTAATTCAGGGTAAAAATCCACGTCTTGCAAAGTGGATTCCGGGCTTTATTATCCACTACCTGGAACGGATTCTTCATCAGAAAGAAATCAATGACTTCCTGAAAACACATGATACAAAGAACCAGGACTTTTGCCGGGATGTACTTGAAGCCATTGGTGTTACCTACTCTATTTCGGGAATAGAAAACATTCCCAAAACCGGGAAATGCCTCGTAGTTATGAACCACCCGCTTGGTGGAATGGATGCTATGGCATTGGTCGATGGTTTGCGTGATCTTCGAACTGATATTAAGTTCATAGTTAATGACCTGCTGTTGAACCTGGATCCCCTGAAAGAAATTTTCGTGGGAGTGAACAAACATGGAAAAACCAAAAACAGTTCCCTGCTCCAGGTAAACAATCTGTTTGCCTCCGATCAGTTGGTATGTATTTTTCCTGCCGGATTGGTAAGCCGGAAAACAAAAGGAATAGTCAGAGACCTGGAATGGAAAAAAACATTTGTGAAACAGGCAAGACAGAACGATCAGATCATTATTCCCGTTCACATTGAAGGAGAACTATCCAGCTTCTTCTACCGTCTCGCTAATTTTCGTAAATTTCTGGGAATAAAAATGAACATTGAAATGCTTTACCTGGCAGACGAAATGTTCCGTCAAAAAGGAAAACATATTCAATTTACTGTCGGAGAACCGATCAAAGCAAAAACATTAGATACCAAAACGTCTGACGTGAAATGGGCCGAATGGTTCAGAAATCACGTTTATGCGCTGAAGAAATAAATTATATGAAACCAATTATACCCGCTGTAGATAAAGAACTGATCAAAAAAGAACTCGCTGAAGCCGGGCTGATCCGTACCACTCGAAAAGGCGATAATGAAATTTATTTTGTCAATATTCACACAGCCCCCAATGTCGTTCGCGAAATCGGACGTCTCAGAGAGGTAACCTTCCGTTTTGCAGGTGGAGGAACCGGGGAAGAACTGGATCTGGATGAATATGACACCCAGGAAATCTGCTACAATCAATTGATTGTATGGTCACCTGAAGATGAAGTGATTATCGGAGGATACCGCTTTATTATTTGCAGTGATGCTGTTGACAAAAATGGAAACATTCATTTGTCCACTACCCACTACTTTGATTTTACGGAGCGTTTCATCAAAGAATACATGCCAGCAACCTCCGAACTGGGACGAAGTTGGGTTCACCCGGATTATCAGCCAGCACAAAACCCACGAAAAGGATTGTTTGCACTGGATAATATCTGGGACGGGCTCGGAGCACTGATACGCCATTACCCAAACATCAAGTATTTTTTCGGAAAAGTGACGATGTATCCATACTATAATCGGGAAGCACGCGATTTTCTTTTGCATTTCATGCATCATTACTTCCCGGATACGGAAAACCTGATGAAACCATACCATCCGCTGGTAAGCGATTATGACACCACTTTTGTAGAAGAACAATTGAAAGGGCTCGATTTCAAAGACGGGTTTAAGGTGCTCAATTCCTTTGTGCGGAAACACGGGGAAATAGTTCCTCCCTTAGTTAACATTTATATGCATTTATCTCCGACAATGAAGACTTTCGGAACAGCTGTCAACGCGGATTTCGGAAATGTGGAAGAAACAGGAATTCTGGTAAACATTGCAGATATTTACGATGATAAAAAAGAACGTCATCTCAATTATTAAGATGTGAACTGCCACCCTTACCAGCTCGAGGTATGTTACTGACGAATTTCTAATCAAAAATGATGCTAAAATCCCCCACTGCGGCAATACCCGAACCGATGAAAATGAGATTCAAAACAGATCATTCAATTCCTTTTCAACTTTCAATTACTCACACTTTATAAACATCTCCATCTTCCACGACTTGCGTGTTTGGAAACACAACAGAAGCTTCTTCCAAGTGTTTCAAGCCATTTTCATAACGTGCACTCAGATGTCCCAGCAATAACTTACCGACTTTTGCTTGTCTGGCAATAGTTGCCGCTTGCCCCGCTGTACTGTGAAATGTTTGTTTCGCCCGCTTCAGCTTGTCATTCAGGAAAGTTGCCTCATGATAAAGCACATCTGCTTTTTTGATGTATTCTACAATATGTTCATCGAAGATTGTATCGGAACAAAATGCATAGGATTTACCAGGTTTTTGAGGATAGGTATAATCATCAAAATAAATAGTTTCTCCCGAATCAAGCACAACATCTAATCCCTGTTTCAATTTCGGAATCAGCGTCAGTGAAAGTCCGGCTTCCCGGAAACGTTCTGCGTCCAATTTGCGCTCCCTGATTTTTTCCCGGATCAGAAAACCGTTTGTCGGAATGCGGTGGCGCAGAGGGAAAGTCCAGATTTCAATCAGTTTATCTTCAAAAATCAGTTTGTGTTCATTTCCATTCAGCGGCATAAAATGCAGATCGAAACCAAGACTGGTTCCCCCTGCTTCCAGTTGCAGACGAATGATTTGCTCCAGTTCCTCCGGGCCGTATATGGTGAGTCCTTTATCCCTTCCAAGCAGGTGCAGTGAACTCAGCAACCCCACCAGACCAAAGAAATGATCTCCGTGTAAATGCGAAATTAAAATGTGACTGATCTTTTGAATGTGAATGTGACGTTTGCGCAACTGAACTTGCGTTCCTTCACCACAATCGATTAAAATATGGCGGTCATTACACTTCACATATTGTGATGTCGGATTTCTCAGAGAAGTGGGCAATGCCGCTCCGGAGCCCAATATACAGACTTCAAAACTCATCGGTTAATTCAGAACAGCCTTTGCTTCATCCAATGTTTCCGAAATATTCAATACTTTATCCAATTGAGCAATACGGATCATTTTAGCCACGTTTTCCTGCAAGCCACACAACACAAACTGACCATTCGTATCTTTGCACAAACGATTTGCCATCAAGATCGCAGATAACCCGGATGAGTCACAATATCTTGATTTTGAAAGGTCTAAAATCATGGAATTCACTCCTTTTTTGTTTAAAACGAGTAATTCATCTTTCAGTTCAGAAGCATTTGATGCATCCAATTTTTCGACACATGATTGGATGACAGCAAAGTTAGTATCTTGTGCAATAATAAAATTCATTTTGCCACAGTGTTTATCAAATGTAACAAATTATTCTTTCTTACTGGTGAATGTTACCAGAGTTTTATCGGCCAATCTTAGCTGCAAGCAGGTAGATCACTGCCATCCGGACAGCAACCCCGTTCTCAACCTGCTGAAGAATAATCGATTGCTTTGAATCAGCTACATCGG
This sequence comes from Fluviicola sp., assembly GCA_031260455.1. Lineage (GTDB taxonomy): Bacteria > Bacteroidota > Bacteroidia > Flavobacteriales_D > Crocinitomicaceae > Fluviicola. The sequence goes on from JAIRJW010000059.1 coordinate 47,859, forward strand.
AGGTAATTTCTACCCCACGGTTGATGGGTCCGGGATGCATCACTACAATTTCCTTGCTCAGACTGTCGAGAATTTCCTTATTCAAACCGTATTGCATCGAATATTCACGCAAGCTTGGGAAATACTGAATATCCTGTCGCTCCAGCTGAATGCGCAACATATTAGCAACATCACACCATTCCAGTGCCCTGCGAAGGTTGTGTTCAACTTTAATTCCTAAAGTATCAATGTATTTCGGAATCAGGGTAGTTGGTCCGCAAACCATGATTTCGGCTCCCAGCTTCTGCAAGGTGTAGATATTGGAAAGTGCCACGCGGGAATGCAGAATATCCCCGATAATCACCACTTTTTTCCCTTCAACAGAGCCGAGTTTTTCTCTGATGGAAAAAGCATCCAGTAAACCCTGGGTCGGATGTTCGTGTGTTCCGTCACCAGCATTGATTACACAAGTTTTGGTGCGTTCCGAAAGAAATTTTGCCGTGCCCGGGTTCGGATGGCGCATCACCACCATATCCACTTTCATGGAAAGAATATTATTGACCGTATCAATCAGGGTTTCTCCCTTTTTTACGGAACTTGAACTGGCAGAGAAATTCACCACATCTGCCGAAAGGCGTTTTTCAGCCAACTCAAAAGAAAGCCTTGTACGGGTCGAATTCTCAAAAAAGAGATTGGCGATCGTCATATCGCGAAGAGACGGAACTTTTTTGATCGGCCGGTTAATAACTTCTTTAAAGCTATCGGCAGTTTGAAATATCAATTCGATATCCTGACGAACCAGGTCGCGAACTCCAACTAAATGATCAACACTTAAATGCTCCATTATTCGGGTGTGTACAATACAATTTTATCCATTCCTTCACTGCTCTTCCATTCCACAGTCACACGTTCAGAATCCAGCGTATCTACTGCTTTTCCAACATAGTCCGCCTGGATCGGCAAATCGCGCTGAAATCTTCTATCAATCAGCACCATGAGCTCCACCCGCAGCGGACGTCCAAATGCCATCAGGGCATCCAGTCCCGAGCGGATTGTTCTTCCGGTATACAGAACATCATCTACCAGAACAACGTTTTTTCCTTCAATCGTAAAATCAATGTTGGTGACATTTGGAATCAACGGTTTCTCTCTTCTTCTGAAATCATCCCGGTAAAAGGTAATATCCAGCTGTCCGCAAACAATCTTTTCATCTCTGACCGATTCCAGGATTTCTTTCAATCTTTCAAGCACAAAAATTCCTCTTGGCTGAAGGCCAATCAATACGGTATTGGAGAAATCATCATGATTTTCGATTAATTGATAAGCAAGACGGTTCATTGTCAACTGAACCTGCTGTTCATCTAAAATGACTTGCTTTTCCATTAAGACAAATTTAATAAAAGGTTTCGATTCATCAATCATTTTCGGGATTTTATACACGAAAACTAAACCGTTTTACAATTTTATTCTTTCTTTAATCCCGGCTCGCAGAATGAGAGAAAGTCAATTGAATTTTAATATCTGTTATTGCCTGTAAAAATTTCAGGCATGCACTTGTTTTTGTATTTAATTTAAAGTCCGGTTAACAGTGTTTTTTGTCTATATGAAAATCCTGATTACATACACAGGATATTATCAAAAGATTAAAATTATTTTTACCGTTCAATCAATAAATTAAATATTTCACTCGTTTTTCATTGATTATAAGAAAAGGATAACGTATATTTGAATAATGTCAAAAATTGAAAGGCTTTTCACATTTTTTCTGCTTCACATACTGTAATTTGGAATTTTAGATGTCAGAAGATATTTGCTTTTTCATAGGGTTTGGTTATTGGTTATAAATTTTGAAACGTAAATCTGGCATCTATATTCCATTTTATATTTATCCTCCTTTTCGCCTGGTTTTATATCCTGCCTTTTCGAGTAATTCGATGACTTTATCGCGGAAAGCCCCCTGAACAATGATTTCTCCGTCTTTTGCCGTTCCACCTACTCCGCATTTGGATTTCAGCATTTTACCCAATTCCTTCAGGTCGTCTTCCGTACCGATAAATCCTTCAACCAAAGTGACTTCTTTTCCGCCGCGTTGTTTTCGATCCAATGAGACATACAACAATTGTCTGGATGGTTCCAGCGTTTCCTGCTCTTTCTGGTCGTCATAATCGTATGAAAAATCCGGGTTGGTGGAATATACGACGTTGATTCGGTCTTTATTTTTTTTACTCATTTGTATTTTTCAATAAATGTTGCTTTTATATCGTCTGTCAACAAATAATCGGGACTTTTCTTCAGAGCAGATTTAATTCCTTTCGGCGACCGCACATTGTATAGAATAGCTCGTTTTCCCATTGTTTTTACTGCTATCACATCAGCTGCTTCTACATCTGAATTCTGAAAAACAACTCCGTCCATCAGATACATTTGTTCATCATTCAAAAAATGATTTGAATTGAATGCGTTCAGAAAAAGTCCATATCCTGTTTGTTTGATCGAAGATACGAATCTTCCGGTATTTGTCACAAGACACAGGTTTCCGTTCGTGAAATAATTTCTTGCTTCTGTCAGAGCCTGGAACATCCGGGTAGAATCAATCAATCCGCTTGCAGTACCATCAGATTCCTTCAGATCTATCAGTAAAATAATTCCTTTCAGATCGGCTGGAAGATCCTGTAAACGAATTAGTTTTTCCTTTTCCAGGGAACGGTATTTTAAACCGGACAAATAAGCATCTGCAGATTGCGGAACAGAACCACTTCCGGTAGATTCTTCATCCAGTTTCGAATCGTGAAAAAGCCAGAATGTACCATCTTTTGAGAGTTGTACATCGACTTCCACCAGTCTGATAGTTTCAAAACTTCGTGCATATTTATATGCTTCCAGAGTATTGTCGTGGTAGTTGCTGCTTGAAACATGTAATCCGGCACAAGCGTGCCCCCCAATCTGCGTTTCCGGATACCGGTCTTTTCCTTTTTTGCAGGAAAACAGTGCCAGCAGAAACAAGCATATCAGGTACTTAGAATTCATAATAGTAAGTTAAACCCATAAAATAGTTCCATATCAAAAAGTGGTTGTTTCGTTCCTGATAAGCATCATATTTCCATTCCAGTGCTGGCCCGATTCCCGCATTTAATGCCAGTTTGTTTTGCTTCCCAAATGCCAGCCTGCACGCCAGGAAACTTTCCGTGGTATGAATGAACGGATGAGCGGAAGGAACTTTCGTATCCAGGAAAGAATAGGAAAAACGCAGATAAGGGGTCAAAGAGAACCAATTTGTCAAGCCGAAACAATATCCCAGGTCGTAGCCAGCAACCGGACTGATTTGTCCCAGGAAAATCGTTTTATTGATTCCAAAGCCAAGGAAAGCATCCTGTACCAGGTTTTTCTTGCTGATTTGTCCACGAATATGAAAAAAGAAATCCTGCGGGTGATAATTAAGATCTGTTCCGAGTGAATATTTTGCAGAACCCTGGCTTACTCCCCAAAAGGAAATAAAAAAACCGAACGGAAAAACAAGTTTTCGGAACATGCTTCAAAAATAAGTAATGTACCAGTAAAACTAAAGTTTCGGGCACTTTTTACAGTGACATCCTTTTCTTTTGTATTTCTTGCAACAATCTTTCTTTTTGTTGCAGGAACAATCAGAACACATGAGCGGAGGCAGAATCGTTTGCGGAGTTGAAACTTCTTTTTTAATCATTTTTATTTAGACTAATTCTATACAAAGATAAATCCGGAAAGCGAATCAACAAACATTGTGACTAATTATTTTTGAAAATAATCAGTGCCCGAGCCGATAAACATGATCTTACAAAAAGACATCTTATTGCGCTCTGCTTATATCTGTTGAAATGGTAAACAACATCAGGTCATCGCTGACCGGAACAAAATGATAATTCAGCTTCGATTTTGATTTCATCCGCATGATGATGAATCCCAATCCCGCTCCACCTTTGTCTGAGATCAGCCCGTTATTGAGCGTTTCCTTATAGAAAGCCTTCATTTCCTCTTCTTCCATGGTATTTAAGCAGTCCAGGTAAGTCGTCAGCTTTTCTTTTTCAGAAAATTCCGTCAGGTTCCCCAACACAATACGATACGCTTGGTCATTGTAAGCCAAAACGATCAGGGACTGCAATTCATTATCCCATTTTTTTCCGTAAATGAGGATATTCTGAAGCCCTTCAGTCAAAATGGAGAAAACATGCTTTACCAGTGTCTTGTGGTCTCCAGTCGAAATCATAAAATCTTCTACACTCAGAGTGAGGCTATTCACCAAATCCTGGTTCAAAGAACCGAAGTGTGCAACCTGAACTGAGTCAAACTGATTGTCTTTCACATCTTGAATCCAAGAAGCTAAAATTGTTTTGGGTTCCAGGTGAAACATCCCAGGTGTATTTATTTAGTTAACAATTGGTAAATATAGAAAAGCAAAAATGAACTTCTTTTAATCAATGAGCAAATGCACATTTCCCTGCCACATTTTACCGTCTGCTGTTATTAATTGGTAGAAATAAACACCATCATCAAGCTTTTGCCCCGACATATCCATACCTCCCCAGTCATTTTTATAATTGCTTGTTTCGAAAACCACATTCCCCCAGCGATTCTGAATAACCAGTCTGGAGTTTGGCTTCAGGTTCGTAATATAAAACTCATCATTGACATGATCTCCGTTCACAGTAATAATATTGGGGATTTTCAGTTCGCCTAGGATCAGGAATCCTTTTGTAATGGAATCGATACACCCGTCATTTGACTGGATCACCAGTGTCATGTTGTAATTTCCTTCCACCTGCGAACTGTATGTGCAGGAAGGTCCGCTTCCGTTTGGTCCCACCCCCTGTATGTACCAATCGTAGCTCAACACTGTTCCACCGGAGCTTGCATCCGTAAACACAATGGTTTCTCCCGGAGATGCCGGTGTATTTGCGATAGTGAAATCTGCACTCGGAGCAGGATTCATCTCTATCACAATTGGCGTTCCTGTAGTCACACACCCGTTTACATCTGTAATGGACAACACATAGGTTCCTGCATTCAGATTCGTCAGATTCAGCGAAGTCAAAGAAGTTCCCATCCAGGAATAGGTATATGGACCGTTTCCTGAAATCTGGATGCCGTTGATCGCACCATTACTCCCCAAACAAGTTGCATTCGTAACCACCGCATTGACCTGATTGATGGAAGACGCTGAAACAACTCCTACAAACAGAGTTGTTGTATCCTTACACACCCCGTTATCTGTCACAATGAGTGTATAATTTCCTGTTGGAAGATTGGAAATATCCAGAGTATTCCATGTTGACGACCCATTCCAGGAATAAGTATAGGGTGTTGCTCCTCCTGAAACAGTGACCCCTGTAATGGAGCCAGTATTCACCGCACAATTGTCATTTGTAACAACAACGTTGTTTGTATTAATTACCGGTCCGGCAGTTTGTCCCAGGATAATCGTTCCGGTAGAAGCCGTACATCCGACATTATCCGTAACGACAAGACTGTAATTCCCCGGGTTCAGATTCGAAATATTCAAAGTGGTGTATGCTCCGTTATTCCAGCTGTAAATAAGGCCCGTTCCGGTTGCTGTGATTCCGGTAATAGATCCGTCACCTCCCAGACAGGAAGCATTGGTTACAAGCATATTAGTTGTATTAATGCTCGGTCCGCCAGCAGATCCGATGGTATAAGGTCCTGAAGTAGCCGTACAGCCAATCCCGTCAGTAACTGTGACAGTATAACTACCTGCCGATGCACCTGTCAAATTCATTGTCGGATAAACCACACCATTCCAGTCAATGGTTACGGAAGGAGCTCCTCCGGAAATTGTCAGCCCGGTAACAGATCCACCGGAAGTACAAGTTGCATTGGTTATGGAAGCAGCTCCCGAAATAACAGGTCCGCCCACAGTTACTGTAACAGGAACCCGGAATGTTCCCGGACAGATTCCTACGTAATAAGTCGTTGTCGCTGTAAGTATCGGAGTGGTAAAGCTCAGTCCTGTTCCGAGCGAAGTTGTTCCTGTGTAGGATGCATACCAATTAACACTCGAATTCGGAACGGGCAGCGTTCCCTGAACAGTTACAGATAAATTTGCAGTGTTTCCCGAACAGGCCGATGCATTATCCGGAACCAGGTTATAATAAGATTGTGGTTGTGAGCTCATCCCGGAAGCACCTCCTGTAGCACCATTTGGCGGAAAGTTTGCCACAATATTAGTCAGTCCGCTTGTAGTAACGATTCCTCCGGTTCCTCCGGCTACATTTTGAAAAGGTGTACCGGAAGTGAATGCAATCATTCCACCACCACCACCACCACCGGGACCATCAGCTTCGACACCTGACGTAAAACTTCCGAAAGTCAGTGCATTATTTCCACCAGTTCCTCCACTTGCACTCAGGGTTATCGCAGCCGGAAGAGATGCTCCGTTTGAAATGACAATTGCACCACCACCACCGGCACCACCAGCACCGTCTACTCCTCTTTTCACTCCGATACCTGCAGTAGCTCCCGTCGGATTGGAATTTTGTCCGTTTGCACCATTTGCCTCAATCGTTCCGGTTCCGGTAATAGATCCATAAGATTGCAGGAATACAATTCCCCCGCCATTTCCTCCGTTTCCGCCCTGGCTTTGATCCATTTCACCGGCACCACCACCACCACCCATGAAAATACGGGTGGCATCATATATTAAAGGGTGGCCTCCCAGACCGCCTTCTTTTCGTCTGTTATCTCCTGACCACGCAGCATTGTTTGGTCCTACAGTAGCTTCATCCTGATCACTCTGCCCTCCGGAATAACCTCCTCTTCCACCTCCTGAGCTGGTAGTTGTGGCCATTCCTGCTTCTTCAAGGTTCCAGAATACATTATAACCGGCAGTGGGAACACCTTTTCCGTTATAAATTCCGGTTCCTACATTAGAACCGCCTCCGCCACCGGAATTTTTATAGTTTCCGCCACCACCTCCGTTTGCGGGAGAACCATTTCCATAACGCGACTGATAAATAGTTGTCACTTCTCCGGTTACTGTGGAAGAACCACCGATTCCTTCTCCTTTTTCAGAACCTTCAGAAGCTGCATTGGAACCAGGTTTTCCCACATCCGTAGCAGCACCCGGGCCACCGGAAGTATTGTCCGTCACTCCACCTCTGAAACCATACCCAGACGCAACAATTTTGGAATTCGTACCGAAATTCAATATTCCGTTTACCTCTAAAGCAACGATTCCTCCAATCGTTCCTGTCCAGGTAAGCGGCACAATAGTCGCATTTGCATTCAAAGTCAGGTTACCGATTCTGGGCACCCGCACCACCTGTACATGTCCGCTGGAAGAATAAGCATTTTTCAAGCCACAACGCACATTGATTGTATTGGTTCCTGAAACAGATAAAACTTCAGCATACTCGTACTTCCCGGAATTATTATAATTAGTTACGGTACCCCATTCCGGCCACTTGGCTTCAACAGTAGAATAATTGCCAGCCAGAAAATCATTCCAGTTGGATGCGGACAGGGTATAATTTCCTCCCCAGTCAGTAATCGGATGTAAATCGATATCCATATCTGCTCCCTGCATCTGAATAATCAAAATCAAATCCCCAACCCCCAGATTACTTGTAAAATAGCTATTGGTCAATACATTGGACGACACAGACAAAGTTGTTGCATTCACCGCAATGTTTGAAGTAACATCTGTATAAGCATTCAGGACAGTTCCTGCTGCAGTAACAGTATAATTACCGTTTTTAGCTTGCTGTGCTATCAGGGAATTGCTTAATATAAGTAGTAAAACGGAGAGAATAAGGAATCTCATGCTACAATATGGTCAATGATTTCTATATGGATAAAAGATACCAAATTATACAAAAGGTTGTAAGCGTTTGTTATAATTTTTTATTTATTTCTTTCATGATGTAACTAACTGCCGGACAGACTTCCATGTTCTTTCTCGTAAGTGGTAAAATCTGGTACATGTTTTTTCTATTGGTATGTGGATATTCCCTACATGCAAGCGGCCGGTCTTCATACACGGAACAATAATTGTCATCACCAAGAAAAGCGCAGGGAGATGACTGAAGTACATAATCCTGGTCTTCATCTATTTTTAAATAAGTATTCATGAATCTACTCTCGGACATTCGCAGTCTTTTTGACAAACGTTTGATATCTACATCACGGAAAATCGGGCTGGTTGTTTTGCAACAATTTGCACAAACAAGACAATCAATCCTGCGAAATGCTTCCTGGTGCAACTGATGAAACTGGTCATCAAGCAGGCGATTATTGACTTTTTTCGCCTTTTTAATCCACTTCACATAGGCTTCCTTTTCAGCCTTTCCGTAATCGGTCAGTTCTTTCAAATTCATGTTATAAAATTAGCACAAACCCATCCTGATTTTTAAAGTATTGTTTAATTTAGTCGGGAAACTTTATGGAAAATTTTGATTTAGTTGTTATTGGTGGCGGACCTGCAGGGTATGCAGCTGCCATGCGGGGAATTGATTTCGGAAAACGTGTCTGCCTGATCGAAAAAGACCGGATTGGCGGAGCTGGAATCTACAATGGTGCCTTGTCTTCCAAAACACTTTGGGAAATTTCTCAGAAAGTAGCATCCGTTAATGATACCATCAGCGGTAAAGTCAGAGAGAAATTTTCACTTACCTGGGACGATGTCATGGCAACTGTAGACGAAGCTGTTTTTGAACGAAAATTCCAGTACTCTTGTCACCTGAAGCTACTTCAAACCGAAACTATGAAAAAACTGCTGGTTTACGAAAGGGGAACAGCCAGTTTTATTTCTCCCAATGAAGTGGAAATTCTGCAAAACAGTGAACGAAAAGTCGTTTATGGACATAATATTGTCATTGCCAGTGGAAGCAGACCGCGAAAAATGCCCGGTGTCAATGTGGATGAACAAACTATCATGACCAGCGACGGAATTGAAAACCTGACCGATTACCCCAAAAGCCTGGTAATTGTCGGAGCCGGAGTTATCGGTTGTGAGTATGCGACGATTTTTTCGAATTTCGGGAAGACCAAAGTATATCTGATTGACCGTGCAGACCGCATCCTGCCTTTTGAAGATACCGATATATCGAACATTGTAAGCGAAAACATGGAAGAAAAAGGAGTTACAATCCATCACAATGCCCGATTGGAACGCCTGGAAAACCTGGGACACGAAGTGGAATATGAATTAAGCTATCCGGATGGTTCACAAGAAATAATCCGCGTGGAAAAGGCACTTTTATCTATCGGGCGCATTCCCAATATAGAAACCCTGAACCTGGAACATGCCGGTGTACTCATATCCAAAAAAGGTATGCACATCGAAGACAATGACACTGTGACAAATGTTCCCCATATCTATGCCGTTGGGGACGTTTCGGGAAAGATTGCGCTGGTAAACATGGGTGAAATTGAAGCACGACACGCTGTGGAAAGAGCTTTCGGCACGATTCGAGAGCGCCTGAGCTATGACAATGTTTGTACGATCATGTTCCTACAACCCGAAGTAGCTGCCGTAGGAATTAACGAAATGCAGTGCATCGAAAATAATATCCCGGTAAAAGTGGTGAAACTCGACTATTCGGTCATTGCCCGGGCAATCGCCATGCGAAAAACCACAGGTTTCTTCAAAATCATCGTGACCAATGACAGCGATATGAAAGTACTCGGAATGAGAGCAGTCGGAGAACATGCTTCCACAGCTATTCAAACCATCGGACTGATCATGAAACTCGGCTTGCCGATACATGTCATTGCGGAATTGGTTCATCCGCATCCTTCCATCGCCGAAGGAATCCAGGAATGCGTCCGGATGCTGTTAAATCGTTCGCTGTTTAAATCTTCCGTCTTTAAAGACAAATTAGCCTGCTATTCACTGGTCAATGGCGTTCAGACACCTTTGGAACGGTTATAAATCAAAATGTAAAAGGATCTATTTTTTGAATTAATGTTCATTTTGAATTAGCCATTATTTCCCTTTCAACTCCATTGCTTTCAGCGTATTGATCATCAGGGATGCAATCGTCATCGGGCCAACTCCTCCCGGAACCGGGGTAATTGCAGCAGTTTTGGGCGCCACCTCCTTAAAATCAACATCACCTGCCAGTCTCCATCCCCTTTCGCGACTCGGATCCTCTACACGAGTTGTTCCCACATCGATTACAACAGCACCTTCTTTCACCATATCTGCCGTAATAAATCCGGGGATTCCAACCGCAGCAACCAGGATATCCGCTTTCAGACAAATATCTTTGATATTTTCAGAACGGCTATGCACCAGTGTTACCGTACAGTTTCCCGGGTTGGCATTACGTCCCAGCAACAAACTCAGCGGTGTGCCTACAATGTTACTTCTCCCCACAACTACACAATTTTTACCGGAAGTTTCTATGTTATAACGACGAATCAATTCCACAATTCCCGCAGGTGTAGCAGGAACAAATCCCGGTATGTTCAGCATCATGTTTCCTACATTGATCGGATGAAAACCATCCACATCCTTTTTCGGGTCAATTGTCAGCGTTACTTTCATTTCATCAATATGATCCGGAAGCGGCAGCTGTACGATGAACCCGTCGATGCTTTTATCTTCATTCAACGCTATAACCTTGTTAAGTAACACTTCTTCCGAAACCGAATCATCATAACGGACCAGCGTACTTTCAAAACCAATCTCTTCACAAGCTTTCAGCTTATTATTGACATATGTGATTGATCCGCCATCGTTACCGACCAGGATTGCAGCCAGATGAGGAATCTTTCGACCTGCAGCTTTGCGTTCTTTCACCTGAATTGCCAATTCTTTCTTGATTATTTCGGATGTTTCCTTGCCATTAAGTATCTGCATGTCGTGATTTTTTTGCAAATATACGGGGTTACATCGATTTAGCAATGATTAAAACGAAGCAGAAATTCATCCGGATTGTCAATTTTTGTAAATGACAGACTAATTATCTCTTAAATAATCACACCAAAACCCCGTTTAATCAATGAAAAGCAAGATTTAATCAAATATTCATTTTTAATCCAACCATTTAAAAATGTGAAGCGTCTTTATATTGATGAAGAAAATGACCAAATCAAATGTCTTATGGAACACAGACTGATCAAAAAACGCTTTATTCAGACTTCTGCAATCCGGCAAATCAATGAAACAACGATTGTTTTAAGGCATTTTATTGAATTAAGTGCAAAATTGCTGCCTTTTTTCAATGAATTATCAATGAAAAATGCATTGCTGCCACAAGAGCAAAGTGACAGAAATAAAATCATCGAGGTATACCGCCATTACAGTTTTGACACCAGTACATCTGAAATACTGATGGAATCGGACATCCTTGAAATCATTCGCGAAACATTCCGATTGATTGAAAAGCGAAAGCCGGGAAAAGAATCTGAATCGGATAAATTGATGATTGCATTTAAAAAGAAGCACCAGCAATTAGTTGAAAACTGGCATCAGACGGAGATGAATTAAGATCCGGTAAAAAACTTGTTCGGAGAAAACTGAATTTCGGTAATGACTATATGGATTTATCGGAGTTCGGTTTTTTTTATTACAAATGCCAAATATACATCAGTGCGCATGCAAAAGTAATTCGTAATTAACCTTTAATCCACCCGTAAATCCAAGTATTTGTAAAGTTTGACGGATTAATCACTCTATTTTCCTCTAGCACAGGTGCTCCGTGCATAATCACAAAATGCCATTTTCCCTTCTCTGCCAAAACGGAATATGCAACCGAATCGGGGTATGCCGCAATGGTATTTTTTTCAGACCTGCGCGGCCAGGCTCTCTGGTTAATTTCTTCCGGGGACCAGTAAAGCATCGTTTTAGCTTTTGTATGACAGAACTTTCCCGAGAACGTCGATTTTTCCGGAAAGAATTTCCCCTTCATACCGTGATCACGACCTAAAAAATAACGCTTCACCAGAGTCATTTTATTATTGACCAAACGCAAACGATTCAGGTTGTGAGAGGCATTTTCGCAACACGGATACTGATGATGATAAAGTAAGATCTCTCTGGTATTTGGATGGATCTTGTAAGCCATCAGGTATCCCATTTCGTTGTAAACGGAAACCAATTCCCCTTTGATCGTCGTGAAAATCTGCAATTGCTCCTTTTCTCTTTCTTCCGTATTATAGCCATTGAAAATCAATTCCGGGACTTTGTCATTATTCAGGTCTATCAGCTGGTACAACGGGCCAAACTGCTTGTAGTAATTCACAAACAGTGCCGAAGGATCGTAAGCTTTTGTCCCGATATGGTCTACCATATCGTTATCAAAAAGAAACTGCACCATCTTAACCTTCAGCGCTTCATTCTGAATCTGAATTTTTGAAAAATCCGTTTCAGGATCCGAAATAAACAGTTTTGCATTCACACGGGTCATTTCCACATATGCAAATGTCAATGCTGAAAAACCAAAAGACAGGATTGTTAACTTTAATTTCATGATTCAAAGATAAAAAGCAGGGGGACGCAAATCATTACGCCCCCTTTAAATTTGATGAGTAACCTGCTGCTGCAGATCGTTATCGAAAGCAATACTCTCTCTTATTTTTTTGTTGCTTTTGCTTTTCCCTTTTCAATGGTAATCTTCAATGCAGTATTTTCATCATCAATATCCAGCACAATAAAATCTCCTTCATGCAGGCTCGCCTTGATGATTTCTTCTGCCAGCGGATCTTCGATATACTTCTGGATTGCACGTTTCAGTGGCCTCGCTCCAAATTTTTCATCATATCCCTTGTCTACAATGAAATCTTTTGCTTTTTCCATCATGGAAACATGGTAACCCAGCGCCTCAATCCGATCGAATAATTTCACCAATTCCAGATCGATGATCTTATGGATATTTTCCCGGGTCAATGAGTGGAAAATAATCATATCGTCAATACGATTCAGGAACTCAGGAGAGAATGCTTTTCGCAATGCGTTCTGAATCACATTTTTTGCATTGTCATCACGTTGTTCGTTCTGTGCTTTCGTACCGAATCCTACTCCTGTTCCGAAATCTGCCAGCTGACGTGCCCCGATATTCGATGTCATAATCAGAATGGTGTTTTTGAAGTCAATTTTACGCCCCAAACCATCTGTCATGTGACCATCATCCAAAACCTGCAGCAACAGGTTGAATACATCCGGATGCGCTTTTTCAATCTCATCCAGCAATACAATTGAATATGGTTTGCGCCGTACTTTTTCCGTCAACTGACCACCTTCTTCATAACCAACATATCCCGGAGGTGCTCCTACCAAACGGGAAATCGAGAATTTCTCCATGTATTCGGACATATCAATGCGGATCAGTGCATCTTCGGTATCGAAGAGGTACTTCGCCAGTACTTTTGCCAACTGGGTTTTTCCAACTCCGGTTGGTCCAAGGAAGAAGAAGGATCCAATTGGTTTGTTCGGATCTTTCAGTCCGGCTCTGTTTCGCTGAATAGCTTTCACCACTTTTTGAACAGCTTCATCCTGACCAATTACTTTTCCTTTCAATTCTTCGGCCATAGTAGCCAGCTTACCCATTTCAGTCTGAGCTACACGTGTAACAGGAATTCCGCACATCATAGAAACCACTTCCGCCACGTGCTCTTCTGTTACCACGACACGTTTCGCTTTAGAATCTTCTTCCCAGCGTTTTTTCGCTTCTTCCAGACGATCCTGTAATTTACGTTCAGAATCGCGCAACTCTGCTGCCTTTTCATATTGTTGCGACTTGATCACCTCATTTTTTTGATCTTTCAGCGCTTCAATTTCCTGTTCAATATCCACGATTTCCTGCGGAACATGAATATTGGTCAGATGGACACGCGAGCCAACCTCATCCAAAGCATCAATCGCCTTATCCGGCAAGTGTCTGTCAGTAATATAGCGTTCTGTCAGTTTCACACACGCTGCAATTGCTTCCGGTGTATAACTCACCATGTGATGATCTTCATAACGTTCTTTGATATTATTCAGAATCTGGATGGTTTCATCAATAGTGGTAGGCTCCACCAATACTTTTTGGAAACGACGTTCCAAAGCCCCGTCCTTCTCAATATACTGACGATATTCATCTAATGTCGTAGCGCCAATTGCCTGCATTTCTCCGCGTGCCAAAGCTGGCTTGAACATATTGGAGGCATCCAGAGAGCCACTTGCACCTCCTGCACCGATAATGGTGTGAATCTCATCAATAAACAAGATAATATCCGGGTTCTTTTCGATCTCTGCCATCACTGCTTTCATGCGCTCTTCAAACTGTCCGCGGTACTTGGTACCTGCAACCATAGAAGCTAAATCCAGGGAGATGATGCGCTTGTTGAACAAAACGCGGGAAACTTTGCGCTGAACGATTCGCAATGCCAATCCTTCCGCAATCGCACTCTTCCCTACTCCCGGTTCTCCGATCAGGATCGGGTTATTTTTCTTTCTGCGCGACAAGATCTGAGAAACACGCTCAATCTCTTTTTCACGTCCTACGATCGGATCCAGCTTTCCGGCTTCTGCCATTTTAGTCAAATCACGCCCGAAGTTATCCAAAACCGGGGTCTTGGATTTCGGATCGGCAGATTTTCGCTGGCTTGCTCCGAATGTTTGATCGTCATCTTCAGAAGATGATGACATTTCTGCTCTTGGTAATTTATTTTCGTCAACCATATTCTCTAATTCCTCGTGAACTGTATTATAATTTACTCCGTAGCGGTTCAAAACTCTGCAAACTACGGAATCTTCATCCTTTAACATCGAAAGTAGCAAATGTTCGGTTCCAATCATAGGGCTCTTGAACAATTTCGCTTCCAAATAAGTTATTTTTAACAATCTTTCTGCTTGTTTAACCAAAGGAATATTTGTACTGCCAATTCCCGCCTTTGATTTGGACGCTTCCAGCAAAGGTTTTTCCAATTCTGCCTTCAGTTTCTGCAAATCCAGATTGAATCCGGTCAGGATGCGCACAGCATTTCCTTCACCCTCCCGCAGGATTCCCAATAAGAAATGTTCTACCCCAATAAAATCATTTCCCAGGCGCAAAGCCTCCTCTCTGCTGAAGCTGAGCACATCTTTTACCCGGGGTGAAAATTTCGCTTCCATAACTATCTCTTTAAAATTTGAGTGCAATTAATGCACCATACAAATATACAAACACATTATAATGTTAATAAATCCCCTGAAACAGCATTTTTTCACCGCTTTTTGTTAGTAAAATTCAATTTACTCCTCTTTTTTGTAGCTATAAAAAGGCTAATTTCGAAACTTGCTTTTAGCACACAAATTTTGTGCATCATTTAAAACTATGACAAGATGGCAGATGGAGAAAAGATAATCCAGATTAACATCGAAGATGAAATGAAATCGGCGTATATCGATTATTCGATGTCGGTAATTGTATCCCGTGCGCTTCCTGACGTGCGTGACGGATTCAAACCAGTTCACCGCCGTGTATTATATGGTATGCAGGATCTGGGAGTTTATTCCAACCGTCCATACAAAAAGTCGGCTCGTATTGTTGGGGAGGTATTGGGTAAATATCACCCGCATGGAGATAGCTCCGTTTACGACACCATGGTGCGGATGGCACAAAATTGGTCTTTGCGTTACCCTTTGGTCGACGGGCAAGGAAACTTCGGATCGGTAGATGGCGACAGTCCTGCTGCAATGCGTTACACCGAGGCGCGTCTTCGCAAGATCGCGGAAGAAATGCTGGATGATCTGGACAAAGAAACAGTAGATTTTGCCCCGAACTTTGATGACTCATTACAGGAACCAACTGTTTTACCTTCCAAAATTCCGAACCTGCTGATAAACGGAGCAAGTGGTATTGCAGTTGGTATGGCAACCAATATGGCTCCTCACAACCTGGGAGAAGTGGTCGACAGCATCATTGCATACGTTGATAATAAAGATATCGGAGATGAAGAACTGTTACAGTATGTCAAAGCTCCGGATTTCCCTACAGGAGGTATTATCTATGGTGTAGACGGTGCCCGCGAAGCATTGTTAACTGGTCGTGGACGAGTAATTATCCGTGGAAAAGCGGAAATCGAAGAATCCGGAGGCCGCGAACAGATTATCATTACCGAGATTCCCTACCAGGTGAACAAAGCTGAAATGATCAAAAAAACGGCCGAACTGGTAAACGATAAGAAAATAGAGGGAATTTCCGATATCCGCGATGAGTCTGACAGAAACGGTATGCGCATCGTATTCGAATTGAAACGCGAAGCCATCCCGAACGTCGTATTAAATAAATTGTATAAATACACTGCCCTTCAGAGTTCATTCTCGATCAATAACATTTGTTTGGTTGACGGAAGACCGCGTTTGCTGAATTTGAAGGAGATCATTACTGAGTTCGTAAAATTCAGACACGAAGTTGTTATCCGCAGAACGGAATATGAATTGCGAAAAGCAGAAGAGCGCGCACATATCCTGGAAGGATTGATTATTGCTTCAGATAATATTGATGAAGTAATTGCCCTGATCCGTTCATCGAAAAGCCCGGAAGAAGCCCGTGAGCGTTTGATGGAACGGTTTTCGCTTTCCGACATCCAGGCGCGTGCCATTGTTGAAATGCGTTTGCGTCAGTTGACAGGGCTGGAACAGGATAAACTGCGTGCTGAGTATGCCGACCTGATGGCTCTGATTACTGATTTGAAAGATATCCTGGCACGTGAAGAACGCAGAATGCAAATCATTAAAGACGAATTGACCGATGTCCGTAACAAATATGGTGATGCGCGTCGTTCCATCATTGAATACTCTGCTTCGGAAATGAAGATTGAGGATCTGATACCGGATGAAGAAGTGGTTATAACAATCTCTCATGCCGGATATATCAAACGTACCAGCTTAGACGAATACAAAGTACAAGCCCGCGGCGGAATGGGATCCAAAGGTTCTTCAACCCGTGACAAGGATTTCCTGGAACACTTGTTTGTTGCAACAAACCACAATTATCTCCTGATCTTTACCGAAAAAGGCCGTTGTTTCTGGATGCGTGTCTTCGAGATTCCGGAAGGAAACAAAACAGCAAAAGGAAGAGCGATTCAGAACTTGCTGAATATTGAGCAGGATGACAAGATCAAGGCGTATGTAAAGGTAAAAGACCTCACAGATAAAGAATACGTAGAGAACAACTTCATCGTGATGTGTACTAAGCAGGGTATCATCAAGAAAACATCGCTGGAGGCTTACTCACGTCCGCGTGCAAATGGTATCAACGCGATCACGATCCGTGAAAATGATGAATTACTGGAAGCTCGTCTGACGGATGGAACCAATGAAATGGTACTGGCTACCAAAGCAGGCAGAGCAATCCGTTTCAACGAAGAGAAAGTGCGTCCAATGGGAAGAAATGCTTCCGGAGTTCGTGCTGTAACACTGCAGGGAGAAAAAGACGAAGTAGTCGGAATGATCTGTGTAAAAGGCAACTCCGAAACGATCATGGTTGTTTCTGAGAAAGGATACGGAAAACGTTCCTTCCTGAATGATCCGGAAGATGGTGAGCCGGTTTATCGTATCACGAACCGTGGTGGAAAAGGTGTGAAAACTATTTCTATTACGGATAAAACAGGTCCGCTTCTAGCCATTAAAACAGTTGCCGATGAAGATGATTTGATGATTATTACCAAAGCTGGTGTTACGATTCGTATGCACATTGATTCCATCCGTGTAATGGGCCGTGCCGCTCAGGGTGTTCGTTTGATTAACTTGAAAGGATCTGCTGCAATTGCGGCGGTAGCACGCGTACCTCGTTCAGATGAAGACGACGAAGAATTTGATGGTGAAGAAGGTGCTACAAACGAACCGACAGATACAAATTCAGAAAAATAAATATGGAAATTGAATTTTATTTGCATCTTCAAGCGCCGATAATGGCACAAAAGTTGGGAATAAGAATCAGCAAATAATTAAATTATGAACTATTTAAACATGACAAAAGGAGCATTACTGGCAGGGTTGACTTTCATTTCTACCATTACTTTTGCTCAAAAGAAAACTGAAACGGATGCAGCTTTGGCGCTTCAAGCCTATGAAAAAGCCAGCGCAAGTGGAAATATCGATGAGTCTAAAAAGCAAATTCTGAAAGCAAAAGAATCTATTGATCTGGCAGTTGTAAATCCTGAAACAGAAAAGAGTCCTAAAACCTTGTTCCTAAAAGGAGAAATCTATACTTACTTGTTACTGATGAAAGCTCTTCCTGATGCCGAGTTTACCAAAAATATTCCGGACGATGCGAAAGACCAGGCTATCAACGCATACAAGGAATCTTATGATATTTCCAATAAGTATGATTCGGATATCCAGAACAGCATCAATAACATCAAAATACAATTGCACCCGATCGGCTCTGCTGCATATGAAGCAAAAAAATTCAAAGAGGCAGGAGCTATTTTCGGAGCTATTAATGACTATAATTCCGTTTTAAATAAAATCGACACTGTTTATATTTACTATCAGGGATTGGCTGCTGAATCTGATGAAAACTGGACTCAGGCTGCTGAATACTACAAGAAATGTGCGGACATGAACTACAAACCGAATGAAATTTACCGCGCAACGGCTATGGCTTATATCCATGGAGGACAAAATGAAAAGGCAGTTGAATTCCTGAAACAGGCTATTCAGAAATCTCCAAAAGACAAGTATTTATATTTCGCATTGGGAACCATCGCAATGGAAATGAAAGATGATCAAACCGTTCTGGACAACCTGAACAAGGCTATTGAGATTGATCCGAAATATTCCGATGCATACTTCAACCTGGGAAGTTATTTCTCCGGTAAAGGATTTGATTTGCGTCAAAAAGCTGGAGATTTGCCTCCAAGTGCTAAAAAAGAATCTGACGAATTGCTTGCAAAAAGCTTAGACTTTTACGGTTTGGCAATGGGGCCACTTGAAAAATATATCGAGATCGTTCCGAAAGATGTGGAAGTTTTGAGCAGTTTGGTGAAAATTGCCCGTGCTCTGAAGAATACGGAGAAAGAGGCAAAATATAAGCAGATGCTGGATGCTGCGAAGCAGTAATAGTAATTTATGATCTAAATACTTTTGAAAAGCTACTTGGTAATCAGGTAGCTTTTCTCTTTTGTCTCACTTATTCAATGCAAATATCACGATATTTCAATATCGCAATATTACGAACCATTACCCGGGTATATTTCTTCAAAGACAGTAATTAATCAAATCTTAAACCGAACCTTATAATAATATGAGTATCTTAGTTCCCCCCAATAAATAGCATGAAGCAAATACTCATCTTAACTTGTTTATTTCTCAGTCTGAATTCATCCGCGCAACTGAGAGCTGTAAAAGGAAAAACATATTACAATTTCTGGCTCAATCTTCCTGATAGCTCTACATTAAATAACAATCCTCCGATTCTTATCTTCCTGCACGGAAAAAGCCTGAGTGGAACGGATTTGAACCATGTAAAAAAATACGGCGTCATTCACGAAATTGAAAAAGGAAGAATCATTCCTGCCATTGTGATCGCTCCCCAGGTGGCTTCCGGATCATGGAATCCTGATAAAGTACTGGAAGTGCTACAATATGTACAAAAACTCTACAAAACCGATACGAATCGTGTGTATGTCTGTGGCATGAGTTTGGGAGGATACGGAACAATGCATTTTGCAGGAAAATATGCCAGTAAAATTACAGCGGCGGTAGCACTTTGCGGAGGCGGAAACCCAAAAGATGCATGCAACCTGGCAAGTATCCCTATGTGGATTCAGCACGGAAACCGCGATGAAGCTGTTCCGGTCAGATGTTCCAGGGAAATGGTTAGCGCAATCAAACAATGTAATAACGGAAAAAATCTCATATATACAGAGATTCCAGGCGCAAATCACGGAGCTTTGGAACACGTTTTCCGATGCGACGAAATGTACGACTGGTTATTTGCACAAGTAAGAACTGGTAGCGGGGAAGTAGTAATGACCAATATTCCGAAGAAAGTTGAAAATAATGATCAGGGGAATCTGCAAAGTAAAAATTCAACCAGGGAAAGCGGAATCACAAACAATTAATTACAGATTAAAACCGGATTGCAGAATAGTTGAAGCTGATATCTGGCTTCAGTAACAGCTTCTTCACGTACCCTGAGCATCCGGAAAGTTGCTGTGGAAAAACAGATAATTATGAGCGTAACATATCTGCAGAAAATGGAACAATCCCACATTGCGGAGCTGGACCAATGAAGGGATGCCCATGTCGGAAATAGAGGAGTTGGAGCTGAAGTTCAATAACGGCAACCCACTTCCCGGAGCCTGCAGGGAATTTTTGACCCTGGGTGGAAAAAATAGCAACCTCGGCGATATTGATATCGGTCCCGGGTTTTCCTGAATGCAACGTAAAGCAAAAGAGCAACTGGATGAATACGGCCAGTCGATACCCGGTAAGTTCTGGGTGATCTATCAGCTGGATGGATGCGAACAACTCGGCTTCATATACCTGAATCCGATGGGTAAAGTATCTGAAAGACGGGAAGAAAAAGCTTAAAGTTTCGTGTACTAAATCCGACGACGATCTAAATCTTTGTTCACCTGGTCATTTACCCCAACAGAATAATAAGTGGCAATTCCACTTCATAAGCAAGTTATATTGGTTTCCGAATTCCTGAAAAACTCCAGACTATCACGATGCGCTTTATAAATTAAGGGTAAAATCGAAAAGTGGGAATTGTTTATTCGGAACTAATCTGCTTATTTTTTCACAAACTGTGTGAGGATATAAATGGATTGCCCTTCTACTTTTCCTTCAATCAGGGTCGGATCATCATGAACTAGGCGAATATTCCGGACAGCAGTTCCTCTTTTGGCAGTAATCGTTGAACCTTTCACATCCAGGTCTTTGATCAGCACTACCGTATCTCCGGATTTCAGAAAAACACCATTAGAATCTGTGTGCCTGATCGCGTCTTCGTCTTCCATTCCTGCTTTCGCCCATGAAAGTTCCCGGTCATCCAGGTAGATCATATCGAGCAAATCACCTGGCCAGCCCTCATTTTTCAGCTGATCCAGCATGCGGTATGAAAGCACTTTTACAGCCGAAATTTCACTCCACATCGAATCATTCAAACAACGCCAGTCATTGGCAACAATTTCTTTACTTCCTTCCAGTTGTTCTTTTAAGTTTTTTGTCAGATATACAAAATCATCTACTGAATTCCCCTCAGATGGTTGTATTTGATAAACCTGTAAGTCTTCAGTTACTCCGCTTATTTCGCACAGATTTCCACTGCGCGCTGACAGTTGTTTTTCAAAATTCATATTACAAAAGTATCATATTCCAACGGAAAAGAAAAGAAGAATTAATTCCATGAAAAGCCCTGGTATTCCGAATTAGCTCAATGACCGGGATTTTTAAATAAAACCTTTTACAATTCGGCTTCAGAAGCTATATAAATGATTCCCTGACAACTCAACTATCAATTATTCCAGTCACTATGCTGCCATTGAATCCAATATTCCTGTAATCCTTCTTTGGTTTTATACAGTTTACTGATCCACAAACGCCGGTTCTTCACAATTTTATTTGGACTGAAGATCAGATCGTGCTTCCGTTTCTCCAGTTCCGGTTTATGTCCCCAGCCTCCACAATGATCAAAAGCAGTCATTGCCTGACTTTTCGGAACCCGCCTGAACGGAATATACACCTTGTATTCAACGTAGTTCCCGTCTCCTTTCATTCCTTCAGTCGACATGCGAATTTTTGTCAGATCCACCTTGCTGTACAAACTATCGCGGTAAAGCTGCTTCAGTTTGTTTCCGACATATTCACACATTTTATTGGAATACTGATGTGCCACATCGGTTCCGTTCAGTTTCAGACGATCAATATAACGCTCCGAAATAAATTCTACTCCGCGGTACATGCCATAACAAGCAGAATCCGTGCAAACGGGCGTACCAATAATACAGGTAAAGGGGATCCTCAAAGTGGAATCCGACACCGGTTCTTCCTGGCTTCCATCCGCAAAATCTCTGTTTTTTCCGGTTTTTCCACCACAGGAAACAAGTAAAATGATCAGCATCAGATAAACTGTTAACCAGGCTCTCAATTTCATTATGGAATCTTTTCAACGAAAAATTAGAAAAAACGCTTTATCCGATATGGACCCCAAACAGGTAACCGATCCCGGCTGTTACACACATGGCCACTGTTCCCCACAAACAAAGGCGCAAAACCGGTTTCCAGGGTTTCACTCCTCCTGACCTGGCAGAAACAGCTCCCAGGAAAGCCAGGAAAACGATCGCAAAACCATACTGATAGTAGATCATTTCTTTAACAGGAGCCCAGAAAGCCACGCACAAAGGAAGAATTCCTCCTGCAAGAAACGAAAAACCGGATGAAACTGCTGCCTGAAAAGGTTTGGGCCGGGTAATTTCATTAATTCCCAGCTCATCTCTGGCATGTGCATCCAATGCATTGTGATGGGTCAGTTCTTCAGCCACTTTCATCGCCAGCCCCTTGCTCAATCCCCGTTTTTCATAAATCTCCGCCAGTTCGATCAATTCTTCTTCCGGAGTTTCGGACAGGGCTTTGTGTTCGCGGTGCAGATCAGCGTATTCTATATCCGATTGGGAACTCACC
>JAIRJW010000034.1 GCA_031260455.1 Fluviicola sp.
AATCGCAGATCATATACGTGCTATCGCATTTTCCATTGCGGACGGACAACTCCCTTCCAATACAGGAGCCGGATATGTGATTCGTCGCATTTTAAGGCGTGCTGTGCGCTACGGTTACCAGACACTTGGTTTGAAAGAACCATTCCTGGCGGGACTTTCGGTCATTCTTTCGGATGTGATGGGAGATCCGTTCGTCGAGCTGATCAAACAACGTGAACTGATTGAAAAAGTGATCCGCGAAGAAGAGCTTTCCTTCTTCCGTACTCTGGAGCAGGGAATCAAACGCATCGAAGTACTGACCGAAACTGCAAGAGCTTCCGGATCCGGCATCCTGGACGGCATTTCGGTATTTGAATTGTATGATACTTACGGTTTCCCGTTCGACTTAACCAGCCTGATTGCACGCGAAAATAATCTCTCGGTGGATGAAACGGGCTTCAATGAGGAACTGACGAAACAAAAAGACCGTTCAAGAGCTGCAACGGCTATTGAAACGGATGATTGGGTTCAGTTGCACGAAGATTCCGCAGAAGAATTTGTCGGATATGATTATCTGGAAACAGCTGTTGAAATTGTCAAATACCGAAAAGTAACACAAAAGCAAAAAACATTCTATCAGCTGGTATTCACCAAAACCCCTTTCTACGCCGAAGGTGGTGGGCAAGTCGGTGATACGGGAAGAATCTACAACGATTCGGAATCGGTTATTATTTTTGATACGAAGAAGGAAAATAACCTGATTGTGCACCTTTCCGAAACCTTGCCAGCAAACCCGGAAAAAGCATTTACAGCAGAAGTCGATGCTGAAAAACGCAGATTATCTGCATTCAATCACTCGACGACACACTTATTGCATCATGCTTTAAGAATCGTTTTAGGAACACATGTTGAACAAAAAGGTTCTTTGGTGAATCCGAACTACCTGCGTTTTGACTTCTCGCATTTCTCCAAAGTAAGCGATGAAGAGCTGAATCAAATCGAAGCATTGGTAAATGGAGCAATCAGTGCAAACATTGACCTGGAAGAAAAACGCAACGTTCCGATTGAAGCAGCAACAGAAATGGGGGCAATGGCTTTATTCGGAGAGAAATACGGAGACACGGTACGCGTTATCAAATTCGGTAATTCCATTGAATTATGTGGAGGAACACATGTCAAAAATACCGGGCAGATCAGGCTGTTTAAAATTCAGTCAGAATCTGCAGTTGCAGCCGGAGTACGGCGTATTGAAGCTATTACGAACATCGCCGTAGAGCAATTCTACGCAGGACAGGAAACAAAACTGAAATCGGTAAACGAGCTGTTAAAGAACCCGAAGGACCTGACCAAAGCGGTGGAAGATCTGCTTTCAAAAAACAACCAGCTTCAAAAACAGGTTGAAAACTTCAAAAAAGAGCATGCCAGTCTGGTAAAAACTGATCTGAAAGCAAAAATCGTATCAAAGGGTGATTTCGCTTACCTGGATGCCATTATTGATTTGGATGCGGCCTCTGTAAAAGATATCCTCTTCCAGTTAAAAGGTGAAGTTCCAGACCTGGTGGCCGTGATAGGTTCAAAAGAAGACAACAAATGTGCTTTGAGCATTCTGATCGGTGAAAGTCTGGTTTCTTCCAAAGGATGGAATGCCGGAAATTTTGTTAAATCAGTAGCTTCTCTCATCCAGGGCGGCGGCGGCGGACAGGCTTTCTTTGCAACTGCCGGAGGTAAAAATGCAAACGGGCTGAATCAGGCAATTGAAAATATCCGGAAATCATTTTTCTGATCAGAAAATCATTCAAACTATACACAATGGGTTCAAAGCTTAAAAGCTTATTTGAATCCATTTTTTATTCCATTTATTTTCCGGCAATCTTTGGCCTTTCTTTACCCTTTTTTGTCCGAATTAAAATTGTTACTTTTGGGTACTTGAAAAACAACAGAATTTAATAAGGCATCAAACATCATGAATATTGCGTTAATCACAGGATCAGGAGGTTTAATTGGAAGTGAATCGGTTATCTTTTGTGCTGATAAATTTGATCTGATCATCGGTATTGACAATGACATGCGATCATACTTTTTTGGAAGTGACGCATCAACACAATGGAATGTTCTCGAATTGAAAAACAACTATTCCAATTACAAGCATTACAACATCGATATCCGCAATTATGAAGGACTGGAAGAAATTTTCAGTGAATATGGAAAAGATATCAAACTGATCATCCATTCGGCAGCTCAGCCTTCTCATGACTGGGCAGCAAAGGAACCATTAACCGATTTTGGAGTAAATGCGACCGGAACGCTAAATATGCTTGAACTGTGTAAAAATCACTGCCCGGAGTCTGTGTTCATTTTTACTTCTACCAATAAAGTTTACGGAGATAATCCGAACCTGCTGCCTTTGGTTGAACTGGAAAAACGCTGGGAAATTGATTCAACCCACCCTTATTTCAACCATGGAATCGACGAGCAGATGTCATTGGATCACACAACTCACTCTATTTTCGGAGCATCCAAAGTTGCTGCTGACGTTTTGGTTCAGGAATATGGAAGATACTTCAATATGAATACCGCTGTTTTCAGAGGAGGCTGCCTGACAGGGCCCAATCATTCCGGAGCCAAGTTGCACGGATTTCTTTCATATCTTGTCAAATGTAATCTCAGCGGAGAACATTACACCATTTTCGGGTATAAAGGCAAGCAGGTTCGCGATAATATTCACAGTTACGACCTGGTAAACATGTTCTGGCATTTTTATCAGAATCCGAGAAAAGGAGAAGTGTACAATGCCGGGGGAAGCCGGTTTTCAAATTGCTCGATGATTGAAGCAATTGAAGTAATTGAACGGATTTCAGGTAATAAAATGAATTATTCCTATACCAATGATAACCGCATCGGAGATCACATCTGGTATATCAGTGATATCCGGAAATTTCAGTCCCATTATCCGGACTGGAAGTACAAATACGATTTGGATGATATTATTTCACAGATTCACAATTCAATGAAAGAACGCGTTGCAAAAAACGTTTAGGATGAAAAAATCTGTAACGTTTATTGCACGGAATTATCCGCCATCACTCAATATCAATGGTGAATCCGTATGTGATCTGGTGGGTTTTCTTCAGCAGAATTATCCGGATATTGAGTGCAATGTTGTATTCACTGACGAAGGTTCAGAATACGGTGGAAAAAAACGTGAACCCCTCGGAAATCTGATTAAGATCCGAAACAGATTCAATGGAAATTCGGGAATAATCAAATTGGTTAAGCTACTTTATGACGGTTTTATCCTGATCAGAAGAGCACGTAAACTAAACTCCGATCTTTACATCATAACGACTTCACCGCCCTTACTACCTTTTTGGGCAGCAACAGGCCTGAAGAAAAACCACAAACATGTGCTTTGGGCACTTGATTTGTTCCCGGAAATGTTTAAAGCGAACGGCAATATCCGGGAGAGCAACCCGCTCTATAAATGGATTATTCGAAAAACCTATAAAGATCAACCTGAATTTGTCATTGCACTCGGTCCGAATCAGGCAAAATTCATCACGGATCATTGCTACCGGAAAGAAATTCCGGTTTGTATCCTTCCCTGCGGTGTATTTGGTGACAATCCTTCCGAAATTGTTCCGGATTGGTATGACAAATCCAAAATAATTATAGGTTACTGCGGGAATGTTCATGACGCACACAATCCTGATTTTATCCGCTATATGATTGATGCGGTCGATCCTGAAAAGCATTTGCTGGTCCTGGCACTATATGGGGGAAAAGCGCCGGAATTGATCGAATATGCAAAAAACA
>JAIRJW010000007.1 GCA_031260455.1 Fluviicola sp.
ACTTCATCGCCGAATCTGAGTGGAACAACCGGAGCGACAGTTACTGCAACACCTCCGTCCACTCCGGGAACTTATATTTACACGGTGAACTCTTCGGGAGGAAATCCGCTATGTCCGTCGCCTACTTCAGCAACTGCCATCATTACAGTGACATCCTGTGGAGGATGCACGATAACTGCCGGAAACAGTGGAGATGTTTGTGAAGGAACGCCGACATTTAACCTGACTGCCACTAATGTAGCCGGAGCAACATTCAACTGGGTTGGTCCGAACGGGTTTACTTCCAATGTGCAAAACCCGGCTTCTGTTCCGGTACCGTCCACTCCCGGTTCTTATACATATACTGTTACGGCAACGGTAGGGGGCATTCCATGTACTTCAACTACTACTTTGGTTGTCAATCCAATACCAACGGTCACAGCTCCTCTGACGAGTTTGTGCGTCGGATCAACAGTTACATTAACGGGCTCCGGAACGGCTCATGTTTCTACACCCTGGGCATCGTCGAATGCTTCCGTTTCAACGGTTTCTTCAACAGGAATGGTTACCGCCACAGCTCCGGGAACGACGACAATCACTTATATGAACTCCGGATCCTGTACCCAAACGCAAACGATCGCGGTTGCAGCCAGTCCTGCAGCGAGTATTTCAGGAACTGCAGCCATTTGTTCGGGAGCAAGTACAACTCTGACATTTACCGGAACTCCGGATGCAATCGTAACCTACCAGGCCGGAGGGTTGAATCAAACAATTGAGCTGGATACGAGTGGAAATGCAACGATTTCCGTTTCTCCGGTCAATACAACGACATATTCACTGCTCAGCGTGCAAATACCTGCCGGATGCAGTTCTGCTGTTTCCGGATTCGCGACGGTTACGGTTTCATCGTTTCCGGCAGCAGATGAGGTTGCTCCGATTACTGTTTGTGCGGGCAGTAATGTTCTTGTTCCGGCTTTTACTTCAACACTTTCCGGAACTATATTTGTCTGGTTGAATGATAATACATCCATTGGACTGGCTGCTAACGGAACAGGTTCGGTTGCCTCTTTCGCAGCTTTGAATACAGGAACGAATCCAAACAATGCAACGATTACAGTTACTCCAATATTGAATGGTTGCACAGGAGAAGCTATTACTTTCACGATCACTATAAGTCCTCTGCCAGTTGCAAATGCAGGAATTGATGTTTCTTTATGCCAGGGTACTCCTGGAGTGAGCCAGATCGGGCAAGCTTTTGTTGCGGGAAACTCCTATTCCTGGTCGCCAGCAAACGGATTAAGTGATGCAGCAATTGCTAACCCAGCCTTCAGTACTTCGATTCCGGGAACAACGAATTACACCTTGACGGTAAGTAATGCTTTCGGATGTACTAACTCCGATGTGGTAACGGTAACTATTTTCGCATTGCCGGTCGTTTCTTTTTCCAGTAATATCACCGCGGGATGTAATCCGCAGTCGATCATTTTTACGAATAACAACGCGAATTCGGTGAATTGTGTTTGGAACTTCCAGGGCTTCGGAACGCAAAATGGCTGTGGACCTGTTACACAATTGTACAATGATGCGGGAGTTTTCGATGTGGGACTGACTATTACGGATGTAAACGGTTGTACGAATACTGCTTCCAATACCGGAATGATTTCGATCTATCCGCAACCGGATGCCTCGTTTAGTGTTAATCCAACGCAGACAAGTATTACTGATCCGTATTTTGTATTCACGAATACTTCTATATCGGCAACGAATTATTCCTGGAATTTTGGAGACGGAACAATCTCTTCGCTGATGAATCCGACGCATACTTATCCGGAAATATCAACTTCCTATCAGGTGATGCTTTATGCAATGTCCGGACCTTGCGTTGATTCTGCCTGGGTAATAGTGGAAATACAGGACGAATTGTTTTATTTTATTCCGAATGCGTTTACGCCGGATGGGGATGAGTACAACAATGTTTTCCTGCCGGTATTTAATAACAGTTTCGATAAGCAATCCTACACCATGCTGATTTTCAATCGTTGGGGCGAAATTCTTTTCGAATCCCGCGATCTGGCTGTGGGCTGGGACGGAACCTACATGGGAGAAACGTGTAAGGAAGGGCAATACGCGTATAAGATTGTAATCAAGCACCGGAACAGGGATAAACGGATTGAAGTGGTCGGACACGTGAATCTGCTCCGGTAAAAAGTAAAAAACGTAGGCTTTGACTCTGTTCAGTCTGCAGTTTTTTAAGAGAATACCTATAAAAAAGGTCTGATCATTATTTGATCAGACCTTCAGTGAGAAGCTTCCCGCACTCATATAGCTTTATTTGGCCTTTTGGGTCAACTTTTTAGTTTCTCGGAGATGCAATGCCTTATGATAAATAATAGGGAAGACCAGTAAGGTGAAGATGGTTGCCGTAACCAGTCCTCCGATGATAACGATAGCCAATGGTTTCTGGCTTTCAGAACCGATTCCGCTGCTCAGTGCGGCAGGAAGTAGTCCGATTGCCGCCATCAGTGCAGTCATCATAACGGGGCGCGTTCTGACTTTCACTGCATTGACAATCGCCTGACTCAGATCATCGATTGATTTGGCTTGTTTGTGGAACTCCGAAATCAGAATTACCCCATTTTGCACACAAATTCCGAAGAGTGCAATGAAACCGACTCCGGCTGAGATTCCGAAATTCATCCCGGTGATGTGCAACGCCAGAATTCCACCAATGAGCGCAAAAGGGACATTTATCAATACATATGCTGCATCTTTTGCATTGTTGAACATAATAAACAGAAGAATGAAAATCATAATTAAACTAATCGGTACTACCTGTGACAAGCGCTTACTGGCACGTACCTGATTTTCAAATTCTCCTGTCCAGCCTAATTTATATCCTGCCGGAAGTTTGATATGTGCATTGACGTTGTGCTGAGCTTCGGCAATCGTACTTCCCAAATCACGCTCGCGGACAGAGAATTTTACCCCGATGAAACGCTTGGTATTGTCGCGATAAATAAAAGCCGGGCCGGTAATTTGCCTTACCGTTGCCACCTCTTTCAATGGAATACGGTTTCCTGTAATGGTCGGAATCATCAGCATCAGGATGTCTTCTTCGTTCTTACGGAAGTCTTTATCGTAGCGGATCCGGATATCGAATTTCTTTTCTCCCTCATATTTCTGAGTAGCTGTTTTCCCTCCGATTGCCATTTCTATTACCGCCTGAGCCTCTGATTTTGTAATACCATAGATCGCCATTTTTTCTTCATCCAGAACTACACTCATTTCCGGCTGACCGATATTCCGGAGAATTCCGACATCCTTGATTCCCGGAACATCTTTGATTTGTGCAATGACCTGGTTGGCATATTCATCCAGTTTATTCAGGTCGTCACCGTAAATTTTAATGGCGTTGGAAGCTTTGATCCCGGCTGCCGCTTCAGCTACGTTATCAATAATCGGCTGAGAGTAATTGAAGGTAATTCCCTGATATTTACTCAGGCTCTTATCCATTTCATCCACGATCCCATCCATGGTAATTTTCCGCTTCCATTCTTCTTTCGGATATAAATCTACCTGGAACTGAA
This sequence comes from Fluviicola sp., assembly GCA_031260455.1. Lineage (GTDB taxonomy): Bacteria > Bacteroidota > Bacteroidia > Flavobacteriales_D > Crocinitomicaceae > Fluviicola. The sequence goes on from JAIRJW010000007.1 coordinate 3,567, forward strand.
CGAAGTAGAATCCATTTGGATCCGTTCCGTCATTGCTTCGTCCGGTTTGAGAAAGTACTTCTTTTACTTCAGGGAATTTTTTCAGTTTTTCCCGCAGTTCATTCGTCAGTTTCACACTTTCGGTCAGAGAGGTACTCATCGGCAACTCAGCGGTTACCCACAATGCTCCTTCGTTTAGTGGTGGCAGGAATTCTGTTCCCAGCCAGCGGGTGGAAATCATTGTAACAGCGAAACAGGAAATGGCGATAAGCAACGTGAGTTTCTTGTGTTTGAAAGTCCATCGGAAACCGTTCCCGATAATCCGACTAACGAAACGCGTGACGAAATTATCTTTCTCGCGCACATTTTTGCGGAGCAGGATGGAACTCATTACCGGAACGAGTGTCAGAGTAAAGATCAATGCTCCCAGCAGGGCAAAACCAAGTGTCCAGGCAAGAGGAGAGAACATTTTTCCTTCCACTTTTTCGAAGGAGAAAATTGGGAGTAATGCGGAAATAATAATCAGTTTGGAGAAGAAAATGGCTTTCCCCATCTGGATTCCAGTGTTGCGGATCAATCCCAGTTTAGCCAGTTTATTAAAGCGTTCCATTCCCATTTGATGGGCTTTGTGATCAAGTGCGACAAAAATTCCCTCGACCATGACGACGGCTCCGTCAATAATGATTCCGAAGTCAACAGCGCCTAATGAAATCAGATTGGCACTCATGCCTTTTAGTTTGAGCATGAAGAAAGCAAACAATAAGGATAAAGGAATAATCACTGCAACAATGACCGTTGTACGCCAGTCGGCCATGAACAGGAATACTACCACGGTTACCAGCACGATTCCTTCAATGAGGTTGTGCATCACGGTTTCCGTACAATAGGTCATTAGGTTATCCCGGTCGTAAAATGTTTTCATTTTTACGTCCGCAGGAAGTGTTGAGGTATTCAGCTCATCTATTTTTTCTTTTACACGAGTCAAAACTTCACTTGGGTTTTCACCTTTTCGCATCACGACGATTCCTTCCACCACATCGTCTTCTTTACCTAATCCGACTTGTCCTACACGTGGTGCACTGGCTTCCTGAACCGTAGCTACATTTTTGACCAGCAACGGGTTTCCGTTGAAAATATCAACAATGGTGTTTTCAATGTCTGATTTGTTATCGATGAGTCCGATTCCGCGAACGACGTATGCCTGACCGTTTTTTTCAATTACATCACCACCCACATTCAGGTTTGAACGGCTCACGGCATTGTATAATTCCAGGGGAGTGAGGTCGTATTGCTGCAGTTTTACAGGATCGACTGAAATCTCGTAAATTTTTTCCTGCCCCCCGAATGCTACTACATCGGCAACTCCGGATACACTTCGCAGCTCGCGGTCAATTGTCCAGTTCTGAATGGTCAGCAAATCGCGTGAATCCCGGTCCTTGCTGGTGAGAATGTAGCGAAAAATTTCCCCGGTCGGACCATAGGGAGGTTGCACATCCGCGTCCACTCCGTCAGGGAGCTGCACGTTTTTGAGCAAATTGTTGACTTGCTGCCGGGCAAAGAAATCATCTACGTCATCTTCGAAAATAACTTTGATTACAGAAAGCCCAAACATGGTCACACTGCGCACGTTAGTTTTCTTCTGAACACTGTTCATGGCGATTTCTATCGGCGTAGTTACAAAACGTTCCACTTCTTCGGCGCTTCGTCCGTTCCATTCGGAAACAATGATAATTTGTGTATTGGTAACATCCGGGAATGCTTCAATCGGAATCCGGATGTAGCTGATTACTCCTGCAATGATGAGCAATCCGACCCAAAAAAACGTGAAAAACTTGTTTTTGAGGGAAAATGAAAGAATACTTTTGATGAAATTGTTCATATTTCCCGTTTTAATCGTTTAACGCGTCGTAGATCAGCAGGCCGTTTTTCGAAATAATCTTTTCTCCCGGTTTCAATCCGTGTTTGATATAGGAGATATCTCCCAGCTGGCGATACACTTCCACTTCACGTGTCTCAATGTCGTGGCGGTTTTTGAAGACCATGATCCAGTATTTGCTCTTGTCAAAAATGATGGAAGATGAGGGAATAGTCACCATTTGCTCATTTTCAGAATAATGGACATCTACCGTACAATTCATTTCGGGTTTCAGCTTAAAGTCTTCGTTAGGCAGTGAAATACGGATTTTCATAGATTTAGTCTGAGCGTCAATCACGTTGTAAATCTTCTGAATTTTAGCTTTATACGGACGATCCGGGAAAGCCAGTGTTTGTACCGTTACATCATAACCTTCTTTGATTTTACTGATATCGATTTCGTTTACATTTGCTACAGCCCAGATTTCCTTGGTTTCCGCAATCGTAAACAAAGCTTCGGAGTCCGTTGAACGCAATTGCTCATTCTGGAAAAGTGTTTTGGTGATCACGAAACCGCTCATTGGAGCTATAATGTCATAGGCTGAACCCGATTTCAGATTGTAGATCGAGTAGATTTCATTGATGCGCTTCAATTCTGCTTTTGCCATTTCCAGCTCCTTGGCTGCAACAATTACATCTTTTTCGGAGTTGAGTTTCCCGTTAAACAAATCTTTGGCAACCTGCAGGTTTTTCTCTGCTGTTGCTACGGCACTGACTGCATCCAGGCGTTCTTTTTGAAAACCTGCGATTTCCACACTCTGAATACTTGCCATGATTTGCCCTTGTTTCACATAATCTCCCAGTCCTACATTGATGGAAGTTACAACTCCGCTGAGAATCGGGTAAATCTGAGCCATTTTATTGTTATCGGCTTCGATTTTTCCAAACAGGCGAATGCTGTTTTTAACATCCTGGTTGCTGGCTGTATAGAACTCACATTTTTTGAGCATTGTATCACTCATGGAGAAAGTATCGATACTTTCTTCCTGTTCTTTGCTGCCGCATGCACTCAAAATGATTAAGCAAAGTGCCATTCCGGCTTGAATACTAAATTTATATCGTCTTGTTTTCATCTTAATAAATATCTTTTCCGGTTAATAGATTGATTTGTTCCGCGGAGATCACCAATTGTGTTTTAATACGCACCAATTCAGCCAGTACGCTGTTATATGATTCGAAGAAGTCTATAAACTCAATGATAGAAACGTTTCTTTTCTGAAAGTTCATGCTCATCCCTTCAACCGTTTTTTCAAAATCGTCGTTGTATAACTCGTGCGATTTTTTGTATTCCGAAACAGTTTGGATATAGTAAGCATAACTGTTGTTGATCCTGCTCACAATCTCGTTTTCCTTTGCCTGAAGATTATATTGAGCTTCCTGCAATTGGTATTGTGAAGTTTTGATATTTCCACGGTTGCGGTCCCAAAGCGGAAGCGGAATTGCAATTCCGGTGTTGACCTGATTGTTGAAAGCACCACCACGCTGATCATACGAAGCAAAGAAATTGATGTCAGGCACTGCCGCACGCTTCTGGTAACTCAGGTATTGCTCTGCCAGTATCTTGTTTTGCTTCATAACCAGTAATTCCGGTAAGTTTTCCTGTGCCACATTCTGAAGATTGCTTACAGATGCAGGCGTCAGGTAATGATCCAGGCTTGCATCCGGTGAATCCGGCAAAACAAAAGAACTGGTTTGAAGCAGGATTTGCAGATCGGTTTGAGTCAAAATGTATTCCTTGAACAACTCTGCGCGGTCATTGTTCAGCTGAATGTAAGCTCCTTTCAGGCGCACTACTTCTTTTAAAGGGATATTTCCTTTATTGGCCTGTACTTCATAGGATTTCAACAAGGTATCCAGTAAATTCAGCTGTTTGGCATATTTTTTCAGAAGAAAATCCTGCTGGCCAATTGTATACAAATCACTGTGTAACCGAAATTTGAGTTCTCTGACCAATTGCTGAAATTCCAGTTCGGCAATTCCCGTATTGGTTTTGGCGATTTCGATTTCAGCCCGTCTTTTCCCCCCCAGGATAATTAATTGCTCCAGCTGGAAATTCTTTTCTCCGGTTTTACCGACATGAAAAGCCTGTTTATTCTCCGGGTCGTAAGCATTGATGTCTGCCGTGAAAATGGGATTCGGGTAAACTTTTGCCTGGAGAATCTGCGCTCTTTTCGCTTCAATATTCATAGAAGCCGCTAAGAGGTAATAATTCTTCGTTAAAAAAATACTGTCAGCTTTCTGTAAACTGAGGTGCAAAGTATCTTGTGCAAACAGTCTCACCGAGACCAGAAGTATTAGGAATAGTGATGATCCTACTTTTTGCATGCGTTTGAATTTTTAAAGTACAAATTAACTTTTTAGCACCTTAAAAACACCTTAAAATGAGTAAAATTTAGCTTAAGACAAGGTTATACGAAAACGGTTGAAGCTTTTTGAAACCGGTTCGTAAACAATCGAACCTCCATGCATGGTAATGATTTTGTTAACAAAAACGAGCCCTAATCCGAATCCTTTTTTTCCTGTACTGTTCTTTCCGCGGAAAAAATGTTTGAACAGGTAATTGACTTCTTGTCTGGTCAGTATTTTGCCCTTGTTTTCGAAATTGATCTCCAGTTGCTCCTGACTTTTGATGCGGATCATAGCATGTTTGTCGGAACTGTAATGGATGCAGTTTTCCATCAGATTGGACATGGCGGCTTTAATCAGACGTGAATTTCCGGTAACTTCCAGCTGGTTTTCATCAACCGGTTCTTCGTAATCTACCGAAAACACGAAATCGGGATACACGTTTTTCAGGCTATCTGAAATATCAAAGATTAGTTCATCGATGCGGAATCGTTCGGTAAATGATTCATGGGAGGTTTCAATTTTGGCAATTTCCAGCAGGGAATTGATGATTTCACTTAAGCTCCGTGTATCTTCCTTTTGGTTTTGGATGAGTCGTTTAAGCTCTTCGGGATCTGCTTCTTTTTCAATACGTTCAAAATTGGAAACAAGAATGGCAATCGGGGTTTTTAATTCATGCGAAATATGATGAATGGCGTGCTTTTGAAAAGCAAAGGCATCATTCATCTTCAGCATGAGCTCGTTGAATACAATTGTAAGCACGGCAATTTCATCGTGCGTACCTGTAAAAGGAATCGGTTCGGGTTTGGCATCAAAGTCGTAATTGCTGATCCGGGATGTAATTTCTTCCAGCGGAGTGGTGATCTTTCGCGAAATGTAGAAACAGACCAAAACAATGATAATGGTAATTCCGATGAAGGTCAGTAACAGCACATACCTCAAAAAACGCAGCTTGGAGTAACCGAAATCATCATAAGCCTTGCTGATCCCGTAATAAACTTTCCCTCTTCGTTCAATGTAGGTACCCACTACATCATAGAGCCCGTCTTTAGTTTCGATCCACTTGTTTTTCGGAGTGAGATGAACGAGAATGTTTTTGGATACAGGAACCGGAATATCAACGATATTGGAATAAATCAGACGCTTATTCCTGTTGAAAAGCAATAGTTTTTCGTTGTACAGCTTGTTGATGTTAATCTGGTCCATGGCATGGATGATATCTTCATCCGTTTCTTTGACATCTGACAAAAACTCGAGTGTTGTAGAAATTTTGTCTTTTTGCCGCATCTGAAAACTTTCTTCGCGTTGTTCCGAAAAGAGCAGGTAAACGGCAATAAAGGCAACAGCCGTTATTGCCGGAATAATTAGTGAAAAATAAAGCAATATTTTTTTGCGGATACTCATTCTGAATCGAAATAATAACCGTACCCGATTTTTGTTTTGATACTTTGTTTTCCGAAAGGCTTATCCACCTTACCTCTCAGAAAATTAATATATACTTCGATCGTGTTGGTATTGGCATCTACGATATTTCCCCAGATTTCTTTCACCAGGTCTTGCTTCGATACCAGTTCTCCTTTGCATTCCACCAGTTTCAGCAGGATTTGAAACTCGCGCGGAGTCAGCGGAATTTCTTTGCCTTGCCGACTCACTTTTTTCGTTGCCCGGTTGATAACGATATCATCTGCTACCAGTGAATTATTTTCTGCGGAACCTTTCCCGATTGTTTCGCTGCGTTTGATGAGCGACCGGATGCGCAGCAGCAGTTCCCGCATGTAGAAAGGCTTGGTGAGGTAATCGTCTGCGCCGGAATCGTAACCCTGAACTTTATCTTCCAATTCGTCAAAAGCCGTGAGTATGATAACGGGAGTATGCTTGTTGAAAGTGCGGAAACTGGTGCATACTTCGTAACCATTTTTTCCCGGCAGGTTAATATCCAGGATGATACAATCGAATTCTTTTTTTCGAAGCAGTTTTTCGGCAATGATCCCGTCGTAGGCAAATTCGACCTGCATGTTTTCTTCCAGCAGCGCATCACTGATGTTGCGGCTTAAAATAGAGTCATCTTCGATTAATAAAATGCTTTTCACCAAATTTTAATTATTGGAGTTGTGCTGTTGATTCAGCCAAAATAAGGATTTGAATTGAATTCCGAAACATATACCGGACATCCGTTTCAATGAATAACTTAATGTTCGCCTTCATAATCCGGTTTCTAGGCCTTTTGATTGCAAAAAAGTACGCTTAAAAACAAAAATTGGCGCTGAGAAGCGCCAATTTTATCTTTTTCTAATCGGTTTGAAGGATTTTAAGAACCTGCTTTTACAAAAAAATGCAAGTTCGTGAGGCAGCATCCCGACAACAGTACCTTTCTGTTATTTGTCTATAGAACCGGTAACGCGCTTCATGAATTCATTCAGGGCATCCCGCTGAGATTTACCGGCTTTTATTTCCTTGTGAACCTCAATCGCTCCGGAAAGATTGGAAAGTAATTCCCCAAGTACATCCAATTCTTCATCTTTCAATCCGGGAGCATCGATCAGATACTCCAGCGTTTCGATCGTTTCGTTCACATAGTCTTCATCGTTTTCTTCGATAAACGCGACTATATGTTTAATTACTGGCAACCGCATCTTTGACCTCCTGAATGATTTCTACTTTATTTCCCTGAGCTTGTTTCACCAGTTTTCCGCCCACAAAGCCAGCGAAAGTAGGCAAGTTCGAAACATCTGCAAACTTGCGGGAATCCGGTAACTTTTCCGCATCCACGTAATAGAATTCTATCCCGGGATTTTCCTCTGCCATCCGCTTAAATTTCGGCTTGGTGATTTTACAGTTACCACACCATGATGCTCCGTATTGAACCATCACTTTTTGACTGGCGTTCAATAACTGCTCTAAATTATCTTCCGTTAACTCCGTAAACATAACTTTTAGTTTTTACTTAAATACTCAGCTGTGCTGGTGCGGTTAGCTTTCATCGCATCTTTTCCTTCTTCCCAGTTTGCAGGACAAACCTCTCCGTATTTCTGAACGTGCGTGTAAGCATCCACCAAACGGATATATTCCTGCACATTACGTCCTACCGGCATGTGATTGATTGATTCGTGGAATACAGTTCCTTTCTCATCAATCAGGTAAGTTGCTCTGTAAGAAACATTGTCACCGGTTGAATCCTCATCATACGGATCGTAATCCAGGATATCCAGCTCTTCAGCCAGACGGCGGGTTGAATCTGCAATCAACGGAAATTTAACTCCTTCGATTCCGCCGTTGTCTTTCGCTGTATTTAACCACGCAAAATGAACTTCAGCCGTGTCGCAAGATGCCCCGATGATTAAAGTGTTGCGTTTTGCAAACTCTTCGGAAGCTTCCTGAAAAGCGTGAATTTCAGTAGGGCAAACAAATGTGAAATCTTTCGGATACCAGAACAACAGTACCTTCTTTTTATTGTCAATTGCTTGTTTTAATACATCAATCTGGAAAGTATCTCCCATTTCATCCATTGCATTTACCACTACTGATGGAAATTTTTTACCTACAATACTCATTTTATTTGTTTTTTATGTTTGTTTATTTGTTACTTGTTATTCCAATATTCGGAAAGAAACGAGCAGATTCCTATGACTTATGTCACCTTTTGAAAGACAACAGACTACAAGATAAGGACATAAGATGAGAAACTCAGTATCAAAATGTCTTTTGTCTGAAGTCTGAGTCTTTAAGTCTGACCTACTTGCCCAGCCACGCTGCAAGCATCCAGTTCGTTTTTTCCTTTTCGCGAACCAGATCACTCATCATGGAGTTTGTTCCTTCATCGCCCAGTTCGGCAGATTCATTCAGAATTTCACGTTCCAGTTTTAGAATTGTTTCCTGCGCATTCAGAATGTAAGACATTCCTTCTTTTCCGTCATGGATTGTCAGATTTTCTTTCAGATCACTGTACTTTAAATAATCTTCAAAACGGTGAAGCGGCGTAATCCCCAAAGTCAGGATTCGTTCTGCCAGATCGTCGATGATTACCTGCGTTCTCGTATAAAGCTCTTCATATTTCAAATGCAATTCGAAGAAATTGGTTCCCTTGATATTCCAATGAATCGCCCGTAAATTTTGATAATGTACCTGGTAAGTTGCCAAAAGGCGATTCATTTTGTTGTTCAAATCTTGTTGTGAATTCATAGTTATCTTTTTTATTAGTGAATTTTAAAAACTCAAGACTTCAGGCGACAGATAAAAGACAGAATTGTCTAAAGTTTCTGGTCTTAATGTCTCCGGCCTTTCTTTTTTGATAGTTCAAAGTTGCTCATTTTCTAAATATAAACAATATTGATTAATTTTATAAATATATAGAATTAATTTATAATGATTTCACTACAGCAGATTGCATATATCCTGGCGGTTTCTGAGACAGGTTCTGTCAGCAGGGCGGCGGAACAGTGTTATGTGACACAGCCGACTCTTTCCATGCAGCTTAAGAAGGCAGAGGACGTTTTGGGGCATCTGATCTTTCATCGAGATACGAATTCCATGGAACCGACGGAGTTTGGTAAAGCACTAATTCCCGCTTTACAACAGATTCAGGGAGATTATGGAGCGATCAGCAGGATTTCGAAGATTTATTCGGGAACTTACCGGGAACGGCTGCGTATTGGGGTGATCCCGACGGTTGCAGCTTATTTGCTGCTGGACAATTTTCAGGAATGGCAATCGTTGTTGCCATCGACTCAGGTTTTCGTAGAAGAACTGAAAACAGAAGAATTATTGGAGGCTTTGGATAACCGGAAAGTTGATCTGGCAATTCTTGCAGGACCTGTAAGACAGACCAATTATCGTGCTACTCCTCTGTATACAGAAGAAATCCTGGCGTATGCACCAGGTATCGAAGGCGGTATTTTATCGGTTGACCAGTTGAAAAAACTGCAACCCTGGCTGTTGAGTAAAGGAAATTGCCTGCGGGCGCAAATGATGCAGTTTTGTTCAATCAGCGACGATTTATCATCCAGTTGGAATTACCAGGGTGGAAACATGGATTTACTGATCCGCATGGTGGACCAGCAGGGGGGATATACACTCATTCCCGAATATTATCATCCCTTTATGCAGCAACAGGCAGAGTTCAAATCAATCAGAGATGAACAGGGGGCTTTTCCGGGGAGATCCATTATCGCCGTCAGCGCATTCCGGCATTTGAATTGGGATTCTATGGAGAAAATCATCCGTTCCGTTCAGCATAAATACAGTAAACCGGTTTCAAAAGAACTGGAGTTGCTGAACTGGAAGTAGGGAAAACTTCAGGTGTGAGGTCTCATGTCTTCCTTTTTGTACATTTAAATTCTCAACTTTACATTTTTATTTAAAATATATGGCTTTAATCAAATCATGCAGGGGGATAGAACCTCAATTCGGAGAAGATAGCTATCTGGCGGAAAATGCTACAATAGTCGGTGATGTAGTTATGGGAGACCGTTGTTCTGTTTGGTTCAATGCGGTGGTTCGCGGAGATGTGAATTCGATCCGGATGGGAAACCAGGTAAATGTTCAGGATGGAGCTGTGATTCATTGTACTTATGAGAAAACCAAAACAATTTTGGGAAATAACGTATCGATCGGGCATAATGCACTGGTTCATGGTTGCACGGTTGAAGACAATGTGCTGATCGGTATGGGAGCGATTGTGATGGATAACTGTTACATCGAATCCAATTGCATTATTGCTGCAGGCGCTGTGCTACTGGAAAATACACGGGTTGAATCCTGGAGTGTTTATGCGGGAATCCCGGCAAAGAAAGTGAAAACGCTTTCCCCCGGGCTGTTTGAAGGAGAAGTGCAACGCATTGCAAACAATTATGTGATGTATTCCGGATGGTTTAAGTAATATAAGCTCCTTTATAATTTCCAGAGTCAAATGTCAAAAAATTAAGAAGTAAACGACAAAGTTGATTTTTATCAGAAAATAATTGCGTGAAGACTCCTACTTTTGAGTTTATGAAGCAGATAGAATCAAAGAAAGACATCGAATTACTGATCGATACATTTTACCGGAAACTCCTGGAAGATGAAACGGTTTCTCACTTTTTTGCTCATCTGAACCTGGAAGAGCATTTACCGAGAGTGGTGCAGTTCTGGACCTTTATTTTACTGGATGAGCCGGGATACAGCGCCAATATGATGACAAAACATGCCAGCCTGAACCTGGATGAGGCTTCATTTGACCGCTGGCTGAAATTATTTCATGAAGCGGTTGACCAGTTTTTCGAAGGAGAGAAAGCTGAATTGGCTAAACAACGGTCGACACTGGTTGCCTGGACGATGAAGACGAAATTCCTTAAATAATTGCGAATTGAAAATAATTCGCAATTATTTTAACAATGAAACGTGTCCCGTAATAGTCTCTGCATTGGCGTAAGGAGCACAGGAAACGTAGCGGATTACATAACTGTAAATGTCTTCTTTACACGCAATTCCGTTAAAAGTTCCATCCCAGTGTTCTTCAAAATCATCCGATTGATAAAGCAGTTCTCCCCAGCGGTTATAAATCTTTAAATTCCATTCGACCGGGGTAAGCCCCAGTTTTGGATAGAAATCATTGTTGTGCTCATTTCCGTCCGGGGTAAATGCGTTTGGAACGTAAACCCCGAAAGGCTCAATTGCAATAGATTGAAAACTGGTATCACTGCATCCGTATTGATTAAACACAATTTGCATCGGGCGGTGCATACCATCGGTGAAATACGTGTAGGCCGGATTTGGATCTGTACTTGCAGCATGGAGCTCATCAAAGAAATAGGTAATATGCAATGTTCCCTGAGACAGATCGGTAAACTGAACCCGTGAATTACAGATATCTGTTTCTTTCTTATCAATACTGAATCCGGAATGCGGTTTCGGATGAATGGTGATAAAATCCTGCTGCAGCAAGGTAAGCGTATCGATACAGCCAATGCTGGAAATAACCGTTAGTTTAACAGAATAAGTTCCCGCACTGGTGTAAATGTGCAGTGGATTTGTATCCGTACTTGTTCCGCCATCTCCGAAATCCCAGAAACTCAATAAAGGATTTTCGTAATGACTGAGGTTGATAAACTGAGCCGGATAAGGTTCGCATTTTAATTCATCACTGATCGTAAACCCGGCGACAGGAATCGGGAAGATCAATACAGTAGAGTTCATACTTTCCGAACAATCCAAAAAACTGGCTGTTAATGTTACGGGGAAAGTTCCGGCAGCATTGTAGATAACGTTGCTGACATCCAGGGTAGTTGCGGTTGAAGGAGTGGCATTCGGCCCAAAATTCCAGGAATAAGTTGTGGTGGCGGGTCCGCTGACGTTTCCGGTAAAATTGAAACTGTTGTCTGTGATGCAAAGTGAATCGTTATGCGTGAAAGAAACATATAAAGGGTCATAAATGGTAATGTTCTGAACAAGGGTATCGGCACAATTTGGACCACTCGTTGCAATCAGGGTAATGGGATAGGTTCCTGCAGCCGGGAAAGTGTAAGTAGGGGAAACTGCCGTACTCACATCCGTATTAATTCCGGGAACACCGAAATCCCAGAAATAGCTGGTCGATCCCTGAGAATTATTAGTGAAGGTCTGTGTATAGCCTGCGCATTCATGATTGGTCTGAAAGCCAACTTGTGGAACCGGTTTATCGTAAAAGAAAACTGGCTTGGAAATCGTATCGGCGCAAACGCTGTAGGTTCCGATCAGTGTCACAATATTATTTTGAGCAGAACTGAATGCTACATTGGAAACGTTCTGTGTTGTTGCTGTCTGAGGAGTGGCATTCGGCCCGAAATTCCAGTTGAATTGCGTACTTGACGGACCGTTAATGATCTGTCCGTGGAAACTCAGTGTATTGTCAATAAAACAGGTCGAATCCAAAAAGGTGAAGTCCACATTGAACGGATTCTCCAGGATCAGATCCATATATGTCGTATCCGTACAAGGCCACCCGGGGTTGGCAACCAGCATTACATGATAAGTTCCCGGTTGCGGAAACGTATAGGTCGGTTCGAAAGCCGTACTGTTGTCGGTTGTAATTCCGGCAACACCGAAATCCCAGTAATAACTGGATGCTCCGAAACTTTTATTATCAAAAGTGAAAGTCAGTCCCTGGCAATAGGAAATGAATCCCGGAGTATTTTCCTGGGTTGCCACTATAGCCGAGAGCTGCACGTTACAGTTCACTACGCGGAAGAGGAAATCACGCGTCACGGAGTTGATGATAATCCCATCGCGCCATTCATTCACGCGAATTCCAACGACATATAATCCCAGGTTATTGGCATCAACAAATAAATGTCCCGTAACCGGATCAATCGTGGTGGTAGAACCCGGACCCAGGGGAATGGCCTGATTGAAGCCTCCGCTCCAGGTTACCAAAGGGTAAGGAGGTGCAGGAATCGGGTTTGGAGCCGGATTAAAGGAGCTGGCACCTGCATAAGGTATAACCAGCTCATACGACAAACTGTCTCCATCGGCATCTGTTGCGCTGTGATCAAAATTCAGATTTTCATTGTTACAAATAACCAAAGGAGGGTAATTCGTGAACCGTGCGGAGCTGTTAATGTAGTGATCGCCCCCAGCTGGCGGAACAAAAGCCTGTAAGGTAAGTCCCGTATCGTCCGGATTAATTAGATTGGTAACATTGGGACCTCTGCAACATCTCTGGTAAGCAACAATATATCCGGTAGATGAAGGAGGGAGATTCAACGTGATGGTATAAATGGCTCTTTCAGTACAAATCCCGCTGGGAGCAGTAACACAGGGGTTGTCGAATACAATTGGAAGAACGGTACTCCCCGGAAAAGGGACATCATGATCGGAAATCCGGGTACCATTTGCTGTGAAAACACTCAAAGGCAGAGGAGAATCATAAGCGGCCCCGTTTGAAGCACAGTCGCGGTAAACGACAATGTAGAACTTGTAATTGTTGTTTCCCAGATAATCATAATAGATTTCTCCGCCCACGATATGTGAAGCCTGGGCAGAAAACCCGAAAAGTAACAATAGGAACAGAGTAAGGTTTTTAAGCATACCCGGAGAATAAGGAATTAAAAGTCACTTTTTTTTTCAAACCTGCCAAATGTTTGGTCCGGCATTGATTAAAAGGTCTGTTTTTTTATGTTAATGGAGAAAATATTGTACTTGTTTTACGCTATTTAAAATTTAGTTTCGAAATTGGTGACATGAATATTCGGATTTGGTTGCTTTTTTCAGTTATTAATTTAACACTTTTTGCCCAAAGAGGGCTAATTCAATATTCAAAAGAAAATGGTTTGATTTCCAATGAGATCAGGAATCTGGCATACGACCGGGAAGGATTTATCTGGTTGGCAACACCCAAAGGAATTGAGCGTTTCGATGGACAGCGTTTCATCCATTTCAGACATGATCCGGTGGATTCTTCCAGTATTGCATCCAATGATATCCAGGGACTTGTTTTCGACAAAAATCAAACAATCTGGGCTTTTACCTATAACAAGGGGCTTATCGCTATCCAGACAAAAACTTTCGCGGTGACTAATTATAACAAACGAACAGTCAGTTCCTTTGGAAGTAACCGGACCACTGCGCTGACTGTTCAGCAGAACAGAATCTGGTACACATCTGCGGAAGGAAAACTGTACCTCTTTGATACCGAGAGCAGAAAAACAAAAAGCTTTTTACTACCGGGCCTGGAAAAAGAAATCCCGATTCTGAGTGAGATTCTTATCGATAAAGCCGACCCCGGAAAACTCTGGATTACTTCTTCAGAAGGATTGTACCTGTTCTCCGTGAAAACCCAAAAATGGAAGCGGTATCAATTCAACCGGAAAACGGATAGCAACCCCGGGAAAACTTCTGCTTACCGGAACGAAATGACTTCACTTGTACAGGACAGTAAAAGAAATCTGTTTATTGGGCTCCGTCGCGGAGGAGTACTTTATTTCAACCAGTCCCGGGGTTTATTCTGCGTTTTTCCCATTTCTGTTGACGAACTGAAATACCAGGCGATTTCTTCGATAGAGTGGAGGGATCAGCGTTATCTGTATCTCTGCTTACTGAATAAGGAAATTCTGCTCTTCGATACCAGCAGGAAAGAATATGTTCGCTACGAAGAAGCTGAAAGAAGCGTCGTGATGCCCCGCAGGATTACTAAATTCGGCTCGCAACTGGCTATTGCAAGTTCTAATGCAGGGCTTTTTGTTCATGATGAAGCGTTGATTTACGGAACGAAGGTGAAAACGGATCAGCGATTGCAGAATGTGAGGTATTCATCTGACAAAAAAAGAGCCTATCAGCTTTTGGGAAGTACTACCCCATTACTTAAACGAATTTATGGCAACGGTCCGGAATTGATTCGCCTGAACGGAGTGACGGATGCGAAATGCTTTTATTTTCTCCAAAATGGAAATATACTGGTGGTGGGAGCGAATGGGGTGGTGTTCGTTGACAGGGATTACAGAATCGCCCGAAAAATGATTCATTCCGATCACAGGCCGATCGATCACCGTTTTCAGAATTCATTGCTGGTTGGAGATTCGCTGTTGTTTGTTGGAACGCTGGATGCCAGTTTGCTGCGAATTCGCCTGAAAGATTTCTCATCCGAAAAGATTTATGAAATATCCAGTGAAACCAAATCGGATGAAACCAGGGAGTATTTTCCGCTGGCTATGATTCAGGCAGGCGATGAGGTTTATTTCTCCGAAAATGAACAGTTGTACCGCTATGGTATCCGTTCGGGGAAAGTGAAACAGATCAGCCTGTTTAATCACGAAAACACTGATCAGATTATCTGTCTGGCAGTTGAAGATCAGCAAAAACTATGGATTGGAACCCGTGCGAGCGGTGTGTGGAGCTATGGTCTGGAAACGAAACAGCTGAAGAACGAATACACCTCGTTTAGCGGCTTGCAGAATGACGAAGTGAGCCAGTTGATCCTGGATAAGAGAAAATGGCTCTGGGTGTTGAACCCTTCCTGCGTTGCGATTGTGAATACGACCTTGCGAAAAGTCAGAAGCCTGGAAAAGCGAAATGGGGTCAGCGATATTTTCAGGATCAATATCACACCGGATTCCATTTACTTTTTACAGTGGAATTCCTATATCGTAAGTGCGGTTGGCAGCAAGCTCCCGGCCCGGAAAGCAGCTTCACCTTATATTATGCAAATCAGGGAAATGAACGGATTAGGTCGTTTTTCCACCAATAAGCTCAGATATGCCTATTTTGAAAACAACCTGATTTTTGAATTCGGAGTGAAAGATTTTTCCAATGTGGAAAATAATATGGTCAGCTACCGGATGCTCGGCCTGAACCCCAACTGGATCAATGGGAATCAGAAAACCGAAGCCTTGTACCACAATCTTCCAAGCGGAAAATATGTGTTTCAGGTACAGGTTTCAGAAGGAGACGAATCCCGGATTATGTCCTATTCTTTTGAAATAACCAAACCTTTCTGGCTGCATTGGTGGTTCATTATTCTTTCTTCGGTAATCATTGCCTGCGGGATCTGGTATTATATGCGTTCCCGCATCCGCAGGATTCAAAGTACGGAGCAAATGAAAGCGGAATTCAGTCTTCAGATCAATGAATTGGAATCCAGAGCTTTGCGTGCACAGATGAATCCGCATTTTCTGTTTAACAGCCTCAATTCTATTCGCTTGTTTATCCTGAAGAATGAGGTTGATAACGCAGCGGATTACATTGCCAAATTCTCCAAGCTGCTGCGTATGATTCTGAACTACTCGCGCCAGGATATGATCACCGTATACGATGAAATTCAATCGCTGAAACTGTACCTGGAATTCGAACGCCTGCGTTTCGGGCAGGATTTTGACTTTGACTTGCAGATCGATGGACAGGAAGTGCTCGATTGCCAGATTCCGCCAATGATCATTCAGCCGTTTATTGAAAATGCAATCTGGCATGGCTTGATGCCCCGAACCGAAGAGGGAGGACGAATCCGGGTTTCCTTCCAGAAACAGCAGAGTGGGCTTTACGTGATGGTGCAGGACAACGGAATCGGGAGGGAAAAAGCCAGGGAGAACAACCGCAAACGCTCCTTGAAGGAAGGAAGTGTGGGATTACAAATTACGAAGGATCGCCTTCGTTCGCTGACTCTGCGTACTAAACGCCAGAACGAGTTTGAAATTGAAGATTTGACCGACAAAAATGGCGAAGCAATCGGAACTTTAGTTACCTTGCACTTCGAAACACCAAACTAGATTATGAAGTTGCGCGCAATTATTGTAGATGACGAGAGGCATAGTTTAGAAACTACTGCTATTTTGATCCGGAAATTTTGCCCGGATGTGGAAGTTATTGCCGAATTACAAAACCCGGTTGATGCGGTTGAAGTCATCAATGCGAAAGAACCAGACTTACTGATTCTCGATATTTCGATGCCGAAAATGAATGGTTTTGAACTGTTGAATGTACTGACTTACAGAGATGCCGATGTAGTTTTCACGACTGCGTATGACGAATATGCGCTGGAAGGGTTCAGACAGGGAGCAGTTCATTACCTGGTAAAACCAATTGATGCGGAAGGTCTGGTGGAGAGTGTTCAGCGCGTCAAGAAGAAACGTGCCGAAAGAAAGCTTTCCGGAATCAATGGGATGGGACTTAAACCAAAGATCCCGGTTTCATCCCTGAATGGAGTGGAATTGATTGAAGTAGACCAGATCATTCGTTGCGAATCCGATGGAAACTATACGACTATTGTATTACATCAGCGAAAGATTACAGTATCTAAAACACTCAAAGAGATTGAGAAACAACTGATTGATTTTTCGTTCTTTTTTCGCCTGCACAATTCCCATCTGGTGAATCTGAACCAGGTGGTGAAGTATATCCGGGGAGAAGGAGGTTCTGTTATTTTAACGAATCAGGAGGAAATCGGTGTATCGCGAAGCAAGAAAACGGAACTGCTGGAGGTATTGGGAATCAATTAACCAGGTGTTTATCTGCTGAATTTGAAAATTCACTAAGCTATAGGATAAGCAGCCGGGTCAGGGTAGAGGTATTTGTATCCCAGGTCGAGGGAATGCTTGTTGGAAATAATTCTTTCCAAGCGGTTTTTATGTTCGAACGGCGGAGCTTCTATTCCAAGCTTACGCGCCATTTCAGTGTAAAACGGGCCTCTCAGCGGATGTTTTGTTGAACAGCCATTGATGGTTTGATTCCAGAGTTTATGTTCAATCACAAATTCAATCAGCCCGATGGCATCTTCTTGGTGAATCAGGTTGACCCGTTCCTGACTTTGATAGCTTTTCCCGGATTTAGACATGGCTGTTACGGGATACCGGTTTGGCCCTACCAAACCTGCGAGCCGGATCACAGTCAGCCGTTCGCGAAGAACGGAACTGAGTGCCAGTTCGGCATATCCTGCTGCGTTGTTTTTAATGAATCCGGCAGGATAATCTTCTTCCTTGAAAATGCCATCCCGCTTCGGGTACACCCCTGATGAACTGAGTAAAATAACTTTGCAGGAAGGGGCAATCAAATCAGTTGTCCGGATACAATCTTTTGCGTAGACTTTTTCATTTGTTCCAGCGGGCGCGAAAGCCAGCACTAGTACATTTGAGTCGTTAAAACAGGAGCTGTCGGCAAAGTGTTTTTGTCGCGGATCAAAAGTAACATGTAAAAAACGTTCGTGAGCCAAATTTACAGAACGTGACCGCGTTGTTCCAGTGACCTGACAGCCTTTGCTTAACAGTGATTTAGCGAGCGGAAGCCCCAGCCATCCCAATCCGATTATTCCGATTTTCATATCCGACACATCTGAAAGGTACGGCAATAATTCGGGATTTAATGATTGATCCGGGTGTTTTTTATCGTTGTGGCAGATCGAATAATAGTAGTTTTTTCTGTGAGAAATATTCAAAAAATGACTTAGATCATCCTATTTAAGAAGCTTTATCGGTAATTTTGGGCAACAAAAATCGACTATGTTTTCAAAAGCTTTTATACGATTAAACTGGATCACACTGGTATTGATTTTCCTGGTGATTATTGCCGGAAGTGTGGTTCGTACTTCAGGAAGTGGAATGGGGTGTCCGGACTGGCCGAAATGCTTCGGAAACTGGGTTCCACCGACTTCTGAAGCCCAGCTACCGAAAGACTACCGGCAAGTGTACGGTGAGAAACGGGTAAAGAAAGTAGAAAAATTTGCAAAATTCCTGGCCGCACTCGGAATGAAGGAAACAGCTGAGAAAATCAAAAACGATCCGAGAACCTACCAGGAAGAAGCTTTCAATGCGCAACGAACCTGGACAGAATACGGAAACCGCCTGGTTGGTTTTCTTTCCGGAAACGGCGTATTAATTATTTTCCTCTGGGGATTCTGGAAATACCGGAAAGACAAGCGTTTTGTGTGGCTTTCCCTGCTTAATCTCATCGCGATCATCCTGAACGCCTGGTTTGGATCAATTGTCGTTGCTACCAATCTGGTTCCATGGACGATCACCGTGCACATGTTTTTAGCCTTGCTGGTGGTTTGCTTACAATTGATGCTCTTGCGCAGAATCAGTCCTGTTAACCAGAAAACATTGAACCTGCCGGTTGCCATGAAATGGCTGATCGGGATTATCCTGGTGATCACGGCATACCAGATGTTTTTGGGAACACAGGTTCGGGAATACATTGATCAATTGACCATGCAGGGGCTGGGAAGAGAATCCTGGACCAGCCGGTTCGGGTGGGCATTTTTCATTCACCGTTCCTTTTCCTGGGCTGTTTTAGGAATGATGATTTTCCTGGTATTTCTGAATTACAAAACGGATAAAGTGCGCTCGGTTTACTGGGCTTTCCTGGTGCTGATTGTCGAATTAATTGGGGGTGTTTTGCTGGCTTATGCAGATATGCCCGGATTGGTTCAGGTATCTCATTTGTTGTGTGCTTCCGTATTGTTCGGAATCCTATTCATGCAATTCATTCGTCTGAAACCATTATCGAAAGGGATTTCAAGAAGCAGTATTCGGGAATAAATTTGCCTGAACCTTTCGCTTTTCCGTTTGGAATTCAATAGAAATAGTATATTTGCAGCCGAAAGCCGGTGAGATTATCGCTAAAGTTTTCTCTGGATTAGACTTGGTAAGTTTATCCCTGATTTTTGAAAGCAATGCTTTCTCCGGTCCTATAGCTCAGTTGGTTAGAGCACCTGACTCATAATCAGGTGGTCCACGGTTCGAGCCCGTGTGGGACCACAAAAAGCAGTGAAGAGTGTGTAGAGCGAGAGCGTTGCACACTCTTTTGTTTGTTTTCTTCTTCCGCTCTCAGACTCACTCTTTTTTCTGATTAAGCAATTTTGATTCGAAATAATTCAGTAAATTCAATAATAATTTACTAATACGCTATTCCATGTTCGATTTTGAAAAACTTGATGTTTAGCAAAAAGCAAAACAATTCAACTTGTTTTGATTCCGAAAAATAGTGTATTTTTAATTGGTTGTAAGTTGTTTGATGCATAATTGAAGTTAAGCATGGCAGTGGGCGGCAGAAAATGAAGTGTGGAGAGAAGAAACATGCAATCAAAATAGTAACCGTCCGTAAGGACATATAATTATCAGCAATGAAAAAGGAATATTGGGATGTAACCGACGAACAAATTATTGAAAAAACGGGAAAGAAAATTTCCGACTGGATTAAAATTTTAGACGAGTTTAATGCAAGGGAAAAAAAATCAAATGATGTTGTAGCTCACTTGCAGGTCGGGTATGATTTGCCGAGATATTGGGCCAGAACCCTGACAACGCTTTATTTAAAAAGATGAAAATTCAGATATAAATCGGCTTGTAATTGTTGTTGGCATTTTGCAGTATTGGGCTCGGGAGCAGCAATGAGTGTTCCAATTGTCAGAAACAGTACAATATCAGTGCTGTTTCATTATCAGAACAACAACAGGACATCCGGATATTGATCCGGAATCAGTTGGAAACAGGCCGTACTTTCTGGATCAGAACCGAAATAATACGGATTGTTGACCGCACAGGGGAAAGGTCATATCGGGTCAGGGATTAATAATACTCGTACCCGAAGCCGCATTATAATAATAGGATTGTCCCGGTGCCTGTCCGCTGCACAGTACAATTATCCCGGCGGAGTTGACTACTTTGAATGCCTTGCCGAAATCTGCTGTATTGTTGAAGTTCCATAGATAATAGGAATAGCCCGAATTATCTGTCCAACCCGAACTGAGCGTGGTGGTAGTTGTACCGTCATCAATAGTAGTTGCCCCTTTTGTTGCCGTTTTGGTGATAATCACCATTGTATGCGTGGCTGCAGCATTTCCGAAATTGGTATTCGCAACCGTGTTCGGAAGTATAAACGGCGCCACCGTTGCTTTGGGAATCGACTGTTCTATGGGGGGGATGTAAGCCATTGATGGTGCGCCTGTGTTAGATGAGCTTCCCGTGCTCACCAAATAAGCGGCAACTCCCACCGGTTGGTTGCTTTCTATATAGGCGCCGCCAGCGTTCACGGAATATTCTGCCCAGTCGCCAGCATTGGCAAGCGTGCCGCTGAATGCCGCATTGGAAGTGATGAATGTTGCTCCGGTAACGCTAAGCGTGGTACCGGCTGTTGCCGCAACCACTCTCAGCCTGTTGTTTTCGGCAGCGGCGGGTTCGGGAATATTGGGTACGAGAAACTTTTTGCCCCATTGGTTTATCGGCACATTCTGCTCAAACAATACACCTCCGGATGTTGTGCTCACCGGAATTTGCACATCGGAGTTAGCCGTAAAATAAGCACAGGGATAGTCGGTGCTGATGAAACGCCCTGTTCTGTCAATAGGTTCACTGACGATTGCTGTATGACCAGTCTCAAATATTATAGGAGTTGGAGGAACAGGGATAGTAACAATCGTAGGGGCAATTATAAATGGCGCGAGGGAAAAATTGCTGGGAGCAGTTGGGGTTACTGTTAAACTGGGGTAGTCCGGAGTGAGTTTATCGTAAGTGAACATTTCATAATCATTGGTGTAAGGGCCGGTGGTGGGGTTATTATTACCAGAATAAGGCGCGTAAGAAAGCCGACAATATCCTTTTCCCCAAGCCGCTACGGGCAACAATGCGGTAGCATCTGCACCCGCAGCATTGTTACTGCTTGCAAAAGCATAGACCGATACAGGTTTGTCTGAAGTAACATGTACAACGGATTGGACTCCTCCAACGAAAGCACTGTTGCCATAGACAGGTGCATAATACGGGCCTAAAGCACTCAAATCAACGGATTGCAGGGAGTTTGCTGCAACCGGATAGGCAAATGTCGGTACACCCACACTGCCAGGGAATGCGACGATAACATTGGCAGCTGCATCTCCCGTTACGATATTCAGTTGTCCGAACATGGAAAAGGTGCTGGCATTTATGCCTGGGAACGTTACCCAAAAATCGGTAACCTGGATGGTAGGGGTGGCAGCGGTATATGGTATATATGGCGTTCCTACTACTTGAGCTCTGTTTTTTTGCGGAAGTATCAGGCATGCCAAGCATATTATTATATTTTTCATTGTCCGGATTGTATTTTAGGGTTGATATCAATCATGATTTTGTTCTTTTATTTTATACATTTTGAGAATTGTCAGAAAAGCATAAATAATGATCTGCTTGAAAACCGGCCTGAAACAGCACACTCTTACAACACCACAACCATTTTCTCTGACAATTCAAGTATTAAAATCGACTTGAAACAGCATACTCTTACAACGCTGCAACCATTTTTTTCTGATAATACCACATTTTTATTATGCTTCAATATGTTTAACTTCATTAAAACCCTGTTGCCATCCATATATAGGCATCGCCACCAATTACAATAATGGTATAAAGGGTATGCGCTGTGGTAGGACCGTTGTTTACAAGATGTGGTGTGATACCGCCTGATATTGTAAATGCCGCCGTTCCCGATGTTCCGCCTTTTACGGCAAGTGTATAAGCGCCGCCGTCTTTTATTCCATTAATGGTAAACGTGGTACCCCCTCCTGAACCGTTACCTGCCGAAGCAGAGGTATAGGCAAGATTACTCTTGGTAAAGTCAATATACAAAGGATCGTTATTCGGGGCTGTAGCTCCGGTTGCACCTGCCTGATACGCCGCTGTATTGACGGCAGAACCGTTTACTTCGAGGGTGCTTTGGGGATTATTGGTATTAACACCTATTTTTACCGTTCCCGAACCCATATTTATCCCATAGATAGAATTGCCGATATTCATCTGGTTGTTGGCGGTGGCGGAAGGGAGAGAGGTACTGTTGCCAATGGCAATATTGAAACTTCCGGTAGTGATGTTGTTGCCTGCCACATCACCAATGGCTGTATTATAGGTTCCGTGGGTATTGGTGCTCAGGGCATCATACCCCATCGCCACATTGCCTCCCCCATCAATATTCGTTACAAGGGCAAAATTCCCCACCGCTACATTTTGGTTTGCGCTTGTGGCGGAAGCAAGCACCTGATATCCTACCGCTACATTGTCAATGTTGGTGGCATAAGCTCCCGGAGACGCATTGTTGCTCAGCGCATAAGCGCCTATGGCGGTATTTTGCTGTGCCATATAACCACTGTCATAGGCAAGGTAAACTATGGGCAATGCTCCTGCGCCAAAAGCGGTGTTAGCCATTCCGGTGCCATTGCTGTTAGAATCGTTGCTGGGACCGACTGTTGCTTTGGGGCTGGGGTTTCCTCCATCTATCAAGCCTGCCTGCACGGTGCCTCCGTTGCCGCCTCCGCGCCTGAAGTAAAGGTTATTGTCGTCCTTTGTGCCCAAATAGTTGATAGCAGGGTTGGTGCCTGCATTGCCTGTAAGATTCCATGCTGGTTGGGGCGTAAAAGACTGCCATACTGTGCCATCAAAATAATAATATCCGATATTGTCAATATTTATGGTCTTGGCACCAGCCAAACCGGCATCCGGAGAAGCGGATGTAGCATAAACAATGGCACCGGTCTGGGCACTGCCATAATCTGCATCTTTAGATTGGATAACAGCACCTGTTAACCTGGGTGCAATGATACCCTCTGCCTTCCCTGGTGCTGTTGTTTGTGCCTGTACATCCAAAGTGGATTTTGGTGAGGAAGTATTAATTCCTACCTGCCCGGTTTGGGCTTTTACCACACTTGTAATCAAAACAAGTAGTAGTGTTATGCGATTTTTATACATATATAAAAAAATAAAATATATAATTTATTACAAAATTCGTTATTTGGATAAATATATTTAACTATTTAAGTTACTTTAAAAAGTGATATTAGTCATTTTTTTATACAAATACAATTATTAATAACTTTTTGTGTCTGAATTTAAACAGATCTTCAAACTCATAAGCTTTGTGGGGAGACTGCATCAGTGATTTACTTTTCTTTTTCCCAAAACGGGAAACAGGATAGAAAATGAATCCATTTTCTCTTTCAGGAAAAGATACCCTGCAAAACTCAATCTTTTTCTTCCTGCACCTCAAATTTTTTCGTAGTATTGATCTGTTCAATATTGTCACCAACAATTAAAAAATAAGCAGCCATGAAACGAGTAACAGGGATCGGTGGGATTTTCTTTAAATGCAAGGATACGGAGCAAATTAATCAGTGGTATAAAACACATCTGGGTATGGACACCGGACCTTACGGAGTCACTTTTGAATGGCAGTCAGATGACGAATCAGGCAAAAAAGGTGTGACGCAATGGAGTCCGTTTGCTGAGACGACGAAGTATTTTGAACCTTCAGCCAGGGATTTCATGATTAATTACCGGGTGGAAAACCTGGAAGCGTTGGTGGAAGAATTGAAAAAGGAGGGAGTAACGATCCTGGATGAATTGGCAACGTATGATTATGGGAAATTTATTCACATTCTGGATATAGAAGGAAATAAAATTGAATTGTGGGAACCCTGTGGTGATTGAGAATAAAGCAATGGATTGAGATTTGATTTAAAAATAATCAATATATGATTATTAAATAATCTTTATATTTGCCAGGCATAATTAAATTAACGAAAGAATGTCGGGCGGTTTACTATATAAAAATGGGCAGGGAGCTCAGATTAATCCCCGCAACCGATTCTTTTCGCAGGGAAAAGGTGAAGATTTTGATGATATTGATCCTTCGGAAGAAATTCAATTGAAAACCAGATTTATTGAAGTTCACCCGAAAACAATCGTAAACAAACCGACAAGTCCGGATGTGGGAATGTGCTATTCCCTGAACCCTTATCAGGGTTGTGAACATGGCTGTACGTATTGTTATGCCCGGCCAACTCACGAATATTGGGGCTACAGTGCCGGAGTGGATTTTGAACGCGTGATTCTCGTGAAAAAAAATGCACCTGAACTACTGGAAGAAACATTGAAAAGAAAATCCTGGAGGGTCCGGACGATTTCTGTTTCGGGAAATACGGATTGCTACCAGCCTTGTGAGCGCCAGTACCAAATTACGAGGAGATTACTGAAAATTATGCTGAAATACAGGCATCCGGTTGGGATCATTACCAAAAATGCCCTGATTACCAGAGATCTGGATATCCTGGAAGAACTTGCAGCATTGAACCTGGTGCAGGTAAATATCAGTATGACCAGCCTGAAAGAAGAACTGCGCAGAAAGCTGGAACCGCGAACCGCCAGCAGCCGCAAAAAGCTGGAAGCAATCGAATTACTTGCTCAACGTAAAATCCCGGTGAATGTCATGATGGCACCGATTATTCCTGCCTTGAATGACGATGAAATCTTTTCGGTTGCGAAGGAGGTGGGGAGTCGTGGCGCTTTGAGTATGTATCACCAGATTGTGCGTCTGAGCGGCCCAAACAGGGAAATATTTACGGATTGGGTAAACAAAAACTATCCGGATCGTGCTGGAAAAGTGCTGAACCAGCTGCGGGATATGCACGGCGGACAACTAAATGACAGCCGGTTCGGGACGCGCATGAAAGGCGAAGGGGTTTACGCACTGAATATTCAGAGGCAAGTACAACTAGCCCGGAAACGTTTCCTTCCGGATCTTCCTTTTCCCCGGCTCAGAACGGATTTATTCACTGTTCCGGGTAGCAGCAGACAAATGGAGCTGTTTTGATCCGATAATCTTCCCTAATCGGTTTGCCGTCGTAAAAAAAGACTTTTCCCCGGATTTTTTCTTCATTGTTTTTTTATCAGTTTAAACTTTCTGGTCGGAATAGCCGGATCTTTCGCTGTCCAGGTTGCATCTGTGCTAAAGTCCTTTTTGGAGATTTTCAGGACAAATACACCATCGTACGGATTATCTCCCGGTTCATTTAAAGTGAGTTCGAAGCTGTCTTTTTTTTGAATCACATCACCGCTGATATTGCGCTGCAAGCCTTTATGAACGTTGTATCCGATTGCTTTTTCATTTTTCACATAAGTGAGAAATATGCGAATGGGACTATCGCCAAAATCCCCGGTATACAAACCTGTCAGGGTGTCGGAAGGATATTCCGGGAACCATTCCTGCGCTTTCAGGGAATCGGAATGGTTTTTTTCTGTTTCAGCAGTTTGGGGTACTTTCGGACCGGAAGAACAAGAGGTCATCTGGAGCAAGATCCATATTCCGATTAATAGCGCTTGGATTCGTTTCATAAGGCAATTATTTCTCGGCTAAAAATAGATTTTTTCGACAAATAAAAAAGAATGACCTGGGAATACACGAATTCTGGTTTTTCTAAAACTGTATATTTCGATTTAAAACCTTATTTTTGAACTTTCGAAGACAATTTATGGAATACAACACCACGAGACCGAAGTTATTACTTCCGGAGTATGGTAGAAACGTACAGGAGATGATTTCCCACGCCATGGAAATTGCTGACCGTGAGGAGCGAAACAAAGCTGCAAGGGCAATTATTGAAGTGATGGGGCAGTTAAACCCGCATTTGCGCGATGTAGATGATTTCAGACATAAGTTATGGACGCACTTGTTTGTGATGTCTGATTTCAAACTGGATGTTGATTCTCCTTATGAGATTCCAAAACCGGAAATGCTTTCCAGCAAACCGGAGCAAATGATTTATCCGAAAGGGCGTATCCGGTACGGACATTACGGAAAATATACACAGGAGATACTAAAAGATGCAAAGGATATCACCGTTTCTGATGAGCGTGACTATCTGAAAATTACGATGGCCAATTTCATGAAAAAGCAGTATCTGGCATACAATAATGATGCTGTTGAAAATCATGTGATTGCAACGCAATTGAAAGAGCTTTCCCAGGGAACCCTGATCCTGGAAAATCCGGATGAACTGATGAATACCAACCTGATTCTGAAGTCGTTTGGGATTCACCCGAATAAACGTCCGAAGAAAAATCAGAAGAACCAAAAGAATTTTAAAGGAAAAAACCAAAATCGTAAACAAAACTGAGTATGTCGTCTTTTGAAATCTACGGAGGGAAGAAATTAAAGGGGGAATTGACGGTACAGGGTGCAAAAAATGAAGCTTTACAGGTTTTATGTGCTCCTTTATTAACCGCCGGGAAAGTAACCATTTCGAACATTCCGGATATTGTGGATGTGAATAAGTTGATTGACTTGCTGCAGACCATGGGAGTGAAAATTGAAAAGGTAGAGCGGGGAACATACGTTTTTCAGGCGAAAGAAATTGACCTGGCTTACCTGGAAACCGAAGATTTCAAAAAAAGAGCGGCATCACTGAGAGGATCAATTATGATCGTGGGGCCTTTACTGGCCCGTTTCGGGAAAGGATTCATTCCGAAACCGGGAGGAGATAAGATCGGGCGCAGAAGACTGGATACGCATTTCGAAGGCTTTGCCCTGCTGGGAGCGAAATTCAACTATGATGCGGGAGAACATTTTTATTCGATTGAAGCGAAAAAATTAAAAGGAACATACATTCACCTGGATGAAGCTTCCGTAACGGGAACTGCAAATGTGATCATGGCGGCCGTTCTGGCAGAAGGAATAACTACGTTCTACAACGCTGCCTGTGAACCTTACATTCAGCAATTGTGTAAAATGCTGAACGCGATGGGAGCGAAAATCTCAGGAATCAGCTCCAATCTGCTGACCATTGAAGGAGTGAAGGAATTAGGAGGGTGTTATCACCGCATTCTTCCGGATATGATTGAGATCGGAAGTTTCATTGGTCTGGCAGCCATGACCCAGTCGGAAATTACCATCAAGGATGTCAGCTGGGAAAATTTGGGAGTGATCCCGAATACCTTCAGAAGATTAGGAATCAAACTGGAGCGCAGAGGTGATGACATTTACATCCCTTCACAGGAATCTTATGAAATTGAGACCTTCATCGACGGATCAATCCTGACTATTTACGATGCTCCGTGGCCCGGATTCACTCCGGATTTGTTGTCTATCATCCTGGTGGTGGCAACTCAGGCAAAAGGAAGCGTATTGATTCATCAGAAAATGTTTGAATCGCGTTTGTTCTTTACGGATAAGCTGATCGATATGGGAGCTCAGATCATTTTATGTGATCCGCACCGGGCAACAGTGATCGGTTTGGGAAGGCAGTATAAATTACGCGGAATTCAAATGACTTCTCCGGATATCCGTGCGGGAGTTTCGCTGTTGATTGCGGCGCTTTCGGCAGAGGGGAAGAGTGTGATTCATAATATTGAACAAATTGACAGAGGATACCAGGA
The DNA here is from genome assembly GCA_031260455.1 of Fluviicola sp. Taxonomy (GTDB): domain Bacteria; phylum Bacteroidota; class Bacteroidia; order Flavobacteriales_D; family Crocinitomicaceae; genus Fluviicola. The sequence goes on from JAIRJW010000007.1 coordinate 31,412, forward strand.
TATTGATATACGTTTGCGTAACCTGGGCGCAGATATTCGTCGGATTAATTAAAAGCATTATGAAAAATTCATTTGTTATTCTTTCAGTCTTATTGTTTGCAGGAGTCGCTTTATCATCATTCAAATCGGTGAAAAGCGCACCTGCAATTGGTTCCAAAGCTCCTGAAATTGCTTTGACTGGTGTAGATGGAAAAATAGTTAAATTGTCTTCTCTGAAAGGGAAGATGGTTTTGGTTGACTTCTGGGCTTCCTGGTGTGGTCCCTGTCGCAGGGAAAATCCGAATGTGGTAGAGGCTTACAACAAGTACAAGAAGACTAAATTCAAGAATGCAAAAGGCTTTGAAGTGTTTTCGGTTTCAATTGACCGCGAGGAAGCGAAATGGAAAGAAGCAATCAAGACCGATGGACTGATCTGGAAAAATCATGTTTGGGACAAAGCTAACGAAGCTGGAAAAGCTTACGGTGTTCAGTTTATTCCAAGCGGATTTTTGGTTGACGGTGAGGGAAAAATCATTGCGTCTGGAGAAGCTTTGCGAGGTTTGGGTTTGCATGTGGAGCTGGATAAATGTAAATAATCCGTATTTGGATTAAATGCGCACTGGCAAAGTAAACCCGGATTCTTAGAATAGTACTTAACGTTTTATTATGGAATAGGTGGTTTTCAGTTCGCTGATTAACGCAGACTTTAAATTACATTTTACTCTGTGAAATCTGCGTGAAAACGTAAAAAATGAGTGTATCATTCAATTTTCATGCACAACCAAATAAAAAAGTATCTTTAAAACAGAGACTTTTCGTTAAATCAAATGTTGAAATAACTGCCTGAAGCTTTATCCGGGAATTTTCAGGCTTTGTCCAACGCGGATTATATCGGATCGCAAACCGTTTACTTTTTTAATTTTTGACGGTGTGGAGTGATGTTTTACGGCTATTTGCGATAATGTATCTCCCTGTTTCACAGTATATCGTTTGTAACTCATAGCGGGAGTCGGTGGTTTGGAAACCAGTACGCACACCATTTCTGCGTCTTTTTGCGCCACTTCAGCAAGTGTTGCGGCACTTCCGATTTGCGGATCATAATATTTATAGAAATGTTGTTGAATATTTATCATATTGGTCACAGAATCCAGTTTTGTCCCATGCCAGTCATAGCATTGTAGAACGTTATCATTAAACTCCAAAAGTTTAACAGGAATAAGGGTTGAATGCAATCGGTGCATTCTCGGACATTGTTTCAAAACTGCGGATAATCCGCCACCTGCAGAGCCGCGGCTGTCGACATGCATGTAACATCTTCCATCCAGGCTGGGCCCTACCACAGCGCTCCAATAAACTGTTAAGGTCATGGGGTCGATTTGAATGTATAATTTCTTTAAATCGGAAATAAATCCTTTACTGCGAATTTCTGCTAATCCGGCATTAATTTTATCATTTAAATAACCTCCGAAATTGTCCATTCTCCTGCGGTTGAAGGAATGCAGGGCATCATAAACATACGGCTGACCGATTGCGGTGTATGAATCCGTAATGATTTGATCGTTATCCCCAAGCTGAATCGTGTCCGGATTGTATTTCTGAAATTCAGGAACCTGCAGCACCTTTTTGAATATAATGACGGTAGAATCTGATGGTTCAGCCTCCGGTCCGCTATCCAATTGTGCATAAAGCATTTGATTGCTAATAATTATTAGAATACTGAGAAAAATGAATTTAATGCTAACCACTTTTTTTGTTTATCCGTATTTAATGCGCCTAAATTTAATAAGTTACATTGATATTTTGAAAAAAAATAGCTGAATAGGCGAATAAACCGGATGAAGAGCTTAAATTAAGCAAGAAGGAATGAATCGTGAGCTGGCGCACTTTTGTTGAATTGGATGTTTCTCACATTGTACTTTTCTCTAATTTTATACAATGGATCAAAAGCAGATGCTGGAAGAGTGGAAAGAGCAGTTGGGAGAATTATTTTCCGAGAGAGAAATCCGTAATCTGTTTTATTTGACGTTGGAAGATGTGCTCGGATTCAATCGCAGTGTCAATCTTTTTAGTCGGATTAGAGCGTTTTCTAAAGATCAGACACATAAACTTCAGGAAGTTCTCAGTAGATTGAAAATGGGAGAACCGCTTCAGTACATTGCAGGCTTCACCTGTTTTGATGATCTGAAAATCAAAGTCGCTCCCGAAGTGCTGATTCCGCGTCCCGAAACAGAAGAATTGGTTGCTTGGGTACAGGAAAGCATCGCAATAAAGGAAAATTTGAAAATAGAAGATTGGTGTACGGGGTCTGGCTGCATTGCGTTAGCACTTAAAAATCGAAATCCCGGTTTTGAGGTCAAAGGGTACGATATTTCGCCGGAAGCGCTGGAAATTGCCGCAGAAAATGCCCGGGAATTGAATCTGGAGGTTGAATTTCAACAGAAAGATGCACTGAATGCAGAAAAGAACGGTAAAGTGGATGTAGTGATTTCTAATCCTCCGTACATTCCATGGAAGGAGAAGGGAGAAATGCATCAAAATGTGACGGAATTTGAACCTGGTCTGGCGTTGTTTGTTCCAAACGAAGATCCACTAGTATTTTATCGGTCATTGGCAGATTATGCCTCAAAAACCTTGCTTTTAGGTGGTTTTTTGTTTTTTGAACTGCATGAAAATTATGCGCTGGAAATCAAAAAAATGATCGAAAACAGGGGGTTTGTTTCCGTGGAGATCAGGATGGATTTACAGGGAAAGCAGCGAATGCTGAAAGCAATATGGAGCGCGTAAAATTCTGGTGAGTTTCTCTTCCAATAAACTGTATTGGGATGGGGGCACATGAGATTTTCTACTTGAAGTAACGCTTATCGGATACCTGGATGTAATTCCGCAATATTACGTCCGGGATATTTTTGACAGGATGGAAGTTGTTTCTTTGAAATAGCTGATTTTAAGGTGATTTCCAGGAATTCCGATAATTTATTCCTTATAATGCAGGACGTAATATTGCGGAATGCCGTCGTGATTTTACGATGGAAAGAATTTACCTGGAATGCTTAATAAAAATGTTTCCCACAGCATTTTTACATTTTCGTGTCCCGATTCCGGACTATCTTTGCACTCCAGTTTCAAAACGAAATGTCAGCAGCAAATTCCAAATTTATTTCCTTTCATTCGGATGTGTCACAAATTTCCCGACCGGAAAAATTTACCTTTCCGTTTTATTATGAACCGCACGAACTGGCAAAAAGAGCCATGAAGCAGTTACAGGGTTACCTGGAAAATCAGAACGATTGGAAACACAATTTCGGATTGGAAGGAGAGCAGGAAGGCTTGGTCATAGGGAAAATGTTTGGTGTGTTGGTTGTGGAAAATGAACTGAGAGAGCTGGGTTTTCTGGCTGCGTTCTCAGGGAAACTGGCCGATTCGAACAGCCATACCTACTTCGTGCCTCCGGTATTTGATTTACTCGATTCCCAGGGATTTTTCATAAAAGAAGAGATTCAGATTAACAATATCACGCTGGAAATCGCGAAGCTGGAAAAAAGTGAAGACTTCCTGAAAGCAAAGTCAGAACTGGAAACAATGAAAGTGGAATTTGAGTCAGAACTCCGGAAAATAAAGCATGAAATCAAAGCGGGGAAGGAAAACCGGAAGCAGATTCGTGAAAAAGTAACCTGGGAATTGAAAGGAGAAGAACTGGAAATATTGTTGGAAGACCTGCGCAAACAATCGATCCGCGAACAGTATTTCCTGAAAGATTTCACAGATTCGAACAAAACTAAAATTCGCTCATCAGGGGAAAAATTAGCTACCTTTGAGCAGGAGCTGGAAAATCTGAAAGAAAAGCGGAAAAACATGTCGAATGCGCTTCAGAAAGATATTTTCGACTCATATTATTTTCTGAACTTCCGGAAAGAACCAAGAAGTTTACAAAGCATTTTCCAGGATACGATTGATCACAAACCGCCAGCAGGAGCAGGAGAATGCGCCGCGCCAAAATTGCTGCAATTTGCTTTCGAACATAACTTCAAACCGGTTTGTCTGGGGGAATTCTGGTGGGGAGCATCTCCGAAATCAGAAGTGCGGGTACACCGGCAAACATATCCGGCATGCAGGGGGAAATGTGAGCCAATTCTCAGACACATGCTGGAGGGAATCGAAACAGATGAAAACCCGATGTTGCAAAATCCGGCAGAAAACAAAGAACTGGAGATTATCTTCGAAGACGATCATTTGCTGGTTGTGAACAAACCAGCGGAATTTTTATCCGTTCCAGGAAAAACAATTTCCGATTCCGTTTATACACGGATGAAGGAAAAATATCCGGATGCAACAGGGCCGCTCATCGTGCATCGCCTGGATATGTCCACCTCCGGATTATTATTGCTTGCTAAAGACAAACACGTACATAAAATGCTTCAGAAACAATTTGTCAAACGAAAAGTGCAAAAACGCTATGTGGCTTTGCTGGAAGGAATAATTCAGAAAGATTCGGGAATCGTTGATCTGCCGCTGAGAGTGGACCTCAATGACCGTCCGAGACAATTGGTATGCTATGAGCATGGAAAACGTGCTGTGACTAAATGGGAAGTGATTGAAAGAAGGGAAAACTGCACCCTGGTGTATTTTTACCCGGTTACAGGAAGGACGCATCAGTTGCGTGTTCATGCAGCACACATATTGGGATTGAATTCCCCGATTCTGGGAGATGATTTGTACGGAAATAAAGGTGAGCGGCTTCATTTGCATGCACAATTTCTGCAATTCAAACATCCGGTTACCAAAGAATTGGTGACAGTTAAGGCTGATGCCGGTTTTTGAGGACTTTCCGACCAATAAAATCACCCAAAATAGAAACTGAAAAAGCAATACTGAATCCAACTTTTCTCTATTTTTGGTCGTTGAAAATTCCGGTATGAATCCAATTGAAGCACAGAAAAGAATCGAACAGCTAACCCATGAGCTGAATCAGCATAATCACAATTATTATGTGGAAAATAACCCGACTATTTCGGATTATGAGTTTGATCTGCTGCTCAAAGAATTACACAATTTGGAAACACAATTTCCGGAATTCGCTTCAGATCTGAGTCCCACCAAACGTGTGGGGGGAGACGTTACCAGGAAATTTGAAACAGTGGTGCACCGTTTCCCGATGCTTTCGCTTTCCAATACCTATTCGGAAGAAGAAATCATTGATTGGGCACAGCGATTGAAAAAATTGGCTTCCGGTCCGATTGAATACGTTTGTGAATTGAAATATGACGGAGTAGCAATTGGGATTCGTTACGTAAACGGGAAATTTTCGAGAGCTGTTACCCGCGGAGACGGAACTCAGGGGGAAGATATTTCTGCCAATGTGAAAACGATCCGAACGATTCCGCTTTCATTGAAAGGAGATTTTCCGGATGATTTTGAGATTCGCGGTGAAATTTTTTTCCCGAAAGCAAATTTTGAAGCGATGAACCGCCAGCGGGAAGAATTGGGAGAATCGGTTTTTGCCAACCCGCGAAATTCGGCTTCCGGAACCCTGAAATCACAAGATTCGAAAGTGGTAGCCGAAAGAGGGCTGGACTGCTACCTTTACGGTGTTTACGGAGATGACCTGCCAATGGAATCTCATTTTGAAAGTGTTCGGAAAGCACAGGAGTGGGGCTTTAAAACGCCACAGGAAAAAAATAAATACATCCTGAAAACTTCGTCAATCGAAGGAATTATGGAATTTATCCATTATTGGGACCGGGAGCGTTACAACCTGCCTTTCGATATCGATGGAATTGTGATCAAAGTGAATCACTACGAGCAACAGGCTGATTTAGGTTTTACGGCAAAATCTCCGCGTTGGGCTATTGCATATAAATTCAAGGCAGAACGTGTTGCAACGATATTGGAGGAAGTGACATACCAGGTTGGAAGAACAGGAGCCATTACTCCGGTCGCGAACCTGAAACCGGTTCTTCTGGGAGGAACAGTCGTCAAAAGGGCTTCTCTGCATAATGCGGATCAGATTGAAAAACTGAATTTATATCTGGGCGATGAAGTGTTTGTCGAAAAAGGAGGAGAAATTATCCCCAAAATTGTGGGAGTGAACGAAGAGCCCCGGAAAACAGATGCGGAAAAAGTCCTTTTTATTGAACATTGTCCGGAATGTGGTTCCGAATTGCATCGAAGGGAAGGGGAGGCCCAGCACTATTGTACAAACGACCTGGTTTGTCCACCACAAGTGAAGGGAAGAATGGAACATTTCATTTCCCGGAAAGCCATGAATATTGATGGATTGGGAGCTGAAACCATTGATTTGCTGTATAAAAAGGGATTGGCAAATAGTGTTGCAGACCTGTATGATCTGACGTTTGATCAAGTTGTGAACCTCGACCGGATGGCGGATAAATCGGCAAATAACCTGATTGTCGGGATTAAGAACTCAAAGATAATTCCGTTTGAGCGCGTGTTGTTTGCTCTTGGAATCCGCTTTGTTGGGGAAACCGTCGCAAAGAAACTGGCTTTTGCCTTTAAAAATATTGATGCGATTGCTAAAGCAAGCTATGATGAATTGATTGCAGTGGACGAAATCGGAGAGAAAATTGCCATTGCGGTACAACAATTTTTCCGGGACGAGCGGGCCATTCAGACCATTAAACGTCTGAAACTGGCTGGTTTGCAATTTGAAATAGAAGAAGTGTCGCTGGATTCAAATATGCTGGAGGGAAAAACGTTTGTGGTTTCGGGTGTTTTTTCCAGGTTCAGCCGGAATGAGATCAAGGAACTGATTGAGAAGAACGGTGGAAAGAATGTGGCGTCGATTTCTGCCAAAACAAGCTATGTACTGGCAGGAGAAAACATGGGACCAGCAAAACTGGAAAAAGCGGGTTCTCTGGAAATTCCAATTATTTCCGAAGATGATTTTATCTCGATGATTTCATTATAGAATCTGAAGGCCTTACACATGTAGCTGACTTGTTTTTTCAGGATAACCTGAAGGAATTTATTTCATACTTTTGTACGTATTTTAGTACCATTAAAAAAACAGCAAAATGAGTCTATTTAAAGGAGCCGGAGTAGCATTGGTCACACCTTTCAGTGCAGATATGTCAATTGATTTTCCTGCGTTGCGCAGATTGGTGCGTGAGCAGATCGCAGGCGGAACAAATTACCTGGTGGTTCAGGGAACAACCGGTGAATCCCCGACTTTAAACAGCGACGAAAAGAAACAGGTGCTGGAAACCGTATTGGAAGAAAATAATGGTAAACTTCCGGTCGTTTACGGTATCGGAGGAAACAATACGTTAGCGGTTGTGGAAAATATCCGAAAAATTCCCCGGGGAGTGGACGGAATCCTTTCGGTGGCACCTTACTATAATAAACCAACTCAGGCAGGCTACCTGGCACATTACAAGATGCTGGCTGAAAACACAGATTTGCCGGTTATTCTATACAACGTTCCGGGAAGAACGGGCTCGAATGTCTTGGCTGAAACGACACTGGAACTGGCTGAAGTGAAAAATATTGTGGCCATGAAAGAAGCTTCCGGAAACATGGAACAAATCATGGAGATCATCCGCTGCAAACCGGAAGGATTCCTGGTGCTTTCTGGTGATGATGCGATTACACTTCCTTTGATCGCAGCGGGGGCAGACGGAGTGATTTCTGTTGTGGCAAACTCGTTCCCCGCTCATTTTAGTAAAATGGTTGCGAGTGCTCTGAACGGAGATTTCGAAACAGCAAGAAAATACCATTACGACCTGCTTCCGGTTACGAAAATGTTTTTCGCAGAAGGAAACCCGGGCGGAGTGAAAATTGCGCTGGAAGAACTGGGTTGGATGAAACCGTACATGCGCCTTCCACTGGTTCAGGTTTCGGATGCATTGAAAGCAAAAATTATTGCAGAGACGAAGAAACTTGGATAAGCAGAAAGCAATTTTTTTAACGTGTCTGAATCTAAAAACTATATCGTTTACTTTAATGTAGGTATGACTTAAATTTGGGGAATTATGTACTGTAAGTCAGATATCACAATTTTTTATGATTATATTATTAATAGATAATGATTAGTTGTATTATATTTGATTGTTTAGATTTCTAATCTGAAAACAAATACAATGTTATAACTATTCATGGCATTAAAAGATCTAAATGATAGATACTGAGGACAATTTAAAGGAATGCTTCAAGAAAGCAAAAGCAGTAAAAAAGCAGATTGAGAATGAACCTGATTTGCAAGATACGATGGTTTCTTCTCTTCGTGAACTGTTAAAATGGTTTGGATTGTCGTTTCCTAAAAAAGAGGATAAAAACTTATGGTTTGCAGATAGACCCTTGATATTGGAACAAAAAAAATATCTTGATGTCCTGATTGATTTGACTACATTAGTAAAACAAATGCATCCAAGTATTGAGAAAATGATTCACTTAGATGATTTCATTGACATTGGTGCATTTAATGAAAGGGTAATGAGAGTTGCAATGACTTTAAAATATGTTCATGATGGAGCTATTCCATCTCAAGAATATGAAAAATTAGAATGGGAAGACAAAATTCGTTCGTTTGCTATTCTGCCTGAAGATTGGGATGGAGAAGATGCTCAAAAGGTTCCTAAGTCCAGGATTCTGGCATCAATTGAATTTTTGAAAAATTTGAGCGTTTATTTGCCAAACTTAAAAATGGTTTATCCTTCTTGGATTGGTTCAGTAGGTCTAATCTACGAGATTGACAATTACAAAATCAATGTTTTATTCTTATCGAAGGACAAAGTTGAGATTAGTGTTGTAGAACCTGATTCTACATTGAAATCACAAAAAGAATATGAAATTAATATTGTAAAATCATTTGAATCTTTATTGGCCTAACCTATGTCTTATATTAAATTTCCAAAAAATAAGGAAGTAGAAAATGAAGATTATGTTCTAAGAGTTGCTATCAAAAATCTTCATGTATCGGGTGGTTATGTAAGTCCTGAACTTTATTTACTTAGAGCTCGTAAGGATAAAAAAGATGAAGAGTCTATTTCAGTTCTTATTGAGAAACAACTTGCTATTACATCTAATTTAAAGGATGATGCTATTAATTCTGTTCCACCACCACCAAATAATCATCCTGAAAGAACCGTTTTTAAACTAAATGCAGGAGAATTAAGAGAATTGCTCGTGGGAGTAACTCATACACCAAGTAAAAACAATGATGCTCATGGGTCTTTGCATGGTTATTTTAATCTCATCAAAGCTGAAGCAATTAAGGAGATTGCTGTTGAGGTTGATGCAGTTGTTGAAGTCAATAAGTCTGAAAAAAAATAAAAATTTCATAGTAGGAGGTATTGTTCCAACAATATTTGGAGTGCTTTCAGTTTTTAAAAGTTCATTTTGGGGTTACTTGTGTTAAAATAAGTAATTCCCTTGGTAAACGCCTCCAACATTTGTGCATTCGCAATTTGGTCTTCAGCATACGCAATTCGAATTCGCGATTCACATTCCGTATTCGTGATTCAGAATTAGTAATTTTACAAAATGGATCAGTCACACGAAATACTCAGGTTAGTAAAACAGGCTCAATCCCTTGTTATTACCTCGCATAAATCTCCCGATGGAGACTCTATCGGAAGCTCCCTGGCATTGTTTCACCTGTTTCACAAGTGGAATAAATCCGTCAAAGTGGTTCATCCGGATCCTGCACCGGCTTTTTTGCATTGGATCAAAGGTCAGGAGGCAATTATTGATTTCGAAACAAAAGAAGAAGAGGCGAAAACAGCACTGGAATCGGCGGATTTGATTTTCTGCCTGGATTACAATGAACCTTCCCGTGTGGGCGAAGCGATGGTGGCAGTTTTGACGGAAACAAAAGCTGTGAAAGTCATGATTGACCATCATTTGCATCCGGCAGATTTTTGTCAGGCAGTAATTTCCGACACTTCTGCATCTTCAACCTGCGAACTGATTTACAAATGGATTAAAGCTATCGCTCGCCTGAGTGATCTTGATGAAAATTCCTGTACTGCAATTTACCTTGGAATTATGACTGATACGGGATCTTTTCGTTTTCCTTCCGTCAGTGCGTTTACTCATGAAGCAATCGGAGACCTGATTCGCAGAGGAGTAAAGCATTTCCTGATTCATGAAGCTGTTTACGATACCAATACGGTAGACCGCATTAAACTCAGAGGTTTTGCACTTTCGGAGAAACTGGTATGCCTGAACGACTTGCATGTGGCTTATGCTGCCTTGTCGGAAGAAGAATTGAACCGTTTCCATTACCAGAAAGGCGATACGGAAGGGTTGGTGAATCAGATTCTGGGAATTCAGGGGATTAAGATGGCAGTTCTGTTCATGGAAAAAGGAGGAAATGTTAAAATTTCCTTCCGGTCGAAAGGAGATTATTTCGTAAATGAACTGGCAAAAATGCATTTTAACGGGGGCGGACACGCGTATGCTTCCGGCGGAATTTCGGATGAAAGCCTGGAGAAAACAGTCGAAAAATTTGTAACATTTGTAAAAGATTTCATTCCTGAAGTATGATAAAAAAAGAATGTTTTTTTTGCCTGCTGCTACTGTGTTCTTGCTCTGAGAAGGAAGAACAGCCGAAGCAGGTCAACTGGAATATGGAGAAATCCACCGAAATGAACAAGGAACTGGCGATTGAACAGGATCTGGATATCGACCTGTATTTTGCCCGGCACGAAAACTGGGAAGTCAAACAAACAGGAACGGGATTGCGTTATGTCATTTTCAAAAAAACAAACGGGGCAATTCCAAAGCCAGGTATGGAAGCCAAAACCCAGTACCGGATTACTTTGCTGGATGGCAGGGAAGTATATAAAACGGAAGCGGATGAATTCGATATTTTCCGTATTGATAAAAGTGACATGGAATCCGGGATTCACGAAGGAATTAAACTAATGCACGTGGGGGAAAAAGCCAAACTGGTTTTCCCCAGTCACCTGGCTCACGGTTTGGTGGGCGATCTGGATAAAATTCCGCCACTTTCACCATTGGTAGTAGATATTGAACTAATAGGAATAGAATGAGATTGATGAATAATCTGCTGGGCATTTTACTTTTGTCAGCAGCGTGTACTTCGGGCGTGGATACGGAAAAAAGCACTCTGAAAGTGCCTTCTGAGCGTGATACGGGGAATAATTTATCGGATTCCGAAAAATTGATTGAACCGAAAAAGACGGTTGTTGATAAGAAGACTTTTCCAAATGGAATTCGTATTCAGTGGTTTGAGAAAAGTGAAGGGGAACCGGTAAAAGAAGGTTCTGTTTACGAGATCAACTTCAAAACCAAGCTCGAAAATGGTGAAGTTGTGGACGGAAATTACAAACTGAAAAGAGACATGCTTCCGTTCCTGGTTGGTTTTGGAATGCAGACGCCCGGATTTGATTTGGCAATGAAAGAGCTGAGAGTAGGAGATTTCGTGGAAATATTCATCCCGGGAAAACTGGCCCGTGGGGAAAAGGGAATTCCGGGAGTGATTCCTCCGAATGCACCGAATATTGTGATGTTGCGCGTGGGGCAGGAAATAAGGCCATTGAAAACCGTAGATGGGGTAAAAGTGTGGCGACTGGAAGAAAATCCGGAAATGACTAACGCAAAAGTAGGGGAAAACTCCAACCTCGCGATCCATTATTTTGTCGGTACAAAATCCAACCCGAGATATGATAATTCATATCAGAGAAATACTCCTTTCGGCTTCGGAATGAAAGATGTTTCGCTGATTCCGGGTTTGAAAAAAGGTTTGTTGAATACCAAGATGTACGACAAGTTGTATATTATAGTTCCGGCAAAAGAAGCTTATGGATCAAGAGGATATGTGGACCTGGTCAAGCCGAATGAAGATTTATTCTACGATATCATCATCATGGATGTAGACGGAAAATCAGTCGCAAAGAATTAAAAAACAACATGCCGAAATGATCCCTCATAATCAATTTATTTGCATCCCAGTATTTTAACTTTTGGTTTTTGAATTCTGTATTTTAAAAAGATATCAACTTGTAAATGGTTGGAATTAACGTTTTTTCGCAAGTGAAAATTGCCTTTTTTTGCTAGTTTTGCAACACCCAGAAAATACCAAGGCATAAAACAATGAACAAATTTCTTTCTTTCTTTCTTTTACTTGTTTCATTTTCGGGATTGGCTCAGACTCCGATCGATACCGTAGAAACTGATAAGGGTAAAATGGTTATTTACTCAAACAGAACCTGGAAATTCCTTTTGGATGAGGAATTCGACGGAATCATGAATGAAGCCCTTTTTAACATTATTCAGGCAGATACCAATTTGAACCTCGTTCAGACCTGGGATAATAATGTTTGTTTTACGTCTGAAAGAACCAACGATTTGTCACGTATGAATGACACACTCTGGCTGTGTCTGGTAGACGATTTGCACAAAGAGTATGTGCAGCCGGTTCCGGGAATCGTTACTTCCCGTTATGGCTACAGAAAAGGAAGATACCACAATGGAATCGATCTGAATTTGCACGCCGGAGATACAGTAAAAGCAGCTTTTTCAGGGCGTGTACGTTATGCAAAATGGAATGACGGGGGGTTCGGAAACCTGGTGATTATTCGTCACTACAACGGATTGGAAACATTTTATGCTCACCTTTCCAAGCATTTGGTTGCGCCGGATCAGGAAGTGAAAGCAGGGGATCCGATTGGTCTTGGAGGGAATACGGGACATTCTTTCGGAGCGCATTTGCATTTTGAAGTGCGGTTCTACGATGCTTCGATGAATCCGGAGGAAGTTATTGATTTCGCTAAGAAAGAATTGAAAGACGAAAACCTGATGGTACATAAACGCCTGTTCAGACCAGGAGCCAAACCAAGCGATGAAGAAATTTCCGGAGAATCGATTGCTGCGGTACAGGCAAGAACAGAAGCAGTAGCAGCCAGAAAATATTACAAAATCCGAACCGGAGATACGCTTTCCCAGATTGCATCAAAAAGTAATACCACAGTTTCCACGCTCTGTAAACTGAACGGAATCCGACCGACAACCTTGTTACAGGTTGGAAGACAGGTTCGGGTGAGATAATTCCTGGAAGAAACAGGTAAATTATGCAGTCTCTTGAAAATCAAAGGACTTTTTTGTAATCGGAATCAGGAAGTTGAAAACAAATAAATTTCGTCTGATTTTTTTCTGAGAGTGTTAAAAATTTGCATCGTAAAAGTGATTTGTCTAAATTGCTTTTATGTCTTGTAATTACAGAATTGTTTTAGTAACTGACGGAGGATCTGATGCTTTGCTGGTTCCGATTGTCGGATTGAGCGCTCTTTCGCGCCGGATTCATGCTGTTGATATTGACCGTTCTCTTTATAATTGGATTGATTTGCTGGTTGCATCCGGTGACAGTGTGCTGCTTGCAAGTTTACTGGCAAAACACCAGATTTCCCTGGTTGAGGAACTGGGAGTTCTGGAGAAACTTTTGAAGTATCAGAACAACGGATATAGCAAAGAAATGGTCTTCCGTTTGTTTGACGAAGGTGATACTTTGCTTTCACTGAGAAAACATTTTCTGTTTCTGACGTACGACGTGGATTCGGACGAGTTGTTCCAGTTTTCCGACAGCAGGCCCACGCAACAATCCATTAAGCTGGATTCAGTATTGAAGGCATGTATGGGAAATCCAAACGAGCAGCAATTCATTAAGCTGGGCTACAGGCGTTTGATGAATGCCAGTCAGTTTACCCCGAATCCGATTCTGCAGGCCATGCATTATGCCGACTGTCTGTACCAGGAAGATTCGGTTGTTATTGTGAGTATCGGCTCAGGAAAACACCGGGAGACGGACCTGGAGCAACAGTTCTCGGAACAGGCTCAGATTGAATTCGAACAGGAAGTACGCAATCACAAAAAATGGCACTATTTCCGCTTCAACCCGGAATTTGAACGGGATGATTCAATGGAAATCAAAATTGAAAAGACCCGGACTTATTTTGAAGATGAAGCGCCAAATATGGAACGTTTGCTACATCTGATGGAAATTAAATCCGGAAAACTGGTTTAGTAACTGTTAGGAAATTGTAAATGGAAAAGGTACATAACAACTTAGAATATAATTTCAGTTACTTAGGAGTTGTCTAAATTTTAGATTATAAATTTGTTATCGTGAATTTTTGGTTTAGACGAGGCAAATTTTGCAGGCATAATAGAATGATTCTGTCGAAATAGCGAAGCGTATTCAGCGATTCATTAATATATAATAAAAAAGTAGAGCTAAAAAACCGAACGAAGTATAAAACCAAAAGACAGATAATACTCCTTTTTAGTTCTGCTTGTATATTTGATATACTTGCTATTGTGACAACTCAAAATTAATAGTAGATTTGTAAATCTAAGTTTCACATAAATGTTATTTAAGGCAATTTCCCAGTAAAAAATTCGTTTTACATAAAAAAAGGTAATTATATACCTGTTTACACTTCTTCCTGAATAAGCATCCAGTACAGCCAAAATAATCCTAAATTTACGGCAACAAAACTATTTGCTTAAATTTAGTCCATGAATGTTCGATTAACCAAAGATCAAAAGATTAAAATTGCCAATTCACAGGATGTCTATAATATCATGCAACAGATACTATTGCGTAAGAATAAGATCCGCAGAGGTCAGGTAGAAATCTCATTCTTTTTATTGAACTACTGGCACTCGGTCAACACAACCGAGTAAATATGAATCCGTCAGATACTTTTCGAATGGCTATTTACAAAATGGCTACCAAAGTAATTCTTGTACATAATCATCCAAGCGGTAGTATTGCCGTTTCGGAAGAAGATAAATCAGTTACTGATTATCTATATAAAGCTGGTAAATTCCTAAAGATCGATGTAATAGATCACTTGGTTATCTCTGAAAAGAAATTCCACAGTTTTGAAGATAGTGGGTTAATGGATAAGTTTAGAACTAGCGGTACATGGGAAATAGTTGATAAAACAAAAGCTGATCTAACCGAAATGAGAACGCAAATCATTGCGGACAAAGCAACTAAGAAAACGGCTATTGAGATAGCTAAGAAAATGCTTATAAAAGGTACACCGGCAGAGTTAGTAAAAGAATACACCGGGTTAACGCTCCGGGACATAAACAAGATTCTGAAAGAGATAGGATAATAAGAAAGCTCCGATTAATCGGAGCTTTCTTATTTATCTCCCTTATCCTTAGGATTGAAATTCAATGCTTTGTTTAGATTTTTGTTGAAATCGGAAAGCTTACTTTCCTCTAGCTTCTTTTTCTCTTTTGCCATTTCTTCTTTTAGAGAAATATTATTCGTGTTTAGTTTTGTGGAATCAATCCTTTCTATAGGCAAATTACCTGTGGTTGTAATGCCTTTAACAACATTGTCAAAGTCGGAAGAATATTCTCGATCTTGAATTACTCTAAATTTATCAAATTGATTTTCCGCGAAGTTCTTTGCAACTAAACTACTGATAGACCCAGCATTTTTTAATATTTCATATTCATTAAATTGAAGGAATGCATCAAGTTTTTCAACCCAATCTTCCATAGTCATTAAAGCGTTTCTTTTAGCCTGAAGCTCTGCATAATCCAAATACATGTTAACTACTGTATTCAATTCAGATAACTCATCTTCTGTTAAGTAGTTTTTAGCAATGCTAACATCAGATTTTATAATCTTACCGTTTGTTTTTTGGCCTTTCCAGGATGTTAGATTCATATTTGGTTGTGTAGCATCCGCTCTAGTTCTTATTATTTCTGATGCGGTCTTTCCTGTTATTGCAAATTCTAATTTGTTTTGTGCTGTGGCATAAAACTTTTGTGTTGTTGGTGATTTAGGGTTATAGTCTACAGAGGTCATGTATATGTCTGTTATCTTTTGGTAAAACCTTCTTTCAGACGCTCGTATCTCCCTAATACGCTCGATCAATTCGTCGAAATAGTCTTTACCAAACAGTGTTTTACCTTGTTTTAGACGTTCATCATCCATAGCAAAACCTTTAACAAGATATTCCTTTAAAATACTTGTTGCCCAAATTCTAAATCTTGTGGCGTTCTGTGAGTTAACTCGATATCCGACTGAAATAATAGCATCAAGATTGTAAAAAGATGTAATATAGTTTTTACCATCGTTAGCAGTTGTTTCCATTTTGGAAACAACTGAATCCTCTATTAATTCACCTTCTTCAAAAACATTAGACAAGTGTTTACTAATTGCTGGTATTCCAACTCCAAACACCTCGGACATACCTTTTTGGGTCATCCAGACAGTTTCACTTTCTTTATCTACATAAACCTGTATACTATCTTTTCCATCCGATCCTGTATAGAACAAGAAGTTTTGAGTATTATCTAAATTCATTTTATCAGTTGTTTATAGGTTAAACGAAAAGTGCTGTTTGCTAGTAGTAAATTGAATCTATCTGATTCAGTATGTTCTCTTGTATTGTATCTGAATACGAATTCATCAACATACATCTGTAAATGTTTTTTGCTTGTGAAATGGTAGATACCAATAATACCACGCTTCAAAAGTGACCAAAAGCCCTCAATTGTATTCGTGTGGATTCTTCCGTTGACATATTCCCCGGAGTTATGCTTTACGAATGCATGATCGTAGATTCTTTTCAGTGAATTATATCCCAGGTATTCATCTGTATACATAGTGGCTGTATCTTTTACTACTTGAACGATCTCACTTGTTAGTGTAGTCGTTTTAGTATCATCAACTTTTTTGGCGTTTAATTTACCATTTCTTTCAACCATTCCGAATACAGGTGCTTTATCTTTTAAAGATCGTCCCTGTGAATTTGACACTTTCTTATCTGCATGGCGGTTTTTATTCTTACCACCAATGTAAGTTTCATCTGCTTCAACTTCGTTATCTAACTGGTTGTTGTTTTCAATACCAAAACAGTTGCGGATTCGTTGTAGCATGAACCAAGAAGACTTTTGTGTTACATCAATATCTTTTGCAAGCTGAACGGAAGAAATACCTTTCTTATGAGAAGTAACAAGCCAAATAGCTAAGAACCATTTTTGTAGTGGAATCTTAGTATTATCAAACATTGTTTCAGTCCTGGCATTGAAGTATTTACCTGTGTTTTTACAACGGTATTTATTACCTTTACATACATAGACTTTGGACGCATAATCAAAAGGAGAAACTACATCACTATTCCAACGTAGTTCCGTTAAATGGTCAATGCAAGTTTGTTCATCAGGAAAAGCTTTTAGCAGTTCTAAGATTGAGTTAAAGTCCTTGTTTATCATTGTCTCACGTTATTGATGAAACAAATATAGAACTTATTTACACTAAAAACAAATTGTTTTGGTGTAGAATTGTATATAATTACCTAAAAAAATTCATGAAATATTTTATTGGTTTTATAGTGCTTGTGGCAATAGTTTTAACAACTACTACCGGCTGTAAGAAGAAGAACTTATTTGGCGATGGCAATTTGAATTTTTCAACAGACACCTTAATTTTTGATACCGTTTTCACTACAATTGGCTCTACCACAAAGTATTTCAAGATTTACAATCCGCAAAATAAAGCTTTAAAAATTACCGAAGTCCAGTTAATGGGTGGTTCCAATTCCCCCTTTAAATTAAACTTAGATGGCTTGCAAGGAACTAGTTTTTCTGACTTAGAAATTGAAAAAGGAGATAGTTTATTTTGTTTTGTGGAAGTAAAATTATCTGTCAATGGGCAAAATTTACCCTTAATTGTGGAAGATTCTGTTCGATTTAGAACCAATGGAGAAGATCAATACGTGAAACTGGTGGTTTGGGGGCAGGATATGTACTACCATAACAAAGAGATTATGACCACACAAACATGGGCAACGGACAAGCCTCATGTAATATATGGTTATGCCGCAATTGATTCTGCACAAACACTCAATATTATAGGGGGAACAAAAATTTATCTGCACAAAGGCGCTATTCTCTGGAACTACAAAGGAACTTTAAACATTGACGGCGACTATAATAATAAGGTAATTATTCAGGGAGACCGGTTGGAAGCATCCTATAAAGATGTTCCGGGACAATACTACGGAATCTACATGCAGGAAGCCAGACCTTCCATGATCGATAACACAGTCATTAAAAATTCGATTGCCGGTGTTCATGTTTATTTGCGGGATCAGACATTTAATCAAAATACACTAACGATTTCCAACACCGAGATATTCAATGCGGCCAGCTACGGAATATTCTTGTACGACGGACCGAAAGTATATGGTGAAAATGTATTGGTTCACAGCACCGGTGTTCATTCCTTGTTGGTTATACAGGGGGCAGATTTTACGTTTAATCAATGTGATTTCCTTGGATACGGAAGTGGAGAGGGTTCAACACCAGCTGTAGGAATCTCGAATTACTACACTAGTACCCAAGGAACAACTGTAGCGCAGATCCCAAATGCCAACTTTAATAATTGTGTTATTTATGGAAGCAGCGGTGAGCATCTGGCCATTGATACCATTCAACCAGGAGGATTGCAATTAAATTTCCATTTTAAAAAATGTGTGATCTTAAAATCAAACCTAGGCAATTCGATGTTCGAAAATTGTAATTCCGCCAATCCTTTGTTCATTAATCCAAGCGGTGATAATTATAAATTCTACGGTGCATCCAGTTTGAACAATACCGGAGATCCAACAACAGTATCATTTGATATAACAGGTTTTCCAAGACCTGATCTGACGCATCCGGATATCGGGGTTTACAACAATTAATCAAATCAATTATTTCAATTTCTTATGATGAAATTCTTGTTTTAATGAAGATTGATCATAATTAGTATTTTATTTGGTTCAAGATTAGTTAAGTTTGTTTTTTCTTAGATTATTTAGCAAAAATAGGTATAAATTTTGGTTTCTAAAATTATACCTAAACTCACATTCTTTGATATGCAAATAAAAGGTATTTTTATTCATTCCTCGAAACTTTTCCAAGCGTACTTTACACAGACCCCAAAAGTTCTCAATCCCATTAATATGGTTATTTCCATCGGCAAATTCATTCTCTCCGTGCCGCACTCTGTGGTGTTTTTTGTAACCATAATTTACCAGTCCGTCATAGGTTTTAAAACCATCCGTATAAAGCACGGAATAGGGGGTTACTTTTTCCTTTATTATGGGTAATAACTCGCTCATAGAGCAGTTTTTCACGATTTGGGTGTACACTTTATCGCCTCGTTTCAGCATCCCGAAAACAGGTATTTTTCCTCGTGCTCCTCTGCCTCTTTTCCCCCGAACTCGGCGTGCTCCGAAGTAACTTTCATCCAATTCCAATTCTCCATTTTCAAATGGACTTTCGGCTTCGCAAATTTCAGCAATACGATAATGTATTTTGTTAAAAATATTATTTATCGTGATCCGATTTAATCCGGTAAATTCGGCTACTTTTTTTGCTTCTATATCAAGGCAAAAAAGGCGTAAAACAGTACGAAATTTTTCCTCCGAAATCTTGGATCGAAAAAAATATTTATTACTCATTGCTTTTCAATTAGTTATGTAAAGATAATCATTACTTAACTAATCTTGAACCTTATATAAAAAACAAGGTGCTTTCTCAAAAGTAGACAGCCCCTTCAACTTTTGTTAAGATTTCTCAAACAATATTTTCCGTAAGCTTGCCGTTATGCTATTTCTCCTATTTTTGTCGTCATGAAATGGACTTTCTTAATTCTTACAATCCTGTCATTCGCAAGTTGTAGTTCTTATAACAGTATATTAAAATCGGATGATTATGAAGCGAAATTTGCGGAAGCTAACCGGCTTTACGATGGTGAAAAATACGAGCGGTGTGTAGCACTTTACGAGCAGGTTTATCAGAGAAGTCCCAAAACGCCTCAGGGAGAAATATCATTTTATCGTTTGGGGAAAGCGTCCTTTAAGATTGAAGACTGGTATCTGGCCAGTTACTATCTGAGTGCTTTCCAGGCAAAATTCCCATATTCGTCGAAAGTCGAAGAAACCATGTTCCTGGCGGCAGTATGTTCCGTTAAGAATAGCCCGGAGGCCGCATTGGACCAGCAAGATACAGAAGTGGCGTTGAATGACCTTCAAAGTTTTGTGACTCGTTTTCCGAACTCCGAATATTTGGATACCTGTAATGTGATTATGGACAAGCTGCGCTACAAGTTGGAAACGAAAGAAATGATGAACGTGCGTTTGTATTCCAAAACTGAAAACTACCGCGCAGCAGTGGTGAGTTCGGAGGCTTTCCTGGATAATTACCCGAGATCAGGCTACCGGGAAGAGGCATGGGCTGTTTTGCTGCGAAATTCGTTTCATTTGGCATTAAATAGTGTGGATTCGAAAATTGAGGATAGAATTGCAAAAACGACTGAGCGATTTAATATTTTTCTTGTAGAATTCCCAAATTCGGACTATCTTCGCGAATTCGAGGGGTATGTTGAAAAATTGAAAAAAATCGATGTTCCCGCATCTAACTAGTAAATAAATAGAAGAATGAGCTTCAAAAACAACAATGCTGAGCGTTCAACGGTAACACGTGATACGATTGATTTGGAACAAGGTACAGGTAATATCTACGAATCAATTGTAGTATTGTCTAAAAGAGCAAATCAGATCAGCTCTTCGATGAAAGAAGAATTGACTGCAAAATTGCAGGAATTTGCTTCATCAACAGATAATCTGGAAGAGATTTTTGAAAACCGCGAGCAGATTGAAATTTCCCGTTTTTATGAGAAACTTCCGAAGCCGGTTGCCGTTGCAATTGAAGAGTTGAAAGAAGGACAAATCTATACGAGAAAAAATCAAGAGTAAATAAACTCCTATGTCTTTAGAAGGAAAAAAGATTCTGGTTGGTGTTACTGGCGGAATCGCAGCGTATAAGATTGCTTCCTTCGTAAGATTGTTAAAGAAACAAGGGGCAGAAGTCAGATGTATGATGACTCCTGCCTCTTTTGATTTTATTACGCCGCTGACTTTGTCAACCTTGTCGGGTTCTCCCGTCGGAACCGGATTTTCTGATTCGAAAACAGGAGAATGGACCAATCATGTGGAATGGGCACTTTGGGCAGATGTGATGATTTTTGCACCGGTTACAGCCAGTTCCCTGGCTAAGATGGCACATGGCTTTTCCGATAACTTCCTGATGGCAACTTACCTGAGTGCGAAATGCCCGGTATTTATAGCCCCGGCTATGGATCTGGATATGTACCAGCATCCGGTGACCAAAGAAAATATCGGTCGCCTGGAGTCATTCGGTTACACGATTATTCCGGCTGAAAACGGCTTTTTAGCCAGTGGTCTGGATGGGCAGGGACGAATGGCCGAACCGGAAGTACTCCTGCAATACCTGACAGATCATTTTCACCGTGATGGGCGTTTTTACGGAAAGAAAGTATTGATTACCGCTGGCCCGACACACGAAGCAATTGACCCGGTGCGATTTATCGGGAATCATTCGTCCGGAAAAATGGGATTTGCACTTGCTGAAGCTGCTACATCCAAAGGAGCGGAAGTCATCCTGGTGAGTGGCCCGACCCATTTGAAAACAGCTCACAGACAAATCAGGGTTGTTCCGGTAACTTCAGCTTTGCAAATGCTAGAAGCGGTTCAGAACCACTGGGAACAGGCCGATTGGGGGATTTTTGCCTCAGCGGTTGCGGATTACCGGCCAACGGTTGCTGCTAACCAGAAGATCAAAAAAACAGAGGAAAATCTGCATATTGACCTGGAGAAAAACCCGGATATTCTTTCCTGGGCATCTGCCAACCGAAAAGCACAGAAAGTTGTGGGATTTGCGCTGGAAACACAAAATGGGCTGGATTATGCCCGGGGTAAACTGGAAAAGAAGAAACTGGATGCGATTGTACTCAACGAAATAGGAGAGCCGGGCGTTGGTTTCGGAACGGATACGAATTCAGTTAAATTAATCTTTAAAAGCAATAAAATACGTAGCTTTGAGTTACAGTCAAAACAAGAATTGGCTTTCTCGTTGTTGAATGAATTGATGAATAATTTGTATGAATAAAATTCTGTCCCTGTTATTTTTGGCGCTTTTGACCAAAGGTTATTCCCAGGAATTAAACTGCCAGGTTACGATCGTTACAAACATTAAAACGGAGGTTACTTCAGCTGAAAAGGAATTGTTTGACCAGATCAAACAAGTGATTACCGATCTGATGAACAATACGAAGTGGACCGAGGAGAAATTCAAGGTGGAAGAACGTATTAACTGCCAGTTGCAGTTGCAGATCAATACGATTAACAACGGAGATTTTACGGGGTCTATTCAGGTGCAGTCCAGCCGTCCTGTTTATAATTCTTCCTACAATACGACTTTGTTTAACTTTCAGGACGATAACCTGGAATTTTCCTATTCGCGTAACACCGTTTTGTTGTATGCAAAAAACCAGTTCCGGGATAATTTGTCTTCCATCCTTGCATTTTATGCCTATTACATCCTTGCACTGGATTTTGATTCATTCTCACTTCAGGGAGGGACAAAGTATTTCCAGGAAGCGCAGCAAATTGTTTCCAATGCGCAAACTTCTTCCGGAAAAGGCTGGAAATCCAACGAACAGGGAAAGAAAAACCGGTACTGGTTGGTGGAAAATGCCATGCAGCAATTATTTGAACCTCTGAGAGAATGTTACTACGAGTATCACCGTCTGGGAATGGATCACTTGTACGATAAGCCGGATGTGGCGAAACAGGTTATTTATACCGCTTTGGACAAGTTGTCTAAAATTGCATCGGCACGGCCGAATTCCATCAACATCATCAATTTTGCGTATTGTAAGATGAATGAGTTGAAAAATCTGTATTCCCTGTCCAAACCGGAAGAAAAGACACAGATTGTAACCGTTCTGAAAAAGCTGGATCCTGCGAATTCCAGCAAATACGAGGAAATTTTAAACTGATGCTGAAATCTCTTTCCGTTCAAAACTTTGCCTTAATCGAACATGTTTCTCTTGATTTTCATAAAGGGTTGCATGTTATTACTGGTGAAACCGGTTCGGGGAAATCCATTTTATTGGGAGCTTTGAACCTGATTTTGGGAGAACGCTCGGATTTTTCAGTGATCCGTGACCCGGGAAAAAAAACAGTAGTAGAAGCTGTTTTTGAACCGGGTTCGAATTTCAAAGAATGGTTTGCTGAAGAAGATATTGATTGGGATACTGAAACGGTAATCAGGAGGGAAATTACCAGTCAGGGAAAATCCCGTTCCTTTATCAATGATACTCCGGTTCAGTTGAGCCAGCTTAAAGAACTCACGGAACAATTGGTGTATATTCACTCGCAGCATGAAACGCTGGAGATTAAGAAAACAAAATTTCAGTTCGATTTGCTGGATGCTTACGGTGATGGACTGGAACTGGCAAGCCGGGTTTCACATTTGTATCAGCAGGTTCAGCGCTTGTATGCTTCCAAAGAGCAGGCGGAGCAGGCAAAATCCAGTCAGTTGCAGGAATTGGATTACGTTCGCTTTCAATTGAATGAACTGGAGCAGCTGGATCTCGACAAGGTAAATTACGAAAGTCTGGAACAGGATTTTTCGAAACTTTCGCGAATTGACGATCTGAAAGAGGCTTATGCTTCCGTTACAGTGGCGATTGATCAGGAAAGCGGAGCTGCTGACATATTGAGAAGATTGAAATCCCATATTGATAAATGGAAAAATGCAGATCTGGATCTGGAAGCTATTTCATCGCGTTTGAATGAGGTGATTGTTGAGCTGGGAGATATTTCCCGTGATTCGGACAGGCAGTTGAACCAATTGGAAGGAGATCCCGAAGCATTTTTCCGCCTGACACAATTGTTGGATGAATACAATAAAATACTCAGGAAGCATCACGCTTCAACACAGGAAGAACTGATCGGCTACCGCAATTCACTGAATGAAAAAATGAACGGTTTTACCTTCTCAGATGAACGTATTGCTGGGCTGACTTTGGAAATAGAAACAAAGGAAAAAGAATTGGAGCAACTTTCATTCGAATTATATGAAAAGCGTTCAGCTGTCATTCCTGAACTGGAAATTTACCTGCTCGACTTATTGAGCGAAATGAAAATGGAGCATTCCCGTTTTCAGATTGTCCTGAACAAGCTCGATAGGTTAGATACTAACGGAGGAATGACTATTCAAATCCTGTTTTCAGCGAACAGGGGATTGGATTTGAAACCGATTGAACGAGCTGCCAGCGGAGGAGAATTATCGCGTGTCATGCTGGCAATCCAATTGGTGATGAGCGGAAAAAAATCCCTTCCGACACTGATTCTCGATGAAATCGATACGGGGGTCTCCGGAGAAGTAGCCCTGAGAATGGGGAAATTGCTGAAAGAAATGGGAAAACATTTGCAAGTATTTGCGATTACACATTTGCCACAGGTTGCTGCGAAGGGAGATTTTCATTTCGAAGTATCAAAATCACATGAAAACGGCCAAACCATTTCTCGTATTGAGCAGTTAAACAAAGAACAGCGTATTGAAGCACTTGCCAAGCTTATTTCCGGGGAACAGGTTACAGACCTGGCACGGTTTTCGGCAATTGAACTCATGAATTAGAAATTCAAAATGTAAGAGTCACATTTATTTGAAGCCAGGCATACCTGTCTGACCGGCAGAAGAAAAGGCCGGAGCGCCCGCTTCAAAGATTCATAGGTCCGAATTATTTCCAAAAACGAGGGATAGTAAAGACTTTTTACCCTATCTTTAAAATCTATGGAGAGGAAATGGGTTATTACCGGGTTAATTCTGATTATTTTGGCAATCATACTTGGTGCTTTCGGAGCACACGGGTTGAAAACACTCTTGCAATATCATGAAGTTTTCGGGGCTTTCGATGCCGCAGAAAAACGCCGGGATATTCTGGCATCTTTTGATACTGCAACTAAATATCAGTTCTTCCAGGGGCTGGGATTCCTGGTGATTCCATTTATGAATACCCGCTTTCAAGTTCAGAGTAAAACCATTTTTTTACTGATGGTTTTGGGAACTATCTTTTTTTCCGGGAGTATTTACGGGCTTACTGTTTCCAAAATTCATGGATTGGAATCACTGAAGAGAATTTTGGGACCGGTTACTCCGATCGGGGGAGTTTTGATGATTTTAGCTTGGTTCTTTTTGTTGATCCGCGTAATCAGATACCGTCTGCCATGAATTTTTCCGTTACTGTTTTAGGTTCGGGAACATCTCAGGGAATTCCCGTGATTGCTTGTGACTGTCACGTCTGTACTTCACCGGATGTGAAAGATAACCGTTTGCGCTGTTCGGTGTTACTGGAGATTGGAGGACGAAATTTTGTAATTGATGCCGGACCGGATTTCCGTCAGCAAATGCTCCGGTTCAAAGTGAAAAGCCTGGAAGCCGTTTTGTTTACGCATGAGCACAAGGATCACATGGCCGGGTTAGATGATGTAAGGGCATTTAATTTCATCGAAAACCGTGACATGGATATTTATTGCTCGAAAGCTGTGGAAATTGCCCTGAGAAGAGAATATCACTATGCTTTTTCGGAGGACAAATACCCGGGAATTCCCCGGTTGAATATCATTAATATTGAAAATAAACCGTTTCGTATTTCGGGAGATATCCCGGTTGTTCCGATTGAGGTGATGCACCAGTTTATGTCAGTGTTTGGATTTCGGGTAGCTGATTTTGCCTACATTACGGATGCCAAAACGATTAGCTCACAAGAAATTGAAAAACTTAAAGGAGTGAAGGTTCTGATTGTGAATGCATTGAGAAAAGAACCGCATATTTCACACTTCAACCTGCAGGAAGCATTGGATTTTATTGACAAAGTGAAGCCGGAAAAAGCGTATCTGACACATATATCGCACATGTTCGGAACACATAAAGAGATCGAAAGAGAGCTCCCTCCAAACGTTTTTGCTGCTTACGACGGGTTGGAATTGATTTTCCGGGATTAACCTGACCGGAAATCGTTTGCCGGGGAAATCCTTCATCATTTGCATTTCTGTGTAATTCAGTGCAGGTACGGAAATATTCCTTGGAAGCTTGAAATTAAATTCTAAATTTGTTCTCAAATCAAATGATTATGTCAAAATTATTGGAAGGAAAACGTGGGATTATTACCGGAGCACTGGATCAAAATTCAATTGCCTGGAAAGTTGCTGAAAAAGCACATGAACACGGTGCTACTTTTGTTTTAACGAATGCTCCGATCGCAATGCGGATGGGAGAAATAAATGAATTGGCTGAAAAAACAAATTCAAAGATTATTCCTGCTGATGCAACAAATATGGATGACCTGAAAAAGCTTTTTATCGAGTCTCAGGAAATATTAGGTGGTAAAATTGATTTTGTATTGCATTCGATCGGGATGAGCGTAAATATTCGCAAAAAAATCCCGTACCAGGATCTGAACTATGATTTCTTCCAGAAAGGAATTGATGTTTCGGCTTTGTCATTGCATAAAATGCTTTCCGTGGCGAAAAACCTGGATGCAATTAATGAATGGGGAAGTGTTGTTGCACTGACTTATGCTGCTGCACAGAGAACCTATCCTTTTTACACAGACATGGCGGATATCAAAGCGATGCTGGAGT
Organism: Fluviicola sp.; assembly: GCA_031260455.1. Classification (GTDB taxonomy): domain Bacteria; phylum Bacteroidota; class Bacteroidia; order Flavobacteriales_D; family Crocinitomicaceae; genus Fluviicola. The sequence continues at coordinate 57,901 of JAIRJW010000007.1, forward strand.
CAATCGCAAGAAGCTTCGGGTATCATTATGGCCTGGAGAAAAAAGTGCGCGTGAATACTGTTTCCCAGTCTCCGACAAAAACAACGGCTGGTTCGGGAATCAAAGGATTCGGAGACTTTTACGACTACGCTGATGCTATTTCACCGCTTGGAAATGCAAGTGCGGAAGATTGTGCAAATTATTGTATCAGTTTGTTCTCCGATCTGACCCGTATGGTAACAATGCAGAACCTGTACCACGATGGAGGCTACTCTACAACGGGAATCAGTGATGCTGTAATGAATAAATTCGGAATTTAATTCCCGGGGAATAAAAAAGCACAGAATCAAAAAATATGTAAGTGATTACATTCTTTATTTATATCACATTTTAATTTATGTTTCCTCTGATTATATACCAGTTACTACTTTTGAAACGGTTCTATCAGAAATAACCTGAAGTTTATGAAAAAGCTAATTCTGTTATTGTTCATCATCCTGTCATGTTCTGTATTTTCACAGGATCTGCTGATCAAAGGAAAAAGAGGTGGCTTGTTTTCTTTCGGACAGCGAACAACCTTGAGTTTGTTTAACGGAAATCACGATCGGCCAGCAATCGGGGTCGGATGCCAGCTTCGTTTGCAGCTATCGGATCGTGTCAATACAGAGTGGTTTATGGATTACCTTCCGGCTACCAATCAATACACCAGAAGAAACGACCTGCACATCGGCTGGAGTGTGATGTTCTACCTGTTGAATAATCCGACTCCGAAAGTGCAGCCTTACATTTTGGCGGGGCATTGTTTTGACAAAACCCTGCAAACAGAGCTGGCTAACCGGAGCAATCATATCGACCGGTGGAGCAGTGCTGTTCAGGGGGGAATAGGAGTTCATTTCAATTTAACTTCCCGCTTCGATGTGTCACTTTCTTCCCAGTACATGATTCATTTGGGAACGGATATTCATTCACACATTGAAGAGGACGGAAGTGTTCGCTTCGAAAAGCATAAAGGAGGCTCACTGGAAGGGCATTTGCTCACATCGCTTACGTTGAACTATAAACTTGCAGATCTATGGAAATCAAAAGGAAAATAAGTACGCTGATTTTCGGTTTTATGACCGTTTCATTCCTTTCAACCGCGCAAATTATTGCTGATGGTGAGCGCGAGGGTTTGCTGCAGACTACAGCGAGTATTTACCCTTCCCAGCAATTGAACACGAAAGGTTTGAATCTGTACCTGGGTGGTTACCTGAATTACCATTTTGATGATAAATACAGCTTTCGTGGAGATATTTACCAGTTTATCGGGGCACAAATAAAGCCGGGGTATGTGAATGATCACTTGCAGGTTCAGGTTGGTTTTATGCGCTATTTTCCTGTAAAAAGACTGGACCCGTTCGTTGGCTTCCAGGTGGGGTTTTCGGCCATTCAGACAAACGAACGCAGTGAACGGATCTACAACTCGGCTTTTGCCGTAAAAGCAGGCTTGAACTACCATGTTTACAAATTTTTCTACTTCTTCCTGGAATGCCAGTATATTCACCAGGTGGATCCATGGCATGCACGGCCTTTGGATCAGTTTATGGGAACAGGAGGACTGGGATTCCAGCTTCCGGTTAAAAATATCCGGCAGTAACGCTTTCCCTCCCCAATCACAGTTTTGTTCCGGGTCGGAGCAATTGAATTGAAGAGGAGAATTTTTCTTGTTCTGGTTGATTCTTTGACGCAGACCGGGAATTTTCCGGGCTTCATCGTAAGTCAGGAATTTTCCTCCTTTCCGGAAGCTGCCTGTTGCTTTCTGTCCTGGGTATTCGAACCTTCACAGGAGAAGCAGGTAAAAGCGATGAATATGCTATAGAATAGCTGTTTCATAGACATGTCATTAACTTCAAACTAAAATAACATTATTTTTAAGCTGGATATCATAAAATAATTGCTCAAACGTTAGAATGGAATGATAAAACAGGTCAGATCGGCTTTTCTTACGCTTGTTTGTATGCTGATACTCGTTCCTTCCTATGCAGGGAAAAATAACTCTGATTTTTTTATCCTGGATTCCTGGGTAAGCGGTTTTATCGCTGGATTTACGAAAAACAAAGAAAAACGCTGGAAAAATGCCTGGAAAAGGGCCAGTCATAGCGCGAGGAATGATTTACTCATCTGGGACGGTTTGTTTGTTTCCGATACCAGTCAAACACCAGGGAGGCGCTTCCTGGAGATCGGATCCCGGTTCACATATCAGGCTCCCCAAACAGGAGTAGGTTTTTTTATGGCGCATTTCTACAATACGGTTTTGTGCCGTGTGAATTCGGTGAATCATCCCAATGGGAGTACGTTGCTGAATATGAATGTCAGATGGACGGGAATTTGTTTCGGAAATTACATTCTTACGAAAATGTCAGGCGCTCCGGATCCTGATAACCGCATCTTTCAACACGAATACGGGCATTATCTGCAAAGCAAACGAATGGGACTTGCTTACCTGGTGCGGGTAGGATTACCGGCAATTATGAGTAAGGGAAATCATGATGAACATCCGGTGGAAGTGGATTGCAACCGGGAAGCATTTTTGTATTTCAATAAAATAAATCCGTCGTTTCAGAATGATTCAGCTTACTACGACAAAAAAGGATGGGATTTTCTATACAATCCTTTTCCCGATACAATCGGAATCCAGAAAAGGACGGCAAACGGCCACAGTACATTTCAATACCTGGATTACAAAGATTCAGTTGATAGGAAACGTATAGCTGAGTTGAAGGTCAAAGCCAGATGGTTTGATTATACGGGGTGGATTGTGTTTCCTGTTCCTGCAATTATCGGAGTTTGCAATGCCGTAAAGTATAACCGGGGTGCGAAAAGTAAAGCAGCCATGCAAACATCCGATCCGGAAACGGTGCCTGTTTCCAAACCGAAAATGACTCGATAGCGGTTAAATTTTGCCTGTCATATCGTAAGCTGCGTATCCGGTCATTTCTTTCAGCAGCCCGTGCCATTCCGCCATGGTACTGACATCTGGAACGAATAACTCATCGAAAGTATAAGAACGTTTCGGGCCGGTGTACAAATCAGTAGAATAGGTATCACATTTTACGCCCAATTTCTCAAAGCAGGCTTGTGCTCTTCTCATATGCTTTCCGGATGTAACCAACAGAATGGGTTTTGACCTGGGGAAGAGCTTGTCAAGTATTTTTTTTGATTCCACGGCATTCTCATAGGTGTTTTTAGATTTGGTTTCCGTAATGATTACGTGTTCCGGAATTCCCCAGTGAACGAGCACTTCTTTTAATTGAATTGCTTCATGAAGTCCTTTGTCAATCAGATAACCATGATCCCCGGTAATCAGGATCCGGTCGATTTTTCCTGCTTTGTATAATGAAATGGTTTGCCAGATGCGATCAATTCCTCTTCTGGCACTGAGCACTTTCAGGTCATTGTTGTATTCTGCCATTCCGGTCAGCACAACAGCTACGTCGTGATGCTTTACAGAAGAAAGGGGAGTGCCGAACACTTCCCACTGCCTGCAAAATTCTTTAAAAATAAAGGTGTTACTAAAAAACAAGGCGATAAAAACAGCCAGGTATTTTGCTCTTTTGGCGCGTAATGCTTTTTTAGAAAAGAAAGCAAAATACAGCGCAGCCAGTAACCAGATAAAAGGACTGATCGTGAACAAAAGAATTTTCGAAAAGATAAAAAACATATATTTCCCGGTCAAAGAGGATTGTCCAAAAATAGAAAAAGCACCTGAAATTATTCAGGCGCTTTCTGAAATTTAGTATTGATATTATCTGATCAAATGTACAAACGTCTGACCTTCAGTTTGTTTGTCTCCTTTGATTGAGCTGATTTTGTAAGTTACGAAGTAAACACCGTCTTCGCATAAAGTTCCGTTTGTTTTCCCATCCCATTTCGGGTTCAACCCGGAACCTTTGAACACCGGATTCCCCCAGCGGTTCACTACCTGAAACTCAATGTTGGAGTAGTTGGTTACTGTGAATTCGAAGAAATCGTTCTCACCGTCACCATTCGGAGTAAAGATGTTCGGGATGTTGAAAATCGGTTCAGGATAGATACAGGATCCGTCGTTTGCAACTGCAGTCGGATTGTAGTTCACAGCCATTGGATCCGTACAGCCACAGGCCTGAACAGTTACGCTGACATACGTTGTATCTGAACAGTTACTGTTGTCATAAGCAATCAGCATAATCTGGGCATTTCCTGAATAAGTATGTGCTTGCGTACTCAGATCGTTTATGTCAGCTGTAGTGCCGTCTCCAAAATCCCAGTGGTAATGTGTCGCATTTTGACTGTTGTTTTCAAAAGCAACATTAAAAGGAGCACAACCTGCCAGTGGGTTCGCACTGATCATTGCTGTAGGAGGGTTTTTGATCTTGATCTGAACACTGTCAGAATCCGTACAAACTTCATCCGATACGGAGAAATAATACCATCCTGGTGAACGGTTTGTCCAGACGGTGGAGTTTATAAAACTCGGGTTTGTTGCTCCGGGGCCGTGCCAGTTATACATGGGCTGGTTACTTACTGAAGTAATTCCGGAAACGTATGCTACTACTGCACCATCATTTTTACAGGCACTGACATCGTATGCAATGAGTGAGTCAATTTTCAACAGTTTATTGACGATGAGAGTAACACTATCCTGCCTGTTGAAGCCACATCCATCGGAAATAGTCACGTGATAAACAATCGTGTTATGTTCTGCTCCTCCGGTAGGTAAGACCTGCGGATTATTCGTACTTGGAATATCCGTCCAGTTTACTGTATATGGAGGTTTTGATCCGGATATGTTTGTTACCTGGACAGAAGGATTCGTTGTAGGACAATAGGAGTATGCGTAGTCCTGAAGATTGTATGTCAGGTTATCCGGATATATATGAATCGTAACAGGCTGAGACTGACACTGAAGAACACCATCGGTATCATACACATAAACTACAATAGTGGAATCTGTACCCGGTGCTCCGGCTGTAATTGTGTTTGCATTTCCTGTTAAACCATTGCTCCACACCAGAGAAATATCAGCAGAACAGTTTCCTCCCATGGCGTTAATAACAATATTGTCTAACCCCCAGTTATCAAAACCGTTTCCTGATGTATTTGGTTGATACCATCTGAATTTTGTGGAGGTAGTGTTCGCAGCTGGCGGAATGGGAACGTTGAACGTATTCCACACAGTAAAAGGAGTGGGACCACTGGCACCCGGAGTTATACTTGTTGGTATATTATTCAGGACAGTTCCATCCGGTGCGTAATAGGTAATGGTTGTCCATGTAGTGCCTCCATTTGTACTATATTGCAAAGCAACACCCTCATTAAATTGGTCAGGTTGCTCACAGGGAGATGCAGTAGTAACAGCATAGATCATTTCGAAAGTGATAAAACCGCCCGGACAATGAATATCAAAAGAACTTGTAGTGATACCCGGTGTAACACCTGCTGTTGACGTAGATGCCCAATAGAAAGGAGTACCGTCATTTGAGGGGGGAGCACACGGTGGGGTAAAACCAAGACCTCCGATAGTAGACCAGCCTGAGGGAATGGCACTGCTGTTAAAATCAAAAGCCTGATTGGCATTCAGAACAGATGCCTGTACAGTTACGGGTACAGGAGAACCCGGACAAACGGTAGTATCGTGTGGTGAAACGGAAATAGAACAGTAATTCGATTGACCAAACAGGTTTCCTGTTCCCGTTAAAATTGCGATAAAGAATGCTAATTTTTTCATGGAAAATTTATTTAATGACCAGGTTTTCTGTAGTAATGTATAGAGGAATCCAACCATTTTTCAGCTTGTGATTGATTAACAGCATTACTAACGGCGAATTTCCATCCGAAAGATTTCCTTCGAGTGAAGATTTTGCGGGAATAGTTAATGTTTTAGCATATTCACTACTACCACATCCCGTACAGCCCATGTTGTAAGATACAGCTAAAGAATAAGAAGCTGTCAGTTGTTTGTTAAGTGTATTTTCCAACTTGACAATCGCGTATTCCGCTTCCGGATTACCGCTGTTTGAAACGATATTTTCTTTCCGGATATAGAACTTCAGCCCTTTTTCCTCTTTAAATAATATCCATTCCTGATTAATAGACTCTACGGGAAGTTTTTCTTGCGCATGCAGTTTACTTCCAAAAAGTAAGAAAACGACCAGGAATAATGATAATTTTGAAATGTGTGATTTCATAAAACTAAAAATTGATTCTTTTGTAATGAAACGAAATAAGTATTTTATACGTTGCATAAAGGTAGAATTATTTTGAAAAATGTTAACCGAATTAAGAAAAAGGAGTTAAAATATAATGAATTTTGAACCAATTGCTGAAAAGCCGAAAATGCTTGTATTGAAGCAGAATCAATAGCTTAATCACGTAAGTTGCTCAGACATAATTCGATGGAAGGAAATTGAAATCGGAATCCGAGATTTTTGAGATTTTCGGGCTCAATAAAACGACTTTTCAGGATTAATTCCGTTTCTGTTCCGATTAGCTGTGCTCCGGTTGTTAGTATCCATTCCGGCTGATTGATATAGTAGGGAATTCCCAGACTTTTCCTTAGCTCACGTTGAAACACGTCATTTTTTACCGGGTTTGGACTACCTATATTAAAAATGCCTTCTGCCTGTTTGTTTTCGAAAAGAAACCAAAGAGCTTCGCAGAAATCCATAATGTGTATCCAGCTGATTTGCTGATTTCCTTTTCCCATTTTTCCTCCCAAACCGAAACGGGCTAATTTTTTCAATACAGGATATACACCACCATCTTTTCCCAGGACAATGGTTGTACGAAGCAGTATCTGGCGAAGTGGCAAGTCTTTAAATGCAAAGAATTGTTTTTCCCAGGCTTTACATACATTAACGGAAAATCCATTCCCGATGATCCCCGTTGTCTCTGTGTTCGGATGCTCCAGGCTGTGTTCGTAGATGGTGGCGCTGGCTGCATTGATCCAGCAGGTGGGTTTTACAGTACAATCTTTGATGGCTTCACCGATGATCCGGGTACTGTCGAGGCGTGATGAAAAAATGGCGGCTTTGTTCTTCTTCGTATACCGGCAGTTGACAGACTTTCCGACCAGATTGATCACCAGTTCGGCACCTTCCAGTTCTTTTGCCCATAATCCCATAGTTTTTCCATCCCAGGAAAAATGCTGAAATGCTGCAGGCAGGTTTTTCATAGGATTCCTGGAAATCGCGGTCAGCTGATAATCCGGGTGATTTTTTGCAATATAGTCAATGAGTGCCCTTCCGATAAAACCGTTTGCGGCAAATAAGATGATCTTTTTCATGATTAAAAAATGCTTTGTACGAGAATTTTAATATCCGGACTTTTAACCGAAGTCTTCTTTGTGTACTCAAAAAACATGAGCCAAAGTACGGTATCGATACAGACATACCTGGATGAATTTAACTGTATACCACGGTATTTAAAGAATAATCTTTGTCATGTAAAAGAGAGAGTTTTGTATCCATAATTCTATATCTTTCTGTTAATTCAAAATTTTCAATATTTTTTGAAAAAATCAAAAAATAACAAACTATTTGAACAGGTTCAAAATCCGTCCGAAGAACACGTGCTCGTCTGCCTTCATCAAAGTACTTGACAGGGAATCGAGGCGTGTTACCAGGCGCTCGATGTTCTCAATAGTCGCTACAAAGGAGATAGACTCGTAGGATTGTTCTACCTTTTTCAATTCTGTCAGGTGTTGCTGAAGTGGCTCCAATTCCCTACGTTTGCGTTCCTTCACAATGCGTTTGGTAACTTCCCACATGTCTTTTTCGGCACGAAAGTATTCCTTGCGGTCGCCGGGGATACTTTCTTTATAAATCAGATTCCAGTTAGCCAGCTCCCGGATATTCATATTTGCATTACCGCGTGAAATGGAGAGTTTGTCCATGATTTCTTCTGTACAAAGCGGATTATCACTGACGATGAGCAGTGCATGAACCTGGGCCATGGAGCGATTGATTCCCCATTGGGTACCAAAGTTTCCCCATGTTTGAATGAATTGCTGTTTAGCTTGCTCTAATTTCATGAATCAAATATATACAATATTTTCAATAATAATTGAAAAATATTTATTTAATCCCGTAAAATATTCACTATTCGTGTTTTATTGTCTTGTGAAAGAACCAGGTTGTACATACCTGGAGCGAAATCCAGGAGTGAAATAGTCGTTTGGTCCATGTGATAAAGGGTTTTGATCAGTCGGCCGTCAGTTGTGTAAATGCGTAAAACAGCTTGCCCTTTTAAGACAATACTAATCTTTTCTTTTGCCGGATTCGGATAAGCTGACACATTTAAGAGCGGCTGTTCATCCAGGCCTAATGTTCCGTTGATCACCCCGATTGCTTCCAGATCAAATCCTCCTGATTCAAACGGAGTAGGGAAAGGATCGTTGATGCGTGTACCGTATTGATCCGTGGTATAATGATTTCCTGAAATGGCTCCGATTGCATCAATAATCCGAACGTATTTCACGGCATTTTTGTCCAGGTTTGTATCGTCCGGAAGCTCACTCAGATCAAAAGGAGTTCCGTAACCCACACGGTATTTTCCGGCCAGGTTATTGACCATGCGGCAGTCGGAAAAAGAAGCGTTGCCTGATTGGGAATCCAGAGGAATTTCTGTCGTTGAAGGGAAGCGGAAAAAGTGTACTCCGTCCGAGCTCACTTCCACATGCGCCAGTTCGATGTAGTTATCTGTGAAACCGTTTTCAAAGACTGCAAAATCGTATCCTGGTCCATCCATAATGAATTGATCGAAAGAAAGGGTTGCCACACCGCTATCGCCCAGGGAAACCACATCGGTTGCGATTCCGGTTGCTGGCCCGAGTGCCAGATTCAGGTTTCCGAAGCTCGCCCTGTTGGATCCGTTTGCTTCTGCGGTGGTGTCGGAAATATTGATAAAGCCGCGTGTAATTGTTCCTCCGATAGCCCAGGAAATAAAGCAGGAACTGTCTTTTTTGACAGCATTCGAATTTGGATTTCCCGGAGCAGGATGAAAGCTTTGTGCATTCGAAATTGCCGGGATTAATAACAGGAGGGAGAAAAATTTATTCATAAATTAAGATTTTACAGGGGTTTAATCCTACGTTATAACTAGTTTCAAAAGTGCCGGAACTGGAGAATACGTGAACCTGCCCGGTAATCGTATAATTTTTCATGTCCAGGCAGTAAATTTTATTGGTGACAGGGGAATAACTGACTTCGTAAAGTGTTTGGATTCCGCTCGTCGGGATGTACGCTGTATTTATTATCGTTTCTGTATTCGGGTCGAACAAGGCAATTTTATTGTTACCTGAGCTGAAATCGTGGTACGAAATCAAAAATTGATTATTAAAGGTCGAAATGCCGTCCGCATCGAAACTGAAGGATTGGGCTACTGAGAGTGTGTTTGGATTAATTCGGTGCATACGTGAGGGAATGGAAGCGTAATCGCCTCGGGTGATAACATAAACTTCTCCGCTTGGGTCGGTTTGAATCGCTCCGGGGTTTTTCCCGACCGGAATACGTGTGATTTCCTGCTGACTTCCTAAATCAATGACTGAAACCGTGCTGTCAACATTCGGGAAATTCAGTCCGCCGGAATTGGCCACAAACAGTTTTCCGCCGCTGACAGTGAGTCCTTCCGGATTTGCTCCTACCGGAATCCGATTCGTGATTGATAAAGAAGCAGTGTCCAGAACATCTACAAAACCATCGTAACACGTGATGTAGGCCTTTGATCCTGAAAAGGCAATGTAGCGTGGTTGTTTCGGAGTTCCGCCGGTAATCATGGAAATCTGGCGGATGCTGTTTCCTGTTGCTGCATCCAGGATTTCAATTGTACTGGAAATGTTGACAATAATGTAGATTTTTCCTCCGTATCTCTTCATATCGTTTCCGGTGTCACCCAATGAACGGTTTGTTTTCTGCTCGAAAAAACTGGAAGTGTAGGAGTTCGACGAAAAATCGAACCAGCCCAGTGTGGAATTGTTCTGTTGAAAAAGGCCTTCATTGAGGACCAGTACTCCGTGTTTAAGCACTTGCGGAACTTCCGGCTCCTGGATCTTTTTCTTTTTACAGGCAACAGCAAAAAAAATAACGCATATTAAAAAATAACTAGATCGCATATTGAAGTCTGATGTTGAAGTGAATACCCGGCATGACAAAGTAGTTGATGTAGCTGTATTGTTTGTTTGTGACATTGTTCAGGGAAAAACGCAGGGTGAATTCGTTGTTTTTCAGCTGCTGTGAATAAGATATCCCAAGATCCAGTAACAAATAAGCATTCAGCAGGTTGGACGGAATATTTTGATTCAATGCATACCGTTCTCCCATGTAACTTGTCAGTACAAAGAAAGAGATTTTCTTCCAGGAATAATCCAGTTCCATACTGCCTGAGTTCAGGGGAGAATAACTTAAAATATTTCGGTAAGTTTGACTGTTTGGATCGCTCAGATCCCGGGTATATTGAAGTGTATAATTGATTCGCGCCCCGAGTGTGTGATTCCGGATTTTTTTTTGAATCAATTCGGTGAATTCAACGCCGACAGCATCGGATTTCCCGATATTCTGGATACTCCAGATAAATAAATTCTTCGTAGGAATGGCTAGAATCTTGTCGTAAATATGTGAATAGAAGGGCTGGATCATGGTTTGGGAAATTCCATTCCTGAACGGGAGTGAAAGTTCATGACGAACGGATACAATATGTGCTTTTTCCGTACGAAGTTTGGCGTTCCCGGTTTGCTGATAGTACAGTTCGCTGAAAGTCGGTTGTCTGCAAGTGTAGCGATATACCAGGCTGATCTTGTTTTTGCCTTTGAAGTCAAATCCCCATGAAAGTGCAGGAAGCAGGTTCCATTGATTTTTCAGAATAGTATCGCGTTTTTCAAAAATGCCCTGCGCTCCGATCTGAAGCAGGATTTTCCCGAATTTCCGCCATTCGAGTCCGAACAGACTTTCAGAAGTGTTCCTGTAAGGGTTCCCGGTAAGAGATTTTCCTTTCAGGGTTTCTGAAATGAGGGA
>JAIRJW010000042.1 GCA_031260455.1 Fluviicola sp.
CGTCGGCCTGAGCAACTCGGGGATGCTTCACTGTAATGATTATGACTTAGACTTATCTGCATTTAATTCCGGATTTCTCTGCTATCCTTTGAACGTAATGATCACTACCGCTGGTGGTACAACGGTGTACAGCCAGTCAAACTTGTCGTACAATGATTTTTTTGGTGGTTATGATTCCATTGGTAATTATATAACTCCTCCTATGCTGAATCATCTGAACTATGATACCCTCTACACCTATACCTTCATGGATCAATTGGGTACCGTTGTATCTTCCGATTTTTTAGTACCATTACCTGAAGAGAATCTATCTCTGTCTATCATCAGGAGAATAGGATATTGTAATGGATGGGGGAGTTACCTATCATCATTTTACGATCCCGTAATCGAATGCCGCGCCTTTCCTGCTCATTTTACCATTACAGACCCCTTGGGTACAATTGTTTATGATGTTATGTTGTCGAACGGTTTTCCAAATATACCGTCATCGATAATATTTGAGTTTAACAAAACCTATACATGGAAGATAGTATATGCAGATAGTGCTACCTATTCGGGAACTTTTTCAAGTTCTGGTTCTTTTTCATCATCGAGTATAAGCAAATCTTCTGATAATCAATGTGCTGTACAATCCGGATCTTTAAGTCTTAGTAATTATAGCTATTATTGGCCATCGGGTACTATTTTAACGGTAACAGGTCCGGCAGGCTTTATTACCCAAACACAAACGCTTGGAAGCGCAACATCTAGTGCTTACATATTACCAGGAGGAAGCGCGTTCAACTATACCTATTTGCCCCCAGGTACCTACACACTAACAGTGGACAGAGGCGGTACCGGCGAATGTATCGAGACCGCTGTCTTTAACAACCCCGGCGAATACGATTATTCCGGTTTAAATTATACTTCTACAGTCAGCTGTTCGGGTATGATTATTAAGCCTGCTGTTGGCAGCCTCACCTATCAGGGCAATGCCATCACGCCCTATTTCCGGTTGATTTCCGGACCAACAGGGTTTAATAACCAGCCTGTTGGCGTTGGCGGATCTATCCTCCTCACAACCCCCGGCACCTACACACTGGGTGTTTTGGCGAGTAATAACGTTATTTGCGGCGTTGGTACTATTACTGTCAATTATGCCTCGCCGCCGCTCACGCTCAATCCGAATGTTACCCTGGCGTATGGCTGTGGGATAGGGGCTGATGGATATATTTCCATCCAGGCCAGCGGTGGCCTCACTCCCTACACTTATCAGCTATGGGACAATGCCAATACAACACTCTTAATGAACGGCCCAACCGCCATTGATTCTGCAAGCGGTATTGCCATCTTCAATTACGGTGCGCCCAACCAAACTTTTACTGTGCGTATCGCTGATGTCTGCGGCAACAGTTTCACTCAAAAAGTAACCGTTGGCAACATCGAGGCGGCAAGTATCGTGTATTCGCCAGCTCCTTCGGTATGTCCCGGAGACAGTATTCAGCTGAAATGCATTATACCGCTTGCTCCCGCTTATAGCTGGACAGGCCCCGGCGGTTTTACGTCCACGCTCCAAAACCCTACCATTTTAAATGCGCAGAGTACTATGGAAGGCTGGTACAAAGTATCGACTACAACCGGATGTGGTGCGCCGGTTACGGACAGTATGTATATCTTTTTGTACGCCCCTTTGTCTGGCGGTGGTGTATCTCCCAACCAATCCATTTGCCGCAGTACTGTTCCGGCTGCTATGACGGTTTCTTCGGTAACGGGAGGTAGTGGAAGTTATGTCTATCAGTGGCAAAGAAGCACGGATAATCTGATATGGACGGATATTTCGGGTGCTACTTCAATCAGCTATACGCCCCCCATCCAGAATACGGCGGGTACTTTTTATTTTCGCAGGGTAACAACAGACGTTGCACTGTATACCAGTTGTGGTATTTTGAACAGCGCCCCTATCACTTTAACGGTGTATGCGTCACTTTCTACCAGTTCTGTTTCTACCCAATTGTATTGTTTAGGTGATCTGGCTTCTGAAATGAATCCCGTTACAATAGGCGGCGATGGCAATTACACCTATCAATGGCAATCCAGCCCAAATGGTGGTACATGGACAAATATTGCGGGTGCCACTTCAGACGGATATGCGCCTCCCACGACAACGGAAGGACGCTTGTATTACCGGCGCATAACAACCAATATATGCGGATCGAGCACCAGTAGTGCTATAACGGTAATCGTAGGATTGATCACTTCAGGCACGTCAGGTAATGTAACGGCTTGTTTGGGCGAAAGTGCAATATACACCCTGAGCGTTACAGCTACCGGTGTTAGCCCTCTGACTTATCAGTGGCAATCCAGCACAAACAACAGTACATGGGCGAATATCCCGGGAGCTGTTAATGCAACTTATAATCCTCCTGTTTCAACACTCGGAGTAATGTATTACCGGCGTGTGACTACCAATAGTTGCGCAACGAGTACCAGTACCTCCATGACTGTAACCGTATCGGGAATGACTACAAGCGTGTCCGGTCAGAGTCAGAATATCTGTGTAAACGGTTATGTTTATATAACAGCCAGTACTACCGGTGATTTGGGTAATAATTTCACTTATCAGTGGCAATCCAGCTCTGATACGATAACGTGGACAAATATTCCGGGAGAAATTAATCAATATTATTATTCACCTGCACCACTTACAACAGCAGGAACATATTATTACCGGCGTATAACTAGTGGTAATTGCGGAACGAGCGCTAGCCCGCCCATTACCATAACGGTAGGGATCGGTAGTTTATATGAATATGGTAATGATCAAACTGTTTGTTTGGGCGGGTATGTAAATCAATTATCGGCTTATTCTTATTGTGATGATGGTACTTTCACTTATCAGTGGCAATCCAGCACCGATACGATAACGTGGACGGATATTCCGGGAGCTGCCAATTATTGGTACGATCCGCTTCCTACTACAACAGGTACGGTTTATTATCGCTGTGTGCTGAGTGGTAATGGTGATACTGCTACCAGTACTGCTTTTGCCATAACAGTAGAATTAGGCGATTTCTATGAATATGGTGGGAATCAGACTGTTTGTTTGGGTGGTTATACAAATGATTTATCGTTTTATTCTTCCTGTGATAATGGTATTGGTGCTTTCAATTATCAGTGGCAATCCAGCACCGATACGATAACGTGGACAAATATTCCGGGAGCTGTCAATTCCTGGTACACGCCTCCTTCTACAGTAACAGGTACGTTTTATTACCGGTGTGTGGTTATCGATGGTGATACTGCTACCAGTACTGCTTTTACCGTAACGGTAGAATTTGGAGGTTTATATGAAGAAGGTGGTGATCAGACTGTTTGTTTGGGTGATTATGTGAATGGCTTAGTGGTTTATTCTGGCTGTGATTATTATGGTTATAATGGTACTTTCATTTATCAGTGGCAATCCAGCACCGATACGATAACGTGGACGGATATTCCGGGAGCTGCCAATTATTGGTACTATCCGCTTCCTACTACAACAGGTACATTTTATTACCGGTGTGTACTTATCAGTACCGGCGGTGGTGATACTGCTACCAGTACTGCTTTTGCCATAACAGTAGAATTCGGAGGTTTTGATGTATCTGGCGATAATCAGACTGTTTGCTTGCGCGAGCCTGTAGGTGAATTATCGGTTTATCCTTACTGTGATTATTATGGCTATAATGGTACTTTCACTTATCAGTGGCAATCAAGTTCTGATACGATAACGTGGACGGATATTCCGGGAGCTGCCAATTCCTGGTACACGCCGACTTCTACTGCAACAGGCACGTTTTATTACCGGTGTGTGCTTATCGGTGGTGGCGATACTGTTACCAGTACGGCATTTACTGTAACGGTAGTATCGGTGATTACATCAGGTGAATCAGCCAGTCAGTTGGTTTGTATGAATGGTGCGGTAACAGCTTTGAGTGCAAATACAGCCGGTGGAGATGGAATTTATACTTATCAGTGGGAATCAAGTTCTGATAGTGTGACTTGGTCCGGCATTCCTGGAGCAACGAATGTTAGTTATATGCCTCCGGCTACAGTGTTAGGCGTGATTTATTATCGTCGTGTGGCCACTGGTAGTTGTGGTACGAGTATAAGTGCATCTATGACCGTAACGGTAAAATCTTGTTATATTCCCGTAAATCCGAATTTGATGAATAAAGTCAGATAACAGGAATATTAGTTCAGTTTACGAGGTACAAATGTGGAGATTCAGTGAGGTCTTCGTAATGACTTAATTGCTTTCGTCATTTCACGTTTTCCCGGGGGACCAGGTAAAGAAAGTACTTCGAAACCTACGGATTTGAGGTCGCGCTTCATTTGTCCTTTGGCACAATAAGTCACCAGCACGCCGTCTGGGCTCAGCCAGTCGTAGATTTTTGCAAAAATTTCGGGGGTCCAGAGCTCCGGTTGTACCCGTGGTCCGAATGCGTCGTAATAGCACAAGTCGATGCTTCCTTTTTCCAGTTCCAGTTCCTGGATTTGTTTCCCGATTTTCTCCAGGACGAAATGTTCCGAGATTTCGCAGGCAGTATTCCAGTCGGCCCGGTGCAGTTTGTTGAAAATTTCAACGGCTTCCGGATCGTTGCTGAATGAAGTGTAATTCATTCCCTTGATTTCTGCTTCTGCTGGCGGATAGGCTTCCAGACCGATGTAATGCACGTATTGGTGTCGTTTCTCGGATGCAAAGTAGGTGAGAAGTGCGTTTAATCCTGTTCCGAATCCCATTTCGAAAATGGTCAGATAATCTTCCGTTTTCGGATTCAGGCCGTGTTTGATGAAAACATGCTGTGCTTCCTGCAAAGCACCATGACTGGAATGATAATGTTCATTCCACTCGGGAAGATAGATCGTTGTGGATCCGTCTGCTGTTTTAACCAATTCGCGTTTCATGCTGCAAAAATAAGGGAAAACCTGTTCACAAAGTGCTGAGCCGGGAGAGGATTTAAGCGCTTTTCATTAAAATGGAAAAACGGGTTTTTTGTTCACAGCCTCTGAGTTACCATTTACCTAAAATTAAAGTTGCATTCTTTTACAACAAAAAGGAATCCGTAATTTTGTACCATGAGTGAAAAACAGACAAGAAGCTTAATTTTCATTTTAACAACGATTTGTATCGATTCAATTGGTTTGGGGATCATTATCCCTTCGCTTCCGAGCCTGATCGCAGATGCCACGCATTTGTCCATCAACGAATCTTCGAAATATTCGGGAGTTGTGCTGGCGACTTATGCATTTATGCAGTTTTTGTTTTCACCGCTGATCGGGAACCTGAGTGACCGCTTCGGGCGCAGGCCGGTTATCCTGATGTCGCTTTTGGGGCTTGGGCTGGACTACGTTTTCATGTTTTTTGCTCCTGATCTGGCCTGGCTGATTGTGGGAAGAGCTGTTTCCGGGATGTTCGGAGCAAGTTTTACCACGGCAGCGGCTTATATTGCAGATATTTCGTCCGATGAAAATCGTGCGCGCAACTTTGGGTTGATTGGAGCAGCTTTTGGAGTGGGGTTCATTATCGGACCGGCGATAGGTGCTGTGGCATCTGAGTTCGGAGTGCGCATTCCGTTTATGGTGGCGGCATTTTTATCTCTGGCGAATTTTCTCTATGGATTGTTGTTTCTGAAAGAATCCCTGCCGGTAAGTGACCGCAGAAAATTTGAGATTGCACGTGCTAACCCGGTCGGGGCACTGGTTCAGATTGTGCGCTTCCCCAAATATAGGGGATTGTTCCTGGTGACCTTTATCGTTCTGTTGTCGAATATGGCTGTTCATTCGGTTTGGAACTACTATACCATTGCACGTTTTGGGTGGGAAACTGATGACGTAGGATATTCACTGGCAGTTATAGGAGTTTGTTTCGGAGTAGTTCAGGGAGCTTTATCCGGGCCAATCGTGAAAAAAATGGGCGAAAAAGGAGCTGCTACACTTGGTCTGGTCATTCTGAGTATGGTGACGCTGGGAATCGGACTGATTCCTTACGGTTGGATGATGTATCTGATTATCTTGCCTTATGCGTTTTCCGGAATTGTAGACCCGAGTATCCGTTCACTGGTTTCAAGCCAGGCTAAAAATAACGAGCAGGGAGAATTGCAGGGAATTTTTACTTCGTTGATGAGTTTGGCGGAAATGACCGGGCCGGTCTTTATGATGTGGATTTTCTATAAATCCGTTCCGCTGGCGGAAAAGAATGCTGTTTTCTATGGAATCCCGTTTTTTGCAGCAGCGGCATTAGCAGTTACTTCTTTGATTGTATTGCGTTACGTATTCCGTAAAATCGCATTTAAACATACGGAAGAAGTATTGGATTCCGAATTGGAAGAGCTGAAAGAAGTAATAGAAAGCTAGAAAAATCCCGATTATTGAGTAAAGATCCAGCATGCTATCCGGGGACGCTGACCTGGCATCTTTCAGCAAGGTATTTAAAAGAATCCATGATTTTTGTCCGGATAAGGCAACTTGTTATTCTTAATTCTCGTCCTGATAGTAAGATCAATTTATCATGTACTACAACAATAATACTATAAGTAAGATGGAAAAGCTGGATTCCGTAATTTTTTCCAAAATTGACAGAGCCATTCGTACTTACCGTCAATTTACCCAGGCAAGGTTAAAAGCTTTGGGCCACCAGATTACTATCGATCAATGGCTGGTCATCAAATGCCTGATCGAAAACCCGAGGATCCAGCAGAACGAGATTTCGGAACTCATTTTTAAAGATGCGGCGTCGGTAAACCGGATGGTCAACCTGCTGGTTGATGCTAAATACCTAAAACGCAGAATCAATAAATCGGATCGCAGAAAGATGGATATCCTGGTTACCAGGAAAGCATTAGATACAATCGATGAAATGGACAGGATTATTCCTGATAATCGTGCTTTTGCCCTGAGTGGACTTACTCTGGAAGAAATGCAGATTGCAACCAAAGTAATGACCCAGATAGCCAGTAATTGCAGGAAATAAAAAAATCCCCGGCCAAACTATCGGGAATTTAGGACCAGTCACCGCCCTGTCATTCCAAAACCAGGACCAGCTTGTTGAAATTTGCTGCTCCGTTGATTACTTTCTCATACATTTCGTATTCTGAAACCGGATAATTTACTTTGTTGTAGAATTCGCGGATGGTTACGATCAGTTGGTTTCCTTTCATCTCGTAGGAAGAAATGAATCCTGATTGCAAAGCTGCTTCGTCATTCGTCACAATGTTGAAGTTTAGCGTTTCCGGATTTTTCACCGTAACACCTTGTGGAATGTTAATCGTAATCTTTCTCACGTACTGACGAGTAAACTGTGTAGAAACAGGCAATTTGCGTGGCTCTTTGTTGTACATTTCAGCCTGAGGTCCGATCAGCATCCCGACTTTCAGCAACGTTTTCGTACCGGATTTCTCAATGAAGTTTGCTCCCTGGATTGTTCCTTTGGCAACGAAAGTTTCTTTTCCTGCCACTTTACTATTGTCATTCTGGAAACTAACATCCGACAGTTTCGCATCTTCGTCGAGGTAAAGCAATACATCTTCTTTCAATTCCGTTTTCTTCGCTTCATCCTGTACGAAATCAAGGATGAACTGCGGGAACATGGCTTTGTAACCGGACAATTTGCGTTCGATCTGAATAGTTGGCTCTGTTAAACCGGAATCAAAAGTTACAACCGTGTTGATTTCATCAATCGATTCTTCACTTTTCGTTCCAGTAATATATTTCACTTTTCCAACTCCGAAAGCCTGATCTCCGACCATGCGTTCTTCAATAAACAATCCGTAGTTGTTGGTATTTGAGAACGGAGGAAACCCGATTCGGGAGAACAAGTCCGGCGACCAGTATTTCTGAATGTCGCTATAAAACATGAATAGTAATTTCTAAAAACAAAAAACCTTGCAAATTTTGCAAGGCTTTTTCTGTGGGAGATGAGGGATTCGAACCCCCGACCCTCCCGATTGCTATGCATCGGGATGCTTTGAACCAGCTGAGTTGATGAGTTTCTGGATTTTAATTTTGGATTTCCAACTCTTGATTTGTTTTTCGAATGTCAAATCCTCAGATTTAGTTTCAAATTCTCTTAAGAAGACAATTGTCCAATCATTGGTTTGATTAGTAAATCCTTTGCTCTTAGCATTGTGTTTTTTGAGTCGTTCTCGAGGACTTTCAGAAGCTCCTACATAGAATTTGTCTTTGGAAGACGAATAGAGTACGTAAGTATAAAACATGAATAGTATTTCTAAAAACAAAAAACCTTGCAAATTTTGCAAGGCTTTTTCTGTGGGAGATGAGGGATTCGAACCCCCGACCCCCTGCTTGTAAGGCAGGTGCTCTGAACCAGCTGAGCTAATCTCCCGATTTATTATTTCTGAGCTACCATTGTAACTCAATTGCGAGTGCAAATATAGGGCATTATTTTGTTTCTGCAAGCGGTTTTGGGAAAAAAACTTCAAAAAAATCATGAATTAAAAAGAAGGATCCAAAAATGAGGATGGTATCTTCTTTGTTTGCAGATTCTTGTGCAGCTTTAAAAGCTTTAAGCGGAGAATGAAAAAAAATCGCATTTTTTATGGAATTCCCTGTTTTTTCCTTCAAATCCTGCAGGGCAATGCTGCGTGGATTGGAGAAAGTGGTAAAGTAAAAATGTGCTTCCGAAGGCAAAACTTTCAGAATTGCATCTAAGTCTTTGTCGGAACTGGTACTGTAAATGCAGTGAAGCCTTCCTTTATTTAAGGAAGAAACAGCGCTCATCAGTGCCTGGATTCCTTCCGCATTATGCGCACAGTCCGCAATGATTAAGGGATGTTCCGAAATAATTTCCATTCTGCCGAAGAATCCGGTATTCGCTTTCAGGTTGTGGATTCCCTTTACCCTGGTTTCCGGACCGCAGGTGAAACCAATGGTGACCAGGAAATCGCAGACAGTGGAAACAATGCGGTAATTCCCGATTTGATAACCGATGATTTCTTTTGGAATGATTGTTTCGGGATCAGGAATGAGTATACGGGAAGTTTGTTTGTCTGCTGCGCTTTTGAATATCGGGAATGTTTCGTCATCAATTTCTCCAAGTACAACTGGTACCGATTCTTTGATGATTCCCGCTTTTTCCGCAGCGATTTCCAGGCGGGTGCTACCGAGAATCTGAACATGATCCAAACCGATGTTGGTGATAACGGAAACAAGTGGCGTAATGATATTGGTAGCATCCAGACGCCCACCCAAACCGACTTCTGCTATCACGATGGTACATTTGTTCCGGGAAAAGTATTCGAGTGCCATCATCCAGGTGATTTCAAAGAAAGAAGGCTGAATGTTCCAGGTATGATTGCGTATTTTTTCGCAAAATTCAATTACAAATTGTTGTTCTACCGGAATGCCGTTGATCCGGATGCGCTCCGTAAAGTCAAAGAGGTGAGGGGAAGTGAACAAGCCGACTTTTTCATGACTTTCTGTCAGGATGGAAGCCAGTATGTTTGAAACAGAACCTTTTCCGTTGGTTCCTCCAACGTGAATGAAACGCAGTTTTTTTTCCGGATTACCGAAAAAAGTACTGAGCTCCTCGATGTTTTTTAATCCGGGATTGTAAGCCTGGACTCCCTGGTTGTGGTATGCGGGAAATTGCTGAAACAACCACTCAATGGTTTTTGAATAATTCATGGCATTATTGCGCTTTGAAGCTGTAGGTGATAGTACCTTCTTCAATGGGTTTTTCGGAGTATTCAAAGCGGGATTTTTTAGCATATCTTTCTGCTAGCTCTACGCAACATGGATTTGCAGATGACGGAGCCTGAGACTGTGCCCAGTAAACGTCGCCATTTGAATTGACTTTGACTTTTACGACAATGGTTTCGGAAATTCCTTTTCCGCACATATAGCCAGGAATTTTGATGTAATCGTCGTTCTTTTGAAATGCTTTCCGTCCGTTCAGGTTATAGCTCATCATCGTTGAGCCTTTCACACCAGTATTCGATCCGATGTTTCCACCATTTCCACCTTCCTGTTGCTGTTGTTGTTTTTTCTTTTCTTTTTCTTCCTGCTCCTTTTTGCGTTTCTCCATTTCTTTCTGGATCTTTTCACGTTCGGTAGCTCCGCCTTCTTTGGCAAAAAGTTCTTTTTCGAAATCGTAGATGGATTGCTCCGGAGTTTTTGATTTGGTTGTTTCCTTCGGTGCTCTCGCAACTTCAGAAGCTGAACTTTCCGTTGTTTCCGGATGAGGTTCCGGTTTAGCACCTCCGTCCTGAGCCTGCGGCAAACCGTCGCCGTTTTCGCCTTGATAGTTGAACTGGCTCGGAGGAGTTTCTTCCACGTTTTGATTGTTTAGTGTAAACTGAGTGGTATCAGAAACTTCGCTGAAAGTCATGGCATTGAAGCCTTCGTAATTATTTACGATTACTTTGGCATAAACGGAAATAATACCAGCCGCAACGAGTCCTAGAGTAATATACATCAGAATAACCGGCTGTTTGGATCGCATTTGATATGCGCCATATTTCTTGTTCCGGTGTTCGAAAATGGTTTGGAAATTCTTTGCCTGGAATTCTTGCCATTCACTGTTATCTATATACTGATACAGTGAAAACAGAATAACAAGTATAAAAAGAATATAAATGAACACCATAAAAACTCTCTGCTAAACCTGTCTAAATCTACGGTTAAAAAGTGATGAAATGATTTTTTTAGGCCACTTTAACGAAAACTAATTAGCTGTGATTCGGATAGTGATAGCTTCTTTCATATTTTTGGTTGTCTCTACCTGGTTGAATCTTGCCTGAGACTCTACAGCCTTGACAACCTGGTTAATCAGGGTAATGTCATTGGTCGTTGAAGAAGCTTTGACATAGGTGGGTTTTCCGATGATATTTCCATCAGGAGCAACCAGAACAGATAATACAATCGTACAGTTTTCGTCAGACTTGATGTTATTTGTATTTGGTTTGGATACCAGGTAACGTTTGACATTTCCTCCTGATCCGGGACCTGTTCCCGGGCCGGTTCCGTCACCGTTGTCGTCTCCGATTCCGCTTCCGTTTCCACGATTGTTTCCACCACCACTACCTCCGGTACCAAAAGGGTTGTCGCTCGTATTCTGGGCACTCGGGGGATTGTTGTTTGGCTTGTTTGTATTGGTCATATTGGAACCTCCGGATTTTACATGCGTTGAACTGCTCGATTGCGTCAGTACTTGTTCCATTTGCTCCGGAGTCGCATTTGTTTTTTCTGCTTTGGTTGGAGTTCCGGAACCGCCACCACCACCGCCTTGTTCCAGGACAACTGTTTCCAGTGGAATGATCTCCATTTCCATGTCTTTGTAGAGCAATTGCTCCGGAAGTGGAGGTGTAGGAATGCGATATCCGAGAAAATGAAGAATGGCCAAAGTCAAAATAAGCGAAGAAATCGAAATGATAGCTGCTATCTTACGATCTTTGACCTCATAAGTTTTTTCCATTTCATAACTCAAGCTCATAATTTTCCGAATTTTAATAAATACTTTACCCGGCTTTGGTAGCAATTACAAACTTCAATTGATGTTTCAATCCCATTTGTAACAAGTCTATCAACTCCTGGACATTCAAATCATACGCAGGACGAAGTACTACGGTTTCATCTTTTCGCAATTTTGTTTCCTGCAATAATCGTACCTCAAGATTTTCAGCTGTCACCTCTTCCTTATCCAGATAGTAGTGTTTATCACTTGTAACCGTTAAGGTCAGGTGAGATCCTACTTTATTGTCTGTTTCTTTTGCATCCGGAAGCGGAACTTTAATCACATTTGGGTTTGCCAATGTTGAAATAATCAAAAAGAACAGCAGCAAAAAGAACATGATGTCACTCATGGAAGAGGATTCAACCCCCGCATGAAAGCGTTTTTTGCGTTTTATTGCCATTTTCCAGGTCTTTGAATGATGGTGATAAATCCTAAGTTCGTAGATTGAATTTTCAGGGCATAATTGTCAATCATGGCATTCAGGATATGATATGAGGAATAGGCAATAATACCTACAATCAAACCTGCTCCCGAACTGATCATTTTTTCGTACAAACCTCCGGAGATGTTCCCGATACTTACGTTTTCCGAAATAGAGATGTTGTAGAAGATTTTGATTACTCCGGCAATTGTACCGATAAACCCGAAAGTAGGTGCAATTCCGGCAACCAGACCGAGAATTCCCATTCCTTTTTCCATTTTCGCGATCTCAATATTGGCTACTTTTTCCATATTGGATTCGATTTCGGACACTGGTCTTCCGATAGTTTGAATTCCTTCTGCAACTACCGAACCGTAAGCTGTCTGATCGCGCTGAACATGATTCAAAGCATCCTGGATATTTCCTTTTTCCAGGTTCATGCGGATATCATTCAGTAAGTTCGGATTGTAGACCGACATGCGACGAATGTACCGGTAGCGCTCAACAACTACGTATAAGGTGTAAAACAACAAGATAATGATCGGGATGATAAATACACCACCTTTCATGACAAAATCCAGTGCGGAAATTTTTTCTCCTGGTACTGCTTTCCCTGTCTCTTCAGCGGTTTTTTCGACAACCTGCGCCAGGCTTAAAAATGGAATCGCCAAAAGTATAAATGTGAATATTGTTGCTTTTTTCATCTGGTTTATAAATGAATACATGAATCAATTTTCAAAAATACGTCCCAATAACAGATGTTTTTGCCTTCTGCCGAAGAGATATTCACAGCATTTTGTTTATAGGGCGAGGAGTAAGTATAAATACAAAAATAGTTTGTTGGTTACAGTGATTTGTGCGCTTTTCTTTGGCCTTTTTGAACGATCTAAAGATTTGAAAATGATTGTTGCCTATTTTTTAGTGCGGTGCTCTCTTTTAAAACTCAGTTTGAGCCAGAGGTACCCGATCAATCCAGCCAGAAGGGATGAAATGAAAATGGCAAATTTCGAATCATTGATTATTGAGCGATCGGTAAACGCAAGAATGGTGACAAAAATCGACATGGTGAAACCGATTCCACCCAGGATTCCGACTCCGAAGAGTTGACTCCAGGTAGTTCCTGCTGGTTTGTCGGCAATTTTTAAACGAATGGAGAACCAGGTGAATAGTAAAATACCGATGGGCTTTCCACAGACCAATCCCATAATGATTCCGAGGCTTGAGCTTTTAAAAAGTGCCAGATCCCATCCCGGATTAATTTCGATAGCGGTGTTGGCTAAAGCAAACAGGGGCAAAATAATCAAAGAAACAGGATAATGTAGAGCTTTCTGTAAACGATCCGAAGGCGAATGAGCATCAGGGTTCTTGCCGGATGATGGAATTGCCAAAGCCAGTAAAACTCCTGTAATAGTTGCATGAATTCCGGAATGGCGCATGAAATACCATATCACGATTCCCAGGGGTAGGTAAAACCATAAGGAATTTATTTTCAGTTTATTGAATGCCAACAGACAGGCAAAAATTCCCAGTGCAATTCCCAAATTGCCCCATAGAATGGTTTTGGTATAGAAAACTGCAATCACGATAATGGCCCCAAGGTCATCGATAACAGCAAGGGCTGTGAGGAACACTTTTAGAGAGGCGGGGACTTTGTTTCCCAACAGAGACAGAGCTCCCAAGGCAAAGGCAATATCAGTTGCCATTGGAATTCCAAAGCCTGCAATTCCCGATTTCCCGAAGTTGATGAGGATAAAAATTCCTGCAGGAACCAGCATACCACCTACAGCACTGAAGATAGGAAGTGTTGCTTTTTTGAGTAAAGAAAGTTCTCCAACCAGGAATTCGCGTTTGAGTTCCAGCCCAATCAAAAGAAAAAAAACAGCCATCAGGCCGTCATTAATCCAGTGTTCGATACTTAATCCTCCAAAAGAGTATTCCCTGAGTTCTGTATAATGCTCTTTGATAGAAGAGTTGGCTAAAAGCAGTGAAAGAATCGTAAAAGCAATCAGTACTAACCCGCTTGATTTTTCGCTTTCAAAAAACTTCCGAAAAATCCGGCTATCCGCCTTTCTCTTTGCCATCAACTATTTTTTTGAATGATGTTCAAAAGCTCAAAGAGGTTAAGTTCTTTAACTCTCCGAACAACATGATGTATTCATATTAAATCAATTGGTTCAATGCAATTTCAAAAGCAGCTTTTGAAATCCCGGTTTTCGCCGGATTTTTTGCGTGTGCTTTTAGCAAAGCATCTTTAATGATTTTGCTGGTATCTTCAAAAATCCCCTGGTCTGTCAATTCTTTCAAATCGTTGCTCATCAGGTAAGCAAAAACACGAGCCATTCCGCAATTCGAAATAAAGTCCGGGATCACGGAAAGGTGATTGTCTGCGTAATCTGCAATCGGTCCGAAGAAAATTTCCTTGTCTGCAAACGGAACATTCGCTCCGGCTGCAATAACCTGAACTCCGGATTTGATCATGCGTTCTACCTGTTCCTGTGTAATGAGGCGCGAAGCTGCACACGGAATGAATACATCTGCCTGGATATCCCAGATTTTCGCATTGATTTCCTCAAATGATTGCAGGTTTGGGTAAACAATTTCGTTGCCGTTTTTGGTCAGGAATAAGTCTTTGATTTCTTCGAATGTAAAGCCTTCTTCATTGATGATCCCGCCCACGCGGTCAATGATTCCAACTATTTTTGCTCCTGCCTGAGCCAGGTAGTAAGCTCCTGCTGAAGCTACATTTCCCCAGCCTTGTACAATCACTTTTTTTCCCTGGATATTACCGCCCCAGATATGATAGTAATGTGCCACGGATTGTGCCACACCATAGCCGGTGATCATGTCGGCAACTACGTATTTCTTCCCGACACCCGGGCTGTATTGCGTATCTTCGATTACTTTCAGTACTCCCTGGCGCAACTGTCCGATGCGGTTGATCTTTTGTGCTTCTCTCGGCTGGAAATGTCCGTTAAAGACACCTTCCTGCGGATGCCAGATTCCACAATCTTCCGTAATTGGAATCACTTCATGGATTTCATCTACGTTCAAATCTCCGCCTGTTCCGTAATAATGCTTCAAAAGTGGCGTCACAGCTGCGTACCATCTTCTCAAAACGCCTTCTTTACGCGGGTCTTTCGGGTCAAAATTGATTCCGGATTTTGCTCCGCCGATTGGAGGCCCTGCAACGGTGAATTTCACTTCCATCGTTTTTGCAAGACTTTCCACTTCGCGTTTGTCCAGACCAACACGCATCCGTGTACCACCTCCTGCGGCACCGCCACGTAAGGAATTAATAACAACCCATCCTTCTGCGTCTGTTTCGGCATCTTTCCATTCAAATACGATTTCGGGGCGTTTATTTTCAAACTTGTGAAGTAAATCTTTCATGATATTGCTCTTCGATTAATAGCCTTATAATATTGAGCTGCAAAAGTAGGAATTATTGATCTTTTAGCATGAAAAGAAAACATCGGATTAAGATGTTTCCGTAAGTACGTAATTTTTAAGGGAGATGATGAACTCCTCCGGTCACATTTTTGCTTGCTCCGGTTACACTGGAAAGGCAATTGGGTTCATTGCTCAGATTCAGTGCTCCCAATAAACCGAAAATGAGTGCTTCCTTATAGTCAACGAGGTCTTTGTCAACCGGGATAATTTCACCTTGGTAATAGCGTTTGAAGCGCTCGATCAGGAAGGTGTTTTTGGCCCCGCCACCGGTTATCATAACGCGCGTGAGCTTATTTTTTGTACACATTTCCCCTAGTTGAATGGCAATATGTTCCACCACCGTTGCCAGGTTGTTTTCGATATCCTTGTCGAATTTCAGCAAAGGGTAAAAGTGCTGTTCCAGCCATTCGGTTCCAAGTGATTTCGGCCCTTCTTCCTGGTAATAGTCCAGGCTGTTGAGCAAATCCAGCAGGAAATAATTCAGTTCTCCGGATCTTGCCAGATCGCCGTTTTTGTCGTATTCCAGATTTTTGGAGCGTGCCAGTTTGTTCATCGGGAGGTTTGCCGGACAGATATCGCAGGCTTTTACGATTCCCTTTTCTTCGAAGCTGATATTGGCAAATCCGCCGATGTTAATGAACCCATCTGCTTTTGAGCCGAAGAGGTAATAATCGCCAATCGGAACAAGCGGAGCACCCTGTCCGCCATACAAGACATCTTTCGTTCTGAAATCGCCAATGGTCCGGATTCCGGTTTTGACTGCGATCACTGCGGGATTTCCGATCTGGGTGGTGAATCCGCGTGCGGGTTGGTGAAAAATGGTTTGTCCGTGTGAAGCAATGGCATCTATTTCCATTTTGGAGATGTTGTTTTCGGTAATGAATTCATTGATGCAGGAGGCAAAAAACACGCCCAGATCGTGATTCAAGGTAGCTAGCTGCGAACCTGAAAATCTGGTTGCTTCATGCAGGCTGGAAAGTAGTATTTCGTTGAACTGACAGGTTTTAGAAGCGTGAAGCACGAACTCCCAGTTATGGTCTGAAACCCGGGTGTAACTTGCGTATGTGATGTCAACCCCATCTAGTGAAGTTCCTGACATTAAGCCGATTATCCTGAATGAGTTCATAAAAGACGAAAATTAAGTTTTTATAGGTACATTTGTCTTCTGAACAAATATAAAATAAACTGCGATACAGATGAATTTTGAATTGACAGAAGAACAAAGGGCGGTTAAAGAAGCTGCTCGTGATTTCGCTCAAAACGTTTTGAAACCTGGGGTAATTGATCGCGACAGAGATCAGAAATTTCCGGTGGAGGAAATCAAGCAATTGGGTGAACTGGGATTCCTGGGAATGATGGTTGATCCAAAGTATGGTGGTGGTGGAATGGATACCATGTCATATGTATTGGCAATGGAGGAAATTTCGAAAGTGGATGCTTCTACTTCCGTTTGTATGTCTGTAAACAATTCTCTTGTTTGTTGGGGATTGGAAAAGTTTGGAAATGAAGAGCAGAAGATAAAGTACCTGGCTCCTTTGGCAAAAGGAGAGAAAATCGGTGCTTTCTGTTTGTCCGAACCGGAAGCGGGATCAGATGCAACATCTCAGCGCACAACTGCTGTGGATATGGGAGATTACTACCTGTTGAACGGAACAAAGAACTGGATTACGAATGGTTCTACCGCTTCTACATATATTGTGATTGCTCAGACAAATCCGGAACTGGGGCACAGAGGAATCAACGCATTGATCGTAGAGCGTGGAATGGAAGGATTCATTGTTGGTGCAAAAGAAGACAAGTTAGGAATTCGCGGAAGTGATACACATACATTGTTGTTCAACGATGTGAAAGTTCCAAAAGCAAACCGCATCGGAGAAGACGGATTCGGATTTAAGTTTGCGATGAAGACGCTTTCTGGTGGGCGTATCGGAATTGCTGCTCAGGCGCTGGGAATCGCTGCGGGAGCTTTTGAACTGGCTGCTGCTTACTCGAAAGAGCGAAAAGCATTCGGAAAAGAGATTTACAAGCACCAGGCTATTGCATTTAAAATTGCTGATATGGCTACAGAAATCGAAGCGGCTCGTTTGCTGGTTTATCGTGCAGCAGCAGATAAAGATGCAGGAAGAAATTTCGATCAGTCTTCTGCTATGGCGAAATTGTACGCTTCCAAAGTGGCAATGGAACAAACAGTAGAAGCTGTTCAGATTCATGGAGGTTATGGTTATGTAAAAGAGTACCATGTGGAGCGCTTGATGCGTGATGCGAAAATTACTCAGATTTATGAAGGAACTTCCGAAGTGCAAAAAATTGTTATTTCCAGAGGTATTCTGGCTGATTGAAAAATAAAAAGCCGATAAAACCAGTTGAGGGCGAAAATCTTTTGCCTCAACTGGTTTTATATCTATTCGAATTGGCTTTTTTCTCAATAGTGATGTAATTCCGCAATATTACGTCTGGCGATGTTTTTCATAAATATGGAATTACCTTCTCCAGCGAAATTCCACGTGAGCCCTTCAGCAGGATCAGCAAATCCGAAGGAGGATTGTGTGTAAAATGCTCTATCAACGGCTCGGTTGATCTCAAAAAAATCGCATTCGGATGCATGCCTTTAAATTTTAAAAACTCTTCCCCGATAAAAAAACCGCTCAAACGCAGATCAATTGTCTGCTGAATGACTTCTTCGTGAACCATCGGAGCATCGTCACCCATTTCCCGCATATCGCCCAGGATAAAAATCTTCGCATGATTGTCAATTTTTGCAAAGCTGGACAAGGCAGAGCGCATGCTGGTTGGATTGGCATTGTAGCAATCCACAATCAGGGTATTTTTGCCCGTTTTTGTGACTTGCGAACGATTATTAGTCGGCTGATAATCCGATATCGCTTTATTGCAGTTCTCAGGACTTATTCCGAAGAAGCGTCCGATCCGGATTGCCGCCAGGAAGTTAATGAAATTGTATTCACCGACCAGATTGGTTGCAATTGCCGGACTTTTATAATCCGGTTCACTCCATTTCATATTTACGAACGGATCCAGGCTCAATAGTTCACCGTTTAGCTCGGAAGGATCGTTGTAGAAATGATTTTGGGTAGTCGCAGGAAGCCTGTTGACTATTGTTTCGTCTTGTTTATTGGCAAAGATGTGTCCTCCAGGCTTTGCCAGGAAGTCGAACAACTCTGTTTTGGTTTTTATCACTCCTTCCAGGGATTTGAATCCTTCCAGATGGGCTTGCCCGATGTTGGTAATGATTCCGTGAGTAGGAAAGGCAATTTCGACTAATTCTTTGATGTCTCCCGGTTTATTTGCCCCCATTTCAATAACCGCTATTTCATGAGTTCTGTTCATCTGAAGCAGAGTGAGCGGAACTCCAATGTGGTTGTTGAGATTTCCCTGCGTGAAATGCACTTTTAACTGTGTGCCTAAAATTGCCGATATTAATTCTTTAGAAGTGGTTTTGCCGTTGCTTCCGGTAATTCCGATAATTGGAATGCTAAATTGATTGCGGTGATGGTGTGCGAGGCCCTGCAACGCCTTTAATGTGTCATCTACCAGAATTGTTTTTCCTTCAATATGATAATCCGGGTTATCTACAACGGAAGCAATTGCTCCCAGTTTCAATGCTTCTTCGGCAAAGGTATTCCCGTCAAAGTTTGCTCCTTTCAGACAAAAGAACAAAGAACCTGTCTGGATTTTCCGGGTATCGGTTTCAACTCCCGTACTTGACTGAAATAGTGTGTAAAGTGTTTCCATAGATGCAATAAAAAACCCCGGTCCCATACATACGGGAGCGGGGTCACTGATATTCGTATCTGTTATCTTTTCTTTTGTTTCTTCTTACCGTAGTTGTTTCCTACAGGACTTCCTACGCGATCCATTGCGCAACGGAATCCGATGGTACAGGTTGATTTATCCTCGTCAAGGAATCTTCTTGACCCTGCATTCAACCAGTAGGCACGATCTCTCCAGGAGCCTCCTTTGTAAACTCGTGATTTATCCGATATCAACGTTGTTGGCCAGGATGTTCTGTCTTCCGGTTTGATCGGGGTGCCGTTCAAATCGTAAGTTTCGTACTGGCTTTGGTACATAATCAGGTGCGGATCGCGGGTTGCCTCGTTGATTCCGTTTTTGCGGTCATCGTTATCATAATAGATAGAGCTTTCAATGTCACCATCCAGATAGTCGATGTAATCGTCTTTGCGATAGTTCAAACGCCCGATGTTTTCTTCTTCCGTTACATTGCGATATTTCAGCTTACCTGGTGTACCAATAATGAATTGACTGAATCCCTCGCGAAGCATCGGAATGATTTCGAACGAATACTCTTCATCACGACCTTGTCTTGTTCTGTCGGCGAAGATTCCTTCGTAGATTTCATCCTGGACCAAAGCAGAGGCTTCAATGTCGTATTTGTCATTCTTATCAGCGATTGCTTTGTCTAGTACCGCGTTGATATCAGCAATCAGGGCTAATTCAACAGAATCTTTTTTCTTGCCATGAGAAACATAGTAAGGATCCGGAGCTACCCCGCGCTGTGTACGAAATTCAGCTTTGTTGTGCATTTGAAGTCCGGATGGAATGATTGAATCGTTCGGATCGTGGTTTGCTGCAGATATACGCTGGTAACGCACTCGCTCGAAAGCATTCAGGTATTCTTTCATACCGTGAACATCATACATTACTTGCTGGTTTTTCTGTTCAACAGAACCGTCGTTATTCAATACTTTTGTCTGAAACACATTTCCCCGGAAAGGACGGAATTCATCAAAGTCTTCTGAGCTCAACGGACGGTAAACATCCATGACCCATTCTGAAACGTTACCAGCCATGTGGTATAAACCGTAATCGTTTGGCCAGAAAGATTCAACCGGAGCAGTTACATCGGCGCCATCATTGAGGCGTCCTGCAACCCCCATGTAATCTCCTTTTCCGCGAACGAAATTTGCACGGATCATACCAGTGAATTCTTTGTTGTCCTGACGAACGAAGTGGCCATTCCAGGGATACTGGCGACGTTCTGTGATAACTTCTGTTCCTTCAGACAGGTTTCCAATCAGTCCCAATGCTGCGAATTCCCATTCAGCTTCAGTTGGGAGGCGGTATCTTGGCAGGAGAATTCCATCTTCCATACGTACAATACGTTCACCTAATTTCTTCCCGTCTCTGTGAGTTGGATCTGTATCTTTTAATTTTTTACCACCTTTTTCAGGATCTTGTTCAAATTGTCCCACCAGGTAAGCATCCGTATCAAATGTTTCTGCGTCAGCCGCATCAATATCCCATCCCAAAACTCCTTCGCGGATCAAAATGTATTCGTTTACCCGGTCAGTACGCCATTTACAAAAGTCAGTAGCCTGTAACCAGGAAACTCCAACTACCGGGTAGTCTCTGTATGCAGGATGGCGCAAGTAGTAATCCACATATTTATCCATGAATGCCAAAGGGCTTCTCCATGAAAGTGTATCTGGCAGCGCATTTCTGTAAACCATGTCGTACTTTTCGTAAGATCTTCTCAGCCAGTACAGGTATTCCAGCCAGTGGAAGTTTGTAACTTCCGTTTGATCCATGTAGAAAGAAGAAACCGTTACACGTGCTGGACGGTTGTTGTAGTCGAACATGACATCCTGTTCAACCATTCCCATTGTAAATGTACCACCTTCAATCAGGATCAGCCCCGGACCTGTTTCCTGGTCCACAAAAGGAACTTTTTGAAAACCTCCGTGATTCACATTGTTGTAATCCCATCCCGTTGAGGAGGATACATCTCGACTACACGAAGCTATCGCCGCACCGGCAATTGCTAAGATAAATAAACGCAACATTTTCATATGCCTGGTTTGTTTTTTCATTTTCGGGAGACCAAAGTTAAGCTTATAAACGGATTATCAACAAAAGGTTACAAAAAATATTTAGAATGAAGGACAAGAGACTGTCTTGAATGTTTTTACAGGGCCTTTACATTTTGTAAAGATACCCAGCGAAACTTCGTGAGACCCACCTGAAACGCCATTATTCAATCGTGAAACGGTTACATCATAGCTATATCCGATTTTGAAGGAGGGTGTCTGAATCCCGATAGTGAGGATAAAGGCATCCCGGTTTCTGAACCATACGCCAGCATTGAATGCCCCGTATTTGATATAGGTACCAATATTGATTTCCTGGAAACCTTGCTGATATTGATAAATGATGTTAGGCATAATCGAAGTGGTATTCTGATATTTGGATTTTCCTCCCAAGGGAATTTCAGCACCGATGTGACCTGTGAATCGCATAGGCATTGGAGAATTCCCGATAATAACGGATTCGTTTGGCATGTTCAGGTGATAAACTGCTGCACCAAAAAAGAAATGTTTCGAATATCCTACAAAACCTGCTGATGCATCGAAGAATCCTCTCGATCCGCCACGACGTAAATCTCCCGTCTGGTAAATGAACCCTCTCCTTGGGTCAATCTGGTCTCCGAAGGTCAGTTTATCCCAATCCAGGAATTTCTGGTACCAGGCAGCACGAACACCGAACAACATTGCAAACTTTCTGTTTACTTTTAAGTGATAAGAGTAAATCAGTCCAAGCATGGAGGTGTTGATTGTTCCCTGACCTTGCATGTCGTGAGTGGCTAGAATGCCAATTCCTCCTGAAATGTTTTTAAAATACTGGTCATAGGATGCGCTGTAAGTAACGTAGTTTCCTGAGAGGCTTGGCCATTCGTTTCGATAATTCATAGCAAAACGCGCACATCCGTATGATCCGGCAAATGCGGGGTTCAGGTACAAAGGGTTTGCATAAAATTGCGTAAATGTCGGGTCCTGCGCATATATCTGACATGATCCCAAAAGACATCCGACAAACGCCATTAGTTTAATATTTCTCATTCGGTTAAGAATATTTCAAGCTATGTAATGTGTAGCATTGGTTTGCCAATGTTACGAAAAAAAAATTCAATGGTTACCACTAAATCGCCGAAACATGAAAATAAAAAAAGAATTCATACGTTTGAGTGAACATTCAACTAGTTTTCGAATTTTGTACTATGAAAAACGACAAAACACAGGCAGGCTATATTTTTAACAATTGTTACAGACTCGTCATTTTACTTTTTACAAGTCATTTGGTTGTTGCCCAGGATGTTTCGGTTGAAATTGAATGGCTTAAGCCCCGGGAACTGGCTATTAATGGTGCTCAGACAACAGTTCCTTTCGTTTCGGGAGAAGATTTTGAAAACCAATTACCGGTTCATTCATTTCAGCAAAAATTTAAACCGGGACAATACCAGGTACAAATTGTTGATGTGCAGACTACACCACTTGAACAATACGAAATCAGCTATCTGAATGCCATTAAAGAGCCACTGCCTTCTACAGCACAGATCGAAGCCAAAATTTCGAAAGAAAGAAATGAGAACTTCATCCGCTCGAAGTGCGTGCCTTACTTTCAGACTGTCAGCGGATTTCAGAAGGTAGTTTCCTATAAATTGCGGATTACCCCGGCTACAGCGGCTACCAGTGTGAATCAACTGAAAAGTTATGTAACAAGTTCTGTCTTGAGTAGTGGTTTGTGGTACAAGATTTCCGTTCCGGCAGATGGGGTTTATCAGTTAAATAAAGCATTTTTCAAAAGTATGGGGGTTAACATGGACAACCTGGATCCAAAAACCATCAATCTTTATGGAAATGCAGACGGAAGACTTTCCGAATTGAACAGCGATCCGTACATGGATGATTTGAAAAAGAACGCAATCCAGTTTGTGGGGAATGCGGATACGGCTTTTTCGGATGATGAATATTTCCTGTTTTTTGGTGCTGGGCCAAATAAGTGGACTCGCAGCTTGGGAACAAACTTCAACCGTGATATGCATATTTATAGTTCTGTCAATACCTATTTCATTCATATCGATGCTTCGGATCTTCCGCTGCGCATTCAGAATTTGCCGGAAATAACCCAACCGGTTACCAACAATGTAAATTCATATACATATTATGATATTCACGAAGTTGAATCGGTGAACCTGGTCCAGGGAGGACAGCGCTGGTATGGAGAGCAATTCGATGCCGATCTGACACAAACTTTCAGGTTCAATGTTCCGAATGTGGATATGAGTACACTTATGGAGGTTCAGTATGCCGTTGCGTCCAACTCGAATTCTTCCGGGAACAGCTTCCGGGTTGTTTATAACGGATCGCAAGTTGACAATGCACCTTTGAACTCAACCGGAGAGGACTATATCCGCAATGCATCGAACTTTACATTTACACCAGTTTCGTCTGCCATTGACCTGGTTTTCACTTTGAACAGGGTAAGTCCTTCCGTAAAAGCATACCTGGATTATATCCGTATCGTTGGC
Organism: Fluviicola sp.; assembly: GCA_031260455.1. GTDB lineage: Bacteria > Bacteroidota > Bacteroidia > Flavobacteriales_D > Crocinitomicaceae > Fluviicola. The sequence goes on from JAIRJW010000042.1 coordinate 23,701, forward strand.
AGGAGAAGCCTGGCATTTTATGGAAGTTCGATGTTGTTCCGCGATGTGAATTCGGTAGGAGCAGGAAATGTGAGTGCGTTTTCTATTACCGGGATGACTTCAGCTAGTCGTGTGTGGGATGTGACTTCCAAAACCAATCCGCAGGAAATACAAGGTGTTTTGAGTGGTGGAACTTTTACTTTCAGACAAAGTACAGATACGCTCAGGGAATTCATGGTTTTCAACGGAACAAGTTTTTTGAGGCCAGCATTTGTAAAACAGGTTGAAAATCAGGATTTACATGCTCTGGGACAATACGACTATATCATCGTCAGCCCGAAACAATTCCTCAGTCAAGCCACTCGTTTAGGAAACCTGCATGAGAATACCGGTTTGGCGGTGGCGGTGGTAGATATTGAGCAGGTTTACAATGAATTTTCTTCCGGAAACCAGGATGCAACGGCTATCAGACGATTTGTGAAGATGTTTTACGATCGTGCTGCTGGAAATATATCTCAGCAGCCGAAATACCTGTGCTTGTTCGGAGATGCGACTTACGATCCGAAAAACCGGATAGCCGGGAACAACTATATGATCCCAACTTACGAATTCCTGAATTCGGAGAATCATATTGCTGCATTGGTTACGGATGATTACTTTGGGTTGCTTGACAATACTGAATCGATCAGTGGTCTGGATATGATGGATATCGGAGTGGGCCGCCTGCTGATTTCGAATGCAACGCATGCGCAAACGCAGGTGGATAAGATCGAACACTACATGAAGAACGGGATTAATTCACCGATTGCTTCCAGTGACCAGAACAGTTGTTGTATTGATGAGGCGGCAAATATGTTCGGAGACTGGCGTTTGGTATATACCAATATTACGGACGATGAAGAAGGCGGGACATTTATTACGGCTGATGCGGAACCGGCTTTTAACCAGGTGCAATCGATGGCCAATGAAATGAACTGTGAGAAAATCTATTCGGATGCGTATATACAGATTTCAACAACAGGTGGGCACCGGTATCCGGATGTGAATAATGCGATCACTGACCGCGCGGAACGGGGAACTCTGATTATGAACTACATCGGACACGGCGGAGAAGTGGGAGCTGCCGAAGAGCGTATTATCACGATTCCCCAAGTGAATTCCTGGACAAACCTGAATCGTTTGGGCTTGTTCGTAACGGCTACCTGTGAATTTACCAAGTTCGATGATCCCTCAAGAGAGTCAATCGGTGAGTTGATTTCCCTGAATCCAAAAGGAGGTGCGATTTGCCTGATGACTACAACGCGTTCGGTTTACATTTCGATTAATACGCAGGTTGTAGCCAGCTTATTTGTCCATGTGATTGAGCGCGATGCGAATTTTGATGCTTTGCCTTACGGTGAAATTATGCGCAGAACGAAGAATTCTTCTGGTTCTTCGGATAACAGAAGATGTTTCAACCTCATTGGTGACCCGGCATTGAAAATCAGTTTTCCAAAATGGAAAATCGTGACGGATTCGATCAATCACAAACCACTTTCAATGGGTGCGGATACGGTGAAGGCACTGACGAAAATGCATGTGGTAGGTCACCTGGAAGATTACAACGGAAACAGGCTGACTACTTTTAACGGAGTTCTGGCACCAACTATTTTTGATAAACCGAAGAGTGTACAAACTCTGGGAAATGACCCGAATTCGCCAATCATTACGTTCAAAACACAGAAAAATGCCCTTTATAAAGGCCGCGCGACCGTGACGAACGGAGATTTCAAGTTTGAATTCGTGGTTCCGAAAGATATTGACTTCAATTACGGAAGAGGAAAGATCAGCTATTATGCGGATAATAAGATTGTAGATGCAGATGGTTGGGATACTACTTTCATTGTTGGGGGAATAAACCCGAATCCGCCGGTGGACAATGTGGGACCTGAATTGAAAATTTACCTGAATGATGATTCGTTTGTAAACGGGAGTATTTCAAGTGCGAATCCTTTGCTGGTGGTTGAAGCTTACGACGAATTCGGAATCAACACGGTCGGAAACGGAATCGGGCACGACATTACAGCTGTCCTGGATGGAAATACCGGAAATCCGATTGTTTTGAATGAATACTACAAGTCGAACCTGGATAGCTATCAGAATGGAAAATTGCAGTACACGCTTCGTAACCTTTCGGTGGGATCACACACGCTGGATGTGAAAATGTGGGACGTGAATAATAATTCAAGTACGGTGCGCCTTGATTTTACGGTAACGGAAAATCAGGAAATTCAACTGGATCACGTACTGAATTATCCGAATCCGTTCACAACGCACACGGTTTTCATGTACGAACATAACCAATCCTGCGCATCGCTGGAAACTCAGATTAATATTTACACAGTTTCTGGACGTTTGGTGAAAACAATCAACCAAATGGTTCCGACAAACGGGTTCCGTGTGGAAGGAATTGCCTGGGACGGAAGAGATGATTTCGGCGATCAACTGGCTAAAGGAGTTTATGTTTACCAGCTTAAAGTTACCACTCCTGATGGTAAGAAAGCTCAAAAAATGGAAAAGTTGGTTCTTTTAAAATAGTTACACAATAAAAGCATAAGTTTTGCGTATTTTTGTCACAATTAAAACTGAAATAATTCATGCTATCACATAAGTTACTGATTTTTACAATTTTTATTAGTTATCTATCTTTCGCACAACCCAGTGGTGGACAGGGAGTTACACAGAAGGACATTCAATTAAATACCATTACTACAGCCATGCCATTCCTGGGAATCAATCCAGACTCCAGATCAGGAGCAATGGGGGATGCGGGAACAGCTTTGAGCGCGAATTCGTCTTCTGTAATGTGGAATACAGCGATGCTTAATTTCTCGGAAGATAAATCTGAAATCGGAATCAGCTACACGCCCTGGCTTAGACAACTTACAAATGATATGCATTTGTCTTATTTGTCGGGTTATGCAAAAGTAGGCGACAGACACGTTGTTGGAGGTGCTTTGCGCTATTTCAGTTTGGGAGAGATTACCTTTACCGATGCGAACAATAATTACATCCGCGATTTTAAGCCAAGTGAATTTGAATTGACGCTGGCTTATGCTTTCCGGCTGGCGGAAAAACACAGTATCGGGATCAACGGGAAATTCGCTTATTCCAACCTGACAGGCGGATTGGTGACTCCGGGAGCAGAAACCAAGGCGGCAATTGCAGGTATTGCGGATATTTCTTACGCTTTCAGAACGGAAGATATCAATTGGTTCAAGGTGAACGGAGTGTATTCTTTCGGTTTGACAATCGTAAACATTGGTAACAAAGTGTCTTATACGGAGACGGCAGATAGGAATTTCCTTCCGACGACTCTGAAAATCGGAAATGCATATACGGCTAAGATTGATAAGTACAATAAATTGACTGTGAGTGTGGATGTTTCAAAAATGTTGGTGCCCACTCCGGCTGTTTATGAAAAAATCAACGGGGAAAACACTTTGATTTCTGGGAAGAGCAGCAATGTAGGTGTGATCGTGGGGATGATTCAGTCTTTCTATGATGCACCGGGAACAGTGATCCGGGACAGCAACGGAGATCCGGTTCAGAATAGCGACGGAACGTACCAGGTGAAAAAAGGATCCAGGTTGGCGGAAGAATTGCGTGAAATCATGGTTGGTTCCGGATTGGAATACTGGTACAATGATATTTTTGCATTGCGTGGGGGATATTTCTATGAGAACATTTCTAAAGGAGGTCGTCAGTTTTTTACGGTAGGTGTTGGATTCAAATATAACATTTTCAGCTTCGACTTCTCTTACCTGGCAGCGTTGAAGAGAAACAACCCGCTGGCAAATACGATGAGATTTACACTTCGTTTTACTTTGGGTGATAAGTTGAACAATTCCAAGGTTAAACCGGAATAATGGATATCCGGATAGGTTTTGGGGTAGATGTTCACCGCTTGGAAGAAGGTCGCGAATTTTGGTTGGGAGGTTTAAAACTCCCTTCTTCGTTTGGTGCGGTTGGTCATTCGGATGCAGATGTACTCATTCACGCTGTTTGCGATGCCTTGCTCGGAGCTTTGAACCTGCGCGATATTGGCTTCCATTTTTCGGATACGGATCCGAAATACAAAGGAATCGATTCGAAAATACTGTTGAAAAATGTTATGAAACTGATAAAGGGCAAAGGCTTTTCAGTGGTCAACATTGATGCAACAGTTATTTTGGAAAAGCCAAAAGTAAATCCGCATATTCCGCAAATGCAGGAAATTTTGTCCGGAATCCTGGAAGTGGAAACAGATCGTGTTTCAATCAAGGCAACCACGCATGAAAAGGTGGATTCTTTTGGTGCTGGTGAAGCGGTGAAAGCTTATGCGGTGTGCCTGGTATCCGGTTTTTAAACAGACTGAAGCGGGTTGTAATCAAAAAATGTCAAATCAGCTGTATTCCTGGGACAAAACCCTGTTTTTCAGGATTGTTCACTTCGTGTTATTAACAACTGTCTAAAAATATCAGCTGTTGAACAACTTCGGGCGGAGCATCCTTTGTATATTTGTCTCCTCAATTCAATAGAATGAAAGTAAATCCAGCATATAAAACCAAAGAAAGTTTATTGGAGTTGTACAACAAGCCTTTGTTGGAACTGGTGTTTGAAGCAGCAACGGTTCACCGTCAATTTCACAACCCAAGAGAAGTACAAATGTCTTCTCTGCTGAGTATTAAGACAGGAGGTTGCCCGGAAGATTGCGGCTATTGTCCACAGGCTGCACGTTATCACACGGATGTGGAAGCACATAAACTGATGACTGTGGAATCGGTTGTTGAACAGGCGAAAAATGCAAAAGCGAACGGTTCATCCCGCTTGTGTATGGGAGCTGCATGGAGAGAAGTGCGTGACAACCGCGATTTTGATACGGTAATCGAAATGGTGCAGGCGGTGAATGACCTGAATATGGAAGTTTGCTGTACTCTGGGTATGATGAACGAGGATCAGGCTAAACGTTTGAAAAATGCCGGTTTGTTTGCCTATAATCACAATTTGGATTCATCCAGGGAATTTTATGGAGATGTGATCTCCACACGTGAGTACGAAGACCGTTTGAATACGATTGAAAATGCGCGTAAAGCAGGAATTACCGTTTGCTCCGGGGGAATTATCGGAATGGGTGAAGCCATTGAAGATCGCATCGGTTTATTGATGAGCTACATGGAAATGGAAAATCCACCGGAATCCATTCCGATCAATGCGCTGGTAGCAGTGGAAGGAACTCCGCTGGAAGACCAGAAGCCGATTGAACAATGGGAAATGATCCGCATGGTGGCAACCACGCGCATTGCATTCCCTGAGGCTGTTGTCCGTTTGTCTGCAGGCAGGACCAAAATGTCGATGGAAGGGCAGGCTTTGTGCTTCATGGCCGGAGCAGGCTCCATTTTCGCAGGAGATAAATTGCTGACAACTCCAAACCCGGAGTTCAATGAGGATAAGGAAATGTTTGCCGTTCTGGGCCTGATCCCGAAAGAAGCATTCGCAGACGGAGAAAAACCGGTTTCACAACCTGATCCGGTTATTGAAGCGAAAAAAGAGCAGGCAGCGCAGAGAGCTAAAGAACTGGCTGAAGCAAAAACTGCTTCGGAAGGATTTACTCCGAGAAAAGTGACAACCTTTTCGTAAGAAATGAATTCAAAGTTTCAGAAACGTCTGTACGACAGACAGGAAAAGGGGAGTTTGCGCTCCCTTTTGTCGTTTGACGGATTGGTTGATTTTTGGTCGAACGATTATCTGGGTCTGGCGCAGGTCCTTCATGCAGTGGAAATCCGGGGAAGCACGGGTTCACGTCTGATTTCGGGAAACTCCCGCATAGTCGAAACAATCGAAAAGCAGCTAGCAGATCATTTTCAGTCGGAATCCGCATTGATTTTTAATTCCGGTTATGATGCGAACCTCGGACTGTTTTCTTCGCTTCCGCAAAAGGGGGATACAATTCTTTACGATGAGCTGGTGCATGCCTCGGTTCGCGACGGAATCCGCCTGAGCTTTGCAAATGCTTATTCCTTTAAGCACAATAACCCGGAAGATCTGAAGCGAAAATTGGAAAAAGCACGGGGAAGTATTTTCGTGGCGGTAGAATCACTTTACAGCATGGATGGAGATATTGCGCCTCTGGTCGAAATAAATCAGTTGTGCAGGGAATATGATGCTTTTCTGATCGTTGACGAAGCGCATTCGGGAGGCGTTTTCGGGGAAGAAGGTACCGGATTGTGTTGCGAACTGGGAATTCAGCAGGATGTTTTTATCCGCCTGTTTACTTTCGGCAAGGCATACGGAGCACATGGCGCTGCGGTTTGCTGCCCGGAAATAGTGCGGCAATACCTGATCAATTTTGCCCGGTCTTTTATCTACACAACAGCACTCCCGGAAGGTTTTTACCAACATATTGCGCATCAGGTTGAGCTGAGCAAAAGCAGTGTGCTGAGAGAACAGTTACAGCAAAATATCGCTTACTTCTCGCTGCAGGTGCATTCCAGTACCAGTTCAAACCGCTCACCGATCCGGGTGGTGGAATTTCCGGATCGGGAAACCTGCAAAGCAAAGGCAGAAGAATTGCAACAGTCCGGTTTTGCAGTAAAAGCCATTCTGCCGCCAACCGTTCCTGCAGGAATACAGCGTTTGCGTTTCTGTATTCATGCTTCTAATACGAAAACCGAGATAGAACGTCTTTCGCGTGTTTTATACGGGAACCAATCAGTTTTGTAATTCTTTCAATATTTGGTCTTTGAGATGATTTAGATGAGCTAAATCTATTGATTCCAGTAAAGTACACTCTCCATGGTCAAGAATCAGTACGGCTCCGGTTACCCGGATTAATCCGTAGCTGCCTAATTCCCGGTAAGTAAACTGAAGCGTGTCTTTCCATTGATTTCCATACTGCTGGTTCGGGGAAACGACAAACGTTTTCGGATGATTTTCAAAATCCTCACTGTAAAATGCCTGCACCTGTTCTTCGCAAGGGCCGCATTCCGACTTGTTTGTAATAAAAATGAGCTGTGTTCCGTGGCGCAATTCAGGCTTTTTGTTCAGTAATTTAGTAATAAAGAGCGCTTCTCCTTTTGTTAAATTCATTCCTTTATGCGTGCAGCCAAAGAAAATGACTAAAAGCATAATAGAGTACAGGTTCCGTTTCATCGATGGTGAACATTCAGATAAACACGTGTATAAGACTCGGTTCCCTTATATCCGTTATACCGGAACGAATCCGGTAAAGTGATTGCTACTCCGTCTTTGATTGGAAAAAGCTTCAGAATCTGGGATCTTTTTACGGGTAGCAATACCTCATCCAACAGCTTCAGATTCTTGTCAAAGACCATCAAAACGGCTTCTTTATCGTATTCGGTATTATTCAGTCCTTCGGCATTGAATTCTTCCATTTTGGGGTGAAAAATGCGGTAATAATTTCCGTTATAGGGGTTGTAAAACAGGGATTCGTAGTTTGGTGCCAGCAGGCCGTGCTTGAATTTGGCATTCTTTTTATCCGAAAAATCTCCTTTGTAATTGAATTTCTCAATGGGAATTGTGTCATAACGGCTTTTTATACGCATGGTTTTGGTTTTATTAGACTGGGTGTTGATGATCTTTATTTCCCCGTTGCAGGCATTGGAGGTAATAATGGAATCGCCGATCCACAAGCTGAATTGTGAGCTGTGTAAACCGTAGTCCTGGTAGGGACTGTATGCAGGGAGTTTTCCGAAAAGCTGCACGGAACCATCTTCCAGATTCAGGCGGGCAAAATTGGGAAAGCCCGAGTCTTTTTTAGAATACTTTCCCGTGCTGTCGTCGTAGTCCTGTCTCAGGTTGAAATAAATCACATTTTCCGGCACACGGATATGCTGGTCTCCCCCACGTTTGGATTCCCAGGGTATCAGGCCGGATTTTTTGAAACCCGAGTCTGCAAACACGTCACAGATTTCTTCTACCTCTGTTGTGCCATTGCAGTAGCGCCACACTTTTCCGTCCATAGTTAGGATAACCAGATCTTTTGCTTTCAATTCGGAATAGATCATTTGACATTCCGGATTGTA